>NZ_JAHCDD010000055.1 GCF_018413525.1 Acidovorax sp. CCYZU-2555
CCAGCTGTTCGGCGAAACGCCCCAGCCGATGAAGCGCGGCATTTTCCAGGACCTGCTCGAAGCCCAGCCCGAAGCGTTCGACCGCGACGGCCTCAAGGTCGCGCTGTCCATCCACACGCGTTCGTCGCGCTACCTCACGGCCGTGGCCGCGGGCCAGCCGCGCCATGACCTGCAAGGTCAGGCCGTCGAAGCGATGGCGCCCGAGCATGTGCACCACGCGCTGCTCGAAGTGTTCCGCCGCCGTCAGCAGCGTTCCAACGAAGACCTGCGCCCCAAACTGGTCAACCGCATCATCCAGGCGTTCGAAGCGTCCGGCCTGAGCCGCGAAGCCTATGCCGAACGCGTGCAGACCCGCGATGACGCGACCAACGCCCTGGTCGACCAGGCGCTGGCACAAGCCTCCGAGCGCGCCGCCAAGGACGAAGCCCTGCTGCGCGCCTTCGAGGCCAGCGGCCAGGACATCGAAGCGTTTGCCGACATGTACGGCATGGTTGCACGCACGGTCGCCCAAACTGTCGAGCGCGCGCGCCGCCGCAAGGCGCTGGTGGCGGAGACTGCCGCGGCGGCCGAAGCCGCCGCTGCCGAAGCTGCTGCAGCCGCCGAGCCTTCGGCCGACGCCGCCTGATCGACGCGCGGCCGAAAGGCCGCCGTCTTTCGCATCAAGCCCTGTGCGCGCCCGCGTCCAGGGCTTTTTTCATGCGGCGTTCAGTGCCGCTTCGATGTCTTTGGCCAGCTTGGCGGGCGCATCCTGGG
Source organism: Acidovorax sp. CCYZU-2555 (assembly GCF_018413525.1). Lineage (GTDB taxonomy): Bacteria > Pseudomonadota > Gammaproteobacteria > Burkholderiales > Burkholderiaceae_C > Comamonas. Next base: position 754 of record NZ_JAHCDD010000055.1, read on the forward strand.
GTGCATAGCGCTGCAGCACCTGGCCGTCGCGGCCGATCAGGAACTTGGTGAAATTCCATTTGATGGCCTTGCTGCCCATCAGCCCCGGCGCCTGCGCCTCGAGCCAGCGGTACAACGGGTGGGCGCCGGCGCCATTGACTTCGATCTTGTCCATCAGCGGAAACTGCACGCCGAAATTGCGTTCGCAAAAGGTTGCGATTTCATCGGCGCTGCCTTGTTCCTGATGGCCGAACTGGTTGCAGGGAAAGCCCAGCACCGTCAGGCCCTGATCCGCGTACTGCGCATGCAGTGCCTGCAGGCCCGCGTACTGCGGCGTGAAGCCGCAGGCGCTGGCGGTGTTGACGATCAGCAGCACCCGGCCTTGATAGGTTGACAGCGGGACTTCCCGGCCCTGGATGTCGGTGGCGCTGAAGTCGTTGATAGAGGTGGCTTGGGTATCGGCCATGGGGCTTCCTTTGCAATGCGGCACAGACCGCCAGCTTAACCCTGGTGGCCGGCCTGCGCCTGTGCGGCAATGCGCTGGCCTGGTGCGCGGGCGCGCGCTGTCGCGGCCAGCAGCGCGGCGAGCAGGATCAGCGCGCCGCCGGCCAGCGTGCGCGCGGGCAGCTCGGCCGAGGCCAGCCAGACCGCGGAGACGCTGGCGAACAGCACTTCGGACAGCATCACCACCGAAGTGACGCTTGCCGGCAGCCGGGTCGCGCCATATTGCAGCGCCCAGTTGCTCAGCAGCATCAGCGCCGCCATCACCGCGGCGATCAGCAGCCAGGGCGCAGCAGGCGCGGGCAGACCGGGCGCCAGGCCCAGCGTCCAGGCCAGGGCCGCGGCCGCCAAGCCCATGAACGCACAGCCGGCGAACATCGCCAGCATTCGCGCCTGGCCCGGCAGCGCGTGCATGCGGCGCAGATTGACGTTGGTCAGCGCGAACATGAAGCCGCCGAGCACCGCCAGGCCGTCGGCCAGCGAGAGGCCCGTGAACAGACCGCGGCCCGCGCCTTCGGCGGGCAGCAGCACCAGCACCACGCCTGAAAACGCCAGCACCAGCCGCACCAAGGCCATGGGCGTGGGCCGCTCGCCCAGCAGCTTCCAGGCCAGCAGCACGGCCCAGGCGGGCATCAGATAGAACAGCAGGATCACGCGCACCACGTCGCCCACGGTCACGGCCCAGTTGAACGCGACATTGGTCAGCCCCGAGCTCAGCGCCAGCAGCAGCAGCACCGGGTGGGCCAGCGCGCTGCGCCAGCTTCCGGGGCGCAGCAGCAGCAGGCAGACCAGCGCCGCGCCATACATCAGCGCCGTGGCCCACAGCGGGTGCAGGCCGGCCGCATGCAGCTGGCGCAGCGGCCACCAGGACAGGCCCCAGATGAGGGCGTTGAGCAACAGGGCCAGGACGGGCAGGGGAGAGCGCATGGGAAGCAGACGTGGAAACGGCCCGCGCCCGCCGGGGGGGCGGGCGCTGGCCGAGGGAGGAGACTCAGTGGCTGTCGTCCTGGCGGGCGATCTTGCGCAGGCGAACGACTTCGCGCGGATAGTGGCGGCAGTTGTAGGCATGCCAGCGGCCAATGCACCACATGATGCCGGCGACGGCCACGCCGAACAGCGTGATCGCGCCGAAGGCCGACAGGCCCAGCTTGGTCGACAGGCTGTAGAACGCGCCCAGCAGCAGAATGCAGGCCTGTTCGTTGAAGTTCTGCACGGCGATGGAGCGGCCCGCGCCCATCAGGTTGTGGCCGCGGTGCTGCAGCAGCGCGTTCATCGGCACGACCAGGAAGCCGCCCAGCCCACCCAGCAGGATCAGGAAAGGCACGGCGATCCAGATGGTGTCGATGAAGTTCATGCAGATCACCAGCACGCCCATGGCGATGCCCAGAGGGATCACGCGCGTCGCGGTCTCGAGCTTCATGTAGGTGGAGGCGGCGACCGCGCCCACGGCCGTGCCAATGGCGACCACGCCGACCAGCGACGAGGCCTGCGTGGTGCTGTAGCCCAGCGCCGCGGCGCTCCAGGCGAGCACGATGTAGCGCAGGTTGCCCGAGACGCCCCAGAACAGCGTGGTGGTCGACAGCGAGATCTGGCCGAGCTTGTCGGTCCACAGGCGCTGGCTGCAGTTCCAGAAGTCGGGCAGCAGCGCCAGCGTATTGCTCAGCAGGCTTTTGCTCGGGTCCTGGCGCAGCGGACGCATGGCCACGCCGGTGTGCGGAATGCGGGTGTTGATCCAGGCGGCAAGCACATAGATCAGCACCAGCGCGGCAATCGATGCTTCGGCCGCATTCTGCACGCCGGGCAGGTTCAGGCTCAGCAGATAGCCCGACAGCACCGGGCCGACCAGCTGGCCGCCCAGCAGCACGCCCAGGATGATGGAAGTGATGGTCAGGCCTTCGATCCAGCCATTGGCCTTGACCAGCTGCGACGCGGGCAGCAGTTCGGTCAGGATGCCGTATTTGGCGGGCGAATAGGCGGCCGCACCCAGGCCGACGACCGCATAGGCCATCAGCGGATGGTGCCCGAACAGCATCATCAGACAGCCCACGACCTTGATCGCGTTGCTGAAGAACATGACGCGGCCCTTGGGCAGGGCGTCGGCGAACGCACCGACAAACGGCGCGAGGATCACGTAGAACAACGCGAACATCGGCACCAGCGCGGCACGCTGCCACTCGGGTGCGCCGCCGGTGCGCAACAGCTCCACGGCGGCAACGAACAAGGCATTGTCGGCCAGCGAGCTGAAAAACTGCGCCGACATGATGGTGTAAAAACCGCGCTTCATTGAATGGCTGGAAAGGACATCAGCAAAGCCTTTGCCGGGATATTGGTGGACTCAAACGCAGTAACGGTTGGTTATAACACGCAGCTTTCGCTCAGGAGTGCCAGAATTCCCTCTCCCTGATTGCTTCTGAACCATGCCGCGTCCCATCCTTGCCACCATCCATTCCGGCGCCCTGCGCCACAACCTCGAGCGCGTGCGCCAAGCCGTGCCGGATGCCAAATTGTGGGCGGTCGTCAAAGCCAATGCCTACGGCCACGGCATCGAGCGCGCTTTTGACGCCTTGCGCGGCGCAGACGGCTTCGCCCTGCTCGACCTGGCCGAGGCCGAACGCGTGCGCCAGCTGGGCTGGCGCGGGCCCATCCTGTTGCTCGAAGGCGTGTTCGAGCCACGCGACCTCGAACTGTGTTCGCGCCTGGGCCTGTGGCATGTGGTGCATTGCGACGAGCAGATCGACTGGCTGGCCGCGCACAAGACCCAGGTCGGTCACCGCGTGTTCCTGAAGATGAACTCGGGCATGAATCGCCTGGGCTTTCCCGCCGCGCGCTACCGCTCGGCCTGGGCGCGGCTCAATGCGCTGCCCCAGGTCGATGAGATTTCGTTCATCAGCCATTTCAGCGATGCCGACGGCCCGCGCGGCGTGGGCCACCAGCTGAGCGTGTTCCACGAAGCCACGCGCGACCTGCCCGGCGAGCGCAGCCTGTGCAACAGCGCCGCGACGCTGGCGCTGGCCGCGGACGCGCAAGTGCGCTGCGACTGGGTGCGCCCGGGCATCGTGCTCTATGGCAGCGCGCCCGACTACCCGCTGCACACCGACCGGGACTGGGCGCTGGAGCCCGCGATGACGCTCTCGACGCGCGTGATCGGCGTGCAGCATCTGCAGGCCGGCGACACGCTGGGCTATGGCTCGACGTTTACGGCCCAAGGGCCCATGACCATAGGCGTGGTCGCCTGCGGCTATGCCGACGGCTACCCGCGCTCCTGCGAAACAGGCACGCCGGTGCTGGTCAACGGCCAGCGCACGCGCGTGCTGGGCCGGGTCAGCATGGACATGCTCAACGTAGACCTGACGCCGGTCGAAGGCGCGGGCATGGGCAGCGAAGTCACGCTGTGGGGCCGGGCGTCGACCGGCGAGCGCCTGTCGATCGACGAAGTCGCGCGCGCGGGCGGCACGCTGGGGTATGAGCTGATGTGCGCGGTCGCGCCTCGGGTGACGGTTATCGTTGATTGAGGGCGGGCCTCCACCCCCGTTTGTCTTGAACGGGCAAGCAGGCCGAGGTCTCGCAAGGCGTTCAAAAGAAACAGCGGGCATTAAAAATCCGTTCGTCCTGAGCCTGTCGAAGGATGAACGGCCTGCGCTCAAGCCATGAGGACGGGCCGTTCGTGGTTCGACAGGCTCACCACGAACGGGTCACGGTTTTGCTACCGTCTCCCTAAATCGGTCAATTTCTAAGTCCTTGATTTAGGTGATGAGAAAGCTGTTGCTTGAGAGCCTGCCTCACCCTGCCTGGTCGAGATTCCCCAGCATCCGCGCCAGCAAGCCCTGCAGCACCTGCTGCTCGTCGGGCGAAAAACCGTCCAGCATCTGCGCGGTGATGCCGCGGCGGCGCTCGCCCATGCCTTCGAACACCGCCTGGCCCGCGGGGCTCAGGCGCAGGCAGCGACTGCGCGCGTCATTGGCATGGGGCACGCGCTCGAGCCAGCCTTTTTCTTCCAGCATGTTGAGCATGCGCGCGATCTGGGCCTTGTCGGTGCCGCTGTGCTCGACCAGATCCTTCTGCGTGCGCATCGGATGGCGGCCGACGAACAGCAGCGCGCGCATCTCATTGGGCGTGAGTTCGGTCTGCAGCGCGGCGCGCATGCGATGGCGGTAGGCATGCATCAGGTCATGCATGGCGTCGAACACGTCCGCAGGGTTTTTGGCAGTCATCGTGAATTTATAGTTGACAAAATCAACGAGATGGCAGATATTTCGTTGACTAAATCAACATTTTACGCCAAAGGCCTGCATGACTACCACTGCTTGCGACACCCCTGTGACCGAAACGCTGCGCATCGAACGCCAGCGCCACCCGTTTGCTTCGCGCCATCTGCAACTGCTGGCGCGCGAAATCGTCAGCCCCGGTTTTGTGCGCGTGACGCTGGGCGGCCCGCAGCTGGCCGGCTTCGTCAGCACCGGCTTTGACGACCACCTGAAATTCATCCTGCCCCAGCAAGGCCTGGAGCGCCCCAATCTGCCGGCCATCGTCGACGGCCGCCCCAGCTTCGAAGGCGAGCGCCCGACGACGCGTGACTACACGCCCGTCAGCTGGGACGCGCAGCGCAACGAGCTGGTGCTCGAATTCGCGCTGCACAACACCGGCCCGGCCGCTGACTGGGCGGTCAACGCGCCGCTGGGCCAGTGGGTCGGCGTGGCCGGCCCGCGCGGCAGCCTGCTGGTGCCCAAGGAGTTCGAATGGCACTGGCTGCTGGGTGATGAAAGCGCGCTGCCCGCGATCGAGCGCCGCCTGGCCGAACTGCCCGCAACGGCCAAGGCCGTGGTGCGTATCTGCGTGGCCGACGCGCGCGACCAGCGCCCGCTTTCCAGCGTCGCCCAGCTCGACCTGCAATGGGTGGACTCGCTCACGGCCGCGGCCGAGCAGCTGGCGCTGCCTGCGGGCGACGGCTTCATCTGGGCCGCGGGCGAGCACAACGACATGGCCGCGCTGCGCCGCATCGTGCTGGCCAAGCCCGGCGTCGATGCCAAGCGCATGCGCATTGCCGCTTACTGGAAGCGCGGCGAGATCGCCCACCACGCAGAACTCAACGAAGGGTAAGGGCCGGCGCCGGGGCGATATGCTTGCCCCATGGCCAAAGAGAAAACCCAATATGTCTGCAACGCCTGCGGCGCGACCAGCCCGCGCTGGCTGGGCAAGTGCCCGTCCTGCGGGGCCTGGAATTCGCTGATCGAATCGGTGGCCGAATCGGCCAGCGGCGGCAAGAACCGCCTGAGCGCGCCCCAGGGCTATGCGGGCTTGGCCAATGCCCAGCCCGTCACGCCGCTGTCGGCGATCGAAGCCACCGATGTGGCGCGCACGCCCAGCGGCATCGACGAACTCGACCGCGTGCTCGGCGGCGGCATCGTAGAAGGCGGCGTGGTGCTGATCGGCGGCGACCCGGGAATCGGCAAGTCGACGCTGCTGCTGCAGGCGCTCGATGCGCTGCACCGCAAGGGCCTGCCTACTCTGTATGTCACGGGCGAGGAAAGCGGCGCGCAGATCGCGCTGCGCTCGCGCCGCCTGGGCCTGGACAACAGCCAGGTGCAGGTGCTGGCCGAGATCCAGCTCGAGAAGATTCTCGCCACGCTCGAGGCCAACCAGCCGATGGTGGTGGTGATCGACTCCATCCAGACCGTCTATTCCGACCAGCTGTCGTCCGCGCCGGGCTCGGTCGCCCAGGTGCGCGAATGCGCGGCGCATCTGACGCGCGCCGCCAAGACCACGGGCATCTGCGTGGTGCTGATCGGCCATGTGACCAAGGAAGGCGCGCTCGCCGGCCCGCGCGTGCTCGAACACATGGTCGACACCGTGCTGTACTTCGAAGGCGATACGCACAGCAACTTCCGGCTGGTGCGTGCGATCAAGAACCGCTTTGGCGCGGTGAACGAGATCGGCGTGTTCGCCATGACCGAGAAGGGCCTCAAGGGCGTGACCAACCCCAGCGCGATCTTCCTGAGCCAGCATTCCGAGCCCGTGCCCGGCAGCTGCGTGCTGGTCACGCTCGAAGGCACGCGGCCCATGCTGGTCGAGATCCAGGCGCTGGTCGACCAGGGCGGACCCAGCCCGCGCCGGCTGTCGGTGGGCCTGGACAAGGACCGCATGGCGATGCTGCTCGCGGTGCTCAACCGCCATGCGGGCGTGGCCTGCGCCGACCAGGATGTGTTCGTCAACGCGGTCGGCGGCGTGCGCATCAACGAGCCCGCGGCGGATTTGGCGGTGATGTTGGCGATCACTTCCAGTTTGCGCGGCAAGGCGCTGCCGCGCGGTTTCTTCGCGTTCGGCGAAGTCGGCCTGGCCGGCGAAGTGCGGCCCGCGCCGCGCGGCCAGGAACGGCTCAAGGAAGCCGCGAAGCTGGGCTTCACCATGGCCGTCGTGCCCAAGGCGAATGCGCCGAAAAAGGCCATTCCCGGCCTGACCATCCACGCCGTGGAGCGCGTGGACGAAGCCATGAACATCGTGCGTGGCATCAGTTGAACCACCCCCCCCTGAGCCGCTGACGCGGCTTCCCCCCAGGGGGACGGCACCGTCGCTGCGGGGCGGCCCTTGCTCGGTGCCCCTGAGCTGCGTCACGCCGATGTCATGGACTGCGCACAATGGCAAAGTTCTGCTGAAGTCGGGGTCCGGAAGGGTTATACGCACTCACCACAACCCCAAAGTCCGGTGTCCATAAGACAATTGCTGCCATGAATTTTCGCAAGATCTGGGTCCCGGTGGGACTGGCAGTGCTGTTGTACGCTGCCTTTACAACTTATGGCTGGCTGGGCGTGGCCGGCGTCGGCGGCGGTATCGTCATGTGGTTGCTGCTGCACTTCAACCGGCTGATGGCCGTGGTGCGCAAGGCTTCGAACATGCCCATAGGCTATGTCGCCAGCGCCGTCATGCTCAATGCCAAGCTGCGTACCGGCGTCAACATGATGCATGTCGTGGCCATGACACGTTCGCTGGGCAAGCAGCAGAGCCCGCAAGGCGAGCAGCCCGAAATCTTCCGCTGGACCGACGGCTCGAACTCCTATGTGGACTGCACGTTCAACCATGGCCGCCTCGTGTCCTGGCAGATGTATCGTCCCCCGCAGGACGATGCCCCCGCACCCGCGATCGAACATACGCCCACGCCGTAGAATCTCCTTTTTGCGATCTTGCACAAAGGATTTCCATGAGCTCCGCAGTTCCCTCGATGGCCGACCGTGACGGCAAAATCTGGATGGACGGCCAATTGGTCGAATGGCGCGACGCCAAGGTCCATGTGCTGACGCATACGCTGCATTACGGTTGCGGCGCATTCGAGGGCGTGCGCGCCTATGAGACGGAGAAAGGCACGGCCATTTTCCGCCTCGAAGACCACACCAAGCGGCTGTTCAACAGCGCCAAGATCCTGCGCATGAACATCCCGTTCACGCAGGAGCAGGTGAACCAGGCGCAGGTCGAGGTGGTGCGCGCCAACAAGCTCGCCTCGTGCTATCTGCGTCCGCTGACCTGGATTGGCGACAAGAAGCTGGGCGTTTCGCCCAAGGGCAACGACATCCACCTGATGGTCGCGGCCTGGGCCTGGGGCGCCTACCTCGGCGAAGAGGGCATGGCGCGCGGCATCCGCGTCAAGACCAGCAGCTACACGCGCCACCATGTGAACATCACCATGAGCCAGGCCAAGGCGGTGAGCAATTACACCAACTCCATCCTGGCCAACACCGAAGCCCTCGACGACGGCTACGACGAAGCGCTGCTGCTCGACGCCGCAGGCTTCGTGTCCGAAGGCTCGGGCGAGAACATCTTCATCGTCAAGGACGGCGTGGTCGTCACGCCCGACCTGTCGGCCGGCGCGCTCAACGGCATCACGCGCAACACCGTGTTCGCGATCTGCCAGGACCTGGGCCTTGAAGTGCAGCAGCGCCGCATCACGCGCGACGAGGTCTACATCAGCGACGAAGCTTTCTTCACCGGCACCGCCGCCGAAGTCACGCCCATCCGCGAACTCGACCGCATCGCCATCGGCGCGGGCAGCCGCGGCCCGATCACGCAGAAAATCCAGGCGGCCTTCTTTGACATCGTCAACGGTCGCAACCCCAAGTACGCGCACTGGCTCACGCTGGTGTAAGCGGTTTTTTTCCCAGCCCCCCGAGACAAGAGAATACAAATGACCCAAGCCGTCGTAGAACTGGCCGCCAAAGAACTCAATAGTTATGGCGGCGTGTACTGCCCCAGCCCGCGCGCTGACATGAAGCTGTGGAACAGCCACCCCAAGGTCTACCTGGACATCGCTCACACCGGCGAAGCCAAGTGCCCATACTGCGGCACCGTGTACCGCCTGAAGGCGGGTGAAGTCGTGGGCCATGGCCACTGACTTTCTCCGTTGAACGGTAGCAAAAGGGGCCTCGGGCCCCTTTTTGTCACCTCGGCTTTTTTTGAAGGACCACGCCGTGCGCGTACTGCATTTTGTGACCGGTGGGTTTTCCGGCGCGACCCAGGTCGCGGTCGATCTGTGTCTGGCCGCGCAGCGCAGCCAGTCGATGCCGGTGCTGCTGGTGCTGCGCCGCAAGCGCAATACCGACGCGGCGCGCGTGCAGGCGCTGCGCGACCAGGGGCTGGACGTTCGCGTCGTTCCCGGCTGGTCGCATGCGGCGACCATCTGGGCGCTGCGCAAGATTGCGCTCGAGTGGAAGCCCGACATTCTCGTGGCCCATGGTTTCAGCGACCATCTGTGGGGCCGCTATGCGGGCCTGCTGGCCGGCGTGCCGCAACTGGTGCACGTGGAGCACAACTCGCGCGAGCGCTACACCGGGTGGCGCCTCAAGCAGGCGCTGTGGCTGGACCGGCGCAGCGCGGCCAGCGTGGGCGTGTCGCGCGGCGTGCGCGACCGGTTGCTCGAGCTGGGCTTTGCGCGCGAACGCTGCGTCGCGATTCCCAACGGCATCGATCTGGCGCGCTTTCCCGCCGACCAGCTCCAGCCCTGGGCGCAGCGCGCGCCGGCCATCGTCATGGCCTCGCGCTTCGCGCGCCAGAAGGACCATGCGACATTGATCGAAGCGCTGGCGCTGCTCGGCGAGCAGGGCTTGCGCCCGCGGCTTTACCTGGCCGGCGGCGGCAAGGCGCGGCTGCGCGATCAGGCCCAGGCGCTGGTCGCCAAGCTGGGGCTGGGCGCGCAGGTGGAGTTCATGGGCCAGGTGGCGCAGCTGCCGCAGTTTCTCATGCAGCAGCAGTTGTTCGTTCTTTCCACCCACTACGAAGGCATGCCGCTGGCGCTGACCGAAGCCATGGCCGCGGGCTGTGCCTGCATAGGCAGCGATGTGGTCGGCGTGCGCGAAGTCATTGATGCGGGCCGCACCGGGCTGCTGGTGCCCGAAGGCGATGCGCCGGCGCTGGCCCGGGCGCTCAGGACGCTGCTCGCACAGCCCGACTACGCCCAGGCGCTGGCGCAGGCGGCGCGCGCCGAGGCCGAAGTGGCGTTCGATGTGTCGGTGATGCAGGCGGGCTACGAGGCGCTGCTGCGGCGCGTGCATGGGGGGGCGGGGGTCGGGGCTTCGACAGGCTCAGCCCGAACGGTTTTATAGCTCAGCCCGAACGGTTTTACAGCTCGGCCCGAACGGTTTTACAGCTCAGCCCGAACGGTTTCATGGCTCGGGCCTGACGGTCTTATAGGCGCCGGTTCAGCCCGAATGCAGCCCTGCTACAGCCGGGACTGCGTGCGCCTATGGCGCGCATTTCCCAGGCTCAGGCCCAGTTTCATCACGAACTTGCGTAACTTCTGCAACAGCGGCACACGCGGCTTCTCGGTCCAGATGGAGCTCACGAAGCTGGTCTCGTCGAGGATCAGCAGCGAGGGCACGGTGCCCAGGATGCGCAAATCGTTTTCCCACCAGAAGCGCAGGTCGACGTCGATCGGTCGGCCAAACGGCACGCGCGTGGCCAGCAGCTTGGCCGCGCCCGCGCGGCTGATCACATAGCCGGCCGTCATGCTGGGAACGCGCTGGTATTCGACCAGGGCCACATCGGGCAGCAGCGGGCGCTGGCTGCGCACTTTCTCGTGCACGCGGCCCAGCAGCTTGACCATGTCCCAGGGGATGTCGAGCGCGGCGATCGCCGCGATGCCATCGGCCAGCCGGTCGTCGAGGCGCACGTCGTCCTCGAGCACCACCATCGCGGGCGCGTCGCTGGCGATCAGTTGCCGCCAGGCCTGGATATGGCTCGCATAGCAGCCCTTTTCGCCGTTCACCAGCGGCTTGTAGTACTGGTCGCGGTTGAGCTCGGGGCTGTAGAGCGCGTCCTGCTCGGCGGCCGGCAGCTCGGCCCACCAGACCGCGTGCAGGCGCTGGCCTGGCAGGTTCAGGCGCGCGAGTTCGGCTTCGAGGCGCTCGCGCCGCTCGGCATCGCGGTCGAGATTGACGAAGAGCAGCGGAATTTTGGCGGCGTCGTAGGCCATGGGTTTCATTTCCACAGGCGTTTCCACCACGGGCGACGGCGCGGCGGCTGGCCGCTTTCGGCGGCCTGCAGCTGCTCGACGATTTCGAGATAGTGGCGGAAGTTCAGCGGCCGGTCTGCAAGGACGTCGTCAGCAACCGCGTGGAAAATGGCTTCGTACGCGGGTTTGCGCGATTCGAACAGGTGAAAGAAGTCGCGCTCGCCGTAGAAAGTGCCGATGCCGAACACGCCTTCGTTGCCCAGCGACCATTTGGGCAGCAGGCAGGCGCTCACGGCCGGCATGACCACGGGAATGCCGGCTTCGCGCGCCAGCACCGACATCACTTCGGCGGCGTCGTGCAGCTTGCTCGAGCGCATGGTCGGAGAACCCAGTTGCATCCACATACTCTTGCGAAATGCCATGAACATCGGCCCCGCATACACTTGCGTGCCTTGCTTGTGGTTGGAGAACTGTGCAAGCCCGAACAGCGCGCCGTTTTCGGCGTGCTGGACGGCCGCGAGGTAGGCCGCACGGTTCAACGCGAAGGCGTCGATGTCGCAGAACACCACGATGTCATCGGGTGCGAGCCGCTCGATGACTTGGTTCATCCACAGGCCATGGGGCTGCTGATCGGCACGCTCCTGTTGCAGCGGTATGTCAAGGTGCGCGAAGACTTCGCGCTGCTTGGACAGGATGCTGCCGGGAATGTTATCCCAGTACATGGCATGGACGGTAGGAATTTTCATAGTCAAATTGTTACTCAATACAGCCGCTGAAATGCGTGCAGCCCGGTACAGGTCGACTGAATGCTTTCTTGTGCGAACAGGGCCGGTGGCAATGCCGCCATTAAAAACCGTTTTCTATTCCCCCCTGTATTTTCGCTATGACCTTTGATACCCGCCGCATGCAGGCGCTTTCCGAATCTGCCGCCCTGGTCTGTCTGGTGGTGGTCTTTCTGTCTTTTCCCGTGGCGATGGCGCTGGCTTACATCGCGATGGCGCTGGCACTGCTGTTCGGGCTGCTCAGCGGCAGGATCTGGCAGCGCTGGCCCACGGTGCGGCGCGCGCCCGTGGTCTGGGCGGCGCTGGGGCTCTATGGGTTGATGCTGCTGGGCATTCTGTACACACCTGCAAGCCATGACGACATCGTTTTGCACCTGTCCAAGTACAGCAAGCTGCTGCTGGTGCCGGTGTGCATCGCGCTGCTCGCCGAGAGCGCCTGGCGCCGGCGCTGCGTGAATGCCTTCGTGCTGGCGATGCTGTTCATCCTCGGCTCGGTCTACGCGAACATCTTCTGGGACCTGCCCTGGTCGCGCACCCATAACCTGGGCTGGGGCCAGGACCATACGGTGATCGGCGACTACATCACGCAGAACGTGATGATGACGTTCTTCGTCGTGCTGGCGCTGGACCGGGGCCTGCGTGCCAGCGCGGCCTGGTGGCGGCGCAGCGCCTGGTGGCTCGCGGCCCTGATGGCGGCGCTGAGCATCACCCATCTGTCGAGCGGCCGCACCGGCTATCTGCTGCTGATGGTGGCGCTGATCGCCTTCCTGCTGCTGGCCGCGCAGGGCTGGAAGCGCTGGCTCGCGCTGGGCATTCTGGCGCTGGGCCTGGTGACGGTGGTCGCGACCTCCACGGAAGTGCAGGAGCGCGTGAAGCTCGGCATCACCGAAGCGCGCAACAGCAAGAGCATGGAAATCACCAGCATCGGCGGGCGCATCAACTTCTGGAAGAACACCTGGTCGCTGGTCGAGCAGAAGCCGATCACGGGCTGGGGCACGGGCAGCTACCACGACACCTGGTGCGAAGAGGTCACGGCCGAAGGCTGGTGTGCTTTCGGTCGCTGGCACCCGCACAACCAGTACCTGTTCCTCTGGATGGAAAACGGCATTCTGGGCCTGCTCGCTTTCCTGGTGCTGATCGGCGCGCCGGTCTGGGCCGCGCGCGGCGCCCAGCCCCACCAGCGCCGCCTGCTGCTGAGCTTCGCGGTGATCCTGGCCGTCAACAGCCTGATCAACGCTTCGCTGTGGAGCTCGCGCGAAAGCCATTTCTTCGTGATGCTGCTGATCGTGCTGTGCGCGGATGCGCTTTATGGGAGCCGGCGGCCGGCCGAGGCGCCGCCCGCTGAGGCGCGCCCAGCTAAGGCGCCCCCCGCTGAGGCGCGCCCAGCCGTTCGCTGATTCAGGCCCGGGGCAGGCGCAGCACGAAGCGCGCGCCGCCGCCTTCGCGGGCTTCGCAGTGCACGCTGCCGCCGTGGCGCTCGGCAATCGAGCGCACCAGTGCCAGGCCCAGGCCCACGCCGCCCGAGCGCTCGCTCGCGCCCGGCAGGCGGTAGAACTTCTCGAAAATGCGTTCGCGCTGGTCGGCCGGCACGCCCGGGCCGCGGTCGTCGACGCGGATTTCGGCCTGGCCGCTCACATGCGCCAGCTCCAGCGTGATCTCGCCATGGCTGTAGCGGCGCGCGTTCTCCAGCAGGTTGCGCACCGCGCGGCGCAGCAGCTTGGCGACGCCCGGCACTTCCAGTTCGGCCAGGTCCTGCAACTGCAGTTCGGCGTCGATGCGCGCGCATTCCTCGGCGCACAGGCCGATCAGATCGACCGACTCTTCGGTGCCCACGTCGACTTCGCGCGAGTCGAGCCGGCTGGCGAGCAGGATTTCGTCGACCAACTGGTCGAGCTCGTTGACGTTGCGCAGGATTTCGGCGCGCGAAGCCGGCGAGGGCTGCTCGCCCGACATCAGCTCCATGCCCATGCGGATGCGCGTCAGCGGCGAGCGCAGCTCGTGCGAGGCATTCGCCAGCAGCGACTTTTGCGAAGCCATCAGCGCTTCGATGCGTTCGGCCGAGGCGTTGAACTGGCGCGAGAGATCGGCCAATTCGTCATTGCCCTGCACCGGCACGCGCGTCGCCAGATCGCCTTCACCAAAGCGCTGCACGCTGCGCTGCAGGTGTTCGAGTCGCTTGAGCAGCCGGCGGATGATGGGAAACACGCCCAGCGCCACGGCGATGCCGACCAGCGCCAGCATCCACAGGAAACCGAAAGGCCGCAGCCAGAACGCTGCCGGGCCATGCGGCGGCGGGCGCTCGCCGCGCTGGGTGCGCGGCGCCATCTGCAGGCTGAAGCTCTGGCCGTCGGCACCCGCGATATCGAAGCGCAGGCCTTCGGACGGGTCGCCGGGCCGGCGTATGCCCAGGCCCTGGGCCAGCACCTGGCCGTTGCCGTCGCGCAGCACGATTTCGCGCGCCGGCGCGGCGCTGGCGCTGTTCTGCTGCGCGTTGAATTCCGCCGCGGTCTGCCAGGCCCAGGCGACCAGCAGCGTCAGCACCGCCACGCCGCCGACCACGGCCAGCCAGATGCGCAGGTACAGCCGGCGGGAGAAGAGGCGCAGCAACGACATGGCTTCAGTCCTGCTGCTTGGCGAACACATAGCCCACGCCGCGCACCGTCAGGATGCGTTTCGGGGCCTTGGGGTCGACTTCGATCGCCGCGCGGATGCGGCCCATGTGCACGTCGATGGAGCGGTCAAAGGCTTCGAGTTCGCGGCCGCGCACGGCTTCCATGATCTGTTCGCGCGAAAGCACGCGGCCCGCGCGCTCGGCCAGCGCCACGAGCAGGTCGAACTGGTAGGAGGTCAGCTCGCTGGCCTGGCCGCCGACGGTCACGGTGCGCGCATCGCGGTCGATTTCCAGCGTGCCGAAGCGCAGCGCCTGGCTGGTCGCTTCCGCGTTGCCCTTGCCCTGGCGGCGCAGGATGGCACGGATGCGCGCCAGCAGCTCGCGCGGCTCGAACGGCTTGGGCAGGTAGTCGTCGGCGCCGATCTCGAGGCCGATCACGCGGTCCATGGGATCGCCCTTGGCCGTGAGCATCAGCACCGGCGTCTGCGCCGCGGGGCCGGGCAGCGCGCGGATGCGGCGGCAGACTTCGAGGCCGTCGATGTCGGGCAGCATCAGGTCGAGGATCACGAGGTCGGGCAGCGCCTGCAGGTCGGTGACCTGCAGCGCGGCCAGGCCGCTGAGGCCATCGCCGCAGTGGTTGAGCCTGAGGCCGTTCTGGCCCAGGTACTCGCCCACCATCTGGGCGAGGCGGGCGTCGTCTTCGATCATCAGCAGGTTGTGCACGCTCATGGGGTCCGTCGCAGTAAGGGAGTTAGAGGGCAGGGCCATGCCTTCAATGGTGGCGCCAAGCTGTCACAGCTGCTTGTCGCCAGCGTAAAGATGGGGTAAATCTGGCGCGCGTGGCGGCTCCTGTCAATCGTGTGTCAGCGGCACGCGTGAAGCGGCCCAGACCAGCAGCAGCACGGGCAGGCCCAGCAGCGCCGTGGCCGTGAAGAACGTCGCATAGCCATGGGCGTCGACGAAGACGCCCGAGAAGCCCGCGATCCATTTGGGCGCGAGCAGCATCATCGAGCTGAACAGCGCGTATTGCGTCGCCGAGTACTGCACGTTGGTCAGCGCCGAAAGGTAGGCGATGAACGCCGCCGACGCAATGCCGCCGGCCAGATTGTCGGCCGAGACCACGAACACCAGGCCCGTGAGGTCATGGCCGCGCGTGGCCAGCAGCGCGAACAGCAAGTTGGTGACGGCCGACAGCAGCGCGCCCAGCATCAGCACGCGCATCACGCCCCAGCGCATGGCCATCGCGCCGCCGAGAAACGCGCCGGCCAGCGTCATGATCACGCCGAAGACCTTGGTCACGGCCGCGACCTCGTCCTTGGTGAAGCCCATGTCGACATAGAAAGGGTTGGCCATGATGCCCATCACCACATCGCTGATGCGGTAGACGGCGATCAGCGCCAGGATCAGCGCGGCCTGCCAGCGGTAGCGGCGGATGAAGTCGGCGAACGGCTCGACCAGCGCGCCGCGCAGCCATTCGCCTGCATTGCGCGCGCGCGGCAAGGCCCGCGGCGCGGGTTCGCGCGACAGCAGCACCGTGACCACGCCCAGCAGCATGCTCGCGGCCATCGCGCAGTAGGCGACCTGCCAGGCGTTGTGCATATAGCCCGTGGCATCGCCCTGGGTGCGCGCCGCGATCCACAGCACGCCCGCGCCGGCCCAGATCATCGCCAACCGGTAGCCGGTCTGGTAAGTCGCGGCGAGCGCGGCCTGGCGGTCGGTGTCGGCCGATTCGATGCGAAAGGCATCGAGCGCGATGTCCTGCGTGGCCGAGCCGAAGGCCACGGCCAGCGCGCACCAGACGACGGGCTGCAGGCTGGTCAGCGGGTCGTTGAACGCCATGCCTATCAGGCCAGCCATCACCATCAGCTGCGACAGCAGCAGCCAGCTGCGCCGGCGCCCGAGCCGGCGCGTGAGCAGCGGCAGCGGCAGGTGATCGACCAGCGGAGACCAGAGCCATTTGAACGCATAGACCAGGCCGACCCAGCTCAGATAGCCTATGGTCGCGCGGTCCACGCCGGCTTCGCGCAGCCAGAACGACAGCGTGCCCAGCACCAGCAACAGCGGCAGTCCCGCCGAAAAGCCCAGGGCCAGCATGCGCCAGCTCGCGGGTTCGCGGTAGACACGCCAGGTGTCGCGCCAGCTGCGGGGAGGGACGGGAACGGAAGTCGGCGCGGCTTGGGAAGTGGATTGGGTCATGGCTAAAAGAGCGGGCTGCGGGCCCATTATCGGCATGCTTTGCGACTGTGCCCGGGTGTCGGGCCCGGGTTGCGCTCTTGTCTGACGGCTGGCGCCAGCAGAACGGCTAGACTTTTGCGCATGCAGCACCACGACTTCCCCTCCTCCCCCCTTGAAAGCGCGGGCCACTGCCTGCGCTGTAGCGTTCCGGGCGCGAGCCTGTGGCAGGCACGGCGGGCTTTTCTGCGCCTGGGCGGCGCGGCGGCGCTCGCGGGCGCGGGCGGCTCGGCGCTGGCCCAGGTCGACGTGGGCAGCGGCTCGCGCCTGCGCCAGCTCGTTCCCGCGCAGACGCTCGAAGAGGCGGCCACCGGGCAGTACCAGGAGCTGCTCGCCAAGGCCAAGGCCCAGGGCGCGCTCGCGCCACCCGGCAACCCCCAGCTCAAGCGCCTGCATGTCATTGCGCAGCGCCTGATTCCCTACGCCGCATCGTGGAACGAGCGTGCACGTTCGTGGCGCTGGGAAGTGAACCTGATCGGCAGCCAGGAAATCAACGCTTTTTGCATGCCCGGCGGCAAGATCGCGTTCTACACGGGCATTCTCGACAAGCTTGCGCTGACCGATGACGAGGCCGCGATGATCATGGGCCACGAAATGGCGCATGCGCTGCGCGAACATTCACGCGAGCAGCTCGCCAAGAGCCAGGCGACCAACATCGGCCTGTCGCTGGGCGCGCAGCTGCTGGGCCTGGGCGACCTGGGCAATGCGGCCGCCAAGATGGGCGCGCAGTTGCTGAGCCTGCAGTTCAGCCGCTCCGACGAAAGCGATGCCGACCTCGTGGGCCTGGAAATCGCCGCGCGCGCGGGCTACAACCCGCAGGCGTCCGTGACGCTGTGGGAAAAGATGGGCAAGGCGACGGGCGGCAGTGGCGGCGGCCTGGCTTTCCTCTCTACCCATCCCAGCGGCCCGGACCGTATCCGCGAACTGCAGAGGAATGTGCCCAAGGTCGATGGCTTGTATCGTCAGGCGCGGAAATAAGGCCCCCACGTTCGCCCACTGCGTGTGGCTCTCTGCCCCCCAAGGGGGCGCGTTTCGCCTTGGGGCGGCCCGGCGGCGAAACCAGGCCCCCACGTTCGCCCACTGCGTGTGGCTTCAGGTCCCACCGACGTAAGGATTGCTCAAGCGCTCGCGCCCCAGCGTGCTTTCGGGGCCGTGGCCCGGAATGAACACCGTTGCGCCGCCCATGGGCCACAGGCGCTCGGTGATGCTGGCGATCAGCTGCTCGTGGTTGCCCTGGGGAAAGTCGGTGCGGCCTATGCTGCCCGCGAACAGTACATCGCCGACGAACACGCGCTCGATCTGCGGCGCGTGGAACACCACATGGCCGGGCGTATGGCCCGGGCAGTGGCGCACGTGCAGCGTTTCCTGGCCGATTTGCACGCTGTCGCCGTCATGCAGCCAGCGCGTGGGCGTGAAGCTTTGCGCGGGCGGAAAGCCGAACATCGCGCTTTGCTGCGGCAGGCCGTCGATCCAGAACTGATCGCCTGCGTGCGGGCCGATGATGGGCAGCGCATGCGACTGCGCTAGTTCGCCCGCGCCGCCGGCGTGGTCGATATGCGCATGCGTCAGCCAGATCGCGCGCAGCGTCAGTCCCAGGCGTTCGACTTCGGCCAGGATGCGCGGCAGATCGCCGCCGGGGTCGATCACGGCCGCGTCGCGGCTTTCATTGCACCAGACCAGCGAGCAGTTCTGCTGGAAGGCGGTGACGGGAATGGTGAGGTATTTAAGCATGGGGTGTGGGCGCGCAAAGCGTGGTCTTGCACGCCATTGTCCGCGAAGTCCCCGGGCCAGCCGGTGCCGAGCCGCGATGACATCATCGCGCAGACGCGCCAGCGTATAGTTTCCTCACTCTCGCCCGGCAGCCTGCATTCGCAGCGCCTTCAACCCATGGATCAATATTTATCGTGGCCCGGCTTCGGGTCGCTACCCGGACTGCTCGCTGCGCTGGGGCTGGCCCGGCCCGACGCGCTTCCCCCGCCGTTGCAGCTCGCGGCATTCTGGCTGGCCGCATCTTTCACGGTCTATGCCGCGCAACGCCTCGCGGAATATGTGTCGTTGTCTGTGGACCAGGCCAGCCGCCGGGTGTTCGAGTCGTTCGCGTCGGTGGGCATGGGCTGCCTCATCTGGGCGCTTTCCATGGCGGCCGTCTATCTGCGCGCCGACATCCATCTGCATGAATGGACGCTGCTGCCGGCGCTTCCCGCGCTGGTCGTCATGGTGCTCAGCTGCCGGCTGAGCCTGTCCACCCTGCTGACGTCCGGCAACTGGCCGCGGCGCATTCTGGCGAGCCTGGCCATGGCGGCAGGCATTCTGCTGGCCTACACGATCCTGGCCACCAACGGTTTTTCCACGACGTCGACGGTCAATGAGGTTCCGCTGGCGCTGGCCTTCGTGGCCGTTGCCGGATTGGTCATCCTGCGCTCCTGGCGCCACCACGGGCTGCGCTTGCGGTCGGCGGCTTCGCCGCATGCGGATACATGGATCGAATGGGTTGCCTGCGGCGGAGTGATCGTGGCGCTGCAGTGGCTGTTGGCCATTTCCTTTGACTACCGCCAGAACCTGCAGGCCGCAGCCGCTTCGCCGCTGGGCGATTCCGCGGCGCTGCTGATCGTGGGCATCTTCGCCGGTGCGATGGCGCTGGAGCAGTTCCTCAACATCCGCGCCGACCGGGGGCGCCAGCATTTGATACACCGCGGCCTGTCGATGATTCGTTCGAGCGCGGATTCTGGCGTGGTGCAGGCCGATGCGCGGCTGGCGCTGATCGCCGATTATCTCCACGAGCTGCTGCGGCCCGAGCGGTTGGCGCTGCACTTTCAGCCCATCGTCAACCTGCGCAGCGAAGCGGTGCATCTCGAAGCCTTGCTGCGCCTCGAGCACCCGCGGCTGGGCCGCATCAATCCCGAAAAGTTCTTCCTGGTCTGCGAGCTGCGCGGCAAGACGCAGCAGGCCGACCGCCTCATCGTGCTCAATGCGCTGGAGCACGCCCGGCATTGGCACGCGGGCGGGCAGGCGCTGACCGTGCATGTGAACATCGCACCCGTCACGTTGATGGCCAGCGGTTTTGCCGATTGGCTCGAGGCCGAGATCGCGCAGCGCGGACTCGGACCGCAGCATGTGAGGCTGGAGCTGACCGAACATGCGATCACCGCCAACGGCCTGTGCATGACGCGCTGCGTGGGCGAGCTGCATGCGCGCGGCATCCAGGTGGTCATGGACGACTTTGGTGCGGGCTTCTCTTCGCTGGGCTTGCTGGCCAACCTGCCGCTGGCCAGCATCAAGTGCGACCGGCTGTTCCTGCGCGACGTGGCCAATGACGTGAAGCGGCAGATATTGCTGCGCCATGTGGCGGCCATGGCGCATGAGCTGAACATCTCCGCCACGGTCGAAGGCGTGGAGACCGAGGACGAACTGCGCAGCGTCGCGCGCTGCGGCATCGACACCATCCAGGGCTATCTGTTCGCGCGGCCGCTGCCTGCCGCCGACGTCGCGCACTGGCTGGTGCATATCGGTCCCGAACGCCTGCGCGCCATGCGCGCGATCCTGGCGAGCGACGCGTGATGTCTGGCGCCGCCGGCGCCGATATGACGAAAATCCCGCGCCATTGGATTGGTCTGTTGCAAATATTCCAGCAGAAAGCGAAATTTGACTACAACGCGCTGATTTTGCATTTTTAAAGCGTCATTTACGGTGGCGTATTTACCTCCCGGGCGTGATATTGGCTTGGGTAATGAGCGTTGCATTCAAGCAGGATTTCCTGCGCACACCGTTTTTCAAGTGGTCGAAAAAGCCTGTTTCGTTGCCAGCATTGGGTGAAATGGCCGGTATCGGACAGATGTGTCCGAATACTAACGCTGGCAACAAGCTCTTTCTGCTGAAAATATGATGGCCCCCCGGACGGACTGCCATCGATTTCACGGCCTTGAAGTAATTCAGGAAAGTGCTGTCGCGGCAGCGTCGGCATATTCAAAAACCATGCAAAAAAACCATATTCCAATCATGGCATTATCCTTTCTCTCCATACAGAAGAAAGGCACGCCATGCATGCATTAACCATTCTGCTTCTGGCCCTGCTGGGCCTGCCGCTGACCATTGGCGGCGGCTGGCTGCTGTCGCTGGGTGGCAGTCCGTTCTATCTGTTCAGCGGCCTGGTCGTTCTGGCCGTGGCCGTGGGGCTGCTGGCGCGCAAGCGCTGGGCCACGCCGCTGTATGCGGTCTGGCTGCTGGTGCTGCTGGCCTGGTCGCTGTGGGAAGCGGGCCTCTACTGGTGGCCGCTGGCGACCCGCCTGGGCCTGCCGGTGATCATCGGCGTGCTGATGGCCATTCCGGCCGTGCGCCGGCGCGCCCAAGGTGAAGGCCACTTCAGCGCGGGCTGGCCCGTGCTCGCGGCTTCTCTGCTGACGGCCGTGGTGGCGCTGGTGGGCATTCCCCGCCACCTGCACGAAACCGAGGGCACGCTGGCGATGGACGTCGTCAATGCCGACGCCAAGCTCGGCGACAGCGCCCTGCCCGAAGGCGACTGGAACGCCTACGGCCGCACGGCCCATGGCCAGCGCTTCTCGCCGCTCAAGCAGATCACGCCCGACAACGTGGCCAACCTCGATGTGGCCTGGCAGATCCAGACCGGCGACGTGCGCGGCCCCAAGGACGTGACCGAAACCACCTACCAGGCCACGCCGCTGAAGATCAACGACACGCTGTACCTGTGCACGCCGCACAGCCTGGCGATCGCGCTCGACGCCGACACCGGCAAGGAGCGCTGGCGCTTCGATCCCAAGGCCGGCATGGAATCGCAACGCCAGCACCAGACCTGCCGTGGCGTTTCGTTCCACAGCAGCACGGCGCTGACCGCGACGGCAACGGCCGCCGCCGCGCCTGCGGCCCAGGCCACCTGCAGCAACCGCATCTTCCTGCCCAGCTCCGATGCCAAGCTGCATGCACTCGATGCCGCCACGGGCAAGCCCTGCGCCGACTTCGGCAGCAACGGTGCCATCGATCTGACGCACAACATGCCGTTCAAGCAGGGCGGCTACTACTACGCCACCTCGCCACCGCTGGTCGCGGGCGACGCGGTGATCATCGCCGGCGCGGTCAACGACAACTACGCGGTGAACTCGCCCTCGGGCGTGATCCGCGCCTATGACGTGCATACCGGCAAGCTGTTGTGGAACTGGGACTCGGGCAATGCGGGCAAGACCGCGCCGTTCGACCCCAACGATCCAAGCCAGGTCTATACGGCCAGCTCGCCCAACAGCTGGTCGGTGGCGAGCGCCGATCTGGAACTGGGCCTGGCCTATTTCCCCATGGGCAACCGCACGCCCGACCAACTGGGCATGTTCCGCAACGCCGACGAGGAAAAGTACGCGACTTCGGTCGTGGCGCTGGACCTGGCGACGGGCCAGGTGCGCTGGGTGCGCCAGTTCGTGCACCATGATCTGTGGGACATGGATTCGCCGGCCCAGCCCGTGCTGCTGGACCTCGACCTGGCCAAGGGCCGCACGCCCGCGCTGGTCGTGCCCACCAAGCAGGGCGACGTCTATGTGCTCGACCGCCGCGACGGCACGCCGCTGCAGCAGGTCAGCGAACGCGCCGCGCCCCAGGGCACGGACATTCCGGGCCAGACCGTGGCCGCGACCCAGCCGGTGTCGGCGCTGAGCTTCGAGCCGCCCGCACTGCGCGAGTCCGACATGTGGGGGGCGAGTCTGATCGATCAGATGATGTGCCGCATCGCGTTCAAGAAGCTGCGCTATGAAGGCCGCTACACGCCGCCGTCGCTGCAGGGCTCGCTGATCTATCCGGGCAACTTCGGCGTCTTCAACTGGGGCAGCGTCGCTGTCGATCCGCAGCGCCAGGTGATGTTCGGCATGCCTACCTACCTGGCCTTTGTCTCGACGCTGGTGCCCAAGGCAGACATCGCGGGTCAGCAGACCAATACCGGTGAGCAAGGCCTCAACGAGAACGCCGGCGCCGACTACGCGGTCGCCATGCATCCCTTCCTGTCGCCCATTGGCGTGCCTTGCCAGGTGCCGCCATGGGGCACGGTGGCCGCGGCCGATCTGCGCACCGGCAAGATTGCCTACCAGTACCGCAACGGCACCATTCGCGACCTGTCGCCGTTGCCGCTGCCCATCCGTGTCGGCGTTCCCGGCATCGGTGGTCCGCTGATGACCGCCAGCGGCGTCGCCTTCCTGGGCGCTGCCGTCGACAACAACTTCCGCGCCTATGACGTGGCCAGCGGCAAGATCCTCTGGGATGTGCGCATTCCGGCCGGTGGCCAGGCCACGCCCATGAGCTACCTCAACAGCCAGGGCGAGCAGATGGTGGTGCTGGTTGCCGGGGGCCACGGCTCCATAGGCACCAAGGCCGGCGATTACGTCGTGGCGTACAAGCTCAAGAAGTAGACACGCCAAGTCTGCAAAACGCCCTGTTCGCAGGGCGTTTTTTTTGGGCTGTGCTGCCGCCGGCCTCAGCGCGGCCTGTGCGGCGGAATCCAGCGCGCCATCATGGCCGCGGCCGTGAAGGCGAACGCGCCCGTCGCCGCCACGCCCACGGCCAGCGACACCGCGGCCGCGAGCAGCGCGACCAGGGCCGGGCCGGCGGTGGAGCCGACATCGGCCATGAAGCGCCAGGCGCCGAGGAAATAGGCGCGGCCGTGCGGCGGCGCATGGTCGGCGCCCAGCGTCATGATCAGGCCCGAGCCTATGCCGTTGGCAAAGCCTATGGCCATCGCGGCGATCAGCAGGCTCACAAAGCCCGTGGTGAACGGCACCAGCATCAGCGCCACGCCGATGATGATCATCGAGGGCATGGCGACCCAGCGCCGGCCCTTCACATCCATGACCTTGCCCGCGGGGTAGAACAGCAGCATCTCTATGCCGCCGGCCAGGCCGTAGATCAGCGACGCCGCGGCCGGGGCCAGCAGCAGATGGTCGGCCCACAGCGGCAGCACGGCCTGGCGCGAGGCGCGCACCGCGCTGACCAGCAGCACGGCCAGGCCCAGCGTCAGGAACACGCGGCGGTGGTCCTTGAGAATCGACAGCCAGGTGGTGTGGACCGGCGTCTGCCCCGCGGGCAGCGCGGGCTCGGGCAGATCGGGCACGCGCATGCCGATCAGCGAGGCGCAGGTGACGCCCGCGATGCCTATCCAGAACGCTGCGCTCATGCCATAGGCATGCACCACGGTCGCGGCCAGGAACGGCCCGACGAACAGGCCTATGCGCATCACGCCGCCGAGCGTCGACAGCGCGCGTGCACGGAAATGCGGCGGCACGGCGGCCGTGAGATAGCTCTGGCGCGCGATGTTGTAGACCGACTGCGACATGCCGACCATGAAGCAGCCCAGGGCGAACAGTTCGAGCCGGTGGGTCTGCAGGCACAGCAGCATGCCGGCCGCGCTCCAGAAACCCGCGGCGATGATCGCGCCGCGCTCGCCCCAGCGCATGGTGATGAACGAGGCGGGAATGTTGTTGAGCAGCGAACCCAGGCCCAGCAGCGTGATCATCAGCGCGGCCATGGCGATGCTCGCGCCGAGGTCGCGCGCCATCAGCGGAATCATCGGCAGGATCGCGCCTTCGCCTATGCCGAACATCAGCGAGGGGCCAAACGCAGGCAGCGCAATCGCGCGCAGGGAGAAGGGGGCGGTCGAGCCAGGGAGGTCGTCGGTGGGCGGCATGCGGCGGTGCGAAGAGAGGGCGGGCCGGTCGCTCGCCTAAGCTCCGGATACTACCTTTTTGCCGCGCCGCCGGCCTGGCCGGCGTCCTGCGTCAGATGGTGGGCCGCGCGGTGCAGGTGGGCCATGAACTGGCGCACGCTGGGCTTGAGGTGCACGTCGGAGCGCGTGAGCGCGCACAGCGTCAGCTGCAGCGGGCCTTCGACGAGCTGGATGGTGTCGAGGTATTGCGTGGCGATCGGATGGGCCGCGATCTGCTGCGGCAACAGGCCTATGCACTTGCCGCTGGCGACGATGGACAGCAGGCCCAGCGTCGAATTCACCAGCGCGCCCGCGGGCGGCGCGGGCAGGCCGTGCAGCTCGAAAAAGGTTCTGGCGTAGCCCGAGTCCGAAGAAGCGCCGGTGTAGACCCAGGGCGCGCTGACCAGCTCGCGCAGGCTGCTGGCGCGCGCCAGCGGGTCGCCCTTGCGCACCACCGGCACCATGGTGATGGGCATCAGCGTCTCGACGACGAATTCGCCCGGCGGCAGCTCGGGCGGCAGCGGCCCGAGCGCGATGTCGACCTCGCCCTTGCGCAGCCGCGTGAGCTGGGCGATGTAAAGCTCCTCCGAGATGCGCAGCTGTATGCCGGGAAACGCGCTGCCGAAAGTGCGCAGCGTTTCGGGCACCAGCAGCATCACCGCCAGCGGCACCGCGCCTATGGTCAGCGCACCCGTCATGTGGCCGTCGAGCTGGCGGATCTGCTCCACGGCCTGCACCAGTTCGCGCTCGGCGGCGACCGCGCGCCCGTACATCACCATGCCTTGCGCCGTCGCCACCACGCCCGTGGTCGAACGCACCAGCAGGGTGGTCGCGAGCTCGCGTTCGAGCTCGCGGATCAGCTTGGTCAGCGCGGGCTGCGACACGCCCAAGCGCTTGCCCGCGGCGCGCAGGCTGCCTTCCTCGATGGCCGCCACCAGGGCGCGCAGGTTGGTGAGTTTCATGCGCAGATGATATCCCCAGGTTATCGCGCCGCCTTGCACAGCATCTTCCTGCACCCCAGTCTAATTTTTAGACTTCGCTTCAGCTTTGAGCCACATCAAGGCGCGGCGACGGCGGCCTGGCCCCGTCTTCGGATACCAAGAAGCAGGAGACAAAAACAATGGATACCCAGACACCGAACGTGTCGTCCACGATGCGCGGGCTCGAACGCCTGTGCGACGCCAGCGCCGCCGTAGGCGCCTGCGTGCTGATGGCCGTGGCGCTGATGACGACCACCAGCGTGATCGGCCGCGCCTTTCTCTCGCACCCGATTCTCGGCGACGTCGAGCTGGTGCAGTTGGGCGGCGCCATCGTCGTCGCCTCGTTCCTGCCCTACACACAGTTTCGCGGCGCCAACATCGTCGTCGACTTCTTCACGACCGGCGCGAGCGCGGCCACGCAGCGGCGCATGGACGCATTCGGCATCCTGCTCTACACGCTGACGCTGGCGCTGGTCACCTGGCGCGTCGCCGTGGGCGGCATCGACATTTATGCGGCGCAGGAGCGCTCGATGCTGATGGACCTGCCGCTGTGGATTCCCTACCTGCTGATGCTTCCCGGGCTGGCGCTGTGCGTGCTGATAGGCGCCGCGCAGTTCATCGCGTGCATTGCACCCAGGGAGGCCGCATGAGCACGATGTCCATAGGGCTCACGATGTTCGCCGCGATGCTGGTGTTGATGGCGGTGCGCGTGCCGATCGCGATCGCGATGTTCATTCCCGGGGCTTGCGGTTATATCGCGCTGTCGGGCTGGCTGCCGCTGCTGGCCCACCTCAAGGGCGCGGTCTACGGCCGGGTCTCGGTCTATGACCTGTCGGTGATTCCGCTGTTCATGCTGATGGGCGCGATCGCCGTGCAGGGCGGCCTGGCCAAGGCCTTGTTCGACTTCGCCAATGCGCTGCTGGGGCGGTTTCGCGGCGGCATGGCGATGGCCGGCGTGCTGGCCTGCGCGGCCTTCGGCTCGATCTCGGGCTCCACGGTCGCGACCACGGCGACGATCGCCCAGGTGGCCTATCCGCAGATGCGCCGCATAGGCTACTCGGGCCGGCTCGCGACCGCGGCGCTGGCCACGGGCGGCACCATGGGCGTGCTGCTGCCGCCTTCGGTGACGCTGATGGTCTATGCCATCCTGACCGAGCAGAACATCACCAAGATGTTTCTCGCGGCCTATGTGCCGGCGCTGATCGCGGCCGTGGGTTACATCCTGGCGATCGCCGTGATCGTGCGCATCAACCCGCAGCATGCACCCAGCGCGCAGCGCGTGCCGCATGCCGAACTGCTGTCGACGGCATTGAAGGTCTGGCCGATTCTCGCGATCTTCGTCGTGGTGTTCGGCGGCATCTACGGCGGTCTGTTCACGGCCACCGAAGGCGCGGCGATCGGCAACGTGCTGACTTGCGTGATAACCCTGGCGCGCCGCGAGATGGACCGCGACAAGTTCGCGGCCGCGGTGCGCACCACGGCCCAGACCAGCGGCATGATCTTCCTGATCTTCATCGGCGCCGACATGATCAATGCCTCGCTGGCGCTGTCGCAGCTGCCCACGCAGCTTGCCGATCTGGTCGGTCATCTGCAGATTTCGCCCATGCTGGTGATGGTCGGTGTGATGCTGTTCTACGTGGCGCTGGGCTGCGTGATGGACGAGATGAGCATGATCCTGCTCACGGTGCCCACGCTGTTCCCCGTGATCATGGGCATGGACTTCTTCGGCCTGGGCCCGACCGACAAGGCGCTGTGGTTCGGCATTCTGATCCTGACCGTGTGCGAGATCGGAATGATCTTCCCGCCCGTCGGATTGAACGTCTACATCATGAACGGCCTGGCGCGCGACGTGCCCATGGTCGAGACCTACAAGGGCGTCGTTCCCTTCCTGATCACCGACGGGCTGCGGCTCGCGCTGCTGATCGCCTTCCCCGCCACCGCGCTGTGGCTGGTGCACTGGCTGACCTGACTTCCCCCACCTGACTGCCCCGGCCCTGCTGGCGCAGGCCGGGCAGCGCGCTGCCCATTTTTTGCGCAAGACCCGCCCCCAGAGGCTTAGACAACAAAGGAGACAACCATGAAACTGCGCCATCTGCTGGCCCTCAGTGGGCTGATCTGCGCCGCCGCGCTTCCCGCGGCCGCACAGGAAGTCACGCTCAAGGTCCATTACCACCTGCCGCCGACGTCGTTCGCGGGCACGCTGTTCATCCAGCCCTGGTGCGAGCGCATCGCCAAGGAATCGGGCAATCGCATGAAGTGCCAGATCTACCCGTCGATGCAGCTGGGCGGCACGCCGCCCCAGCTGTTCGATCAGGTGCGCGACGGCGTCGCCGACGTGGTCTGGACGCTGCCCGGCTATACCGCAGGGCGCTTTGCGTCGATGGAGGCCTTCGAGCTGCCGTTCATGATGCGCGACCCAGAGGCCACGAGCCGTGCGCTGTGGGATTACGCGCAGATCCACAGCCAGGCGGAGTTCAAGGACGTCAAGCCGCTGGCCTTCCATGTGCACGGCCCGGGCGTGTTCCACATGGCGGGCAAGCCGGTGCGCACCATGGCCGATCTGCGCGGCCTGAAGCTGCGCGCGCCCACGCGCCTGACCAACAAGTTCATCGCCATGCTGGGCGCAACGCCGGTGAGCATGCCCGTGCCGCAGGTGGGCGATGCGCTGGCCAAGGGCGTGATCGACGGCGCCGTGGTGCCCTACGAAGTCGTGCCGTCGGTGAAGCTCGAGGAGCTCGCCAAGTACCACTCGGAGACCGACCCGCACGAAGCCGCGTTCTACACCTCGACGTTCATCTTCGCGATGAACAAGGCCAAGTACGAGGCCCTGCCTGCCGACCTGAAGAAGGTGATCGACAACAACTCGGGCCAGGCCTTCTCGGGCCAGATCGGCAAGGCCTTCGTGCAGGCCGACGCCCAGGGCAAGCAGCTCACGGCGAAGAACGCGACCAATGTCATTGCCGCAAGCGAGCTGGCTGCGTGGAAGAAGCTCGGCGACAAGCTCTCGGCCGACTGGGTCAAGGACATGAACGCCAAGGGGCTCAGCGGCAGCCGGATGCTCGACGACGCCCGCAGCCTGATCGCCAAGCAGCAGGCCGCGCGCCCCTGATCTTTCCCATATTCATAACAAAAGCCTCGAATGGGGCAAGGAGACAAGCATGCAACTGAATTTCAAACGCCGGACCCTGGCCAGCGCGCTGGCGCTCATTTTCTCGGCCGGACTGCTGGCCGCCTGTGGCGGCGATGGCGGCAGCGTCGCCGAGACGCCGCCCGTGGTCGTCGACGCCGAGGATGCGGCGCTCAAGTTCGATGCCAGCAAATACACGACCGTCACCGTCACGGTCGACGGCGCGGCGATGAAAGTGCGCCAGTACCGCGTGGTCTATGTGGGCAAGCCCATCAAGATGGCGGCCACGCAGGCGACGCTGGGCGGCGGAACGACCACCATGGCCGACCCCTATGCCTACCAGTCGATGATCATCTCGGTGCCCGAAGCGTCGGTCGATGACCAGAAGACCGCGCTGTACATGGCCGTGAACAACGGGGGCTGGTGGACCAGTGCCGTCGCCACCACCATCACCGAAGGCAAGGCCTTCGTGAGCACCAATGACACCGACAACATCGGCGCCGCGCTCAAGGCCGGCTACGTGGTGGTGAACGTGGGCACGCGCAGCCGCGGCGCGCGCGCCGAAGACGGCAGCTGGGCGGGCAAGGCGCCGTCGCCCGTGGTCGACACCAAGGCCGCGATCCGCTACATGCGCCTGAATGACAGCCTCATTCCCGGTTCGGCCGAACGCATCGTGCTCAACGGCACCAGCGGCGGTGGCGGCCTGACTTCGGCCGTCGCGGCCAGCGGCAACAGCGCGGACTATCTGTCTTATCTCGCCGAAGTCGGCGCTGCCGGCATCACCGGATCAGGCGCCACGGCCGCGAGCACGCTCAAGGACGATGTATTCGTCGCCGTCGCCTACTGCCCGATCAACAACCTGGGCAATGCCGATGCGGGCTACGAGTGGCAGTACAGCGCGGTGCGCAGCGACGCCAACACGGGCACGCTGGGCGGCGTGGCGTACAGCGCGGGTGCGCAGCGCGCGGCTTCCAGCGCGCTGGCCGCGAGCTTCCCTGCCTACCTCGACGGCCTGGGCCTGGGCGTGACGGCGGCGAGCATGGCCGACACCATCAAGACGCGCCTGACCGAGGAGATCGAACGCCAGATCGCCAAGGGCACGGCCGTGCCCCAGCTGGGCGAGAAGTTCGTGACCGCGCGCACGACGCTGGTCAATGACTGGCTCACGCTGACCGGCACGGGCGCCAGCGCCAAGGTGGCCAACATCGACTACGCCAAGTTCGTGAACTACGTGGCCGCGAACCAGGCGCTCAAGACCGTGGTCGCGTTCGATGCGGTGGGCGTGACGGGCAACCCCAACATCAGCGGCGAGACCAACCTGTTCGGCACGGCCAACTACGAGTACTCGAACTTCAGCGAATGGTCGTGGAACAACAACCAGAAGGTGGGCGACGGCTCGGGCAAGGACGACACCGGACTCGACTGGGCGGGCTACATCGCCAGCAGCAACAACACGCTGGCCAAACAGATCAAGCTGATCAATCCGGTCGCCTACCTGAACACCGCGGCCGACAGCGCGCCCTACTGGTATGTGCGCCACGGCATGGTCGATCGCGATACCGGCTTCGCCATGCAGGAGCTGCTGTACCAGGCGATCAAGAAGGATGCGTCGGTCAAGGAAGTCAGCTTCAAGCTGCCCTATCTGGTGGGCCACAGCGGCAACTACGACGTGCAGGAAGCCTTTGCCTGGATCAAGACCCAGCTGAACGCCAACCCCTGAGCCGGTGCGGGTGCCGGCCCGGGCCGCGCACCCGCATCTCCCCCAACCAACGACCACGGGGCCTGAGAAGGCACCCCATTCCATGGCCAAGATCATCGGCGGCATCGCCGCATCGCACACCCCGACCATAGGTTTCGCGTTCGACCGCGACAAGCGTTCGGACCCTGTCTGGCAGCCCATCTTCGAGGCGTTCGCGCCGGTACAGGACTGGATCGCCGAGCAGAAGCCCGACGTGCTGCTGTTCATCTACAACGACCACGTCACGTCCTTCTTCTTCGATCACTACAGCGCGTTTTCGCTGGGCGTGGGCGAGCGCTGGGCGGTGGCCGACGAAGGCGGCGGCGCGCGCGATCTGCCGGCGATCGCGGGCCATCCGGGCCTGGCGGCGCATATCGGCCAGTCGCTGATGTCCGATGAGTTCGACATGTCGTTCTTCCAGGACAAGGGCCTGGACCATGGCTGCTTCTCGCCGCTGTCGGTGATGTGCCCGCACGCGCCGCAGTGGCCGGTGCAGCTGGTGCCGTTGCAGATGGGCGTGCTGCAGTTTCCGATTCCCAGCGCGCGCCGCTGCTACAAGCTGGGCCAGGCGCTGCGCCGGGCGATCGAAAGCTATCCCGAAGACCTGCGCGTGGCCATCGTCGCCACGGGCGGCCTGTCGCACCAGGTGCACGGCGAGCGCGCGGGCTTCAACAACCCCGAGTGGGACGCGCGCTTTCTCGACCTGTTCGAGCGCGACCCCGAACAGCTCGCCGAGATGACCCATGCCGAGTACGCGGCGCTGGGCGGCTTCGAGGGCGCCGAAGTCATCATGTGGCTGGTGATGCGCGGCGCGCTGGCGTCCCAGGTGCGCTGTCTGCACCGCAGCTACTACCTGCCGTCGATGACCGGCATCGCCGCCGCGATCTACGCGCCCGCCGACAGCGGCCTGCCCGCGCCCGTGCTGCAGCGCCACCGCGCGCACATGCAGCTGCAGCTTGCGGGCGCCGAGGCGCTCGAAGGCACGCACCCGTTCACGCTGGAGCGCAGCGTCAAGGCCTACCGGCTCAACCGCTTTCTGCACACGCTTATTGAACCCGGCGCACGCGCCGACTTCATCGCCGACGAGGAAGCGGCCTATGCGCGCGCGCAACTCACGCCCGACGAATGCCAGCTGGTGCGCGCGCGCGACTGGCGCGGGCTGATCCATTACGGCGTGATTTTCTTCCTGCTGGAGAAGCTGGGCGCGGTGATCGGCGTGTCCAACCTGCACATCTACGCCGCGATGCGCGGCGAGTCGCTCGAAGTCTTCCAGCAGACCCGCAACACCAAGGCGCTGTATTCGGTCGCCGGCAAGGACGCGGGCGCGCTGGGCTGGGATGCGCCGGCGGCACCCGCGGCCGCCTGAATTTCCGTTGACTGTTACCACCACCCTGAAGAGAAGAGAGGAGACCTCAAGATGAAACGTTCCCTGTGGACCCTTGGCCTGCTGGCCGCCGCCTGCGGCGCGACCCAGGCGCAAACCAGCGTCACGATCTATGGCCTGCTGGATGCGTCCGTCGAGCATCTGACCAATGCCACGCCCGCGGGCGCCAGCCTCACGCGCATGCCCGGCCTCACGGGCAGCGCGCCTTCGCGGCTGGGCTTTCGCGGCACGGAAGACCTGGGCGCGGGCCTGAAGGCCGTGTTCACGCTGGAGTCAGGCCTGGGCGTGGACAGCGGCACCTTCAACCAGGGCGGCCGGGCTTTCGGCCGCCAGGCCTATGTGGGCCTGACGGGCGGCTGGGGCAGCCTGACGCTGGGCCGCCAGTACTCGATGCTGTTCTGGTCGCAGCTGGACGCCGACATCCTCGGCCCCAGCGCCTACGGCTCGGGCTCGCTCGACAGCTACCTGCCCAACGCGCGTGTCGACAACGCCATCGCCTACCGCGGCACGTTCAACGGCTTCACGGCGGGCGCAACGTACAGCTTCGGGCGCGATACCGTCAACGCCGGACCGAGCCCGTCGGGCGCGAACTGCGCGGGCGAGAACGCGGCCGACAGCAAGGCCTGCCGCCAATGGTCGGTGCTGGCCAAGTACGATGCCGCGAACTGGGGCCTGGCGCTGGCAGTGGATGAAATCCGCGGCGGCGCGGGTGCATTCGCGGGCCTGACCAGCGCCAGCATGAAGGACCGTCGCTCGACCGTCGCCGGCTGGACGAAATTCAATGGGCTCAAGCTCGGCGCGGGCCTGATTGCGCGCGACAACGACGCCACGCCCGCGGCGCGGCGCAGCAACCTCTGGTATGTGGGCGCGGCCTACAACGTCACGCCCGCGACGGTGGTCGACGGCCAGGTGTTCAAGCTCGACTACAAGAACAGCGCCAACCAGGCCACGCTGTTCGCGCTGCGCGCGACGTACAACCTCTCCAAGCGCACGGCGGTCTATGCGACGGCCGGCCATATCGCCAACGACGGCTCGCTCGCGCTGTCGGTCAGCAATGCGGCCGCGGGTGGTGGCCCGCTGGCCGGCGGCTCGCAGAACGGCTTTGCAGCCGGCCTGCGCCACGCGTTCTGACCGCGAAGACTCCAAGGTTTGCGCCGGGCCCATGCCCGGCGTTTTTTTATGTGCCGCCCATGAAAAAGCCTCCGCTGCTTGCGCAGGGGAGGCTTTGGCACGCGGCGTGCAACTGGGGGGGCCAGGTTTTGCCGCCGGGCCGCCCCAAGGCAAAACGCGCCCCCTTGGGGGGCAGCGAGCGACACGCAGTGCGCGAGCGTGGGGGCCAGGTTTATGCACCCAGCTTCAGAGCACCCTTCATCATGCCGGCGTGGCCGGGGAACGAGCAGAAGAAGCTGTAGTCGGTGCCGGCCTTGATCTTGGCGACGGGGATTTCGATGGTGGTGCTTTCGCCGCCGCCGACGACCTTGGTGTGGGCGATAACGCGGGCGTCGTCCTTCTTCACGTAGTCGGCTGCAGCGCCGGCCTTCATGCCGTCGGCGTTGACGGCGGTCAGGTCAGCAGCGGTCGTCACGACCAGGTTGTGGCCCATGGCGGTCTTGGGCATCTTGCCCGTGTGCTTCAGGGTCAGGGAGAAGTTCTTGCATTCCTTGGGCACGGTGATGCTCTTGGTGTTGAACTGCATCATGTCGTTGGCTTCGACCGTCAGGGCGCAGTCAGCGGCAAAAGCGGGAGCAGCAGCGCAAGCGGTCAGAGCCAGGGCAGCGAGAATTTTCTTCATGATCAGATTCCTATATGTATATGGACGTCCCAGTACCGAACCACGGCGTGCATTGGGCCAAACCAATCATGTTGACCGCAACCCGCCCAATGAGGTTAGGTAATAACCCTAGTGTAGACAGAAGCGTCTGTCCTGCTCTTGAGATCGCGCAAAAAGCCTGCTGCAAGTGACGGTTTTGACGGGAAATCCGAGGCTACAGCGCACGCCTTGCAACTTTGCCGCCCCGCGCCGATCATTCCAGTCATTGCGTTTTTGCATGACATGGAGTGCACCGAATGACTTTCAATGCCTTGTGGGCCAGCCAGAAAGACGGCGCGATCAGCGTGGAACTGCGCCAGATCGACGATGCCCAGTTGATGGACGGCGACGTGACCGTGGACGTCGAATACTCGACGGTCAATTACAAGGACGGTCTGGCCATCACCGGCGCATCGCCCGTGATCCGCAGCTTTCCCATGATTCCGGGCATTGATTTCGCGGGCGTTGTCACCGCGTCGCGCCACCCCGATTTCGCGCCCGGCGAGCGCGTTCTGCTCAACGGCTGGGAGCTGAGCCAGACCCATTTCGGCGGCTATGCCCAGCGCGCGCGCGTGCGCGGCGAATGGCTGGTGAAGGTGCCGGCGGCGTTCTCCACGCGCGACACCATGGCCATAGGCACGGCGGGCTACACGGCGATGCTCAGCGTGCTGGCGCTGGAAAAGGGCGGCCTCACGCCCGATCGCGGACCCATCCTGGTCACGGGCGCGAGCGGCGGCGTGGGCTCGGTGGCCGTGGCTTTGCTGTCGCAGCTGGGCTACCGCGTCATTGCCTCGACGGGCCGACCCGAGGAAACCTCCTACCTGCAGCGCCTGGGCGCGAGCGAAGTGATCGATAGGCGCACGCTGTCGGATCCAGGCAAGCCCGTGGCCGCGCCGAAATGGGCCGGCGCCGTCGACTCGGTGGGCGGCCATACGCTGGTCAACGTGCTCGCCCAGACCGATTACCGTGGCGTGGTCACGAGCTGCGGTCTGGCGCAGAGCACCGACCTGCCGGGATCGGTCCTGCCTTTCATCCTGCGCCACATCACGTTGGCCGGCATCGACTCGGTCAATGCGCCGCAATGGGCGCGCACCGAAGCCTGGCAGCGGCTGGCGCGCGACCTTGACCCGGCCAAACTGGGTCAGACCGAAACGCTGATCGGCCTGGCCGATGTGCCCGAGATCGCGCGCCGCATCCTGCAGGGTCAGGTGCGCGGGCGCACGGTGGTCGACGTCAACCGCTGAGCCGAGCGTGCCACGGCCCGGGCAATGGCGGCGAACAGCGCGCCCGCGGCCAGCGCGGCCAGATCGAAGCCGGCCATGGCCAGGTCGTTTTCCGCGAGCGCGCGGCCCAGATGCTGCGTGCCGGTCAACGCATTGAGCAAGGGCAGGGCGGTGAACAGCGCCGCGGCAAGCCAGGCCTGCTCCTGCCATGCGCGCCGCGCAGGGCGCAGCGCGGCCCAGGCAAACATCAGCAGCCAGGCCAGGAACAGCGTGTGTACTTCCCAGTCCGCGCGGACGGCCATGTCCAGCGGCAGCAGCCGGTTGGCACCAAAGTAGGCGGCAATCGCCACGGGCAAGCCCACGATGATCGCGACGTTGAGCCGTTCCACCAGGCACAGCCCCGCATGGCGATCGCCGCGCTGGCGCCGCTTGACCGTCCACAGCACCATGCCCGTGGCGATCATCGCCGCGCCCAGCAGGCCTGACAGCACATACAGCGCGCGCAGCACGGGCGGCGCGAACAGGCCTTCGTGCAGCCCCAGCAACAGATCGCGAAACGCCTTGGGCGCCGATTGCCAGGCCGGGCGCTGCGCCAGGCGCTCGCCGCTGACACCGTTATAGGCGAGGATATTGGCCGCACGCAGCGGGCCCGCGGCGAAGTCGCCTACGACCTGGATGCGCGCGTTGGCGTCGTGCGGGTCCTGGATGTCGAGCGCGGCGACGGGGGCCGCCCCCCATTGCGCGCGCGCGTCCTGCAGCACCTGCGCAAGCGGTACCAGCGGCGCGCGCCGGCCCGCAGTCTGGCTGGGCGCGAGCGGCGTGAACACTTCGTTGAGAAACGCCTCCTGGCCGTTTTTGCCCGCGCCGTACCAAGCGACAGGGACCAGCGGCATCAGCGTGAACATCACGAAGACCAGGCCCGAGTAGGCGATCATCAGCTGGAACGGCAGCGACACCACGCTGGCCACGTTGTGCGCGTCCAGCCAGGAGCGCTGGCCCTTGCCGGGGCGAAACGTGAAGAAGTCGGCAAAGATCTTGCGGTGCACGATCACGCCCGTGACCAGCGCGATCAGCAGCACCAGCGTCGCCACGCCGACTATCCATTCGCTGGCGCGCGCAGGCAGGTAGTGCAGCCGCCAGTGCAGCTGATAGAGCGTCTGGCCGCCGCCGGTGGCGCGCGTCGCCATCGGGTGCCCCGAGCCGGGGTCGATATAGGCCGTGCCCGACGCCTGTGGCGAAGCACCGCGCCACGACACGCGCAGATAGGGCTCGTTGCGGTCTATCGGCAGCGTGATGGTCCAGCGCCGCGCATCGCCCGCATGGGTCTGCAGGAAAGTCTGGGCCTG
Source organism: Acidovorax sp. CCYZU-2555 (assembly GCF_018413525.1). Classification (GTDB taxonomy): domain Bacteria; phylum Pseudomonadota; class Gammaproteobacteria; order Burkholderiales; family Burkholderiaceae_C; genus Comamonas. Next base: position 36,586 of record NZ_JAHCDD010000055.1, read on the forward strand.
CTGCAGCGCGGGCTCGGGCGGCAGCGGATAGCGCGCGGCGGGCAGCTCGGGTCGCATCCAGCGGTCGATCTCGGTGTCGAGATAGCCCAGCGTGCCGGTGACGAACATGAAGTACAGCAGGCCGCCCAGCAGCAGGCCCAGCCAGGCGTGCAGCCAGGCCATTGCGGGGCGCAGAGGTTTGGTGAGGCGCGTCACAGCAGCGCCCAGGCGAGGCCGCTGCTCAGCAGCGTCGCGAGCGCCAGCGCGGCCCAGGCCAGGGCCGCGCTGCGCGCCGCGAACGCCCAGACCACGGCGCCCGTGTAGACCGCAAAGCTCAGCTGCAGCGCGACCAGCGCCGCGTCGGCGCGCGCGAGCGTATCCGACGCGACGAGGGCCACGATCGCCACGGGCAGGCTGCTCGCGAGCGCGTAGCCGCCCAGCGCAGCGGCCAGGCAGCGCGAAGCGAGGGTCCAGCGCGCGGCGTTCATGCCAGGCGTCAGAAATCCGCCGACAGCGACACCAGCAAGGTGCGCGGCGCGCCCATCGTCAGGCCTTCGCGCGCGGCAGACTGCCAGTAGTTCCTGCCCGCCACGTTCTCGATGGAGGCGCGAATCGTGATCGGCACATTGCCGCTCACGAAGCGGTAGCGCGCGCCCAGGTCGTAGCGCGTCCAGCCCGGAATCTGCTGGGTGTTGGAGACATCCACATACTGGCTGCCGGTGCGCAGCGCGCGCGCGGTGAACGTCAGGCCGGGAGCGAAGGAGGTGTCCCATTCACCCGCAAGGTTCATCTGCAGCCTGGGCGTCGCGGGTGCGCTGCGGCCGTCGTTCAGGCCGCCTGCGGTGCGCACCATCTTGCCCTGGGTGTAGGCGGCACCGGCGAGCACGCGTATGCCGCGCCCGGCCTCGCCCTGGGTGATGAATTCCAGGCCGCGGTTGCGCTGCTTGCCGTCGGTGCGAAAGCGCAGGCTCACGGGGTCGAGGAAGCTGCTGGGGCGTTCGATCTGGAACACGTTCAGCGTGCTCGCGAAGCGGCCGAAGTCGTGTTTCGCGCCGAGCTCGATCTGCCTGGCCCTGGCGGGCGGGAACACTTCGCCCGAGTTGGCCGCGCCGGGCGGCGCGGTCGGTCCCTGGCTCAGGCCTTCGATGTAGTTGCCATAGAGCGAGAACGCATCCGTGGCCTTGAACACCAGTGCCGCGACCGGCGTGACCGCCGACTTGTCGTAGTGCGCATTGCGCGCGCCGCTCGCGGTGTCGAAGCCTGTCGTCTCGATCCGCTGGTGGCGTGCGCCCAGCGTGAGCTGCACGCGCCTGTCGTTCATGAAGAGCGTGTCCGCGACGGCCACGCTGCGCAGCTGGAGGTCGTTGCTGCGCGGAATGCCAGGCGCCGCGACGATGTTCGGCTCGGCAATGCTTGCGGGCGAGTACAGGTTGGAGAAGAGGGTCGCGCCGTTCTGCCGGCGTATGCCATGCGCGGTGTTCAGCGTGCTCACGCTGAAAACGGCCTCGTGCTGCAGCGCGCCGGTCGCGAACTTGCCGCGCAGGCCGGCTTCGGCCGTCCTGGTATCGACTTCCTCGTTGAGGCGCGTGGGCCGGCCGGCGATGTTGCCCACGCCGTCCTGCATCAGCCAGCTGGCCTGCAGGCTGCGAAAGTCGTATTGCATCGCGCCGATCGCGCCAAACGCCGTGACGTCCGGCGCGACATCGACTTCGGCGCGCAGCGTGGCCGAGAGCTCCTTGGCTTTCCAATAAGTCCACTCGGGCAGGAAATTGGTCTTGGCATCGGGCACCGCGCCAATGGGCGTGCCCGATGCTGGCGGAAACAGCAGACCGCTGCGCGCATGCGTGAGGCGGCTCTGGAAGCTCAGGTCGGCTTCCAGCCGCACGCGCTCGCCCTGGTAGTCGACGCCCAGCGCAAAGGCTTCGAGGTTTTCGCGCGAATGGTCCACGGGCGTGTCGCCCGAGCGCTTGAGCGCGTTGGCGCGCAGGCCCCATTCCTTTTGCTCGCCGAAGCGGCGCGCGATGTCGAACTGCGCGCCGAACTGGCCGTCGTCGATGTACGACAGCATCACACGGTTCAGCGGTTCGGCGCCCGCGCGCTTGGGCACCAGATTGATCGCGCCGCCGACAGAGCCCGCGGGCGCCATGCCGTTGAGCAGCGCATTCGGGCCGCGCAGCACTTCGACGCGTTCCACGCCGATCAGCGAACTCGCGTTGCGCGGCGAGATGCCGTAAAGGCCGTTGAACGACACGTCGTAGTTGAACAGCGTGAAGCCGCGGATGTTGAACTCGTCGCGGCCCGCGCCGCGCGAGTAGGTGTTGCGCACCGACGGGTCGTTGACCAGCACATCGCCGAGGTTCTGTGCCTGCTGGTCTTCGATCAGCTGCGCGGTGTATGACGTGGCGCTGAACGGCGTCTCGCGCAGGTCGCGGTTGCCCAGCAGGCCCACGCGTGCGCCGCGCGCGACCTGTCCGCCCGCATAGGGCGCGGGCGCGCCGGTCGCGGAGTCGACGATTTGCACCATGGGCAGCGGCAGGCCCGAACTCGCGGGCGCGGCCGGGCGCACGATCACCGCAGTGCCGTTGACCGTGGTCTCCAGGCCGCTGCCGGCGAGCAGTTGCGCC
>NZ_JAHCDD010000056.1 GCF_018413525.1 Acidovorax sp. CCYZU-2555
ATCGACAACCGGCCGGGCGCCGACGGCATCATCGCCGCCAACGCCGTGCGCACGGCGGCGCCCGACGGCAGCACACTGCTGCTGGGCACCAACACCGCCATGGTCGCTGCGCCCACGCTGCGGCCGGTGCCGCCGTTCGACCCGTTCAAGGACTTCAGCCCGATCAGCAGCGCGGGCCAGTTCACCATGTTCCTGGTCACCAGCACCCATGTGCCGGCGCGCACCGCGCCCGAGTTCCTGGCCTGGGCCAAGGCCAATGCCAGCAGCCTCAACACCGCGTCGAGCAACAGCGCCTCCGAACTCGCGTTGCTGCAGCTGCTCGCCGGCGCGGGCGTGCGCGCCACCAACGCGCGCTTCAAGGGCGACACGCCGGCGCTGATCGATGTGATGGCCGGCCGCATCCAGGCGATCTTCACGACCGGCACTTCGGCGCCGGCGCTGGTGCGCGACGGCAAGGTGCGCGCGCTGCTGACGTTGCAGCCCGAGCGCAGCCCTCTGCTGCCCGAAGTGCCCACGGCTGTCGAGCTGGGCATACGCGATCTGAGCATACTGCCCTGGGCCGGCTTCTTCGGCCCGCCGGGCCTGCCGCCCGCCTTGGCGCAGGAGCTCAGCGCCGGCCTGCAGAAAGTGCTGGCCGACCCGGCCGTGAAGGCCCTCATGGTGCAGCAGGGCTTCGAAGGCTATGGCATGTCGCCGGAGAAATTCGCGGCATTCTTCAAGGCGCGCTACGACGGCTGGGTCGAGACCATCCGCAAGTACGACGTCAAGTTCGACTGAGGACCATGGCCATGCACACTCCCTTCTTTGCGGCGAATCGCCGCCGTGTACTGCAGACGGTGCTCGCGGGCGCGGGCGCCGGCCTGCTGGCGCGCGCCCACGCCCAGCCGGCGGCGTTTCCCACCAAGCCGATCACCATCATCGTGCCGGTCACCGCGGGCGGGCTGCTCGACGGCTTCGTGCGCGGCAGCGCACGGCTGGCCCAGCCCTATCTGCACGACCAGCCCATCATCATCGAGAACCGTCCCGGCGCGCAGCTGCTGCTGGGCGCCGATGCGATCGCCCGCGTGCCGCGCGGCGACGGCTACCTGCTCACGGTGTTCACGCAGATCATGCTGCGCGCGCCGCACATGCGTCAGGTGAACTACGACCCGATCAAGGACTTCACCTGGATCATCGAGCAGGTGGGCACGCCGTTCGCGGTCGCGGTGCGCACCGAGTCGCCCTACCGCACGCTGGCCGAACTGGTGGCGGACGCGAAGGCGCGGCCCGGCGCGGTGAGCTACGCCACGGTGGGCATGGGCAACGGCGGCCACTTGATGATGGAAGAGCTCGCGCGTCTGCAGGACGTGAAGGTCAACCCGATTCCGGTCAAGGGCAGCTCCGAAGCCATACGCGGCGTACTTGGCGGCCACTTCGACTGCCTGTGCGACGCCGCGAGCTGGGCGCCGCATGTTGCCAGCGGCAAGATGCGGCTGCTGGTGCAGTTCGGCGAGGAACGGCTCAAGAAATACCCCGACGTGCCCAGCGCGCGCGAGCTGGGGATTCCCCTGATCTACACCTCGCCCATAGGCCTGCTGGGCCCGAAAGCCATGGACCCGCAGGTGGTGAAGACGCTGCACGACGCCTTCCTCAAAGCCGCGGCCACGCCCGAATACCGCCAACTGCTGGACCAACTTGACCTGTTTCCGCTGTACCGCAACAGCGCCGATTTCGCCGCCCATGCGCGCGATGAATTCGCGCGCGAGCGCGAGATGGTGCAACGCCTGGGCCTGAGCAAGGCCTGAACCCCCAACGAAAAACTCCCATGTTTCCACAAGACAGAAGACAGCATCTGCGCAGCCTGGGCGCTTGCGCGCTCGCCGCGGCGGCCTGGCCCGCGCTGGCCGCCGGCGCCTTTCCCTCCAAGCCGGTGACGCTGATCGTGCCCAACGCACCCGGCGGCGCCATCGACCTGCTGGCGCGCCTGCTCGAGCGCCAGCTCAGCGAGCGCTGGAAGCAACCGGTGCTGGTGGTCTACAAGCCCGGCGCGGGCACGGTGCTGGGCACGGACTTCGTGGCCAAGTCGGCGCCCGACGGCTATACGCTGGGCCTGGTGGTCACTTCGCATGTGATCAATCCCGCGCTGCGCCCCAAGATGCCTTTCGACACGCTCAAGGATTTGACCGGCATCACCCAGCTGGCGAGCTCGCCCATCGCGATCTCGGCGCGGCCCGGACTGCCGGTGCAGAACCTGCAGCAGCTGATCGACTACGCGCGCCGCAATCCGGGCAAGCTGAGCTATGCCTCGCCCGGCAGCGGCAGCTCCATGCATCTGGCCGCCGAGCGGCTCAAGACGCTGGCCGGTATCGACATACTGCACACCCCCTACAAGGGCAGCGGCGGCGCCTACCAGGATGTGTTCGGCGAACGCGTCGATCTGATCTTCGACCCGTTGTTCTCGTCGCTGCCGCACATCAAGTCGGGGCGCATGAAAGCGCTGGCCGTGATCAGCGCCCAGCGCTCGCCGATAGCGCCCGAACTGCCGGCGGCGACGGAAACGCTGGCGGGCTTTGTAGTGGACAGCATCTTCGGCCTGGTGGCGCCCGCGGCCACGCCCGCGCCGGTGCTGCAGACCATTCACGCGGACGTGGTGCGCGTGCTGCGCACCGAGACCATGAAAGCGCGCATGGCCGAGGTCGGTTTGACGCCCGTCGGCAACTCAGCGGCCGAGTTCAATGCGTTCATCCGAGCAGACATGGCGCGCTGGGCGCAGGTGGTCAAGCAGGCGGGAGTGACCCTGGATTGAGCGGCTCACACCGCCTCTGACTGAATTTATTAAATATTTAATAAAACGGAGCAAACCACCCAGCACAGAGATGAACGGATGCCGCTGCGCGCTTTGCAGCGCCAATGGCCGTGGATTGAGGGCGTTGCCTTGTCTGTCCGCATCGGCTGCAGTATTTGCGTGGCACCATGGCGCTTTTTGGACTGCATCCGAAGGATCTCTATGCTGATCAATTGCGTGGCCTACGAAAAGGGATCCAAGCTCGCGGACATTTCCGTTGCCGATATCAGCGATTACATCGCCAAGCCTGGTTGCTTCGTATGGGTGGCCCTGGCCGACCCGACGCCGGCGGAGCTTGACGAGATGCGCGAGGAGTTCAACCTGCACGAACTCGCCGTCGAGGACGCGCGCCACGGCCACCAGCGACCCAAGATCGAGGAATACGGCCAGTCCATCTTCGCGGTGATGCACCTGCTGGAACCGGATACCGAGCGTCCCGGTCAGTTCAACCTGGGCGAGGTCGACGTGTTCACCGGCCCCAACTATGTTCTGTCGGTTCGCAACCGCAGCCGGCAAGGCTTTCTGGGCGTGCGCGATCGCTGCGAACGCGAGCCCGAGCTGCTCGAGCACGGCGCGGGCTTTGTGCTCTATGCGCTCATGGATGCGGTGGTGGACCGCTACTTTCCCATCATCGAGTCCCTGGAATCCGAACTCGAGGAAGTCGAACTGCAGATTTTCACCCAGCGCGCGGCGCGCGACAGCATCAAGCAGCTCTATGGCCTGAAGCAGCGCGTCATGGTGCTCAAGCATGCGGTGGCGCCGCTGCTGGAAGCCGTGAGCAAGCTGCACGGCGGACGCGTGCCGCAGATCTGCGCCGGATCGCAGGAGTACTTTCGCGACGTCGCCGACCACCTGGTGCGTATCAATGGGCTGATCGACGGCATGCGCGACACCATCGCCACGGCCATGCAGGTCAATCTGTCCATGGTCGCCATCGACGACAACGAAGTCACCAAGCGGCTCGCGGCCTGGGCCAGTATTTTTGCGATCTGCACGGCCTTCGTCGGCATCTGGGGAATGAACTTCGAGTACATGCCCGAGCTCAAGTGGCAGTACGGCTACCCCGCCGCACTTCTGCTGATGGGCGCCGTGTGCAGCTATGTCTACTACCGGTTCCGCCGGGCCGGCTGGCTCTAGACCCGGCTTCAAGGCGCTGCGGGTGGTGAATGCAGCCCTGGCATACGGCGCAAAACAAAATATGAAGTTATATTATGTCTTTTGACATATCGTTTAAGCCCAAGTCATGCCGCCATCGATCGACGCCTCGCCGGCCCTCACGCCCGAAACCCTGCGCGGCGCGGCCGGCCGTGCCGTAGGCGCGCTCAAGGTCCTGGCCAATGAAGACCGCCTGTTGCTGCTGTGCCAGCTGTCGCAGGCCGAGATGTGTGTCGGCGACATGGAGCAGGCGCTGGGCATTCGCCAGCCTACCCTGTCCCAGCAACTGGGCGTGCTGCGCAACGAGGGCGTGGTGAGCACACGGCGCGAAGGCAAGAGCATCTTCTACCGCGTGGCCGATCCCGCGATGCTCGAAATCCTCGCGCTTCTCTATCAGCTTTACTGTCCCAAGGAGAAATGATGTCTATCGATTGGAACCATTTCACGCCGGGGGCGGCGCTGGCCGGCGGGGCGCTCATCGGCCTGGCCGCCGGAATGTTCGCCCTGTTCAACGGACGCATCGCCGGCATCAGCGGGGTGCTCGGCGGCTTGCTGCGTTCGACGCCGGGAGACCGCGGCTGGCGGCTGGCCTTTCTTTGCGGCCTGGTCGCAGCACCGCTGGTCTATGCGCTGTTCTCGGCGCGTCCCACGCCGCAGATCGATGCCGGCTATGGGGCGCTGATTCTGGCAGGGCTGCTCGTGGGCATGGGCGCGCGCTACGGCGCCGGCTGCACCAGCGGCCACGGCGTATGCGGGCTGTCGCGGTTTTCGCTGCGCTCGCTGGCGGCCACACTCACTTTCATGGGCACAGGCTTTGTCACGGTGTTCGTGCTGCGCCACCTGCTGGGCATCTAGGGAGTACGCCATGCTGGCTTTTACGTCTCTGCTCGCCGGCCTGGTCTTTGGCCTGGGCCTGATCGTCTCGGGCATGGCCGATCCGGCCAAGGTGCTGGGTTTCCTCGACATTACAGGCCACTGGGACCCGTCGCTGGCCTTCGTCATGGGCGGTGCGATCGCCGTCGCCACAGCCGCGTTCGCGCTCGCCAGGCGGCGCACTTCGTCCCTGCTGGGCGCCCCCATGCGCCTGCCTGCCAAGCGCACGATTGACCGCCGCCTGCTCCTTGGCAGCGCGCTGTTCGGCATAGGCTGGGGCATTGCCGGGTTTTGCCCCGGACCGGCACTGGTTTCGCTGGGCATGGGACAGCTCAAGGGCCTGGTTTTTGTGCTCGCCATGTTGGCCGGAATGGGCGTTTTCGAGTTCTTCGAGCGGCGCAGCGACGGCTAGACGGTTCAATGGCCCGCCCGGCCTCTGCAAACAAATGCACGCCAGGTGCTTGACCTTGTAGCGAGTACAGAGTTTCCAATGGTCTCTGAAAGCGAGAAACCATGGCCAAACATCATCCAGATTCATTGCGCACCGCAGAAACCTGCGGCGCTGGCGCCACAGAGTCCAACGCCGTCGGTGCATCCGATGCCTGCTGCTCCAGCTCTGCCGCGGCCCACCCGCCAGCGCACAGCGCTCCCGCGTCGAGTTGCTGCGCGCCTGCGGCGCCCCGCAGCGAACCGGCGTCCTGCTGCGCGGCACCGGTACTGTCGAAGCCAGGCGCTGCAACGGGTGAGGCGGTCGCGCCCAACACCTTCCTCATTTCGACCATGGACTGCACCGTCGAAGAGTCGGAAATCCGCCAGGTGGTCGAGCCCATTCCCGGGATTCGCGGTCTGCACTTCCGGCTCAACCAGCGCACGCTGCGCATCGACGGCAGCGATGAGGCCGTCACTGCGGCGCTGTCCGCCATCCGCAAGGCGGGTTTTGCGCCAGAAGCCGTAAAGGCTTCGACCGGTACCGGCACGGCCGATGCTCCGGCCTACGGCAGCGGCTATGCACGCTACGGCGCGGCACTGGCTTTCGCACTGGTTGCAGAATGCATCTCCTACTTCGCCCCTGAAACCACGGTCTGGAAGGCCGCGGGCATGGTGGTCGCGGCGGCGGCCATCTGGCTGGCCGGGCTGGAGACCTATTCCAAGGGCTTGACCGCGCTGCGCCACGGCAAGCTCAACATCAACGCGCTGATGTCGGTGGCGGTGACAGGGGCCTTCATCATCGGCCAGTGGCCTGAAGCCGCGATGGTCATGGCCTTGTATGCGATTGCGGAACTGATAGAAGCGCGCGCCGTGGACCGCGCGCGCAATGCCATCAAGAGTCTGGTCGATCTCGCTCCCGACGATGCCGAAATCCAGCAGCCCGACGGCCGCTGGCTGCGCGTCCAGGCCGCCGAGGTGGCAATGCATGCGATCGCGCGCGTCAAGCCCGGCGAACGCGTGGCCTTCGACGGCGTGGTGACCAAGGGCCACAGCAGCATCAACCAGGCGCCCGTGACCGGCGAAAGCATTCCCGTCGACAAGGAGCCGGGCAGCCAGGTGTTTGCCGGAACCATCAACGAAAACGGCGAACTCGAGTTTCGCGTGACCGCCGCCGCGGCCAACTCCACCCTGGCGCGCATCATCCATGCCGTGGAACAGGCACAAGGCACGCGCGCGCCGACGCAGCGCTTCGTCGACCGCTTTGCCGCGATCTACACGCCCGCCGTCTTCGCCATGGCGCTGGCCGTGGCCGTGCTGCCGCCCTTGTTTCTCGGCTGGGAATGGCTGACCTCGATCTACAAGGCCCTGGTGCTGCTGGTGATCGCCTGCCCCTGCGCGCTGGTGATCTCCACGCCGGTGTCGGTGGTGAGCGGCCTGGCCGCGGCCGCGCGCCGCGGCATTTTGATCAAGGGCGGAACCAACCACGAGAATGCGCGCCTGCTCAAGGCCGTGGCCTTGGACAAGACCGGCACCCTGACGGAAGGCAAGCCCAAGCTGGTGGCTTTCCGGGCCTGGGGCCAGGCCGATGAAGCCCAGGTTCGGCGCTGGGCCAAGAGCCTGGCCGCGCGCTCCGACCACCCGGTATCGAAGTCGATTGCACTGGGCCTCGAAGGCCAAACCGCAGATGTCGATGGATTCACGGCATTGCTGGGGCGTGGCGTTGAAGCGTCGGTCGATGGCAGGACGCTGGTGCTGGGCAATCACCGCCTGATACGCGAGCGCAACCAGTCCGATGCACAGCTCGAAGCCGAGTTGATCGCCCATGAAGCCCAAGGCCGCACCGTGACGCTGCTCGCCGACGCCAGCGGCGTGCTCGCGCTGTTCGCGGTGGCAGACACGATCAAGCCCAGTTCGGTGGCCGCGGTCGCGCAGCTCAAGCGCCTGGGCGTGACGCCCGTCATGCTGACCGGCGACAACACGGCCACCGCCCAGGCCGTGGCCAGCGAGGCCGGCATCGCCGATGCGCGCGGCGGCCTGCTGCCGCAAGACAAGCTCACCGCCATCCAGGAGATGCGCGTGCGCTACGGCCCGACCGCGATGACCGGCGACGGCATCAACGACGCACCGGCCCTGGCCCAGGCAGACATCGGCTTCGCGATGGGCGGCGCCGGCACCGACACCGCGGTGGAAGCCGCCGATGTCGTGATCATGAACGACGACCTGGGCCGCATCGCCGAAACCATAGAGCTGAGCCGGCGCACGCATGCCATCCTGTGGCAGAACATCAGCCTGGCGCTCACCATCAAGGCGGCCTTCTTCATTCTCGCGGTCTTCGGCGGTGCAACCATGTGGATGGCGGTGTTCGCGGACATGGGGGCCAGCTTGCTGGTGGTCGGCAATGGGTTGCGGCTGTTGCGGCGCGCGTGATGCAAGGCGCGGCTGCCGGCACCGACAGCCGCGGTCTCAATCGTGCTATCTCGCTATGAATACCCAAAAAAGGGTAATTCCATACCTTTTTAGGGTACTTTGAATGATCGCCGTTAAAATCCCTCAATAGGGGCTCAAAGGCCCCAAATAGGGAACAACATGGGCTCCATTGATTTCATGATTTCTCATAGCCTGCAACGCGTCCTGGCGCCGTTCATGGCGCGCCCGGACGACGAGCTTGGCATGAGCGAACTGATCCAGGCCTCAGCAGCGGGCCGCGGCAATGTGCAACGTCTGGTGGACCGGCTGGTGGACGCCGGCTTGCTGACGGAAAGGCGAAAAGGTCGCTACCGTGGCCTGTCCATCAACAAGAGTTTCCCGTTCTACCCGGAACTGCGGAGCATTGCCCTGAAGTCCTTCGCCATCAAGGAGCCGATCACCCAGGCCTTGCTGCCGTATGCGCAGCAGATCGAGCAAGCCTTTATCTTCGGCTCCGTGGCCAACGGAACCGACCATGCCAGCAGCGACATCGACCTGATCCTTATCGGTACCCCATCCATGCTCGATGTCTCGATGGACCTGGCCGCACTCGAAGCGACGATAGGTCGCAAGATCAACTGCAACATTTACACGCGCCAGGAATGGGACAATCTGCGCACGACAGACCATGTGCTCAAGCAAATCGATGCGACCAACAAGATGGAGTTGAACCTATGGACAGGCCCAAGGAATACGACAACCTCATAAAGGCCGGTGCTTTCGCTGAGATCACGCCCGAGCCAGCGGCGGTGCAAGCGCGAATTGTGCGCGCCAAGGGCTACCTGGACTATGCGCAGTACGGTGCAGACAATCCGCAATTCAACCTCCAGCGGTACATGTCCTTGTACGATGGATTCTTTGAGCTGGTACAGGCGGTGTTGGAGCATTACGGCGTACGACAAAAGGACTCAGGCCGCAAACTGGCCATCCAACGAGTCACCGTGGACCTGGGTTTGAATCCCGTGATAGCCATCATCACCAAGGCACACGAGCGACGCAATGGCACATCCTACGAGTCACCGTTCCCGCCATTGTCAACGGCAGAAGTGTCCCTGATGCAAGACATTCTCAAGAAAGCACTCCCTGCTGCTGCGGCACTCACTGGCGTGAAGCTCTAAAAAGCAGCATCCGCACGCAAGGATTTCTTAGCCAGCCAAGTGCCCCCGAACTTCAGGCATTCAAAATGCGTCGCCCAACCGACCCGCCAGGGTGTCAAGGCGTTTGCAGTTTTCAACGCTCGCCCACAGCCGGCGCTTGCGCGCAGGCTGCGCCTGTCTGATAAGCAAATGCGTGAAATTCAGGGTGCAGACACGATCGCCGTCGCTGTCACAACCTAGACTTCGGAGCCGTGCTATAGGGATTTTCCCTTGGAGCCGCTGTTAAAAAGGAAATAATAGCGGCATACCATCAGATTCTGTCCCAATGAGTTCCCAGCCACACAGCAGTCCGTCGCCCCAGATCGCATCGATCGCCGCTCACTCCGCTCCCCTCCCCCCCGCCTCCCAGACCGTGCTCGACTGGCTTGCCTCACAGCAGCAGGCCATGACCGAGCTGCTCGCCCAGATCGTCAATATCGACAGCGGCAGCGGCCATGAAGCCGGCACGCGCGCCGTTGCGGCGGTGCTGCGCGCGCGGCTCGAATCGGCGGGAATTGCCGTGCAGACGCTGCCCGAACCTGGCTGGGGCGACTGCCTGCTGGCGCGCGTGCCCGGCAGCGACGCTGCGGCCGCGGGCCACCTGCAGCTCATGGGCCACATGGACACCGTGTTCCCGCTGGGCACGGCCGCCGAGCGCCCCTGGCGCGTCGAAGATGGCAAGGCCTATGGGCCTGGCGTGGCCGACATGAAGTCGGGCCTGGTGATGAACGTCTTCGTGGCCGAGGCGCTGGCCCGCTTCGGCGGCAACGCCAGCCCCGTGCACCTGCTGTTCACCTGCGACGAGGAAGTGGGCTCGCCCGCCTGCCGCCATGTGATACGCCAGCATGTGCAGGGCGCGCGCGCCGTGCTCAACGCCGAGCCCGGCCGCATCAGCGGCAACGTGGTCAACGAACGCAAGGGCTCGTACCGCATCGATTTCGAAGTCACGGGCGTGGCCGCGCATGCGGGCATCAACCCCGCGCAGGGCGCGAGCGCCATCGATGCGCTGGCGCGCAAGATCCTGGCGCTGCATGCGCTCAATGGCTGCGAGCCCGGCATCACCGTGAACGTCGGCTTCATCCAGGGCGGAATGGCGTCCAACGTGGTGGCGCCGCTTGCCACCGCGCACGCCGACCTGCGCTACTCGGCCGACAACGATGTGCAAGGCGTGCTGGCGCGCATCCAGGCCATCATCGAGGAAGAATCGCTGCCGCGCACCAGCGGCCGCATCCTCGAGTCGCGCGGCGCGCTGCCGATGGCGCGCACGCCCGACTACATACTCGAGTGCTACCAGCGCAGTGCCGCGCTGGTCGGCTTTGCGGTGCAGGCCGAAAGCACGGGCGGCGCGGCCGACAGCGGCATCACCTCCGACATGGGCATCCCCAGCCTGTGCGCTCTCGGTCCCGTGGGCGGCTACCCCCACAGCGAGCGCGAGTTCTGCGATCTCTCCACCTTCGTGCCCCGCGCCCAGGCGCTGGCACTGACTCTCATGGCGCTGCGTTAAGCCGCTGCACCTTTCCGTTTTTCCTTTGTCTCCGTGTTTTTGCCATGTCCCATTTTGATCTGACCTCCTCCGCCCCTTCGCGCCGCAGCGTGCTGACCACCGCCCTGGGCCTGGCTGGCGCCGCCGCCCTGCCCGCGCTTGCCGCCGACAAGTACCCGACCCGCGCGATCACGCTGGTCGTGCCCTTCCCGCCCGGAGGCTCGGTCGACATCATGGCGCGCCAGTACACCGAATCGCTGGGCCGCACCCTGGGCGTGCCCATCGTCGTGGAAAACAAGCCCGGCGCCGGCGGCTCCATCGGTGCCCAGTTCGTCGCGCGCGCCAAGCCCGATGGCTACACGCTGGTCGCTTCGTCGCAAAGCAGCCACCTGGCCAACCCGCTGGTCCAGCCCAACCTGGGCTATGACCCGGTCAAGGACTTCGAGAACATCGCCATCCTGGGCCGCCAGCCCAATGTGCTGGTCGTGCACCCCAGCCTGCCTGTGAAGACGCTGCCCGAACTGGTGGCCTACCTCAAGCAGCATCCCGGCCAGGTCAATTTCGGCTCCGCAGGCGCGGGCAGCATGGGCCAGCTCAATGCCGAAGCCCTGCTGCTGGCCACCAGCACCAAGGCCGTGCACGTGCCCTACCGCGGCGGCTCGCAATATGTGACGGCCGTGCTGGCCGGCGAAGTGCAGTTCGCGCTCGACAACCTGGTGATCTTTCTGCAGCACATCCAGGCCGGCAAGCTGCGCGCACTGGCCGTGGCCTCGTCGACCCGCGTGGCGCAACTGCCCGACGTGCCTACGCTGGCCGAACTCGGCTTCCCGGCACTGAACCAGTCGTCGTGGACCGGCATTGCCGCGCCCGCCGGCACGCCCGCGGCCATCGTCACCGCGCTGCACCAGGCGATCCGCAAGGCCGCGGTGGAACCCGCCATGGTCGAAAGCCTCAAGTCGCGTGGCGTGATTCCACCCGAAGAAATGACGCCCGCGGCTTTCGAGAAGATGATGGCCGAGCGTCTCGTCTCCTACGGTGACGTGGTGCGCAAGGCCGGCATCAAGCCCGAGTAAGCCAGCCTCGGCTGATCAGGCTGCGCAGGCGTTCGCGGCCGTGTCGCGCGCCTCGCTCAGCAGTCGGCGGCCTGGCGCGCGCAGCGTGACGCAGCGCCGGCCGTCGGCATCTGCCGCGCGCTGCACCAGCCCGGTCTTCTCCAGCGGCAGCAGACGCAGCAGCAGGTGCGAGGCGGGCGTTCGCAAGCTGCGCGCGAGCTCCGTTGGGGGCGCTGCGCCGCCTGCGGCATCGAGAACCGTCAACAGCACGAAGTCGGCCCACGACAGGCCGTGGTGCGTGCCCAGCTGGTTGTCGAGCACGAATACCTGGGCCGCATGCGCCAGGTGACGCTCCACGCAGGCTTGCAAGGCTTGCTTGCTCATGGCGCCAACCCCTCGAGTTCGCGGTAGACCTGCTCCAACGCGCGCAGCTCGCTCGCGCAGTCGAAATCTGCATCCTTGCGTTCCTTCACGAGCTCCAGCACCTCGAAGCCCAGGCCGTCCATGCCGCTGCGGTTCCACGCGGCTTGCAGCACGCGGTCCGCGTACTTGCCCATGCGCAGTTCAAAGCGCGCGCGATTGAGCGCCGCGTGCACATTGCGGCTCGCGCCCAGCAGCCGGTGACCGCTGGCGCGGTCGCGTATGGCGTAGATGCCCATGGGTGGAAACGCATCGCGCGCCTGGCGCGCGACCAAGCGCCGCGCCGTGCGCGACGCCTGATTCATAGAGGACTCCATCTGTTTTCTCCTGGTTGCGGTGGTAGAGGCCGGGCCGGGCATGTCGTTGTTGGCGCTGCCATTCGATTTCTGCTGAATCGCAGGCGTGCGCATGCCCGCAGCGCCGCGACCCGCAGCCGCGCGCTGTTGAAAAGAAAGGGAAAAGGCGGCCCGACTTAGGCGGGTGCAGGTTCGGCGAGCTGCAACACGTAGGCCTGCACGTCTTGCGGCCATGCGGCCATCTGCGCCATCAGTCGCTCACGATCGCCGGCAAACAGCGCCCGCGATGCTTCCTCGAAACCGGCGAGATGGCCGGCCAGCGTCGACATGGCGTGGTAGGCGCGGTCGTGTGCCTGGCGTGTCTGTTCGCGATCGCCGCCGTTGCGCCGCGCTTCGTGCACCAGCTTGCGCAAGGCCACGGAGGCACCACCGGGTTGCGCCGCGAGCCAGTCCCAGTGCTCGGGCAGCAAAGTCACTTCGCGCGCCACCACACCGAGCTTGGGGCGCCCCCGGCCCTTGGGCGCTGGGGTCGGCTCCACCACGGTGTAGCGTGCCGCGACGACCTCCTCGCCGCCACGCAGATCCAGATCGGCAGACTTGCCGCTGGCGTTGCTGAAGACCAGCGGATACGCATCGGCTTGCGCCTGCTGTGCGCGCAGCACGGCCACCGCAACTTCATGCAAGGGGCCGCAGGCAAGGCGGCGGCCCTGCAGGAAAGCGGTGTAGATAAGTGGGGTGGCTTGGTCCATGCTGAAAATTTTACCCGGGTTAAATTGTCCGGTCAATAACACCCGGGTAAATTTCATGATGGCGCGGAGAACTGCGTCACGAAGTGCGCGCCAGCGCAGCATTTCAAGCGAGGGCAGTAATAGCCTCAAGCGTTGCCGCCGGCACCTCGATGCCCGCTGCCGCATCGGCCTTGGCCAGCAGGTCGAAGCGCCGCTGGCCGGGCAGGCGCACGCCTTCGTCGACCAGCATCTCCGCGATCAGCGCTTCGATGCGCTGCGCATAGACCGCCGTGCCGCCCAGAGCGCCGGGATCGATCACGATAAACGCCTGGCCCAGACGGGGTTGGTTGCCTTCATCTTCGAAGAAGGTATCGGCTTCGGCGCCGAAATGGGCGCCGGTCAGCGTGGTGACCAGCAACTCCACCATCAACGCCAGCATCGCGCCCTTGACGCCGCCCATGGGCAGCATCGAGCCTTCCATGCCTTTTTGGGGATCGGTGGTCGGCTGACCTTCGGCGTCCAGCGCCCAGCCCAGCGGAATGCTTTCGCCTTTCTTGGCTGCGACCATGAGTTTGCCGCGTGCGACTTCGGACAGCGACAGGTCGATGCTGATCGGCTGGGCGCCGCTGCGCGCAAAGATCGCGGCGATGGGATTGGTGCCGAAGATGGGCCGCTTGCCGCCCGCGGCCGGCATGGCGGCCGGCGAATTGCTGCAGGCAATGCCCACCATGCCGGCCGCGGCCACGGCGTCGAGGTGGTAGGAAGACATGCCGGAGTGGTGGCTGTTGGTGATGGCCGCAATGGCGATGCCGGTGGCGCGCGCGCGCTCGATGGCCTCGGCGATTGCCAGTCGGCAGGCGGGAAACGCAAAGCCGTTGGCGGCGTCGATCAGCACCGCGCTGGCACGCTGGTTGGCAATGAACGGCACGGCGTTGCCGATGACGCGACCGGCCTTCAGATGGGCCACGTACATCGGCACGCGCGACAGCCCGTGCGAGGGCAGACCGCTGGCTTCGGCGGCGACGAGCGCCCGCGCCGTGGGTTCGCTTTGCGCCGGGGAAGCTCCGGCTTTTTGCAAAACGCTGTTGATCAGGGCCGTCAGGGCCGCGCTGGTATGGAGCATGGGTCAGTCTTTCAAGGTGCGGGCCACGGCCGCGGCGATCAGGGTGGAAACGCGCACATTCGATTCCGCGGTCACGCCGGCCACGTGCGGGGTCAGGATGGTGTTGGGACAGCCCTGCCAGGCGTTGGGCGCGGTCAGCGGTTCGGGCTCGAACACGTCGAAGGCCGCGCCGCCCAGCCTGCCCTCCTTCAGCGCGGCGGCGACCGCGGCTTCATCGACGATGCCGCCGCGCGAAGTGTTGATGACGATGGCGCCGGGCTTCATCTGCGCGATGCGCGCCGCCGAGAGCATGCTGGCCGTGCCGGGTGTCAGCGGCACATGCAGGCTGACCACATCGGCGCAGGCCAGCAGTGCGTCGAATGCCAGCGGAGTGACGCCGTACTGCCGCCACGCCGGATGGTCTGCGGCCACCATAGGGTCGTGCGCGACCACGCGCATGCCCAGCGCTTGCGCCAGTCCGGCCGCGAGCCGGCCTATGCCGCCGAAGCCGACCAGACCGAGACATGTGCCGGCCGTCTCACGGCCGCTGGACAGCGCCGCGCGCGGCCACTGCCCGGCGGCGACCGCGGCGCTGGACAGATAAACGCCGCGCAGCAGCAGCATCGCCGTACCGATGACGTACTCGGCCACGGCCAGCGCGTTGGCGCCTGTGGCCGGAATCACCGCCATGCCGCGCGCCTCGCAGGCCGCCACATCGATGTTGTCCAGCCCCACGCCCAGGCGTCCTATGACCCGCGCCTTCCTGCACGCGGCCAGCAGTTCGCCGCGCACCTGCGTGCGGTTGCGCACGATCACGGCGTCGGCATCCGCCACGGCCTGGTGCAGGCGCGCGGCGTCATCGACGAGTCCCGGGTCATAGACCACGTCGAAGTCGCTGCGCAGCGCATCGACGGCGGTCTGGTCCATGAATTCGGTGATGACGATTTTTTGAAGTGACATGGTGGTGTTCCGTACAAGGACATGGCAGCGAGATCAGCCGGTCTGGATGTTGCGTGCTTTGACGATTTCGCGCCATCGGGCCACATCCTTCTTGATGAGCTCGCCGAATTCCGCCGGCCCCAGCCCGGTCGAGGTGAAGCCCATGGCGCCTACGCGCTCCGATATTTCCTTGGAGGTGACAGCCTTGATGGCTTCGGCGGACACGCGATCGATCACCGCTTTGGGCGTGCCGGCCGGCATCATCAGGCCGGTCCAGTTCTCCAGCTCCACGCCGGGCAGGCCCGCTTCGGCAAACGTGGGAACGTCGGGCAGCAAGGGGTGGCGCCTGGCCGAAGTCACGGCCAGCGCGCGCAGCTTGCCGGCCTTTACATAGGTCGACGACTCGGGCAGGTTGGAGACGATGAAGTCGAGCTGCGAGCCCAGCAGATCATTGAGCGAGGGCGCGCCGCCCTTGTAGGGAATATGCGAGACCTCGATCTTGGCGTTGAGCGCGAACAGCTCCATGCCCAGGTGCGGCGGCGTGCCATTGCCGCTGGAGCCGCAGTTCAGCCGCTTGGCCTGGGCCTGCACCAGCAGGTCGGCGACGCTTCTTGCAGGATTGCTTTCGTTGACGACCAGCACCAGCGGGCTGGTAGCGAGGTGCGCGACCGGTGCGAGGCTCTTCTCGAGGCTGTAGGGCAGATTGGCAAACAGCGACTGGTTCACCGCATGCGCCAGCGTGATCGCCAGCCAGGTGTAGCCGTCGGGGCTGGACTTGGCCGCGAGGTCTGCACCCAGGTTGGCGCTGGCGCCGGCGCGGTTGTCGACCAGTACCGACTGCTTGATGGCCATGCCCGTGCTCTGGGCGATCAGCCGCGCCATCACATCGGTGAGCCCGCCCGGCGGAAACGGCACGATGTAGCGTATCGGCTTGGACGGATAGCCGTCCTGGGCCGCGGCCAGGGAGGGGACGAGCGACACGGCGCTGGCCGATGCGATCGCGTGAAGGGCATTACGTCTCGTAAGCCGATTGCACCATGTGGTCATCCGGAACTCCTCTTCGATTCTTGGCGTGGGAATGCGTTGCCGTGCATGCCGCACGGCAGGAGGGAAAGCCGCGCCGGGTGGCGCAGGCAGGCACGAGCAACCGGCGGCGTTCTCGCGCGCCGCCCAGCCGCGTGCGTTCAGGCGCTTTCGAACAGCCGCGTCATCACGAACTCGCGGTGGCCCAGGGCTTCGGCCGAAGTGAAGCGGCCGTTGATGGTCTGCAGCATCATCTCCAGCAGCAGGTCGCCCGCGGCGTCCATGGTCTGCTCCTTTTGCAGCAGGCCGGAGCAATCCACGTCGATGTGTTCGCTCATCAGGCGCACGGTGCGCGGGTTGGCGCAGATCTTGATGACCGGCACGATCGCATTGCCGATCACATTGCCCTGGCCCGTGGGGAAGAAGTGCACCGCGAAACCGGAGGCCGCGCACAGCGTCACCATCTCGGCCGCGGCCGAAGACGAGTCCATGAACCACAGGCCGGGCTTGTCGGGCGTTTCGGCCTTGTCCAGCACGCCGTCGACCATGCACTTCTTGCCTATCTTCTGGATGTTGCCCAGCGCCTTCTCCTCGATGGTCGTCAGCCCGCCCGCGATGTTGCCCTTGGTCGGCTGCGAATCCGACAGATCGGTGGTCGCATGGCGCTTGATCATGTCCTGGTAGCCGTCGAACATCTTCATGAAATCGGCGCGCACCTGGTCGGTGCGGCAGCGCGCGGCGACCAGATGTTCGCCGCCCGTGAGTTCCGACGTTTCGCCGAAGACCAGCGTCGTGCCCAGGCCATACAGCTTGTCGAACGCATTGCCCACGGTGGGGTTGGCGCCGCAGCCGGATGTGGTGTCGGACTCGCCGCATTTGGTCGAGATCCACAGATCGGAGATCGGGCATTCGACGCGGTGCAGCGTGGTCGCATGCTGCACCATTTTCTTCGCGGCCTGCGAGGCCCGCATGATGGTTTCATGGTCGCCATGGCCCTCGATGCCGAAGCCGATCACCGGCTTGCCGGTGGCGGCAATGCCGTCGACCACGGTCTTGGTCCAGCTGTCCTCGATGCCTATCACCACCACCGCTGCGACGTTAGGATTGGAGCCCGCGCCTATGAGGGTGCGAAAGTGCAGTTCCAGGTCGGCGCCGAACTGCAATCGGCCGTAGGGATGGGGAATGGCCATCGTGCCCTTGACGGCATGCGCCACGGCTTCGGCCGCCGCATTGGACAGGTCGTCCAGCGGCAGGATGATGACGTGGTTGCGTACGCCGACGCGGCCGTTCTCACGGCGATAGCCCCAGAAAGTCGTGGATTGATCGATGATGGACATGAAGTAGAGCCTTTTGATGGACGGGTTGCTGGGCGCAGGTGCGGGCGCTTGGCTTACCAGCGCTTGGTCTTGATGTTGTGCACGTGGGCGTGGTCGCCGGTGGCGATGCGGGCCACGACCTTGCCGATGTCCGTGCCGTACTTCATCACCGTATCCCCCACCTCCATGTTGCGCACTGCCACCTTGTGGCCGATGGGGATGGCGGCGTTCGCCTGAATGGTGATCGTGCGATCGTCATCCAGGATGAGCGCATTCATGTCTTGCCCGGCGGTGATGCCTTCGACGACGACGACAGCAACGCTGTCCTTTTCTTCATGCAGTACGCAGTGGATCAAGAGATTTCTCCTTGGTTTCGCTGGGGCTGTGGGCTGGCCTGGCGACTCGCGTCAGCGAATCTGAATCGCCTGAAAAGAAATATAAGTCATATGTATGACTTTGAATTCAGGGTTTTCCCAGTCGGGAAAAACGCGGCGTTTTCAGCGCGCACAGCGGCGGCTGTCGGCCCTGCGTTGGGGGACAGCAAGAGAAGGATGTGCTTTGTCAGGCCCCGGATTGCAAGGGCGTTGAACGCTTCAGTGGAGGGCCGCGCGCCTCAGTTGTGCGCGGATCGGGACACGTAGTCCACCTGGCTGGAATTGACGATGGAGATGCGCCATTCGCAGGGCCGGTTCTCCACAGTGAACGCCACGCGCTCGATGCGCAGCACCGAGGCGCCGGGCGCAATGCCCAGCAGTTCGGCGCTGCGCGCATCGGCATCTTCGGCGCGCAGGCGTTCGTCCGCGCAGGCAATGGTCACGCCGAACCGGCGTTGGTAGAGTTCATAGATCGTGCCCGCACGCTCGGTCAGGCACTTCTGCGTCAGGCCCTCGAACAGTTTCGCGTCGATGGAGATGCGGTCGTGCACCGTGGCCCGGCTCTGCAACGACAGCACGTTTTCCAGCCGGAACACCGCGTCGCCGACCTGCAGGCCCAGCACCTTGGCTTCTTGCGCAGTCGCCGCGGCTTCACTGAATGCCACCAGTTCGACCTTGGGATACTCGAAATTGCCGTCGCGATCGGCCAGTTTGAAGAACTGGAACAGGAAGCGTTCCTCGTCGAGACTGCGCACGAAAGTGCCGCGCCCATGCTGGCGCACCAGAATGTTCTCGGCCACCAGTTCCTCGACCGCCCGGCGCAGCGTGCCGACCGACACGCCGAAGCGCTTGGCCAGCAGCGTTTCGTTGGGAAACTTCACGCCCGGCTGAAGCACTCCGGAGGCGATCTCGGAAATCAGAATGCTTTTGACCTTGCGGTAGGCGATACCGGGCTGGGCGCTGATGGATGCGGCTGGCAATTGGGTCATGCGGTCATCATGCCTTGGGTGGACTGGGAGCGTGGGGCACGGTGGCTTGGGGCGATTTTAAGGTCTGTTTTCTGGCCTTCCTGCGGCCAGGCCTCCCAGCTCGAACGGGCTGGGCTCTTGATAAGCGTGGCGCAACAGCGCTCTGCGCGAGAGCTGTGCTGAATGGCCGAGGCGGTGTCGTTTGGCCTGCGGCACATCCAGTGAGGGGCGCGCAGCGAATGTGGCCGGTCACGGGTATTGCCCAGTGAAAAGAAGCGTCCATCCAGCTACGATGGGTTGCATCGGCTTCATTCTGAAAGGTTCAGTCATGACGCAGTGGTACAGCAAAGTTCTGGGGGGCGGAGTGGCGGCACGCATCCCATCGCAGAAAATCCATCTCTCTTATCTCTCGCATGCAATCGCGCACGGGCAAGAAAGCGGCGCTGCCGTCTTTTGCCGAATGGATCTGCACGACAACATCGTCACGGCCTACTTCACGCCCGAGGCTGCAAACCTTGCGGCCCAGTTTGGCGCCGTGCCTTGCGCAAAGCCAGAGCGCGTCGGTCGCTTGAGCCTGTTGGCCGGCAGCTCAGGGGACTGGAGCAAGCATTTTCCCGAGTGAACCGTTCACCCAGCGCATCGCGTGGTGCAGGATGAGCGGGCCATACGGGAAACTTGCAAGATAAATGGTCCAGCGCTTTCCATCTGGAATGTGCCGCTGGCGCCGCCAGCCGGCGAGGCGCGCCGCACGCGCCGTGGCGACGACCACAGGCGTGACATTGGCTGCCTGGGACCTGCGGCGGATGCCCATCGCAAGAAGTTTCTCTGACCGCGCTTTCATCCATCCAGCATCTGCAAGTTCTGCTCGGGTACCCAGCCTTGCCTGTCCTCTTCGGGCGAAGAACACCATATCCAGCCGTTGAGCTTTCTGCCGGCCTTGACGGTTTCTCCCACCGCCACATCCATCTCCAGGGCGGTGTAATCCATGGTCGCAACGCCCAGCCCATCGTGCTGCAGCGAGATCACTTGCCTGGGAACCCATCCGGGCTCTTGCCCAAATGCGCTGCATAAAAACCAGTCGGCCCATGATTCAGGCCCGTCATACCTTTCGCCCACCAAAAAAGTGTCGCCGGCTTTCAATCGAATAGGGTGGGGAAACTCACTCCGGTGAGACCTGATAACGACGTACCGCATAGAAATCTCTGACACCTTTCAATGTTGATTGGAGCGCGCAGATGCACAACTCGCGCGGCAGTGGACTCTGACAGGTGATCGTTGCACCAAATGCGGACCTAAGCGCCAGCCGAAACTGTCATTCCGTACAGTATACTGAGGCAGCATCCTTGACCAAAGATGCCCCCATCACTCCATAGCCTGCCCCGGGCGCCGCGCCCGGCACCCGACTCCAAGTTTCCGTGACCGAACTCAAGGGCTTCATCCTCACCCGCCATTGGCGGGATGCGCCGGCTGGCACGGAAATCGAGTTCTGGCTGGCGACGCAGGCCGGGCCGAAGAAGGTGGTGCTCACCGCTCAGACCTCGGTCGCTTTTGTACAGGCACGGCACAGGGATGCGGTGGAGGCGCAGCGCGGGGCTTTTCCGCGCATGCAGCTGCGCCCGCTGGAACTGCGCACCTTTCATCAGGAACCGGTGATCGGTGTCTACGCGACGCATTTTCGCCAACTGCGCAAACTGGCGCGCGCTCTGGAGCCCCAGGAGATTGCGCTGCTGGAGGCCGATGTGCGCCCGCATGACCGCTACTTGATGGAGCGCTTCATTACGGCAGGGGTGCTCATCGAGGGCGGCCGTGCCGAAGGCGCAAGAATCTTCGACTGCAGGCTCAAGCCCGTGTCCGACTATCGGCCGGTGCTGAAAGTCGTGTCGCTGGACATAGAGACCAGCCAGCACGAAGCCTTGTACTCCGTCGCCTTGGACGGCATGGCCGAGCGCGTGGTGTTCATGCTGGGCGAGCCGCCGTCCGAGGTGGGTGAGGCACTGGATTTCACGCTCGTCTACTGCGTGACACGCAAGGCGATGATCGAGCAGCTCAACGCCTGGTTCGAACGCAACGACCCCGATGTCATTCTTGGCTGGAACGTGATCCAGTTCGACCTGCGCGTGCTGCAAAAGACGGCGGATGAATGCGGGGTGAAGCTGCTGCTGGGCCGGGAGCGCCAGCCCATCCAGTGGCGTACCCATCCCGGCAAGCAAGGCTACCTGTTTGCGCCCACACCGGGGCGGCTGATCATCGACGGCATCGATGCACTGAAGGCCGCGGTGTGGAGCTTTTCTTCCTTCAGCTTGGAGAATGTCTCTCAGACACTGCTGGGCGAAGGCAAGGCCATAGGCGATGCCTACGACAAGATGGCCGAAATCGAGCGCCGGTATCAGCAGGACAAACCTGCGCTGGCCGTCTACAACATCCGCGACTGCGCGCTGGTGCTGCGCATCTTCGACAAAGCCAAGCTGCTGCAGTTCGTCATGGAGCGCGCCCAGACCACCGGCCTGCAAGCAGACCATTTCGGCGGCTCCATCGCCGCCTTCAGCCACCATTACCTGCCGCGCATGCACCGCCAAGGCTATGTCGCGCCCAATGTGGGCGAGATTGAAACCAAGGCATTTCCTGGCGGCTATGTCATGGACTCCAAGCCCGGGTTCTACGACTCGGTCGTGGTGCTTGACTACAAGAGCCTGTACCCCTCCATCATCCGCACCTTCCTGGTCGACCCCGTGGGTTTGGCGCAAGGCATGCACCTGGCCGATGCGACGCTGGGCATTCGCGGGCCCCAGGGGACCGTGTTTTCGCGCGACAAGCACTGCCTGCCCGAAATCGTGACCACGCTTTCCACGGCGCGCGACGAAGCCAAGCGGGTGAAAAACGAACCCTTGTCCCAGGCCTTGAAGCTGCTGATGAACTCGTTTGCCGGCGTGCTGGGCGCGACCGAATGCCGGTTCTTCAACCCCAAGCTGGTCTCGGCGGTGACCTTGCGCGGGCACGAGATGATGAAGCTCACCCGGAGCTTCGTGGAAGACAAGGGGTATGAAGCCATTTACGGCGACACCGACTCGATTTTCATCTGGCTCAAGCGCTCCCACACTAATGACGAAGCGCATGCCGTGGCGGCGCAGCTGGTAGGCGACATCAACGCCTGGTGGACGCGCACGCTGGGCGCTGAGCAGGGGCTGGAGAACTTCCTGGAAATCGAGTTCGACACCCACTACAAGAAGTTCTTCATGCCGACCATCCGCGGTTCGGACATCGGCAGCAAAAAGCGCTACGCGGGTCTGAGCCTCGATGCCAGCGGCAAGGAGGAAATGGTCTACCGTGGCCTGGAGATGGCGCGCAGCGACTGGACGCCGCTGGCGCGCCAGTTCCAGGAGGGACTGCTCACACGCATTTTCCGCAACGAGCCGCACCGGGCATTCGTTGCCGACTATGCGCAGGCGACGCTGGCCGGCGAAAAGGATGACCTGCTGATCTACCGCAAGCGGCTGCGCCATCGCCTGGACGCCTACGAAGTCAATGTGCCGCCGCAAGTGCGCGCCGCGCGCATTGCCGACATCCACAACACCGCCGTGGGGCGCCCGCAGCAATACCAGAACGGCGGCTGGATCGAATATGTCATGACCCTGAGCGGTCCGCAGCCGCTGGAAGCGCGCCAGAGCGGCATCGACTATGAGCACTATCTGTCCAAGCAACTCCAGCCGATCGCAGATGCCATTCTTTTTCCGTTCGGCGAGAGCTTTACGGCCTTGACCACTTCCCAGCAAGACCTGTTTTAGGAGGTCGGCCGGCCGGGACAGGCGCCACGCGTCTGGCCCAGCCGGCCGGCGCCGCTTGCTTTGCCCTCACACCGGCAGCAGTGGCGCCGCGAAATCGCGCGCGACCTGGCGGTTGCGCAGGGCCAGCTCCCGGATCGCCTGCGGTATGGGCGCGACCAGCTCCGTGCGGGCGACCGCGCTCCAGAACTCGTCGGCCGCACGTGCCGCGAGCTGCCATACCGTCGGCACAGCACCTATGGTGCCGACCTTGGGCTCGATGGGCACGAGCTCCGGGTCGACGCCGCCGCCGATCGAGGCATAGCGCATAGGGAGAATGTCGTAGGCCGGCGCGATGCCCTGGTATTCGCCGTCCTCGCCGATCAGCATGGAGATGTTCTCGAAGTGCCTGTCGGTGTTGCCTATGAGTTCGCTGAACGCGGCCATCACGCCCACATGTTCTGCGTCCTGTCGCGTAAGGTAGCCCGCGGTGACGCAGCGCGCGGCGAACTCCGGCCAGGTGTCACGCATTCCAAAGAACTCGTCGTCGACGGCGCCGGCCGAGAGCATTCCCACCCGCCCTTTCTCGCCCACGCGGTCAAAGCGAACGACCTCCAGGAAGACAAACTCCTCGGACAGGAAGAGTTGGGTCCTGGCCGCGGGCACGCCGACGTCAGCGAGCGACTTCAGCGCCAGGTGCTCCAGAGGGAGCAGTTCGGCCATGCGGCTGCCCAGGCGCGCGAACTTGACGATGACATGGCCCGTGTCCTGGCCGATCCAGAGGAACTTGGGCTGCTCGCCGCCGGCGCTCGATCCGTAAGAAGCGGTTTTGAGCTGCTGCGCGATGCTGGAGTAGCAGTCGAGCTTGTCCTTGGCCTCCGACGCCGGGTAACGCAGGAGGTCCATTTCGTGCTGCAGCGGGACGTCTCCGAAGACAAGATTGCCCGGCAGATTGACGCCCTGGGTGAAGAGAAAGGCGATGCGGTGATCGTCGTTCCAATCCTTGAGGCTGGTCGGAAACGCATGCTCGCGCGCGGCGGCATGGGCGAGCTGGCGCCCGAGGAAGCCCGACGGCGCGGCAAACGACATGTAAGGCGGCAGGCCTTCGTAGACGCGGGCCACACCCGCATCGGTACGCTCCAGCGTGCCGCCACCGACGAGAAACTCGACTTCGGCGAATGGAACGATGTTGCCCGCAGACAAGAAGCGGTAAATACGCTGGCGCGGGCTCAGGCCCAGAGGCAGAGTGCGCAGCAGGGCGTAGTGCGGCGTGCGCTGGCCAGGCACACGAAACATGGTGATCGTCTCGGATAGATCATGAATAGTTCGTGAGATTGTTGGCTGGCTTACTCCCAGCTCTTTCATGAGTTGCTGTCCGGTGCGTTGTCCAGCCCTCAGGGCGCGTTCAACCCCTCGATGGAGATCGGTGAGTTGTAGGCGGGATGCGCGGCTCATGTGAATTCATGTTGAATAGTTCAAACAAGTTTATATGAATTCATAATGTCGCATTCCCACCAGGTTTCCATCGAGGGTCGTCTCAATAATTCACAGGCAAAAGACCAGCGCCTCGCCCAGCCCGCTCACCTATCGATCAATCGATGGTGATCTTGCCAGTCTCGATCACCGACTTCCACTTGGCGTATTCCTTGCGCTGGAATTCCGCGAACTGGGCCGGCGTGTTGACCACCATCTCGAAGCCGATGGAGACGAACTGATCCCGCACCTTGGGATCGTTCAAGGCCTGCGCAAACGCGGCATGCGCCTTCTCGCGCACCGCAGGCGGCAGGCCCTTGGGGGCCACGATGGCCTGCCAGGAGGTGACTTCGACATTCTTCACGCCGGCTTCGGCGAGCGTGGGCACATCGGGCAGCACCGGGGAGCGCGCCGCGCTCGTGATGGCCAGGGCGCGCATCTTGCCGCCCTTGATGTACTGCACCACGGCGTTGATGTTCTGGAACGAGGCGTCGACCTGGCCGCCCATGATGTCGGCATGCGCGGGAGCGCCGCCTTTGTACGGCACATGGATGGCGGAGGTGCCGGTCTGCTGCCAGAACAATTCGGCCGTCAAGTGGTCGCTGGAGCCATGGCCCGCCGAGGCAAAAGTCATCTTGCCAGGATTGGCCTTGAGAGAGGCCACCACATCGGCCACCGATTTGTAGGGCGAGTTGGTCGGCACGATCAGCACATTCGGCGATTGCACAGCCACCGTGATCAGATCGAAGTCCTTGAGGGGATCGTATTGCATGCCCTTGATCAGGTGGGGGGTGATCGACAGCGGACCGAGCGAGCTCACGAGGAAGGTATAGCCGTCCGCGGGCGCGCGCTTGACGAAGGTCGCGCCAATCGTTCCCGTGGCGCCGGGCTTGTTCTCGACCAGAAAAGACTGCTTGAGGGAATTGTTGAGCAACGGCACCATGGCGCGCGCCACCTGGTCCGTCGAGCCACCCGGTGGGAACGGCACGACCAGGGTCACGGTTTTGTCCGGCCAGCTCTGGGCGTGCGCCGCGAGTGAGGCCAGGCCTATGCACAGCGCTGCAAGCGTTTTCTTCATGGATGTCTCCTGCGTTATGGAACAAATCTGCGGCCACCCAATCACCGGCAACACACAGTCAAATCGAAACTCAACTGAATGGTAACGTTGTCATTTTGAAGATAAATTGGCGTCTGACCTCTTGCATGATTTGCTTTTTTCAAGCAAATGCCGACCTTTGTGGATTTGCGGCTCAGGACGGCTAACGTTGTCATCTCTGAACGAAGCACGGATTGAATACATCGCGGCTGCCGCCGTTTGCCTGGGCGCGTTTGCACCCCCTTGGGCAGCGCCGGCATTGGCGCTGTTTCAATCGATCTTGATTCCGGCCTCGCGCACCACATCGGCGTACTTCTTCAGGTCTGCCTGAATCTGCTCGCTGAATTCCGCGGGCGTATTGCCCACGGAAGTGATGCCGAGCTTGGTCAGCCGTTCCTTGACCGCCGGCTCGTTGACGACGGCATGCAGTTCGCGCTGAATGCGCTCGACGATGGGCTTGGGCGTCCTGGCAGGTGCAAGCAGTCCTATCCACGAACTCACTTCGAAGCCCGCGATGGTTTCCGCGACCGTGGGCACATTGGGCAGCGAGGGCAGGCGCTGCGCGCTGGAAATCGCAATCGCGCGCACCTGCCCTCTTTCGATGAAAGGCAGAGCACCGGCGACGGCCGTATAGAGCATCGGCAACTGGCCGCCCACCACGTCGGCCAGCGCCTGGCCGCCGCCCTTGTAGGGCACGTGCAGGAAGTTCGCCCCCGTCCTCACCTTGAGCATCTCGGCCGCGATATGGGGTGTGCCGCCCGTGCCGGAGCTGCCATAGGACAGGCCGCCTTGCAGGCTCTTCGAGTACGCGATCAGCTCGGGCAAGGTCTTGGCCGGCACCGAAGGGTGGGTGACGATGACCAGCGCCGTGTCGCCGATCTTGCTCACGGGCGCGAAATCCTTCACGGTGTCGAACGGGACTTTCGCGAACACATGCGGGTTGATGACCAGCGTGCCGTCGAAGCCCAGCACCAGCGTATGGCCGTCGGGCGCGGCCGTGGCCACCGACTGCGTGCCGATATTGCCCGAGGCGCCGGGCCGGTTCTCGATCACCACCTGCTGGCCCAGCCGCGCGCCCAGGCGCTCGCCAACGACGCGTGCGCCGGTGTCGGTCACGCCGCCCGGCGTGAAGGGCACGACCAGGCGTATGGGCTTGCTCGGGAAGTCGGTCTGCGCCAGCGCGGGTGCGGCGGCCAGGGCCAAGGCACTGGAGGCGGCCAGCGCCAGCCAGCGGCGGCGCGGGGCGTTGTGAATGTTCGTCATGGGTTTTGTCTCCGTTTTTATGTGGTCTGTGGCGTCAGCGCGCCCAGCGTTTCTCGAAATCCCATACCTCCTGAAAACCGATCAGGCCGCAGAACTCCTGGAAGTCGAACAGCGGCACCTCGGGTGACTGGCTGACCCCGGTGTGCTTGAGTTGGCGCAATGCGCGCTCCATCGCCGCGGCCGCGGCCAGACTGGTGAGCGAGGGATAGATGGCCAGCGCAAAGCCGATCTCCTCGAGCACCTGCGCGGGCAGTATCGGTGTCTTGCCGCCATCGGCCATGTTCGCCAGCATGGGCGTGTCGAACGCGGCGCAGGCCTGGCGCATCTCTTCTTCCGACTGCGGTGCCTCGAAGAACAGGATGTCGGCGCCGGCCTCGGCATAGGCCTCGAGGCGGCGCATGGCCTCGGCTACGCCCAGCGCTGCGCGTGCATCGGTGCGGGCGATGATCAGGAAGTTCTCCTTGTCTTCGCGCGCCGCGGCCGCCACCTTGATCTTCTCGACCATGTCCTGCACCGGCACGCAGCGCTTGCCCGGCGTATGGCCGCACTTCTTCGGAAACTCCTGGTCCTCGAGCTGTATGGCCGTGACGCCGGCCGCCTCATAGCCGCGCACCGTGTGGTGCACGTTGAGCAGCCCGCCATAGCCGGTGTCGGCATCGGCAATCACCGCGCCCTGGCTGGTGTGCACCAGCGTCGCCATGCGGTCGAGCATCTGCGTGTAGGTGGCAATGCCCGCGTCGGGCAGGCCCAGGCTCGACGCCGTGAGCCAGTAGCCCGTGCCGTAGACGATGTCGAAACCCACCTTGTTGGCGACGCTGGCGGCAATCATGTCGTGCAGCCCGGGCGCGACGATGAATTCGCCGCGATCTAGCTTCTGGCGGAGTATGGGATTGGCCATGGCTGCTCACTCCGCCTTGATGCCGCCGCGCTGCGCGACCTGGGCCCACTTCCTGGTCTCGCTGGCGAGGAAGCTGCGGAACTCGGCCGGCGGCGTCAGCGTGATGTCGGCGCCCTGGTCGTGCATCTGCTTTTGCACCACCGCGTCGGAGGTGACTTTCTTCAGGTCCTGGTTGAGCTGCGCGACGATGGGCTCGGGCAGGCCGGCCGGGCCGAACAGGCCGTACCAGCTCAGCGACTCGACGCCGTCCAGGCCCGCTTCCTTGAAGGTCATGGCATCGGGGAACAGCGGCATGCGGCGGTCCGAAGCGACGCCGACCACGCGCAGCGCGCCCGAGCGCACATGCGGCAGCGCCGTGAGCACGCTGGTCACGCCCATGGGCAGGTGGCCGCCGATGATGTCGACCATGATGGGCGCGCCGCCCTTGTAGGGCACGCCGGTCAGCTTGAGATTGCCGGCCTGGCGTATCAGCTCGCCGGTCAGGCGCGTGAGCCCTTCCGAGTAGCCGCAGCCCAGCTCCTCCTTGCGCGCCGCGGCCAGCAGGTCGGGCAATGTCTTGTAGGGGCCGCCCGCCTGCACCACCAGCACCGACGGCGAGCTGGCGATATTGGTCACGGCGGTGAAGGCCTTGTCGGTGTCGTAGGGCAGCGACTTCATCAGCACCGGGTTGATGGCATGCGAGCCGACCACCAGCATCAGCGTGTGGCCGTCGGGCGCGGCGCGCGCCACCGTGCTCGAACCGATCACGCCATTGGCGCCGGTGCGGTTCTCCACCACCATCGACTGGCCCCAGAGCTCGGTCAGGCGCTGGGCCATCAGACGGCCGACGATGTCGGTGCCGCCACCGGCCGAGTAAGGCACGACGAGGGTCACGGGCTTGGTCGGATATTTCGCGGCTTGCGCCAGCACATTGCCTGCCGTGCCCGCGGCGGCCAGCGAGGCGAGGCCGGCGAGCAGTTGGCGGCGATTGGGATGGTTGAAGTTCGGGTGCATTTTTGTCTCCTGGTTGTTGTCTTATGTGTTTTGCAGGTCTTGGTCGCGCTGGCGGCGCAGCCAGGTGATGGCGCGCCCGCCCAGCGGTCTTCGCAACTGCTCCTGCGCGAAATCCACCGCCGCGAGCAGGCCGGGCAGCGCGATGCCGGTGGCAAAGCCGCTGCGCTCGGCCATCAGCACCAGGTCTTCGGTCGCTACATTGCCCGCGGCGCCCGGCGCGAACGGGCAGCCGCCTATGCCGCCCACGCTCGCATCGAAGCGGCGCACGCCGGCTTCGAGCGCGGCCCAGGCATTGGCCACGCCCATGCCGCGCGTGTCGTGCAGGTGGACCGCAATGCGCTCCATGGGCAGCACATCGCGCAGCGCCGCAAAGCGCTCCTTCACCTGGCCCGGCGAGGCCGAGCCTATGGTGTCGGCGATGACGATCTCGTCGGCCGCGGCCGCATGCATGCGCGCCGACAGGCGCAGCAGCTCATCGAGCGGCGTCGCGCCTTCGAACGGGCAGTCGAAGGCCACGGCCACATAGGCGCGCGTGCGCAGGCCCAGCGCGCGCGCCGCGGCCAGCGTCTGTTCGCTGACTTCAGTGGCCTGGTCCAGGCCCATGTTGATGTTCTTGCGGTTCATGGTCTCGGAAGCCGAGAGCACGACCGCGATCTCTTTTGCGCCGGCCGCATGCGCGCGCTCCAGCCCCTTGAGATTGGGCACCAGCACCGAAGTGCGCAGCGTGGGAAAGCGCGCCTGCACCTGCGGCACGAGTTCGGCGGCATCGGCCATCTGCGGCACGGCCCTGGGCGAGACGAAACTGGCGGCCTCGACGCTGCGCAGGCCGGCGTCGACCAGCAATTCGATCAGCCGCAGCTTGTCCGCGGTGCAGAGGTGTATCGCCTGGTTCTGCAGGCCGTCGCGCGGCGCGACATCGGTGATGTGAATGGATTCCTTCACGTTCATGCAATCGCCCCTTCGGCACGCAGCGCCTCGAGCTTTTCCGGTGCGTAACCGACGAAGTCGCCCAGCACCTGGCGCGTGTTCTCGCCCAGCTCCGGTGGGCTGGTGAACGCCCGGCCCTTGTCGGCGCCCGACAGCTTGATCGGATTGCCCGGCATGCGCACGCTGGCGCCGCTTTTGAGCGGCACCTCGACCACCATGTCGCGTGCCAGCACCTGGGCGTCGCTCAGCGCCTGCTCGAAGTTGTTCACCGGGCCGCAGGGAATGCGCGCCTCGCGCAGGCGCTCGAGCCAGTGCGCGGTCGGCTGCAGGCGCAGCGCCGCGCCGACGATCGCATCGATCTCGGCCTTGGCCGCGAGCCGCACCGGCTGCTGGCGGTACGCGGGCTTGCGCAGCGCGGGCAGATCGATGAATTCGACGAAGCGGTCGAAGAACGGGTCGCCTATGCAGGCAATGATCACATGGCCGTCGGCCGTGGGATAGCTGTTGTAGGGCACATGCACGAAATGGCCGTTGCCTATGCCTTCGGGCACATGGCCCGACAGCAGGTGCATGGTCGCCATATAGTTGAGCAGCGAAATCTGTGCGTCCAGCATCGAGATGTCGACATGCTGGCCCTTGCCGGTCTGATCGCGCTCGACCAGTGCCGCGAGCACGCCCATGGCGCCGAACACGCCGCCGCCCAGGTCGCCGATGGGAATGCCGCTGCGCGTCGGGCCGCTCTCGGGCGTGCCGGTGATCGACATGCCGCCGCCCATGGCCTGCACCACCTGGTCGAAGGCCGGGCGCTGGGTCTGCGGCCCGGTCTGACCGAAGCCCGTGACCGAGCAGGTGACGATGCGCGGGTTCACCGCCGACAGCGACGCGTAGTCGATGCCCAGGCGCTCGGTCACGCCGACGCTGAAGTTGTCGAACACTACGTCGGCCTTGCGCACCAGATCGAGAAACACCGCCTTGCCGGCCAGCGTCTTCAGGTCCACGCAGACGCTTTGCTTGTTGCGGTTGAGCGTGAGGTAGTAGGCGCCCATGCCGTCGCGCGAATAGTGGGGGTCGTTTTCCAGCAGCCGGCGCGTGCCTTCGCCGCTGCCGGGCGGCTCGACCTTGATGGTGCGCGCGCCGAGGTCGGCCAGCAGCATGGTGCCGTAGGGGCCCGACAGCATGTGCGTCAGGTCCAGCACGGTGATGTGTTCAAGTGCCACGTTCAATGTCTCCGAAAGGTTGGCGAATGCCTCAGCAACAGCAAGAGCCGCGCCAGCCCGTGGAGCCCGCGCAAGTCATTGATTTTCAATGGAATGACATTGCGTCAAACCGGGGCGCGTGTCGCACTGCGACATATTTGAAACGCCAATATGTTTCAATGCGACATGAGCAACGACCGTTCGTCCCCTCCTCTTTTCGCCGCGCCCACGCGCAGCGGCGCGCTGCCGCGCCTGTGTTTTCTGAGCTACCGGCAGATCCGCGGCTTCGCCATGCCGGTGGTCGCCGAGTACACCGGCCGCGCCGAGATCGAAGTGCTCGACGGCACGTTTGGCGATGCGCTGGCGATTGCGCGCGACCGCCTGGAGCGCGGCCTGGTCGATGCCTTCGTGAGCGCGGGCTCGAACGCCAGCATCCTGCGCGCGGGCTTGCAGGCGCCGGTCGCGACCATTCAGCTGACGGGCTTCGACCTGCTGCAGGCGCTGATCAAGGCGCGGCGCGTTTCCAGCCGCGTGGGCGTGGTGATGTATGGCAAGACCATCCCCGAACTCGACGAAGTCAAGGACCTGCTCAACATCGAAGTGGTGCAACACGCCTACCAGACGCCCGACGATGCGCGCCTGCGTTTCGAGCAGCTGCGGCGCGAGGGCTTCGACGTGATCGTCGGCTCCAGTCTGGTGGTGGAGCTGGCCGAGCAGGCCGGCCTGCACGGGCTGCTGGCCTACTCGCTGGGCAGCGTGCGCAAGGGCTTCGAAGACGCACTGGAACTGGCGCGCGTCGCGCGCCTTGAGGCCGGCCGCTACGAACAGCTCAACAGCGTGCTGCACAACCTGCAGGAAGCCGTGCTGGCCGTGGACCGCGACCACCGCGTGATCGCCATCAATCCGGCGATGCAGCAATTGCTGGGCCCGTCGCAGTCAAAACTCCTGGGCCAGCCGCTGGACACCATAGAACCCGAACTGTCGCTGCAGCCCACGCTGGCCAGCGGCCAGGTCGAGCGCGCCGTGGTGCAGCGCTTCGCCCAACGCGATTGGGTGGTCAACCGCACGCCGATTCGCGAGCACGGCGAGATCGTCGGCGCCGCCCTGACCCTCTACGACGCGCGCGCCATCCAGGAAGCCGACACCAGCTTGCGCATGCAACAAGGCCGACGCCAGAGCGCGGCACGCCACCGCTTCGCCAACCTGATAGGCCAGAGCCCGGCCTTTGTGCGCGCCGTGCAGACCGCCAGACGCTTTGCGCGCACCGACCTCACGGTGCTGATCGTCGGAGAAAGCGGTGTGGGCAAGGAGCTGTTCGCCCAGTCCATACACAACGAGAGCGTGCGCGCCGGCCGGCCTTTTGTCGCCGTCAACTGCGCGGCCTTTCCCGAAGCGCTGCTCGAAAGCGAGCTGTTCGGCTACGAGGAAGGCGCGTTCACGGGGTCCCGGCGCGGCGGCAAGCGCGGGCTCTTTGAGGCGGCGCACACCGGCACGCTGTTTCTCGACGAGATCGGCGACATGCCGCTGCAGCTGCAGACACGGTTGCTGCGCGTGCTGCAGGAACGCGAGATCACGCGCCTGGGCGCGACGGCCGCCATTCCGGTCGATGTGCGCGTGATCGCCGCCACGCACCAGCCTTTGCTGGGCATGATTGCCGAGCGCCGCTTCCGTCAGGACCTGTTCTACCGGCTCAACACGCTGCGCCTGCCGCTGCCGCCCTTGCGCGAGCGCCGCGAAGACATCGCGCCGCTGGCCCAGGCGCAAGTCGACCGCTGCCTGCAACGCCTGGGCGCGCGTCTGGAGCCGGTGCGTGCACTGGCGCCCTTGCTGGCGCGGCTGTGCGCCTATGACTGGCCCGGCAACATTCGCGAACTGGAAAACCTCGTCGAGCGCATCGCCGTGTTTCTCATGCAGTTCGAGCGCATCGAAGACATTCGCTACGACGAATTGCAGCATGACCTGCCGGAACTCTATGCCGATGCCGGCCCCGCGGCGGCCGATGGCGCAGGACTGAGCGCCGCGCGTGTGGCCGCCGCACTGCAGGCACAGGGCGGCAACCGCCAGGCCGCGGCGCGGCAGCTCGGCGTAAGCCGCTCCACGCTGTGGCGCTGGCTGCGCGAACACGGCAGTGAGGCAGCGCGCACCCGATAACCCGCCACCACATGGTTGAAGCAGAGGTCCTGTTTGAGACCAGCGAAAGCCTGTGAATTGACCCTCAGGTCGGCTGACCGGGCAGCGGCAATCGCACTTCCACGCAGGTCTGACCAGGGCGCGACTGCAGTTGCAGTGTTCCGAAGACGCGCTCGACGCGCGTCTGCATGCTGCTCATGCCTATGCTGAGGCCGCCGCGCAGCACGCTGTCGACATCCAGGCCCACACCGTCATCCTCGACCCGCAGCACCAGCGTCCAGGCATCGGGCTGCGAGAGATGCACGCACACTTTCTGCGCTTGGCTGTGCTTGAGCACATTGGTCAGTGCCTCTTCGAGCACCCGCATCAGCGTCAGGCAGTACGCGGCCGGAGGAACGGCTGCGCGCCAAAGCGCCGGCGTGTGCCAGTCGCAGGCAATGCCCAGTTCATCGAACAGCGGAATGAAGCGATTGCGCACCGGCGCACCCCAGTCGATGGGCGTTTCGGGGGCGCTGAGTCCCGGGCTGGCGCTGGTGTCTATGAGCTGGCTCAGGTCATCGCGCAGCAGCTTGAGGATGGAAAGCATCTGTGCGGGTGGCAGCGCATCGTCGCTTTGCTCGACCAAGGCCATCGAGCGCACCAGCGTCGCGCCCAGGCCGTCATGCAGGTCGTGGGCGATGGCCAGACGTTCCTGCAGGCGGGTGTTGTCCAGCGCCAGCGCGTGCTCGCGCTGCAGGTTGCTGCGCAACTCGGTCTGCGCGGTGGCGACGGCGCCGCGCAGTTCATCGCTGAAAAGCGCGATGCGCTGGGTATTGCGCGCGATGCGCAAGCCCATCAATGCCGCCATGACCAGGCTGGTGATCACCGCGACATAACCGATGAGCGTGGGATCGTTGGGGCGAATGTTGGCGTTCACCAGCCAACCGTGAATGCACACGCCGAGGAAAATGAGCAGACATGCGGCCAACAGACGGTCTTCGACGCGCGGCCCGCGCCAATGGCGAGCGACGCCCCACAGGCAACTGCACACATAAAGCAGCGTGCAAAGCACGCCCACCGCCGCCAACGCCAGTTCGAGCTGATAAGGCCCTGCCAGCCAGACCAGGGCCGCGAGCACGATGACGGCCGGCCACGCCACTTTCAGCACCAGCCCCAGCAGCACGGTCACAGGCGAATCGGCCCGCGCCGCGGCGGCGTCGGCCGCGCCATCGAGAGCGCCGAAATGCCGAATGAACTGAATGAAGCAAAGCACATGCAGCAGCAGCGCGCAGGCGTTGGCGCGCGCCAGGGTCAAGGTCTCGGCAAAAGGCCAGGGCGAGGTCGCCAGCATATTGACGATGAACAGCGACCAGAACAGATTCGTCAGCGCAAACCAGCCGTAGGCCCGCTGGCCGCGGTGGAACAACCAGATGAAGGCAAAGATGCAAGCGGCGATGGCCGATATCATCAGGTTGATAAAGAAAACCGTGCGCCATTCCCAGTGCTGCTGCGCCTGATGCGCGGCAATGGCCGCGGGGTCGCCCAGGTGCACCGGCCCCAGGCCCGGAGACAGCGACGGCAGTCCTATCACCCGCACCCAAATCGACGGCGTGGCCGCGCCCACCAGCGACGCCGGCAACAGCCACTGGCGCGGCATGTTCCAGCTGCGCGACAAGGGTTCGTGCAAATGCGCATCGCGCCAAAGCAAGGCGTCGCCCACAAACAGCTCGCCAGTCATATTGATTCTGTCCACGGCCAGCGCCACCGGGGTGTCCAGACAACCAGCCGCAGGGTCCCGGTGCCAGTCAATGCGATACCAGACACTGCCTCCGTGTCTGGGCCAGCGCTGCGACCAGCTGTGAGGCAAGCTGACGGTTTCCCAACCGGTCGTTGGACGCTGCCCTTCGGACTCCGGGGCTTCGCGCGCCGCCTGCACGGCGACGATTTCCGCGTTGCAGTCGGTCAAGGCGTGGGCTGTGGCAGCGGCGGAGAATGCCAGGCATGCGACGAGCAGCAGCGCATTCCAGATTGCGATGAATGGGGTGCGGGCGCTCATTCGCTGAGCAGGCCGCGCACGCGGGCGGTCTGCACGGCGCGAATGCGCGAGGTCACGGCAAGCTTGCGGTAGATATTGCGCACATGGCTGGCAATCGTCGCGGGCGACAGGCAAAGGCATTCGGCAATTTCCCGGTTGACCAGCCCTTCGGCGACGAATTGGAGAATCTGCAACTCGCGCGCGCTCAGCACATGGTCCGGCTGTTTGGCGGCTTCGACCGGCTCGGTCGGCTCGACGGCTTCGGCGGCACTGATGGTCGCGGGGTACAGCTCGTCAATGATGCGCCGTGCCAAAAAAGGATCGATGGGCGTTCCGCCGCGCAGGATGCTGCGTATCGCCAACGATACCTCCAAATCGTCGCGCTCCTTGAGCACATAGCCCGATGCGCCGGCGCGCAGGGCGTTCAGAATGGCCTCGCCCGAATTCCACGCGGAGATGACGAGGATGCCGATGTCGGCATAGGTTTCGCGCAATTGCGCAATCACTTCCAGCCCGCTGCCGTCGGGCAGGCCCAGATCCACCAGCGCCAGCCCGACCTCATGCTGTGCGAGCTGATCGCTGGCCTGTGCCAGCGAATCCGCCAGCAGCAAGTGCTTGCGTTCATAGCCATGCTGCACCAGGATGTTTTCGATGCGCGTTCGCGTGCGCAATTCGTTTTCCACGATGAGCACTGGGGAAGGCAGCGTCGCAATGGCAGGCAGGTGAAGTGGAATTTCTTTGGACATGGAAAAGCAATGAGGAGCCGGGCACCCCGGCAGGCGAGCCTGAAGTGTGCATCCACGCTCAGGGCTGCAAGCGACGCAGGACGGAAAAATGACAGGCCAAAGCCCCCGCCTTGCGTTATGACAGATCCGTGCCGGTTTGCTGCAAGAGAGACTATGCAGATGAATGGAACTTTTGACCATCATCCAAAAAGAGGATATTGCGTATTCAAGGGCGTTCCCGGCAACGCCAATTGTCGGGCCATCAGGCTATGGATAAACCCGATTTTCAATCGCCAGCCGCCCTGCCAGACTCTGGACCAACTGCGCGGCGCATCTTTGCCTGCCGACTCCAGAAAGAGATGCATGCCACTGATCAAAACGCCGTCCGGACACCAAGCGCTCAAGGAGCGCCAGGGCATCACCCTGCGCCAGCGCTCGGCTTTCATCCTGTTCGACGGCAAGCGCAGCACGGCCGAAGTGCTGGCCGCGACGGCGGCAATGGGCATCACGCAGCAGGATGTGCAGTCCATGCTGGACCAGGGCTTGCTGGAGCCCGGCCCCGACAGCTTGCCGCCGCCAGCAGATGCGCCCGCCAGCGACCGTTCCGACCAGGAGCGTTACCAGGCGGCCTATCTGATTGCCACGGAGATCACGGGCAGCCTGGGCTTGCGTGGTTTCCGGCTGAATCTGTCGGTCGAGAGCGTGAGCGGCTTCGACGGACTCGTGGCGCTGGCGCCCAAGATCCGCGAGGCGGTGGGCGATGCCCGATACGAACGCCTCAGGCAGGCGCTGTTTGCCTGATAGGGACGGGGCTTGCCGCTCTTGCGACGGCATTGCGCACCCGCGCAAAATGCCGAACTTGCTCGCTCAGACCAGCGCCGCGCCAGACGGGTCGCCAAACACCGGTGTTGAAGCGGTGGCCACCTGGCCGCTGGCCCCCAGTCCCAATGCCGCGCGCAGCGTCAAGCCTGCGCCGTCAGCGGCGTAGGCCGTGGACTGCGCCCATGCCAGCACGCTCTGCAGATCGCCCTCGCCCAGCACCAGGCGCAGGCCCGCAGCCGCATAGGCGTTGCCGCTCACCGACTGCAGCGCCAGATCGACGCCCCGCAGATCGCCGCCCTCCCCGCCTTGGGCCTGCAGCAGCAACAGCGGCGGCTTGGACGCCCCATCGGTGGGCAGCGTCAACGGCCCGCCGATATGCGCGTAGGCCGGATCGGCAATGCGCACAATGCGCTGCGCGTCGACGTATCGACCCGCGTGTGTGTCGCCGATGATCGCGTCCAGCGGCCACGAATCCCATAGCGACGACACCAGGCGCAGATAGTCGGCGGCCGACGCAGCGTCCGTTGCGCGCGCAAACCAGGCATCCGTCTGCGCGTCGGCATGCAGGCCGATTCCGATGCGCGCGCCATGCAGCGCGCTCAGCGTAGACACGGTGCGCGCGATATTGATCGGATGCTGGCGTGCGGGGTCGACCCGCACCACGACGCGGCTGCGGCGCGTGAACGCCAGCAGGAAGGCCGCGAACACCGTGCCGTCCTTGGCGTGGCTTGCGGGCGTGGCGAAGCCGACCGAAAACGCCGCCACCGGTAGCTGGTCCAGCGCCCGGCCCAAGGCCGCGGCGCGCTCGCCGCCCGCGGCCAGCACAGCCGTCGCGGCCTCCAGCGCAGGGCCCGACAGGTCGAGAATGATGCGCTCGCTCATGGCTGCAACTCCTTGATTCGTTGGGCAAACGGAATGTCCGCGGGCTCCTGCGCCACCAGTCCGCGCTGGCGCAGCACCGGAATGGCATGGGCGACGAACTCCTTGAGTCCCAGCGGATTGGCATCGAACAGCAGGTTGAAGCCGTCGGCCGCGCCGCCGCGCTGCCACTGCGCGACCACATCGGCGAACTGCTCGGGCGTGCCGACGAAGAACTGGTGACCGAAGCCCGAGAAATGCCGCACCAGCTGCTGCACCGTGAGCCCATGGGCCACGCCATAGGCGGTGATCGATTTGCGAAAGCCCACCGAGCCGCGCTCGCTGGAGCCCGCCAGCTGCTCCAGCGCCGCGGCCGGGGCCGAGAGATCGAAGCGGTCGGCGTCTATGTCCAGCAGGCTGGCAAAGCGGCGCAGCACATAGCCTTCGGGCCCCAGGCCGTGCACCAGCTGAAAGCGCGCTTCGGCCTCGGCTTGCGTGGAGCCGATCACCAGATGCACGCCGGGCAGCACCACGGGTGGGCGGCGGCCCAGTTCGCGCGCCATGGCGTGCAGCTCGGCGCGGTTGCGGCGCGCGGCCTCGAACACGGTTTCGGCCGAGAACACGGCGTCGGCGCTGCCCGCGGCCAGCCGCCGGCCCTGCTCCGAGCCTCCAGCCTGCACGATCAGCGGCGATATCTCGCGCGCAAAGCGCGCCGCGGTGTCCCCCGTGCGCAGCGCGGCGCGGCCCAGGTCATAGTTGAACAAGGGCCCCGCATGGTGCAAGTCCTTGCCTGCGCGCACCGCGTCCAGATAGGCGTGATAGACGTCGAGGAATTCGCTGGCGCGCGCATAGCGGTCTTCGCGTTCGGGCGCCTTCTCGAGCGGAAAGTCGCGCAGCGACAGCTGCGGCACGCCCGTCACCACGTTCCAGCCGAAGCGGCCTTGCGACAGCAGGTTGTAGTCGAGCAGGCGCTCGGCCAGCTCGATGGGGTCGTTGGAGCTGGTGGAGACGGTGGCGATCACGCCCAGGCGGCTGGTTTCGGCCAGCACCACGCCCAGCGCGGCCAGCGGCTCGACCATGCGGTTGGGCCGTATGGCCGGGTTGGCCGACAGGCCGGGCATGTCGGCCAGGAAGATGCCGTCGAGGCCGCCGTCTTCGGCGGTGCGCGCCACATCGCGCCAGAAGGCCGCGCCCAGATTGTCGAGTGCGCCCGTGCCGGGCGCGCGCCAGGCGCCGGCATCGGCGCCGAAGTCGTAGATGTTGGCGTTGAGAACGAAGCCGGTCACAGCGCCGACTCCTTGGGCGTGCCCACGAACCACACGTCGGGCAGGGCCACGCCGTTGAGCGCTTCATGGCCCA
This sequence comes from Acidovorax sp. CCYZU-2555, assembly GCF_018413525.1. Lineage (GTDB taxonomy): Bacteria > Pseudomonadota > Gammaproteobacteria > Burkholderiales > Burkholderiaceae_C > Comamonas. The sequence goes on from NZ_JAHCDD010000056.1 coordinate 38,097, forward strand.
GCACGCGCGCCTTCTGCGGCGAAGGATTGTGCGAGGCGATGGTGCGCGCATTGCGCCAGTGCCGGTCGAAACCGCGGCTGGCCACAACCATGGAGCCGCCGCCCACGTCGAACAGCGACTGCGCGGCGTCCAGGATCAGCGAAGGCAGCACCACCTGCAGCTGGGTGACGCTGCGGTGGGCGTCACGGAACGGGTCGCCCGCGCCTGCGGGCGCGCTGGCTGCCGCCTGCAGCTCGCGCGCCGCTGAACGCAGCGCCATCAAGGCCGTGCCGGCCACGGCCGACAGCCGGCCGACGATCTGCTGCACCACGGGGTCCTGCGCGGGCGTGGCCGCTGCCGCATGGCTGAAGTGGCGCGTGCGGCCGTCGAGCCAGGCCACGGAATCTTCGAAAGCACGAATCGCTATGCCGGTCAGCGTGGCCAGGTGGGTGATCTGCGCCATCGCATCCTGGCGCGCCGAAGGCGCGGCGTCGGCCGGCGAGCGCAGGCGCACGCGCGCTGGCTCGACACGCACGTTCTCGAAGCGCATCGAGCCGCTCATGGTCAGGCGCTGGCCCACGCCGTCCCAATCGTCGACGACCACCACGCCCGGTGCGTCGCGCGCCACGGTGGCGATCACATGCCGGCCTTGCGCGTCCGCCGCGAACACCTGCACCCAGTGCGCGTAGCCCGCGCCCGTGGTGTAGAACTTGGCGCCGTTGAGGCGCAGCTCGCCGTCTGCATCAGTGGCCAGCCGCGTCTGCACGCTGCCGACCTCGACACTGCCGATCTCGGTCGTCGCCGCGCCGATGATGCGTCCGGCCGCGATTTCCGCGGTCAGGAAAGCGTCTCGCGCCGCGGCGGGCGCGTTCACCAATTGCTCCACGGCGAGGAAATGCGAGCGCAGGCTCTGGGCCGCGCTCGAGTCGGCGCGCGCCAGCGCCACCAGCAGGTCGACCGCTTGCGGGTACGAGAAGCCCAGGCCGCCG
>NZ_JAHCDD010000057.1 GCF_018413525.1 Acidovorax sp. CCYZU-2555
GGTTCGAGAATCAGCACGCGCTCCAGGCGGGTGCGGCCCGGCGCGTCACCGGGCGGCGCGGACACCAGCTCCCAGCGACCGTCCTTGCGCACTTCGGCACGCGCGTGCAGGCCGCCCAACGGCAGCAGCGATGCCCCGCGATCGATCAGCGGGCGCAGCTGGCGCGCGACCTGGTCCGGGCTGCCTTCGACGACGAAGCCCCAGAACAGGTAATTGCCCAGCACGTCGAGCTCTACGCTCTTGTCGAAGTAGGACACCAGTTTCACGCCCGCCACCTGCGGCGCGTTGCGCAGGGGCACGGAGTCGGACTCGCCGTACACGCGGTTGCGCACGGGAATCCAGCTGATGTTTCCTGCGGACTTGAGCGGCGCATGTTTTTTCCACGCCGCGGAATGGGTGTGGAGGCTCGCGAAGAACTGGGCGTCGCAGCGGGTGAACGTCTTGAATGTCTCGTCGAGCGCGGCATTGCTGGCATGCACCGAGTGCGCCAGCAGCATGCAGGAAGCGAGAAATGCCGTGCGTGTCAGCGGGCGGTGAAATGGTGCACGGTTCTGTGTCATTGTGTCGAGAAAGCAGTGGTTCAACCAGCCGCATATTCCAGCAGATGGGTGAATGCCGCCTTGTCGGTGAAGCGCTTGTCTTGCTGTCTACCGGGGTGGTTTCCCGTCCAGCGTGTCGCGCAGCAGCTGCGTGTGCTGGCCCAGCGTGGGCGCGGCGAACGGCGCGGGGCCGGGCGTGCGGTCGAAGGCGATGGCGCGCGTGAAGCCGCGGTAGCTGCCCAGCGTGGGGTGGGCGATGTCGGCGATCATCTCTTCGGCCGCCACCTGCGGGTGGTCGAACATGTCTTCCACGGCCCGCGCCGCGGCGCAGGGCACGGCTTCGCCGAACAGCGCTTCCCATTCGAGCGCGCTGCGCGCGGCCAGCGCCTGGCGCAGCAGCGGAACGAGTTCCTCATGGTGCTGGGCGCGCAGGCGCACGCTCGCGTAGCGCGGGTTGGCGGCGAGTTCGGGCAGGCCTATCTTGTCGCACAGCGCCTGCCAGAAATGCGGCGTGTTGGCCGAGATGTAGAGGTGGCCTTCGCGTGTCGGGTGGATGCCCGTGATGCCGCCCGAGCGCATGTCGCGGCCAATATCGCGCGGCTCGCCTTCGGCCCAGACCAGGCGCGCCGACTGCATGGTCAGCGCCGCGCGCAGCAGCGACACGCCCACATGCTGGCCCAGGCCGCTTTGCGCGCGCTCGTACAGCGCCGACGACACGCCCGCGGCGACCAACGCCGACGCGTAGTAGTCGACCACCGAGCCGTAGAGAATTTCGGGCGGCCCGTCTTCCTTGGCCTGCATGGCACACATGCCGGTCATGGTCTGCAGCACCTGGTCGTAGCCGGCCTTGGTGCGCAGCGGGCCGCTGGCGCCATAGCCCGTGACGCTGCAGTAGACCAGGCGCGGGTTGATCCGCGTGAGCTGCTCGAATGCGATGCCCAGGCGTTCGGGCATGCCGGGGCGGAAGTTGTGCACCAGCACATCGGCGTCGCGCACCAGGCGCAGCAGCGTCGCGAGTTCTTCCGATTGCTTGAGGTCCAGCACCATGCCCCATTTGCTGCGGTTCACGCCCACGAAGGCGCGGCTTTCGGCTTCGAGCGTCGAAGGGTACTTGCGCAGGTTGTCGCCCGTGGGCGGCTCGATCTTGATGACTTCGGCGCCCTGGTCGGCGAGCAGTGAACAGCCATAGGGGCCGGCGATGTAGGCGCTCAAATCGAGCACCCGAATGCCGCTGAGGGGGCCGCGCGGGCCGGGCCGCTGTTCTGACAGGTCTTGCTGCATGGTGTCTGGTCTCTGGCTGAAATCCCCTGGGCCAGGGGCCCAGGGCGGCAGTGCGCGGCCGCATGCCGCGCCACTGCCTGGGGGGAAGGTGGCGACCGTTCAGTCGGCCACGATGTTGCGGTCCTTGGCGAGTTTTTTCCAGCGCTCGACGTCCTTCTGGATGACATCGCCGAACTGCTGGGGCGTGATCGACGACGTCAACGCGCCTTCGCGCAGGAAGTTGGCCTTGATCTGCGGGCTCGCGAGGATCTGGTTCACGGCCTGGTTCAACTGGTTGACGATGGGCGCGGGCGTGCCCGCGGGCGCGAGCAGGCCCCACCACAGATCGAATTCGTAGCCGGGAACGGCCGTGGCCATGGGCGTCAGCTCGGGCGCGACCGGGCTGGGCTGCAGGCTGGTGATGCCGATCGCGCGCAGCTTGCCGTTGCGCACCATGGGCAGGATGGACGGGCCGCTGGAAATCATCAGCTGCACCTGGTTGCCGATCACGTCCGTGACGGCCGGGCCCTGGCCCTTGTAAGGCACATGGGTGATGTCGAAGCCCGGCGCCATGGAGCGCAGCAGTTCGGTCGCGAAATGGTTGACGCTGCCCGTGCCCGACGATGCGTAGTTGAACTTGCCGGGGTTGGCCTTCACGGCGCTGATCAGCTCGGCCGGCGTGCGCGCCGCGAAGTCATTGTTGACGGCGACGACGAACGGGCCGCGCGCGAACATCGCCACGGGCGCGAAGCTCTTGACCGGATCGAACGGCATCTTGGTCTGCACGGCCGAGTTGGTCGTCATGCTCGACGAGACCGCGACCAGCGTATAGCCGTCGGCCGGTGCCTTCGCGACCTGGCCGGTGCCGGTGTTGCCGCTCGCGCCCGGGCGGTTCTCGACGATCACCGACTGCTTGAGCACATCGCCGAGTTCCTTGGCGATCTGGCGCGCGAACGAATCATTGGAGCCGCCGGGCGGGTAGGGCACGACCATGGTGATCGGCTTCGTCGGGTACTGCTGTGCCTGGGCCAGCGGCGCGAAGCCGGTCACGGCCAGCGCGGCCGCGGTCCAGAGCAGGCTGCGGCGCAGCGAAGGGTGGCGGTTCAAGGTCTGCATTTTTGTCTCCTGGTTGTAATTCGTTTCGGCGGGCTCTGCGGCCCTTTGCACTCAGCCGTTGTCGGCGATCAAGCCCAGCGCGCGCGCCTGGGCCACGATGGCCTGGGCGCGCAGCACGAACGGGCGATCGATCATCTTTCCGTCGACCACATAGGCGCCCACGCCGTCGGCATTGGCCTGGGCCGCGGCGCTGACCACCTTGAGCGCGCTCGCGAGGTCTGCTTCGCCGGGCTGGAACACCGCGTTGGCGACGGCGACCTGGCTGGGGTGTATGCAGGTCTTGCCCGTGAAGCCCAGGCGGGCCGCGAGTTCGGCTTCGGCGCGAAAGCCGTCGGCGTCCTGGATGTTGGCGAACGCGCCGTCATAGGCGGCGATGCCGGCTTCGGCCGCGGCCATGCGCACGCTCATCAGCACCTGGGCGATGGCCGCAGGCTCGCGTCGGTGCACGCCGTAGGGCTCGAACAGATCGCCCAGGCCCACCTGCAGGCCCACGGCCAGCGGGTGGGCGGAGGCAATTTCATGCGCCAGGCGCAGCGCGCGCGGGGTCTCGATGTTCAGCAGCAGGCGCGGTGCCTGGGCCATGCCCGCGGCACGCGCCGCGCGTTCCACGGCGTCGGCCGCGGCGCGCACGTCATCGGCGGTCTCGGGCTTGGGCAGGTTGATCCAGTGCACGGCCGGGCACACGACGGCGGCGACATCGCGCTCGAAGTGCGGCGTGTCCATGGCGTTGATGCGCACGATCAGCGTCTTGCGGTGGCCGGTCAGTGCTTGTGCGCTGTGCAGAAAGCCTTGCAGCAGCGCACGGGCTTCGTCCTTGCGGGTTTCGGCGACGGCGTCTTCCAGGTCGAAGGAAAGGCTGTCGGCCGCGCCGACCAGCGCTTTGGCGAACAACTCGGGGCGGGATGCGGGGACAAACAGTTTGCTTCTCATGCGGCCATTGTGGAATGCGCAGAAAACAAAAGAAACACATGCAATCTTTCTTCAAAACAAAGAAATAATGCGGTAATGGAAACCCAATACCTGCGCAGCTTTCTGCTGGTCATAGAAACCGGCTCTCTTGCCGAGGCGGCGCGCCGCCTGCACCGCACGGCCGCGGCCGTCGCCCAGCAGATGCGCACGCTGGAGCGCGAGTTCGGCACCGAGCTGCTGGCGCGCGCCGGGCGCACCGTCGCGCCCACGCCCGCGGGCCACAGGCTCGCGGCGACAGCGCCGCAGTTGCTGCGCGATCTCGCGCATGCGCGCACCCATGTGAGTCAGGAGTCGGAAGTCGGCGAACTGACCCTGGGCACGATCAACACCGCGCTGCACAGCCTGCTGCCCGACATCCTCGCGCGCTTTGTCGCCGAACTGCCCGGCGTCAAGGTGTTCCTGCAGTCGGGCACGACCCAGCAGGTCTACCAGGCCGTGCAGCAGGGCACGCTGGACGCGGCCATCTGCCTTTACCCGTCGTTCGCGCTGTCCAAGGCCTTCGACTGGTCGCTGCTGCGCGAGGAGTCGCTGATATTGCTCGCGCCGCGGCATCTGGCCGATATGACGCCGTTCGAGCTGCTGCGCACCCAGCCGCTGATACGCTACGACCGCAGCCTGGGCGGCGGGCAGATGATTGAACGTTATCTGCGCGCCAACCAGATCGCCGTGCCGCGCGAGCGCTTCGAGTTGAGTTCGCTGGTCGCGATCTCGATGATGGTCGACCGCGGTCTGGGCGTGGCCGTCGTGCCCGATACCGCGCTCGAATGGCCCGACGGCCACAACGTCGTGCGGCTGGCGCTGCCGGGCCAGACCGAGTCGCGCCGCTTCGGCACGCTGTGGCTGCGTTCCTCGCCGCGGCTGGCGCGCATCCACCGGCTCGTCGATTGCGCCCAGGCCGTGGTGCGCGAGCGCAGCTATGCCGTTCCTGGCTCGAAACCCTCTGCGGGTTATGCCGAATAGCTATACCTGCTAGCGGGCGATACGCCTAGTGGTGCCCGCTGCAAGTGTTCAGAATGTGCAGCAATACACAGGAGACATAACAGCGATGCAAACGGCCATTCCCTGCCTTTTGATGCGTGGCGGCACCTCGAAAGGACCTTTCTTTCGTGCCGAACACCTGCCGCAAGACCTGCCCACGCGCGACAAGGTGCTGCTGGCGGCGCTGGGTTCGCCCGACAGGCGCCAGATCGACGGCGTTGGCGGCGCCCACCCGCTGACCAGCAAGGTCGGCATGGTGTCTCTCAGCAAGCGCGAAGGCATCGATCTCGAATTCCTGTTCGCCCAGCTGCAGCCCGAAAAAGACACGGTCGACACCACGCCCAACTGCGGCAACATGCTCGCGGCGGTCGTGCCGTTCGCGCTCGAGACCGGCATGCTGAAGGCGCGCGGCGAGACCAGCACTTTCCGCGTGCTCACGCTCAACACCGACATGGCCGCTGACATCACCGTGCAGACGCCGGGCGGTCAGATCTCCTATGAAGGCACGGCGCGCATCGATGGCGCGCCCGGCCAGTCGGCACCGGTCGACATCAGCTTTCTCGACACCGCGGGCTCGGTCTGCTCCAGCCTGCTGCCCACGGGCAACGCCAAGGACCGCATCACCGTCACGGGCGAAGGCTTCGACGACTTCACGCTCGACGTCACCTGCATAGACAACGGCATGCCGCTGGTCATCCTGCGCGCCGCCGACGTGGGCCGCACGGGCCAGGAAACCGTGGCCGAGCTGAATGCGGACACCGACCTCAAGCGCCGCATCGAGGCGCTGCGCCTGCAGATTTCGCTGCGCATGGGCCTGGGCGACGTGACGCAGAAGAACTACCCGAAGATGACGCTGATCGCGCCGCCCGAGCACGGCGGCGCGCTGACCACGCGCAGCTTCATTCCCCATGCCTGCCACGACGCCATCGGCGTGCTCGCGGCGGTGACCGTGGGCACGGCCGTGAAGATGCCGGGCACGGTCTGCGAAGGCGTGGCCCAGGTGCCCCAGGGCACGGGCAGCGTTACGGTGTCGGTCGAACACCCCACGGGCGAGTTCAGCGTCACGCTGGACAGCGACCCCGACCAGCCTTCGGTGGTGACCAAGGCCGCGCTGCTGCGCACCGCGCGCCTGCTGATGCGCGGCGAAGTCATGGTGCCGCGCGCGGTGTGGAACGGCGAGCGGTAGATCCGCCTGGTAGATGTCTGAAATGGCCAGCGCCTGACCAGGCGTTTGCCGCGAGAGTGAAGTGAAGCGTTATGTCATCCAAGTCCCCGCGTGAGACAGGCTCTGCCGTGAATGTGCAGACCCTGCTCAACGAACACCCGTTCTCGGGTTTCCAGTGGCGCATCTTCGCGCTGTGTTTCTTCATCGTGCTGCTCGACGGCTTCGATACTTCGGCGATTGGCTACATCGCCCCCCATCTGATGACCGAGTGGGGCGTGAGCAAGCCCGATCTCGCGCCCGTGCTCAGCGCCGCGCTGTTCGGCCTGGCCGCGGGCGCGCTCAGCGCGGGCCCGCTGGCCGACAAGCTGGGCCGCAAGGTCGTGCTCGTGGGCTCGGTCGCGGTGTTTGCCGTGGCCTGCCTGGGCTCGGGTTTTTCGCCCAATCTCTGGACGCTGACCGTGCTGCGCTTCATCACCGGCGTGGGCCTGGGCGCGGCCATGCCCAATGCGGTGACGCTGATGAGCGAGTACTGCCCCGACAGCCGCCGCTCCACGCTGACCAATGCCATGTTCTGCGGCTTTCCTCTGGGCGCGGCCTTCGGCGGCTTTCTCGCGGCCTGGATGATTCCGCTGCTGGGCTGGCGCAGCGTGCTGATACTGGGCGGCGTGCTGCCGCTGATTCTGGTCGTGCTGCTGCTGTGGCAATTGCCCGAGTCGGTGCGCTACATGGTCGCCAAGCAATACCCGATAGAGCGCGTGCGCAGCGTGCTGCTGCGCATCGCGGGCGACAGCGTCAAGAGCGTGCAGCGCTTCGTGCTGACCGAGACCGCGCCCGCGTCGGACGCCAAGAGCGGCATAGGCGTGGTGCTGTCGGCGCCATACCGCGTGGGCTCGGTGATGATGTGGATCGCCTACTTCATGGGCCTGGTGATCTTCTATGCGCTGATCAACTGGATGCCCATTCTGTTTCGCGACGCGGGCCTGGACCCCAAGACCGGCGCGCTGGTGGCTGCGCTGTTCCCGCTGGGCGGCGTGGGCGCGGTGTTCTTCGGCTGGCTCATGGACCGCTTCAACGCCACGCGCATCATCGCCGTCGGCTATGCGCTGACCGCTGTCTCGATCTGGTGGATAGGCCAGACCGCGGGCAATCTCGGCTGGCTCGTGGTGTCGGTGTTTCTCGCGGGCACGATCATGAACACCGCCCAGTCGTCCATGCCCGCGCTGGCCGCGGCGTTCTACCCGACGCGCGGCCGTGCCACGGGCGTGGCCTGGATGCTGGGCATTGGCCGCTTCGGCGGCATCGCCGGCTCGTTCCTGGTGGCCGAGCTGTCGGCCCGGCACCTGGGCTTCAGCGAGATTTTCAGCGTGGTCGCCGTGGCCGGCCTGGTCGCCACGGGCGCGCTGATCGTCAAGGAATATTTCAGTCCCAAGCCCCACGGCGAGACCGTGGGCCGCACCGCCGCGCATTGAGCCGGCACCCTCTAAGAATCTCAGGAGAACATTGCGATGATCATTGACGTACACGGCCACTACACCACGGCTCCGGCCGCCCTCGGCGCCTGGCGCGACCTGCAGATCGCCGGTCTCAAGGACCCTAGCCAGGCCCCATCGGCGAGTTCGCTGAAGATCAGCGACGACGAAATCCGCGACACCATCGAGAACAACCAGCTCAAGCTGATGAAGCAGCGCGGCTCCGATCTGACGATCTTCAGCCCGCGCGCGAGCTTCATGGCCCACCACATCGGCGACTTCGAGACCTCGGCCACCTGGGCCGCGATCTGCAACGAGCTGTGCTATCGCGTGAGCGAACTGTTCCCCGACTACTTCATTCCCGCGGCCATGCTGCCGCAGTCGCCGGGCGTGGACCCTGCGACCTGCATTCCCGAACTGGTGAAGTGCGTCGAGCAATACGGCAACGTGGGCATCAACCTCAACCCCGATCCATCGGGCGGCCACTGGACTTCGCCGCCGCTGTCGGACCGCAGCTGGTACCCGATCTACGAGAAGATGGTCGAGTACGACATTCCCGCCATGGTCCATGTGAGCACCAGCTGCAACAGCTGCTTCCACACCACGGGCGCGCACTATCTGAACGCCGACACCACGGCCTTCATGCAATGCCTGACCAGCGATCTGTTCAAGGACTTCCCCACGCTCAAGTTCCTGATTCCGCATGGCGGCGGCGCCGTGCCTTACCACTGGGGGCGTTTCCGCGGCCTGGCGCAGGAGCTGAAGAAGCCGTTGCTCGACGAGCATCTGCTCAACAACATCTACTTCGACACCTGCGTCTACCACCAGCCGGGCATTGATTTGCTCACCAAGGTGATCCCCGTCAAGAACATTCTTTTTGCCAGCGAGATGATTGGCGCGGTGCGCGGCATCGATCCGACCACGGGCCATTACTACGACGACACCAAGCGCTACATCGAAGACACGGTCAACCTCAACGAGCAAGAGCGCTTCCAGGTCTACGAAGGCAATGCGCGCCGCGTGTTCACGCGCCTCGACGCCGCGCTCAAGAAGAAGGGCCTGTAAGCAGGCCGACAACAGACAGGAGATTCAGATGTACGAACTCGGTGTGGTTTATCGCAACATTCAACGTGCCGACAAGGCAGCAGCCGACGGCCTCGCGGCCCTGGGCTCGGCGACGGTGCACGAAGCCATGGGCCGCGTGGGCCTGCTCAAGCCCTATATGCGTCCCATCTACCCGGGCCAGCAGGTGTCTGGCACAGCCGTCACGGTGCTGCTGCAGCCCGGCGACAACTGGATGATGCATGTCGCGGCCGAACAGATCCAGCCCGGCGACGTGGTGGTCGCGGCCGTCACTTCCGAATGCACGGACGGCTATTTCGGCGATCTGCTGGCGACCAGCTTCCAGGCGCGCGGCGCGCGCGCGCTGATCATCGACGCCGGCGTGCGCGATGTGAAGACGCTCCAAGAGATGAACTTCCCGGTCTGGAGCCGGGCGATCTCGTCGCGCGGCACCATCAAGGCCACGCTGGGCTCGGTCAACATTCCCGTGGTCTGCGCGGGCATGTGGGTCACGCCCGGCGATGTGATCGTCGCCGATGACGACGGCGTGGTCTGCGTGCCCGCGGCCAAGGCCGTCGCCACGCTCGAGGCCGCGCAAAAGCGCGAAAGCTTCGAAGGCGAAAAGCGCGCCAAGCTGGCTTCGGGCGTGCTGGGCCTCGACATGTACAAGATGCGCGAACCGCTGGAAAAAGCGGGCCTACGTTACATCGACTGAAGGACGGAACAAAATGCCCAATTTTGAAAAAACCCCCGGCTGGCTCGACTGGTACAGCGGCCCGGCCAAGCCCAAGTTCCAGGTGCCTGCGGGCGCGGTCGATGCCCACTGCCATGTGTTCGGCCCGGGCAACGAATTCCCGTTCGCGCCCGAGCGCAAGTACACGCCTTGCGACGCGAGCAAGGCCCAGCTGTTCGCCCTGCGCGACCACCTGGGCTTTGCGCGCAATGTGATCGTGCAGGCCACCTGCCACGGCGCCGACAACAGCGCCATGGTCGATGCATGTCTCGCCGCGGGCGGCAAGGCGCGTGGCGTGGCCACCGTCAAGCGCAGCATCAGCGACGAAGAACTGCAGAAGCTGCATGACGCCGGCGTGCGCGGCGTGCGCTTCAATTTCGTCAAGCGCCTGGTCGACTTCACGCCCAAGGACGAGCTGCTGGAAATCGCGGGCCGCATCCAGAAACTGGGCTGGCATGTGGTGATCTACTTCGAGGCCGTCGATCTGCCCGAGCTGTGGGACTTCTTCACCAGCCTGCCGACCACGGTGGTCGTGGACCACATGGGCCGCCCCGATGTGAGCAAGCCCATCGACGGCCCCGAGTTCGAGCTGTTCCTGAAGTTCATGCGCGAGCACAAGAACGTCTGGAGCAAGGTCTCGTGCCCCGAGCGCCTGTCCGTGACCGGCCCCAAGGCGCTCGACGGCGAGCAGAATGCCTATAAGGATGTGGTGCCGTTCGCGCGCCGCGTGGTCGAGGAATTCCCTGACCGCGTGCTGTGGGGCACCGACTGGCCGCACCCCAATCTCAAGGACCACATGCCCGACGACGGCCTGCTGGTGGATTTCATTCCCCACATCGCGCCTACGGAAGAACTGCAACGCAAGCTGCTGGTGGACAATCCCATGCGTCTCTACTGGCCCGAGGAAGCCTGATCATGGCTCTGCATAAACCCTATACCGATGTGCCCGGCACCATCATCTTCGACGCCCAGCAGTCGCGCAAAGGCTACTGGCTCAACCAGTTCTGCATGTCGCTGATGAAGGCCGAGAACCGCCTGCGCTTCAAGGCTGATGAGCGCGCCTATCTCGACGAGTGGGCGATGACCGAAGAGCAGAAGCAGGCCGTGCTGGCGCGCGATCTGAACTGGTGCATGCGCACCGGCGGCAACATCTATTTTCTGGCCAAGATCGGCGCGACGGACGGCAAGAGCTTCCAGCAGATGGCTGGCTCGATGACCGGCATGACCGAAGACGAATACCGCGCCATGATGGTCGCCGGCGGCCGCTCGGCCAACGGCAACCGCGTCGTCGGCGAAGACGGCGACGCCCAGGCGCACCGCCAGCCCCAAGGAAATTCCGCCCGCAAGGAGGGCAACTAATGGCCCGCATCACCGCCTCCGTCTTCACTTCACATGTGCCCGCCATCGGCGCCGCGCTCGACCTGGGCCGCGACCAGGACGACTACTGGAAGCCGCTGTTCAAGGGCTATGAGCCCTCGAAGCAGTGGATGAAGGACAACAAGCCCGACGTCATTTTCCTGGTCTACAACGACCACGCGACGGCGTTCAGCCTGGACATGATTCCCACGTTCGCGATCGGCACGGCCGACACGTTCACGCCCGCCGACGAAGGCTGGGGCCCGCGCCCCGTGCCCACCGTGGTCGGCCACCCCGACCTGGCCTCGCACATCGCGCAGTCGGTGATACAGCAGGATTTCGACCTGACCATCGTCAACAAGATGGACGTGGACCATGGCCTGACCGTGCCGCTGTCGCTGATGTGCGGCCAGCCCACGCCCGAGCAGGGCTGGCCTTGCCCGGTGATTCCGTTCGCCGTCAACGTCGTGCAATACCCCGTGCCTTCGGGCCAGCGCTGCTTCAACCTGGGCCGCGCGATCCGCAATGCCATCGAAAGCTATGACGAAGACCTCAACGTCCACATCTGGGGCACGGGCGGCATGAGCCACCAGCTCCAGGGCGCGCGCGCGGGCCTGATCAACAAGGAATGGGACCTGAACTTCCTGGACCGCCTGATCGACAACCCCCATGGCCTGGCAAAGATGCCGCATATCGACTATGTGCGCGAAGCCGGCTCGGAAGGCATCGAACTGGTGATGTGGCTGATCGCGCGCGGCGCGATGAGCGACATCGACAGCCCGGCGCCCGTGCCCAAGGTCGCACACCGCTTCTACCATGTGCCCGCGTCCAACACCGCCGTGGGCCATCTGATCCTGGAGAACCAATGAACAGCAGCAAGACCATCAAAGTAGCCCTGGCCGGTGCCGGCGCCTTCGGCATCAAGCACCTCGACGGCATCAAGAACATAGCCGGCGTCGAAGTCGTGTCGCTGGTGAGCCGCGACCTGGAAAAGACGCGCGAAGTCGCGGCCAAGTACGGCATAGGCCATGTGACCACCGACCTCGCCGACAGCCTGGCGCTGGCCGAAGTCGACGCCGTGATCCTGTGCACGCCCACGCAGATGCACGCTTCGCAGGCGATTGCCTGCCTCAAGGCCGGCAAGCATGTGCAGGTCGAGATCCCCATGGCCGACAGCCTGGCCGACGCCGAAGCCGTGGTCGCGGCGCAAAAGGCATCGGGCCTGGTCGCGATGTGCGGCCACACGCGCCGCTTCAATCCCAGCCACCAGTGGGTGCACCACAAGATCGGCGCGGGCGAGCTGAACCTGCAGCAGATGGATGTGCAGACCTACTTCTTCCGCCGCACCAACACCAACGCGCTGGGCCAGGCCCGCAGCTGGACCGACCACCTGCTGTGGCACCACGCAGCCCACACCGTGGACCTGTTCGCCTACCAGGCTGGCAGCCCCATCGTGCAGGCCAACGCGATTCAAGGTCCCATCCATCCCGAGCTGGGCATCGCCATGGACATGAGCATCCAGCTCAAGGCGGCCAACGGCGCGATCTGCACGCTGAGCCTGTCGTTCAACAACGATGGCCCATTGGGCACCTTCTTCCGTTACATCGGCGACAACGGCACCTATCTGGCGCGCTACGACGACCTGTTCAACGGCAAGGACGAGAAGATCGACGTGTCCAAGGTCGATGTGTCGATGAACGGCATCGAGCTGCAGGACCGCGAGTTCTTCGCCGCGATCCGCGAAGGCCGCGAGCCCAATGCCAGCGTGGCCCAGGTGCTGCCTTGCTATCAAGTGCTGCATAAGCTTGAACAACAACTGAGCTAAGGAATCGGGCATGCTTGCCTGACCTCGCAACCTGAAAGCCAGTGCCCGCGAAACGCGTGCACTGGCTTTGTTCTTTCCAAGGATTCCATTGATGCAAACGCGAAAAATCGGCCCCTTTGATGTCACTTCCGTCGGTCTGGGCTGCATGAACCTGAGCCATGCCTACGGCACGCCGCCCAGCGCCGAGCAGGGCCGCGAGCTGCTGGCCCATGCGCTTGACCAAGGTGTGACGCTGTTCGACACCGCCGCCCTCTATGGCTTTGGCGCGAATGAAACCCTGGTCGGCCCGGTGCTCGCGCCGCACCGCGAACGCATCACGCTGTGCAGCAAGGGCGGTATGGCCGGTGTGCCGGGCGACGACGGCGTGCTGCGCCGCGTGATCGACGGCCGGCCCGCGACGCTGCGGCGCAACTGCGAAGACAGCCTGCGCCGCCTGGGCACCGACGTGATCGACCTCTACTACCTGCATCGCTGGGACAAATCGGTGCCCATCGAGGAATCCGTGGGCGAAATGGGCCGGCTGCTGCAGGAAGGCAAGGTGCGCGCGCTGGGCCTGTCCGAAGTGTCTGCCGAGACGCTGGTGCGCGCCCACCGCGAGCACCCGATCACCGCATTGCAAAGCGAGTACTCGCTGTGGTCGCGCAACGCCGAACTCGGCACGCTGCAGCGCTGCGCCGAACTGGGCATTGCCTATGTGGCGTTCAGCCCGCTGGGCCGGGGCTTTCTGGGCGGCGATCTGCTCGACGCGGGGACGCTGGGCGAAAAGGACGTGCGTGCTGCCATGCCGCGCTTCTCGGCCGACAACTACCCGCGCAACCTGCGCCTGCTCGCGCCCATGCGCGAAATCGCCGAACAGGCCGACTGCAGCCTGGCCGCGCTGGCGATCGCCTGGGTGCTGCACCAGGGCGAACATGTGATCGCGCTGCCCGGCACCACGCAGCGCAAGCACCTGGACGAAGACCTGCACGGCGCCGAAGTCAAGCTGTCCAGCGCCCAGCTCGAGCAGCTCGACGCGCTGTTCCAGCCGTCGGCGATCGCGGGCAGCCGCTATGCGGCGCAGGGGCACAGGGAAGTCGATACCGAAGAGTTCGCGCCACAGGTCTGAAGGGCCGCAGGCGATGAAAAAAGCCGCTGCAGTCGCCTGCAGCGGCTTTTCTTTTCCAGCACCCGGCAAGGCCGGGCGCCCGGCTCAGAGCTCGAGGTTCGCGCGCCGGATCACATCGCCGAAGCGCTTGTTCTCGTCGACCATGAACGTCTTGAATTCCTGCGGCGTGGGGAAGTAGTTCTCGTAGCCGAAGGTCTGGAACTTGGGCTGCACATCGGGTTCGGCCAACGCCTTCATGGTGTCGCGGCGGATCTTGTCGACCACGGCTGCGGGCGTGCTCTTGGACACCGCAAAAGCGTTCCAGCCGGTGACGATGGCATTGGCCGGGCCGCCCGATTCGGCGACCGTGGGAACGTCTTCATAGCCCTTGAGGCGGTGCGGGGCCAGCACGGCCAGGAAGCGCAGCTTGCCCGAGCGCGCCAGCGGGCCGGCCGTGCCCGACGAGCCCAGCGCGAACGCGAGTTCGCCCGTGGCCACGCTGGTGTACAGCTGGCTGGTTTCCTTGTAGATCACATGCTCCATCTTCGTGCCGGTCAGCGATTCGAGCAGCGCCGAGCCCAGGTGCACGGGATTGCCCACCGACCACGAGCCGTAGTTGAGCTTGCCGGGACGCGCCTTGGCGTCGGCAATCAGGTCGGCCATGGTCTTGTAGGGACTGTCGGTGGCGACGCAGACGAAGAAGAAGGTGCGAAACAGCGGCAGCACGACTTCGAAGTCCTTGTCGATGTTGTAGGGCAGCTTCTTGAACAGATGGGGGTAGGCCGCGAGGTGGACGTTGTCGAGCTGAATGATGTCGGTGCCGTCGGTCGCGCCGCGCTTGAACGCATCGATGGCGATGAAGCCATTGCCGCCGGGGCGGTTCTCGACGATCACCGGCTGGTTCCACAGGCGCGAAAGCTTGTCGGCGACCAGGCGCGAAGTGCCATCGGGGCCGCCGCCCACGGGGAACGGATTGATGATGCGAACCTGCTTGGTGGGCCAGTTGGTGATGGTCTGCGCACGCGCCGGGGCCATGGCGCCCAGCGCCAGCGCGCCCAGGGCAAGGCCGGCACTGCGGCGGTTCATTTGGCGTGTTTCTGCTGTCATTTTGTCTCCGTTATCGGCTGATCGCGTTTTTTAATGCGCTCGCTCTTATGCGAACCAGGGGCGAACGCAACTTATTCTGCATTGTGGCAGGCCCGCCCGTATCACCTAGACGCCCGCCTCTCTACCAGCTATAGCAAAATGGCATGGTTACAGTTCGAGTGCGTCATGAATCTTCAGCAGATAGAAACTTTTGTCCAGGTAGCCGAGACCGGCAGCTTCAGCAAGGCCGCGCTCTTGCTCGATATAGCGCAGCCGGCGTTGAGCCGCCAGGTGCGGACGCTGGAAATCGAGCTGCGCGAAACGCTGCTGATACGCACCGGCCGCGGCGTCACGCTCACCGACGCCGGCCGCCGCCTGCTCGAGCATGGCCACGCCATCATGCAGCGCGTGGCCCTGGCCAAGGAAGACCTGGGCAGCCAGCGCGACGAACCCGTGGGCCGCATCGTGGTCGGCCTGCCGCCCAGTCTTGCGCGCCGGCTCACGCTGCCGCTGATCGACATCTTCAGCCGTGAAATGCCCAAGGCCGGCCTGGCCGTGGTCGAAGGCTTTTCAGTCAACATGGCCGAATGGCTCACATCGGGCCGTATGGACCTGGCGCTGGTCTACACGCCCGAGCCCCAGCCGCAGGTCGAAGTCACGCCCGTGCTCGAAGAGCGGCTGTGCCTGATCGGACCCGCAAGCATGGGCCATCGCACGTCGGTGCGCTTTGACGAGCTGTCGGGCTATCCGCTGATCATGCCCCAGCGCGGCCAGATCTTTCGCAAGCTGATGGAAGCGCAGGCCACGCTGTCGCAGGTCAAGCTCAACGTGGTCTGGGAAGTCTCCAGCGTGCCCGCGATCCTGGACCTGGTGCGCGGCGGCTACGGCTACGCCGCGCTCACGGCCAGCGCACTCAGCAGCCATGACCACCAGGACGAACTGGCCTGCATTCCCATCGAATCGCCGGGCATCGTGAGCACGCTGTGCATGGCGCAGTCGGCGAAGAAGAAAAGCACGCCGCTGATTCGCCGCACTTCAGAGTTGCTGCGGGGTCTGTGCCTGGAGGCGGCTGTCAGGCCTTTGAAGGGGGAGTGATTTTTTGGGCTGGGCGGCTTGTGTGCACAGGCAGGCCCTCAACTTCCCCGTTCGCACAGCATTCCCTATAACAACGGCCTCAACTCCTGCGCCGCATCGCGCAGCAGCGGCAGCAGGTTGCGCTCCAGCGCCTGGGCCGTCATGTGCTGCGCCGACATGACGGCATTGAGTGCGGCCACGGTCTGGCCCGCGCTGTTGCGCAGCGGCACGGCGATCGCCTGCACGCCCAGTTCGTGCTCTTCCTGGGCTATGCAGTAGTCCTGGGCGCGCACCTGGTCCAGGCAGGCGTGCAGTTCGGCGGGCTGGGTCAGCGTGTGCAGCGTGAGCCGGTGCAGCGTGCGACAGGCCAGCCATTCATCGAGCGCCGGCAAGGGCAGGGCAGCCAGCAGCACGCGGCCCGTGGACGACGCATGCGCGGGCAGCCGGCTGCCCAGGTGCACCCCATGGGCGAACAGCTGCTGGGCCGCGCCCTGCGCTGTGCTGCGCGCGATGACCACGGTTTCGCTGCCCGCCAGAATCGCCGCCGAGAAAGAGAACGCCGCGAGCGCGCTCAAGCGATTGAGCACGGGCTGCACGGTGCGCGGCAGGCGGGCGCTCGCGAGATAGCTGCCCGACAGGCCCAGCACCTTGGGCGTGAGCCAGAAATGGTGGCCGTCGGATTCTAGATAGCCCAGGTGGGCAAGCGTCAGCAGATGGCGGCGCGCGGCCGCGCGCGTGAGGCCCGCGCGCTCCGCGGCGAGCGTGGCGTTGAGCCGCTGGCGCTCGGTGTCGAAGCATTCGAGCACCGCCAGGCCCTTGCCCAGGCCTGCGATGTAGTCGGCTGCGGCGATGCCGGAGCCGGGCGATGGGGACGGCGAGGGTGTCATGGGCGTGGCGGAAGATATTGCGCGATAGCCGCACATTTTGCGCGATGATCGCGCAAAAGTCGATTCAAGCTTGCGCTGGCGCAGAGCTTCGCTTCTACGCTAGCGGCAAACAACCTTGGTGGAGAGACACATGCGCACTCAAGTGGCAATCATCGGCGCCGGCCCCGCAGGCCTTCTTCTGGGACAACTGCTGTACGAAGCAGGCATAGACAACGTGATCGTGGAGCAGCGCAGTCCCGACTACGTGCTGGGCCGCATCCGCGCCGGCGTGCTCGAACAGGTCACGGTCGATCTGCTGACCCAGGCCAAGGCCGACAAGCGCATGCACGCCGAAGGCCTGCCGCACGACGGCATCGAACTGCTGTTCGGCGGCAAGCGCCACCGCATCGACCTGCATGAACTCACGGGCGGCAAGCGCGTGATGGTCTACGGCCAGACCGAAGTGACGCGCGATCTGATGGAAGCGCGCGAGCGCGCCGGCCTGCTCACGGTGTACGAAGCCCAGGACGTGACGCCGCTCGAATTCGGCAGCGAACGCCCGCGCGTGCGCTACCACAAGGACGGCGAACAGCACGAAATCAGCTGCGACTTCATCGCCGGCTGCGACGGCTTCCACGGCGTGTGCCGCGCGAGCATTCCGGCGGACAGCATTCGCAACTACGAGAAGGTCTATCCGTTCGGCTGGCTGGGCATCCTGGCCGATGTTCCGCCCGTGTCGCACGAGCTGATCTACGCCCACACCGAGCGCGGCTTCGCGCTGTGCAGCCAGCGCAGCGCCACGCGCAGCCGCTACTACCTGCAGGTGCCGCTGACCGACAAGGTCGAGAACTGGAGCGACGAAGCGTTCTGGGACGAACTGCGCCTGCGCCTGGACCCCGAAGCGCGCGACCACCTGGTCACCGGCGCTTCGCTCGAAAAGAGCATTGCGCCGCTGCGCAGCTTCGTGTCCGAACCCATGCGCTTCGGCCGCATGTTCCTCGCGGGCGACGCGGCCCACATCGTTCCGCCCACGGGCGCCAAGGGCCTTAACCTGGCGGCGTCCGACGTGGGTTATCTGTCGAACGCGTTCGCCGAGTACTACCAGCAGCGCAGCAGCGAAGGCATAGACCGCTATTCGGAAGTGAGCCTGCGCCGTGTCTGGAAGGCCGAGCGTTTCTCGTGGTGGATGACTTCGCTGATGCACCGCTTCCCCGATTCGGGCGACTTCGACCGCAAGGTGCAGGAAGCCGAACTCGACTATCTGGTGCATTCGCGCGCGGGCTCGACGTCGCTGGCGGAGAACTATGTCGGCCTGCCGCTGAACTGAGCAAAAAAAAGGGCGCTGCATAAGCAGCGCCCGAATTCCCTTGAGGGGAAGAGACATTCGTTGCGGCGGCTCAGTAGGCCGCTCCATGCGCGGCCAGCACCGGGTCGCCCTGGATGGCGATCGAAGCGCGGCCATCGGCGCCCACCGGCACTTCGCCGACGAGCGTGCTGCGGTAGAGCTGGCGGTCGTATTCGAGCGCGAAGATGTCCTGCGGCGCGACATGGGCCGTGGAGCGGTTGTCCCAGAAGGCGATGGAGCCGGTTTCCCATTTGAAGCGCACGGTGAATTCGCTGGCCACCGCATGCTCCCACAGCAGTTCGAGCAAGACCCGCGATTCGCGCGTGCGCAGGCCGCTGATGCTCTTGAGAAAGCCGGGGCTGATATAGAGCACCTGTTCGCCGGTTTCGGGGTGCACGGTGACCAGCGGATGCTCGCTGACCAGCGTGTTGTTCTTGATCAGTTCCAGATATTCGGGCGTGGGGCTCGCGCCCGTGGGCGGGCTGAAGCGGTGCTCGCCGCGCAGACCTTGCAGGAAGGCTTTCAGCGGTTCCGACAGCGCGTCATAGGCCGCGGCCAGATTGGTCCATTGCGTATCGCCGCCATAGGGCGGAATGGTCACGCCGCGCAGGATCGATGCCGCGGGCGGGTTGTGCGCCGCGGTGACGTCTGCATGCCAGCCGGTCCAGGGCCGGCGCTCGGGTTCGCTGCCGTGGCTGTTGGCGCGGCGGTGCTTGGCAATGGAGTACAGCTCGGGATGGCCGTCGACATGGCCGAACACCGGGTGGCCTATGGTCAGATCGCCAAACTGGCGCGCGAACGCGACATGCTGTTCATGGCTCAGATGCTGGTCGCGAAAGAACACGACTTTCCAGCGCAGCAGCGCCGAGCGAATGCTGTGCACTTCGGCCGGCGTCAGCGCCTGGCCCAGATCGACGCCGCCAATCAGCGCGCCGATATGGGCCGATTGCGGCACGGCGCTGATGTGCGGCGTGGCCCGCAGCGCGGTCTCCAGACGGTCGGTCAGCAGCTCCTTGGCGCTGGCATTCAAACGCATGTTCATCGCAGTCTCCTGGTTGTTCTCAGGGTGCCTTGGCAATCTTGCGCGGCGCTGCCGGCAGCAGGCCCAGTTCGCCGAGCAAGGCCTGGTTGGTGTCGAGCTGCGTCTGCAGCAATTGCTGCGTCGCCTGCGGGCCCTGGAACCAGGGCTCCCATTGGTTGAGCGCAACGAAGTCTTTCCACTCGCGTGTTTCCGACACCTTGCGCAGCGCTTCGACCCAATAGGCTTTCTGCGCGGCGCTGGCGCCGGGAACGGTCATCACGCCCTGGAACGAGTCGCTGACATAGTCGATGCCTTGTTCTTTCCAGGTCGGTGCCTGGGCGAACGCGCCGCCCAGGCGCTGTTCGGCGGCAATCGCCAGCACGCGGATGCGGCCGCTTTGCAGATAGGGCAGCAGATTGGGCGTGGTCGCGGAGACCACGTCGAGATGGCCGCCCGCGAGGGCCGTCATCGACTCGGCCGAGGATTTGTAGGGCACGATGCGCAAGCCCTTGATGTCCACGCCTGCCAGTTTGAGCGGTTGCGCCACGCCCAGGTGGATATGGTTGCCCAGTGTGGTCGCAATGCCTATCGAATATTTGCCAGGGTCCTGCTTGAGCTGGGCCACGAGATCCTGCGTGCTGCGCAGCGGCGAGTCGGCGCGCACCACCACCGTGACGAATTCGCGAAACAGCGTCGCCAGCGGCGTGCCTTTTTGCAGGTGGTCGGGCAGGGCGTTCTGCGCCAGGCTGTTGCCGTAGCTGGTGCTCAGAGTCATCAGCGCATGCGCGTCGCCCGGATGGCGGTGCAGGCCTTCGAGCGCGACGATGCCGTGCGCACTCGATTTGTTGCTGACGATGAAGCCCGGTGCGAGCTTTTCGCGCGTCAGCAGCTCGGTCAGCTTGCGCGCCGCGACGTCGAGGGCCGCGCCCGCGCCGCTGGGCACGATGAATTCGGTGGACTTGCGCGGCTTCCAGTCGGCGCCGGCGTCGCTTTGCGCCTGCGCCGGCAGCCAGGCGCCGCAGGCCAGGGCCATGAGCGCGGCCAGCGCAGGACGCAGGGACAGGGGACGGGACGTGGTCGGCATGGCGCGGTTCCTTGGAATGCAGGCTCGCCGCTTTTTGCGGCGTTGATCTGCACTTTAGGAAACCGGGCCCGAGACGGGAACAAAGCTTTTCGCATGAGCTTGCGCGCGAAACGCGTAAGCCTGGGCTGTTTCAGTCCGTGATGTATTCGGGATGGCGCGCGCGGATGTCGGCGACGCGGCTGAGCGTTCCCGACAGATGCGCGCGCAGCGCGGCCTGGGCGGCGTCGGGCTCACGGCTGGCCAGCGCGTCGACGATGCGCCGGTGGTCGCGCACCACGCGTTCGGCGTTGCCGGCCGAAGGCAGGTCGAGCCGGCGCAGACGGTCCAGATGGCCGCTGCGGCGCTGCACCAGGTCGTACAGATCGGGCGCGCGCGCGGCTTCGTACATGGCGCGGTGAAACGCCTGGTCGGCGGCGATGAACTCCTCGGCGCCGCTGCTGGCCAGCGCCGCCTGTACGTCGACCATGGAAGTCAGGCGTGCATACAGTGCGGCGTCGCCGGTCAGCGCGAGCGTGCGCACCACTTCCAGTTCGATCGCGCAGCGCAGGAACTGCGCCTGTTCGGCCGAGGGCAGGTCGATGCGGCTGACGCGGGTCGCATGCTGGGCAAAGATGTCGACCAGGCCCTCCTGGCGCAACTGCATCAGCGCGTCGCGCACAGGTGTCTGGCTCAGCTCAAAACGTTCGGCGAGTTCTACGCGCGACAGCGGAGTGCCTGGCGCCAGTTCCAGGGAAATGATGGCTTCGCGCAGCCATCCGAACACTTGCGGGGCGGCCTGGCGGGTGCGATCTAGCTTGTGGATTGTCTTCATCGGGGTTCGCTATTGAAGTTTCGATTCTAGGGTCTACGGCATTGACGCACTAATACATTAGTGCTTCAATGCATTTGGATTTCAGCATTTCAATAAATATCCGGAGACAAATCCATGCACCGTCGCCTTGCCTTGGTCGCTGCCGCCTGCAGCGCCGCCTGCCTTTTCACCGCCACGGCCCATGCGGCCGACTGGCCCACGGCCAAGCCCATCACCTGGGTCGTGCCCTTTGCGCCCGGCGGATCGACCGATGTCGTCGCGCGCATGGTGGGCCATGAGCTGTCCGCCGCGCTCAAGCAGTCGGTGGTGATCGACAACCGCCCTGGCGCGGGCGGCGCGATCGGCGTGCAGGCCGTTGCGCGCTCACCGGCCGATGGCTATACGCTGATCGGCGGCACCATCAGCACCCATGCAATCAATTCGGCGCTCTACAAGAAGCTGCCTTACGACCCGGTCAAGGACTTCGAGCCCGTCACGCTGATCGCCTATGTGCCCAACGTGCTGATGGTCAACAGTTCGCTGGGCGTGAACACCATTCAGGAACTGGTCGCGTGGATTCGCAAGAACCCCGAAAAGGCGTCGTATGCGTCTTCGGGCGCGGGCACGTCGACCCACCTGACCGGCGCGCAGATGGCCGAGCTGATCAAGGTGCCGATGCAGCACATCGCCTATAAGGGCAGCCCGCAGGCGCTGCAGGACGTGGCCGCAGGCAACGTGCCTTTCCTGTTCGACCAGCTCACGGCGGGCCTGCCGCTGGTCAAGGCCGGCAAGCTCAAGTTCCTGGCCGTGACGACCAAGACGCGCTCGCCGCTGGCACCGGACGTGCCCACCACCGCAGAAGCGGGCTTCCCCGGCCTGGATCTGGTGTCCTGGCAGGCGGTCTACGCGCCCAAGGGCACGCCCAAGGACGTCGTCGCGCGGCTCAACACCGAAGTCGTCAAGGCGCTCAAGACACCTGAACTCAAGGGCAAGCTGGAGACGCAGTTCGGCATGCAGGTCGTGGGCAGCACGCCGGCCGAGCTGGCCGCGGTCACCGCCGCCGACATGGCCCGCCTGGGCGAACTGGTCCGCAAGACCGGAGCCACCACCGAGTAACGCTTGGATAGACACAGAGACAGCAACGAGACACAAGAGAACCATGGCACGCGACATCACCATCACCCACGTCCGGATCACCCCCATCGCCTTTCGCGACGGACCGCTGCTCAACGCGGCCGGAATCCACGAACCCTGGGCACTGCGTGCCATCGTCGAGATCGAGACCAGCGACGGCCGCGTGGGCATTTCCGAGACCTATGGCGACGAGCCCATGCTCAAGGTGCTGGAGCAGGCGCGTCCGCTGCTGATCGGCCTGTCGCCCTTCGCGCTCAACACCATGGAAGAGCGCGTGCGCGCCACGATCACCGCCGTGCCCGGCGCGGTGGAGTTCGAGCTCGCGCCCGGCTCGCATGCGGCCAAGAACGCGCCCAAGGTGATCAGCACGTTCGAAGTCGGCATGCTCGACCTGCAAGGCCAGATCGTCGGCGCGCCCGTGGTCGACCTGCTGGGCGGCGCCGTGCGCTCGTCGGTGCCGTACAGCGCCTATCTGTTCTTCAAATACGCCGAGCATGTCGGCAAACCCTATGCGCCCGACGCCTGGGGTGAAGGCATCAGCCCCGCGCAGATCGTCGCCCAGGCGCAGCGCATGATCGATCTCTACGGCTTCCAGAGCATCAAGCTCAAGGGCGGGGTGTTCGAGCCCGGCCACGAAGTGGCCTGCATGCAGGCGCTGGCCAAGGCCTTTCCCGGTCTGCCGCTGCGCCTGGACCCGAACGCCAACTGGTCGCTGGCCGCAAGCATCGCCGCCGCGCCCGCGCTCGATGAAATCCTCGAGTACTACGAAGACCCGACGCCAGGCCTCGAAGGCATGGCCGAGCTGGCAAAGCACACCAAGCTGCCCCTGGCGACCAACATGGTGATCACCACCATGGAAGACTTCCGCAAGGGCTGCGAGATGGGCTCGGTCAAGGTGCTGCTGTCCGATCACCACTACTGGGGCGGTCTGCGCGCCACGCAGACGCTGGCGCGCATGTGCCGGCTCTGGGGCCTGGGCATGTCGATGCACTCGAACTCGCACCTGGGCATCAGCCTGATGGCCATGACCCATGTCGCGGCCAGCGTGCCCAACCTGACCTATGCCTGCGACACCCACTATCCGTGGCAGGAAGAAGAAGTCGTCAAGGGCGGTCGCATTCGCTTCGAGCAGGGCTCGGTGGTCGTGCCCACGACGCCGGGCCTGGGCGTGGAACTGGACCGCGATGCGCTGGCCACGCTGCACGCCCAGTACCTCGAATGCGGCGTGCGCAACCGCGACGATCTCAAGCAGATGCGCCGCTACGATCCGACGTTTACAGGCAAGACGCCGCGCTTTCTGTAAAAAAGAGTGCGACCTGGGCTTCAGCGCCCGGGTCGCGGCGTTAAGCTCGGGAATCTATGACGCACGTCACATTTCCACCCCCGTACATCCACCCCGATCGGGCCGCCAGCCAGCTGCGCAGCCAGGGGTATGCCGTTTTATCGCCCGCCGACGTGGCGGCCTGGATCGGTGCGACGCCCGCGCAACTGCAGACGCTCGCCGCCGACTGGTCCGACCTTCCGCCCGACGAGCATCTCAAGGACGGCGGCCGCTACCGGCGCCGACGCCACTCGTGCTTCATCGCCGAGGACGGCCGGCTGGAGCAGGTCGCGCACCGCGCGCACTGGCAGCCGGTGGAATACAACGCGCTGCATGGCGGCATGCTGCGCATGTTCGCGCCCATGCATGACCAGGCCGTGGCCCAGCCTGCGTGGCAGAAACTGCTGATACAGCTCGGTCATTTGTCCGACCAGGTGTTCCGCCTGCATGCGCCGCCCGCGCCCTGGTTCATCGAATCGCACCAGTTCCGCATCGACACCACGCACGGCATAGGCCGGCCCACGCCCGAAGGCGCGCACCGCGACGGCGTCGATCTGGTGGCGGTGTTTCTGGTCGGGCGCGAGAACGTGAAGGGCGGCGAAACGCGCGTTTTCGAAGCGTCGGGCCCGCAGGGCCAGCGCTTCACGCTGACCGAACCCTGGTCGCTGATGCTGCTCGACGACGCGCGCATGATCCACGAAACCACGCCCATTCAACCGCTCGCAGAAGGCGGCTACCGTGATACGCTGGTGGTCACCTGCCGCCGCGGTGGTTTTCAGGGCGCGGAATTCGACGATCCCGCTTGACTTGACGGCTATCAATGCCTGCGGCCTTGTGGCATGCCACACTGCAGTCATTGGGCCCGCGCTGCGGCCTGTCGTGTTCATCTAGAGGAGAGACATTATGTTCAAGCACATTCTGGTTCCGGTCGACGGCTCGTCCACATCGCTGCTCGCGGTCTCCAAGGCCGCCGAACTGGCCAAGGTCTTTGGCAGCAGCGTGACCGCGGTCTATGTTGTCGATCCCTATCCTTTCACGGGCGTGGGCGCCGATTTCGCCTATGGCCAGGCGCAGTACCTGAGCGCGGCCACGGCCGAAGCCAATACCGCGCTCGAGTCCGTGCGCAAGATCATGGACGACGCCGGCCTGGCAGTGAACACCGTGGTGGGCGAGGGCCACGCCGTGCATGAAGGCATCGTGCGCGTGGTCGAAAACACCGGCGCCGACCTGATCGTCATCGGCTCGAACGGCCGCCGCGGCCTGGAAAAGCTGATGCTGGGCAGCGTGACCCAGCGCGTGCTGCGCTCGGTCCATATTCCGGTGCTGGTCGTCAAGCCTTGATGGCTGGGTTGCGCCAATGAGAAAGCCGCTGGGGACAGCGGCTTTTTTTGTGGGCGGCGTTATGAATCAACAGCGGGCATTAAAAACCCGTTCGTCCTGCGCGGAGTAAGCGAGCCGAGGTTTCGCAAGGCATTCAGAAGAAACAGCGGGCGTTAAAAAACCGTTCGTCCTGAGCCTGTCGAAGGATGAACGGCCTGCGCTCAAGTTATGAGGATGGGCCGTTCATGGTGCGACGCGCCCGGCCAGGGAGGCTCACCACGAACGGGTCACTGGTTTGCCGCCGTTTGCCAAATCCGACCACCTTCTAAGCCATTGATTTATTTGCTGAAAAAAGCTGTTTCTTGAGAGCTTGTCGAAGGATGAACGGCCCGTGCTTAAGCCATGAGGCCGGCATCCTTCAACAGACTCAGAACGAATGCACCACCCCCGCCGACAGCCCCGTGGCGCTCGCCTTGTTGGCCGCGCCCTGGAAGCCGTGGCGCCAGCGCGTGTTGTCGAGCTCGGCATAGACCTTGGTGCGGCGCGAGAGCTTGTATTCGGCAAAGGCCACGAGGCGGCCATAGCCGTCGTCGGCGGCGCCGGTGCGCGTGCGGTCCACCTTGTAATAGGCGGCCGTCAGATCGGTCTGCCCGGTCACGGCCCAGGTCGCGCCGGCCGACAGCATGCGCTGCACGGTGTGCTGATTCACCGCGGTTTCGGCCTTGCTGCGCCCGGCGTTGGCCGCGAGCCTCACCTTGCCCCATTGGTAGGCCGCGCCCAGCGTCGCGCCGTCGAGTTCGCGCTGGTTGGCGTCCTTGAAGGTCTGGAATGCGCCAGACACCGTGAAGCCGCTGGCCGCATAGGCCAGGCCCAGGCCGCGCGACGACAGCGCGCCGCTTTGTCCCGCGACTTCGCCCAGGCCCAGCATGGCGCGCGCCGTGAGCCCGCCCCAGCGGCCGGTGTACTTGAGCGAATTGTCTAGTCGGTACGAGCCCGAAGTCGAGCCCGCGCTGCCGAACTGTATGCCCAGGCCTTGCTGGCTCAGCGCGGCCACGCCGATGCTGGGGTTGAAGCCCGCGAAGCGCATGGCCAGCGGGTCGACGGGCGAGACGGCATCGGCCAGCGTGGTGGTCTGGCGTCCCAGGGCCAGCGTGCCCCAGCCGCCCTGCAGGCCCAACCAGGAAGCGCGGTCGAAGTACTTGCTCGCGTTCGCCGACGTGCCGGTATCGACGTTGATGCCGCTCTCGAGCTGGAACAGCGCCTTGGTGCCGCCGCCCAGGTCCTCGCTGGCGCGGATTCCCCAGCGGCTGGTGGTATTGATGCCGCTGCCCACGCTGCTGGTCGAGCCGGCCGCTGGTGCATTGCCGGCCGTGAGGCCGCTGCCGTGGCGCACGCCTGCGTCCACGATGCCGTACAGCGTGACGCTGCTGGTCTGCGCCGCCGCCAAAGTGCTGGCCAGCACGGCGCAAAGCGTTGCGATTTTCTTCATTCTTGTCTCCCTCTTGTTGATATGTGAAGTCGCGCGCCGTGCTCAATCGGGCGTGAGCTGGGCCTTGAGCACCACGCCTTTCCACTTGGCGATCTCCTGGCGCACGGTCTGGGCGAGCTGCTCAGGCGTGCTGGTGTCGACCACCGCGCCTTGTTCCTCGATGCGCCGCGCCACGTCCTTGTCGGCCAGCGCGGTGTTCAAGGCCTTGTTGAGCTGATCGACCACGGGACGCGGCGTCTTGCCCGGCGCGAACAGCGCGTACCACTGCGTGACTTCGACGCCCTTGATGCCGGCTTCCTCGAGCGTGGGCACATCGGGCAGCAGCGAGGAGCGCTTGGGGCCGGCCAGGGCCAGCGCGCGCAGCTTGCCGTTCTTGACATGCGTATAGGCCGAGAACAGGCTGGGGAACATCACCTGGGTCTGGCCGGCCATGGTGTCGTTCATCGCGGGCGCCGCGCCGCGGTAGGGCACATGCGCCATCTGCGCACCGCTTTCGAGCTTGAAGATCTCGGCCGTGAAATGCGGCGCCGTGCCGTTGCCGGCCGAGGCGTAGTTGTAGTCCTGGGGCTTGGCCTTGGTCAGCGCCACCAGTTCGGCCACGGTCTTGACCGGTACCTTGGGGTTGACCACCATCAGCGTCGCCGAATAGCTCACCATGCCTATGGGCTCGAACTGGGTGATGGGGTCGTAGCGCAGCTTCTGCAGCGCCGGGCTCATGCCGTGCGTGCCTATGTAGCCGAAAAGAATGGTGTGGCCGTCGGGCGTGGCGCGCGCCACATGTTCGGCGGCGATCGCGCCGTTGGCGCCGGCCTTGTTCTCGACGATCACCTGCTGGCCCAGCAGGCCCGACATTTTCTGCGCCACGACCCGCGCCATGGCGTCGTTGCCGCCGCCCGCGGCCGTGGGCACGACCAGCGTGATGGCCTTGTCGGGAAAGGCCGCGTGGGCCATGGGTGCGAACCAGGGCGCGCCAGCGGCGATGAGCGCGGCCGAGGCCAGCAGCGAGCGGCGTGAAAGGCGTGAAAGGCGCGAGAGGCGGGAAGGGCGAGTGGGGCGAGCGTTTGTGTGCTTCATTTTTTGTCTCCTGTCATTGAAAGTTTTGGTTTTGGAATCAGTCGGTCATTGCGTGCTCTGTGACGTACAGCGTGCCCTCCAGAATCTTGCGTGCGGTGCGCACCAGCGCGGCCTGCACCAGCTTGAATTGGCCGTCGACTTCGCTGAGTTCGACGTCGACATGGATGCGGCCCGCGGGATGCAGCACCTCGACGCGGCGCGTGCCGGCGCTGGCAATCTGGAAGGTGTCGGTGATCACCGTGCCCGGCAGCACATGGGCCGCGGCCACGCCGATCGCGCCGGTCACGGCGTGCGAGCGGTGGCAGCGCAGCGGCGTGAAGTAGCGCGACACCACGCTGCCCGGCGCCTGACCCGCGGACACGATCACGGGCTTGGGCAGCACGCTGTTCGAGACATCGCCCATGCCCATGCGCAGCCCGGCTTCGCGGCGCAGCGATTCGAGCCGGGCCAGCAGTTCGGCGTTCGCGTCGAGCTGGGCCGGCGTTTCGTCGCCGCGCAGGCCCAGGTCGGCGGCGCGCACCAGCACCATCACCTGGGCGGCGTCTATGCAGGTGACCTGCAGGCCCTGGATGGTGTCTATGCGCTGGCCCGTGGGAAAGATCTGGCCCGTGACCGCGCCCCAGGCGTCGAGAAAGTTCATCAGCACCGGCGCGGCCGTGCCCTGCACGCCGTCGATCTGCACATCGCCTTCGTAGTGCACCCGGCCGCCGGCCGTGCAGACCTGCACATCGATGCGTGAACGCGTGTTGACGTTGTAGACCCGCACCGTGGTGGTGTTGCCCTGGTCCGATGCCGGCACCAGCCCCTGCTCGATGGCGAACGGGCCCACGCCGGCGAGCATGTTGCCGCAGTTGGGCCGGGTGTCGACGCGCGCTTCCTCTACGCTGACCTGGGCGAAAAGGTAGTCGACGTCGCAGTCGGCATGGACCGACTTCGAGACGATCGCCACCTTGCTGGTCAGCGAGTTGCCGCCGCCCAGTCCGTCGATCTGCAATTCGTGGGGCGAGCCCAGCGCCGCGATCAGCGTGCGGTCACGCGCCGCGGCGTCACGCGGCAGCCAGTCGGCGAGGAAGAACGGACCCCGGGAGGTGCCGCCACGCATCAATACGCAAGGAAGTTTGTAGCTCATGGGTTCGCATGGTGCGACGCTTGCGGTGTTCTGTGAATTGCATTGTTGGCAACGATTGATGCAGTAGACGCAATATGCTTAGGCCCCATTTACATGGTGAAATCACTTCCGGGAATTGCAATTTTCTTAACGTTTGATGCACACGGTGCAACAGACCAACGCCTTGAAAGCGCCCGCCATGAACAACAAATTCGACCTCGGCGATATCCAGGCCTTCGCGGCCGTGGCCGAGCTGCAGAGCTTTCGCGCCGCGGCCGAGTCCATCCATCTTTCGCAGCCCGCGTTCAGCCGGCGCATCGACAAGCTCGAGGAAGCGCTGGGCGTGCGCCTGCTCGACCGCACCACGCGCCGCGTGACGCTCACGGCCGTGGGGCGCGACTTCGCGCGCAAGACGCGCGTCTGGCTCGACGACCTCGACGGCATGCTGATGGGCCTGGGCGATGTCGCGGCGCGGCGCATGGGCGAAGTGACGATTGCCTGCGTGCCGTCGGCCGTCTATTACTTCCTGCCCCAGGTGGTCAAGCGCTACCACGAGCGCTTTCCCAAGATCCGCGTGAAAGTGCATGACGCGAGCGCGAACGAGGTGCTGGTGGCCGTGGCCCAGGGCGATGCCGATTTCGGTCTGAACTTCATCGGCAGCCAGGAGGCCGAGATCGAGTTCAAGCCGGTGCTGGCCGAGCGCTTTGTCGCCGCGTGCCGGCGCGACCATGTGCTGGCCAGGCGCAAGAAAGTCACCTGGGCCGAGCTGGGCCAGCACGACTTCATGTCGGTGGGCAAGACTTCGGGCAACCGCCTGCTGATGGATCTGGCGCTGGCCAACGTGCCCGACCGCCCGCAGTGCCTCTATGAAGCCAAGCATGTGACCACGCTGCTGGGCCTGGTCGAAGCCGGCCTGGGCGTGGCCGCCGTTCCCAGCCTGGCGATGCCGGGCAAGGACCACCCGACGCTGGTGAGCATTCCGCTGGTCGAGCCCATCGTCACGCGCCAGATGGGCCTGATCAAGCGCCGCGGCCGGTCGCTGTCGCCCGCGGCCCAGCAGCTTTATGACCTGCTGGTCGAGACGCGATCGGTGCGCATGCGGCGCGCGCCAAAACCCGCGCAGTAGGCGCGCTGGCTGCGCGGCCTCAGGTGCCCGACAGGCTCTTGTAGAGCATATAAGCGGCCAAGGCGCCCAGCAGCAGCGCAAAGGCTTTCTTCAAGGCCGTCACATCCAGCGAATGCGCAACCTTCGCGCCCCAGGGCGCGGTGCAGACGCTGCACAGCACGATCAGCACCAGCGCGGGCAGATAGAAATAGCCCCAGCTGTCGGCTGTGGCCTGGGGCAGGTTCCAGCCGCCCACGACATAGCCCAGCACATTCGCCACGGCGATGGGAAAACCGAGGGCGGCGCTGGTCGCGATGGCCTGGTGGATAGGCACGTTGCAGCGTGTCATGTAGGGCACAGACAGAAATCCGCCGCCCGCGCCCACGAGCCCCGAAACGAACCCAATCAGCGTGCCCATGGCGCTCAGGCCCAGCGGCCCGTGCACGTCCTGGCGCGCGCTGGCCTTCTTCGCCGCGCCCTTGAGCATGCGCCATGCGGAGTAGCCGACGAAGGCAGCAAAGAACAGGCCCAGCGCCTGTCCCTTGATGAAGGTGAACGCGCCCGCGCCGGCCAGCAGGCCGCCGCCGACGATTCCCGGCACCAGGCCGCGCACGATGCGCCAGCGGATCGCGCCGCGCCGGTGGTGCGCCCAGACGCTGGACAAGGAGGTGAACAGAATGGTGGCCATGGCCGTGGCGATGGCCATCTTGATCGCGATGTCGCCGGTCACGCCCTGTTTGCCCAGAATGAACACCAGGCAAGGCACCAGCATCATGCCGCCGCCAATGCCCAGCAGGCCGGCGAGAAAGCCGCTGCCCAGGCCAATGGCCAGCAGCATCACGATCAATGAGATATCCAGGTTCACAGCAGCGCTCTCCAGCAAGCATCAAGCGCCGGACGGCGGCCTGGCGCGTGCTCACTGTAACGCAGCGGACGGCCGGGGCAGCGCCCCGGCCGGGATCTCAGCGCAACGGCGTTGCGCTCGCTTCGCGCGCCGCCGGCGCATTGACCGGGCGGCGGCGCTTGAGCACAGCAATCAGCACATGGGCGCCAATGGCCAACGCCAGCAGCGTCAGCGCACCGAAGCCCCAGATCACCCAGGCCAGCACGGAGACGGCGCCGGACAGGAAAGGCACGGTTTCCAGCAAGGCCTGCACCATGGGCCCTAGCGAAGCGACCATCGACTGCAGCACCTGGGCCAGCTCGGGCGGAATCCAGAAATTGACCCAGTCGGGCCACAGCGAGGCGCCGAGGGCGGCGCTGCCGCCCGCGAGCGCGCCCGCGCTGGCCACCGCCCAGACGGTGAGCGCGTGCAGTCCCCAACAGGTCAGCGACCACAGCGCCAGAAGCGCGAAAGAGAGAAACCAGCTGAGAGCGTAGAACATGAAATATCGAGTTATGAAAATGGCAATGTGGAAGTATGGCCAAATCGGGTTTTCGAAAACACCAGGTTGAACCGAATCAGGTATTCGGTTTTTACGAAAGAACACCTATGCTGAATTTCCGCCATCTCTACTATTTCTGGATGGTCGCGAAGGAGGGTGGCTTTGCGCGCGCCGCGGACCGGCTCGGCATGGCGGTGCAGACCATCAGCGTGCAGGTGCGCGATCTGGAAAAGGATCTGGGGCATCAACTGCTCAAGCCCGCGGGCCGCGGCGTGGCGCTGACCGACGCCGGCCAGGCCGCGTATGCGCGCGCCGAAGAGATCTTCGCGCTGGGCCAGGGCATCGCCCAGGAGGTGCGCGAGGCCGGCAGTGCGCCGGTCGCGCGGCTGTCGGTGGGGTTGTCAGACGGCATTTCCAAGCTCGCCGCCCATGCCTTGCTCGAGCCCGTGCTGGCGACGCCGCAACTGCGCCTGGTGTGCCATGAAGGCGAATTCGACGAGCTGCTGTCCGAACTGGCGCTGCACCAGCTCGATGTAGTTCTCGCCGGACAGGCCGCTCCGCGCAATGCCAACCAGCGGCTGTCGAGCGAGCGCATCGCGCGCTCCGCGCTGCAATGGTATGGGCCGGGCTCGCTGGTGCGCAAGTCTGCGCGCGACCGCTTTCCGCAGTCGCTGCAGGACCTGCCGGTGCTGCTGCCCACCTCGCATTCCCCGCTGCGTGCCACGCTCGACGGCTGGTTCCAGGATCTGGGCGTACGACCGCGCATCGTCGGTGAGTTCGAAGACAGCGCGCTGCTGGCGGTGTTCGCGGCGCGCGGCCTGGGCGTTTTTCCGGTCAGCGAGCTGGGCGCCAAGGACGTGGGCCTGGTGCGCGGGCTGCGCCTGCTGGGCGAATGCCCCGACATCAGCGAGGAAGTGCATGCGATCTGGTCGCGCCGGGGCCGCGACCACCCGCTGGTGCGCCAGATCGTGGCCGCGGCGCACCACGCCAGCGCGTGATGCCTGGGATGAAGCCCGCGCTAATTGGCGGACGCCTGCGCCGCGTATCGGCTCAGAATCAGTTGCGCGGTATCGGCGGCCAGCTGTTTCTGCGCCTGGGTTCCCAGCCGCGGCTGTCCCATCGTGACCTGGGGCCAGAACGCGCTGCCTTTCACCAGGCTTTCCATTTGCTGCACCACTTGCAGCGGGTCGGCCGCTTGCAACCGGCCGTCTTTCTGCGCGGCGCGCACCCAGGTGAGCAGCGCGTTTTCCTTCTCGGCCAGACGCTGCAGCATGTCCTGCGCGCGCTCCGGTGAATGAATGGTCGCGGTGATGGCCACGCGCGCCAGGTCGATGAAATCTTCGCCGGACACCATGGCCACTTTCTGCAGCAACAGCGCCGACAGCTGTTCGTGCAGCGGGCGATCGGGGCGGTAGGCCAGGTCCAGCAGCGCCACGCTGCGGTCCCACAGCTGCATCAGGATCTGCGCGAACAGCGCCTCCTTGCTCGCGAAGTGGTTGTAAAGCGTGCGCTTGGACACTTCGGCCGTGGCCGCGACCTTGTCCATGCTGGTGGCCTCGAAGCCGCTGGCGCGGAACTCCGCCACCGCCGCCCGCACGATGGCGGCGCGTTTGCGGTCTGTGAGTCGCTCTGTCGTCATGCCTGAAATTATCACACTGCCTGGTTTACTTTTTTCAAATTGAAAACTACACTTGTCGGTGTACTTTTTGTCCGGGCCACAAGCCTGTTCTTTCATGCGACTTCGCGTGCCAACCCTTTTTGCCGGAGCTCTCACCATCATGGCGTGTCTTTCTTTATCCGCCTGCAGCGGCACTCCCCAGCACAGCGGCTCGCCGCAAATGGAGGAGGGGCGTTTTCGCAATGTGGTTCAGGCGTCGGCGCCGGGCTGGCGCAAGACCCTGGCGATCACCTGGCGCTTTCTTTTCGACAAACCCGCCGACACCGTGCCTTCCGTGCCGGTTCCGGTGACGGCGCTGACGGCCGCGCAACTGCATGCCGCGCCCGACGGAAGCCTGTACCGGCTCGGACATTCGACGCTGCTGATGAAGTTGCAGGGCGGTCTCTGGCTGACCGACCCGGTGTTCTCCGAGCGCGCCTCACCGGTCCAATGGATGGGGCCCAAACGCTTTCATGCGCCGCCCATAAGCCTCGAAGACCTGCCGCCCATCGAGGGCGTGATCCTGTCGCACGACCATTACGACCACCTGGACCATGACGCCATTTTGGCGCTCGCGCCCAAGGTGCGGCATTTCATCACGCCGCTGGGCGTGGGCGATCGCCTGATCGAATGGGGCGTGGAGCCGGCCAAGGTGCAGCAGCGCGACTGGTGGCAGTCGGTGGAAGTTGGCGGCGTGCAGCTGATCGCCACGCCGGCCCAGCATTTCTCGGGCCGCAGCTTGAGCGACCGCAACCGCACGCTGTGGGCCTCGTGGGTGATCCTGGCGGGCGATCTGCGGCTGTTCTTCAGCGGCGATACCGGCTACCACGCCGACTTCCGCACCATAGGCGAACGTTACGGACCGTTCGACGTGACCATGGTCGAGACCGGCGCCTATGACCCGCAGTGGCCTGACGTGCACATGCAACCCGAGGAAACGCTGCAGGCCCATCTGGACCTGCGCGGGCACAACTTCCTGCCCATCCACAACGGCACCTTCGATCTGGCCCTGCATGCCTGGAACGACCCGTTTGAACGCATAGTGCAACTTGCCGACGCCCGTGGCGTGGTGACCATCACGCCCGTGATGGGCGAGGCGGTGCGGCTCGACCAGCCGCAGGCGACCGGGCGCTGGTGGCGCACGCCTGCGGCCGCGACCGAGTAGCCGGTGCCGTATACAACCAGCGCAGTGGCATTCAATTCAGGCGTTCATCTATCGGACATTTCTGTGGGCGCATGGTCTGATTGTTTTCTAATGGACCGCAAGCCCAAAAGCCTCTGTCCATTAAATGAACTCCAAAATCACCACTGACGCAGGTTCTCTCAAGCGCGGCGTCGCGCTGCTCAAGATCCTGGCGACCGCCGGCAACCGCGGCCGGGCGCTCACCGAGGTGGCCGAGAAGGCGGGCATTCCGCATCCCACGGCCCACCGCATCCTCAAGCAGCTGATCACCGAAGGCCTGGCGATCCAGCATTTCGAGACCCACCGCTACAAGCTCGGGCCGCTGGTGTTCGAGCTGGGCCTGGCCGGATCGAGCCTGCATGACATCCGCGACCTGTGCGAGCCGTCGATGCGCGATCTCGCGCAGACGACCGAAGACACGGTGTATCTGGTGCTGCGCAGCGGCTTCGAGGCGGTGTGCATGCACCGCTGCGAGGGGCCGTTTCCGATCCGCGCACTGGTGCTCGACGTGGGAAGTCGCCGTCCGCTGGGCGTAGGCGCGGGCGGGCTGGCGATTCTCGCGGCCGTCGAGCCCGATGAGCGCGCGGCCATCATCGAGCGCGTGCAGCCGTCGCTGGCCGACTTCGGCAACATGAACGCCCAACTGCTCGCGCAGGCCTGCGAGCAGACCGTTGCCGACGGCATGTCGCTGGTGCAGAACAAGGTCAGCATGGGCGTCACTGCGGTGGGCATGGCGTTTCGCAACTCGGTGGGCACGTCCATAGGCGCGATCAGCGTGGCCGCGCTGACGCAGCGCATGCCGCATTCGCGCATCCAGAAGATTGCGGCGCAGCTGCGCCGCGAGGCCGCCAACATCGAGGCGCGCCTGCGCAAAAGCAATTGGAGCCAGGCCAACGCGCCGCGGCGCTGATGTATGCGCCACGCATGCTCAGCCCGCATGCGCCAGGCCTGGAACTTCGTCCTCGTACCAATGGTCCTTGCCCAGCATGACGCGGTGGTGGCCGTGGCCGGAGGGCATCATGGGAAAGCAGTTTTCCTGCGCCGCCACCTGGACATCGAGAAAGAAGGGGCCCGGATAGGCAAGGCACTCGGCCAATGCGGCGTCGAGTTCGGCGGGGTCGCACACGCGGCGCGCGCCCCAGCCGAACGCGCGTGCGAGCGCGACGAAATCGGGCAGCGCCTCGTTCCAGCTATGGCTCAGCCGATTGCCGTGATTGAGCTCCTGCCACTGGCGCACCATGCCCATGTAGCCGTTGTTCGACAGCACCAGCTTGACCGGCGTGCGGTGCTGGGCCGCGGTCGACAGTTCCTGGATGTTCATCAGCACCGAAGCATCGCCGCTCACGCAGACCACCAGCGCATCGGGGTGGGCGATCTGGGCGCCGATGGCCGCGGGAAGGCCGTAGCCCATGGTGCCTGCGCCGCCCGAGGTGAGCCAGCGGCCGGGCCGCTCGAAGCGCAGGTACTGCGCGGCCCACATCTGGTGCTGGCCCACGTCGGTGGAGACGATGGCGTCGCGCCCATCGAGCGCCTGCTGCAGCTGGTGCATCAGCTGCTGCGGCAGTATCTCGCCGCTGCGCGGCGTGAAGTCGAAGCAGCGCTGCGCCCGCCAGCGCGCGATGCGCTGCCACCAGGGCGCGAGCCGCTGGGGCGCCGGCGTCTGCAGCTGGGGCATGGCCAGCAGCGCCTGCAGCACCGCAGCGCAGTCACCCACCAGCGGCACATCGACGGGCACGACCTTGTTGATGCTGGCCGGGTCTATGTCCAGGTGGATCTTGCGCGCCTGCGGGCAGAACTCGTCGAGCTTGCCGGTCACGCGGTCATCGAAGCGCGCACCGATGCAGACCACGAGATCGGCCGCATGCATGGCCAGGTTGGCTTCGAGCGCGCCATGCATGCCCAGCATGCCGACAAAGCGCGGATCTGAAGCGGGAAACGCGCCCAGGCCCATCAGCGTCAAGGTGCAGGGCGCGTCGAGCCGGCGCACCAGCTGCGCGAACGCGGCGCAGGCAGCGGGCCCGGAGTTCACCAGGCCGCCGCCGCCGTACAGGATGGGGCGGCGCGCGCCTTGCAGCAGCTCGGCCGCGCGCTGCAGGCTTTCGAGCGGGGGCAGGGCCGCATGCGTGCGGGCCGCGGGGGCGGCGGCGCGCGCGGCGTGGCGTTCCACGGGCCTCAGCTGCACATCCTTGGGCACGTCGATCAGCACCGGTCCGGGCCGGCCTGAAGTCGCCAGCGCCAGGGCCTTGCGGATCACATCGGGAATCTCCTGGGCCGTGAGGGTCTGGTGGTTCCATTTGGTCACGGGGCGCGACATGCCCAGGGCGTCGCTCTCCTGGAAGGCGTTGGTGCCGATCGCGTAGCTTGCAACCTGTCCGCTGATGCACAGCACGGGAATGGAATCGCTGATCGCGTCCAGCAGGCCGCTGATGGTGTTGGCCACGCCCGGCCCGGAAGTGACCAGCACCACGCCCACGCGCCCGGTGCTGCGCGCATAGCCTTCGGCCGCATGCATGGCCGCCTGTTCGTGGCGCACCA
Organism: Acidovorax sp. CCYZU-2555; assembly: GCF_018413525.1. GTDB lineage: Bacteria > Pseudomonadota > Gammaproteobacteria > Burkholderiales > Burkholderiaceae_C > Comamonas. The sequence goes on from NZ_JAHCDD010000057.1 coordinate 36,134, forward strand.
GGATGTGGCGCAGCCGCGGCTCGCCATGCAGCGCATCGTAAAGCGGCAAGGCGGCGCCGCCGGGGTAGCCGAAGATGGTGTCCACACCGCACTCAATCAGCGTGTCGAGCAGGGCGGCCGCGCCGTTGTAGTTTCTGGGCTGCACAGCGGGCGAAAAGTCGGTGGGGGAAAGCAGTTTCATGCCTCCATTTTTCTGCATTCAATGCAAAATAGGCTTCTTGTTTTTGTCAATACGGCATTGATTAATGAAAACCAATCGGAATATTGCGGCTTCTTCCGAAGAATCATCGGATGCCATCGATCTCGCCATCCTGCGCGTGCTGCAGGACGACTCGCGCAAGACCCTGCAGGAGATCGGTGCGCTGGTGGGCCTGTCGGCCACCAGTTGCTGGACGCGCATCAAGAAGCTCGAAAGCCAGGGCGTGATCAAGCGCTACACGGTCGATCTGGACCCGGCAAAGCTGGGCTACCACGATGTGGTCATCGTGCAGCTCACGCTGGAGAGCCATACCGATGAGACGCTGTATGAGTTCGGGCGGGTGCTGGCCACCATTCCCGAAATCCAGGAGGCGTATCTGGTGTCGGGCGACTACGACTACTACATCCGCATTGCGGTGCGCGACACGCGCGACTACGAGCGGCTGCTGCGCGAAAAGCTCTACAAGATTCCGGGCATACGCCACAGCAAGTCTAGCTTTGTGCTGCGCGTGCTCAAGGAAGCGACCGTGCCCTTGGGGAGCTAGGGCTCATCGCTGCGGCGATGAGGCCTTGCTCCCCCTATCTGCCCTAGAATCATCGCCACGGCGGTGTGCGCCAAGCCACACCCCATCCCCACACAAGTGCTTCGCCCCCGGGCCGAGGCCGCATGCGACAGGCTGCCCAACAAGCCCGCGCATGTCTTCGCACAACCGCTGGTGCATCTGTCGTCGTGCAGGCACCGGCCCCCATGGCGTGGCGCACTTGGTCACCCAGAACCCCATTTTCCATGCCCATTTCGAAGAAAACAACCAAGCGCATAGTCATCGCCCTGGTGCTGTTCGCGGCCGCTGGCGCGTTCGCGAAATGGCAGTTCTTTCCCGCCAAGCCGCCGAGCAACTTCATCACGGCCGCGGCCGTCACCGGCGACATCGAAGACACGGTGCTGGCCAGCGGCACGCTGCAGGCCTTCAAGCAGGTGAGCGTGGGCGCGCAGGTGTCGGGCCAGATCAAGTCGCTGAAAGTGGCGCTGGGCGACAACGTAAAGGCCGGCCAGCTGATCGCGGAGATCGACTCGCTGACGCAGCAGAACACCGTGCGCAACGCCGAGGCCGCGCTGGCCACGGCGCGCGCCAATCTGCGCGCGCGCCAGGCGTCGCTGTCGCAGGTGGAGCAGGCCTACCGACGCCAGCAGCAGCTGCGCGCGGCCGACGCCGGCCCGCAGGCCGACCTGGAAAGCGCCGAGGCCACCTACCGCGCCACGCTCGCGGAAATCGACGCGCTGCAGGCGCAGATGCGCCAGGCGGAAATCGCCGCCGATACCGCCAAGCTCAACCTGGGCTATACGCGCATCGTCGCGCCCATGGACGGCCAGGTGGTGGCGCTGGTCACCCAGGAAGGCCAGACCGTCAACGCCAACCAGGCGGCGCCGACCATCATCAAGCTGGCCAAGGTGGACTCGATGACCGTCAAGGCGCAGATCTCCGAGGCCGATGTGACGCGCGTCAAGCCCGGGCAGAAGGTGTCGTTCACCATTCTGGGCGAGCCCAATCAGCGCTACCAGGCCACGCTGCGCGCGGTCGAGCCCGCGCCGGATTCGATTCTGACCGAAACCACGGCAGCGAGCACGGCGGCCAGCACCGCCACGGCCACGGCCATTTACTACAACGGCTTGTTCGACGTGCCCAATCCCGACGGCAAGCTGCGCATCTCGATGACGGCCCAGGTCTATATCGTGCGCGCCGAGGCCAAGGGCGTGGTCACGATTCCTTCGTCTGCGCTGGGCGCACGCAATGCCGACGGCACGACCGCGGTGCGGGTGCTCGACGCCGCGGGCAGCGCCCAGCCGCGATCGGTCAAGGTCGGACTGAACAACAATGTCACGGCCGAGATCGTCGAAGGCCTCGCCGCGGGCGATCTGGTGGTGCTGGGTGACGGCGCCGCGGCGCCGGCCAAGGGCGGCATGCGCGGCGGCCCGCCACCGCAATGACGGGAACGCACGCCATGTCCATTGACGTGAATTCCCCTGCCGTGAGTCAGCTGAACGCCCGGCCGCTGCTCGAAATCAGCGGCGTCACGCGCGAGTTTCCCGCCGGCGACCAGGTGCTGGCGGTGCTCAAGAACATAGACCTGACCATTCACTCGGGTGAAATGGTGGCCATCGTCGGCCAGTCGGGCTCGGGCAAGTCGACGCTGATGAACATTCTCGGCTGCCTGGACACGCCCACGCGCGGCAGCTACCGCGTGGCCGGGCGCGAAACCGGGCAGCTCACGCCCGACGAACTCGCCGAGCTGCGGCGCGAACACTTCGGCTTCATCTTTCAGCGCTACCACCTGCTGTCCGATCTCACGGCTCAGGGCAATGTCGAAGTGCCGGCCGTCTATGCGGGGCGCACGCGCGCCCAGCGCCATGCACGCTCCAGCGAACTGCTGGCCCGCCTGGGCCTGGCCGAGCGCATGCACCACACGCCGGGCAAGCTGTCGGGCGGCCAGCAGCAGCGCGTGTCGATCGCGCG
>NZ_JAHCDD010000058.1 GCF_018413525.1 Acidovorax sp. CCYZU-2555
CGTTGCTGCGAGCTTTCAGTTCTGGTCGATCGCGATCTGCACGCAGATGGTGCGGCACATCTGCACGACTTTCTCGTTGGCGATGAAATAGTAGATGCTCACGCCTTCGCGCCTGCGCCCCAGAATGCCGGCCTGGTACAGCGTATTGAGATGCTGGGACATGTTGGGCTGGGTGGTCGTGATCTCGGCGCGCAGCTCCGAGACGTTCTTCTCGCCATTGCACAGCGCGCTGATGATCTTCAGCCGCATGGGCGCGGCCATGGCCTTGAAAAGCTCGGCGGCACTTTCAAAGACGCTGTCGTCTTCAATCTCTGGCGAATTCATGGTGAAAGCCTACTCCTGGGCAAACGATAGCGACCTGGTGCGATCAAGGAAGTCTATCGGAAACCGCGCTGCGCCTTCAGGCGATATCGAGCATGGGAATCAAGGCTTTGAGCTTGTTCATCGCCGACTCGCCCTCGATGGCATCCAGATCGGCCAGCGGTTCCGAATCGTCGACCAGCACATAAGCCATGGACCAGTTTCTGAACATGCGTTCTTCCATGCGTTCGCCCTGGTGCTGCAGCCTGAATTCGACATGCCGCGGGTCCGTGGCAATGACCGTGACCAAGCCCGTCACCGCTTGTTTGGGGCCTTCGAGATACTGGAAAAAACGCTGGCCATCGAACACCAGAATGCCGGTGATCTCATGGTCCTTGTTGAAGCCGCGCGCGGTCTTGACGATGTCGGCAACGCAGCTGATGGGGGCGCTGGGGGCGAGCTGGCTATGGTAGAGAATGCAATACAGATTGGAATTCAAGGCGACCTTTGGTGGGGATTTCGGGCGATTTCTGCGCGCCCGCTCATCGGCAAGGGGCGCGCAGGTATCCATGATAAAGCCTTCTTTTTGCTTGATCTGTTGTTTTATACAGTTGTTTCAATTTCGCTCAGGCGCGCGGCATGCGTTTGCCGGTACACGGGATGGCGCCGGCACAGCGCCACCACCTGGGGGCGCACGCGCTCGCGCACCGCGGTCTGCGTGGCGGCGTCGGCTTCGAGCGCATCGAGCACGTCGCACAGCCAGCCCGCGAGCTGCTCGCACTCGGCCACGCCGAAGCCGCGCGTGGTCACGGCGGGCGTGCCTATGCGCAGGCCCGAAGTGACGAAAGGCGAGCGCGGGTCATTGGGTACCGAATTCTTGTTCGCGGTGATGTACGCCGCGCCCAGCGCGGCATCGGCGTCTTTGCCCGTATAGGGCTTGGCCGACAGATCGATCAGCATCAGATGGTTGTCGGTGCCGCCCGAGACAATCTTGTAGCCGCGCTGCTGCACCGCCGCGGCCATGGCGCGCGCATTGGTCACCACCTGGCGCTGGTAGGTCTTGAACGCGGGCTGCAAAGCCTCTTTGAACGCCACGGCCTTGGCCGCGATCGCCTGCATCAGCGGGCCGCCCTGGATGCCGGGGAAGACCGCGGAGTCGAGCTTGCGGTAGAACGCCGGGTCCTGGCCCTTGGCCAAAATGATGCCGCCGCGCGGCCCGCGCAGCGTCTTGTGCGTGGTGCTGGTCACCACATGCGCGTGGGGCAGCGGGTTCGGGTATTCGCCCGCGGCCACCAGGCCGGCGACATGGGCCATGTCGACCCAGAACATCGCGCCCACCTTGTCGGCGATGGCGCGCATGCGCGCCCAGTCCTTGTGGCGCGAATAGGCCGAGAAGCCGCCGATCAGCATGCGCGGCCGGGTTTCGAGCGCGATGCGTTCCATCGCCTCGTAGTCGATCAGCCCCGTCACCGGGTCCAGGCCATACGGCACGGCCTTGTAATGCCGGCCCGAGAAGTTCGACGGGTTGCCATGCGTCAGGTGGCCGCCCTGGGCCAGGTTCATGCCCATCACCGTGTCGCCGGGCTGGGCCAGCGCGAGGAATACCGCGGCATTCGCCTGGGCGCCCGCATGCGGCTGCACATTGGCGTAGTCGCAGTCGAACAGCGTCTTGAGGCGTTCTATCGCCAGGCGTTCGGCGACATCGACATGCTCGCAGCCGCTGTAGTAGCGCTTGCCCGGATAGCCTTCGGCGTACTTGTTGGTGAACACCGAGTTCTGCTGGGCCAGCACCAGCGGGCTCGCATAGTTCTCGGACGCTATCAGTTCGGCATGGTCTTCCTGGCGCCGTTCTTCGTGGGCGACGGCCTGCGCGAGTTCTGGGTCGAAAGCGTCAATGGTCAGGGCGGAGTCATACATGGCAGAGAACCTTTTCTGGGGAATTTGGGCAGCGGCGGCGCGCTGAAAGCAACTGGGCGATGCGCGCCACGATGGCGTCGATCTGGCGTTCGTCGCAGATGAGCGGCAGCAGCAGGCGAATCACGCTGCACTGGGTCACGGTGATCAGCAACTGCTGCATGCACTGCGTCTATGTCGTCATAAGGCAGGCGCGCAAAGCCCGGCAGCAATGGCGCGAAGCCCGCGTGCCGTTCGGGATTGCCCGTGGCCGCCTGCGCGGCGATCGCGGCGGCAATTTCGGGGTGGGCATGGCCCAGGCTGGTCACGGCAACGTCGGCGATGGCGTCCAGGTATTCGGTGCCCTGGGCGTCCCATAGCTGCGCGCCGCTGCCGCGCACAAAGGAGACCGGTTGGCGCGCATAGGCGCGCATCAGGTGGGGCGAGGTCGTGGTCATGGGGTCGAATGCGTGGATCAAGTGGGGGCGGGTTCATCGAGCCCGTCGAGCCAGGCGGCGAACACCGCTTGCGCGGCGCGCGGCAAGTCCCATTGCAGGGAAAGCGCCGCGGCGCGCAGGGCGCGCGGGTCGATTCCCGCCTGGGCGAGTTCGCAGGCATGGCCCAGCAGCCAGCGTTCCATGCGCGCCGGGTCGGCTTCGAGATGGCATTGCAGCGCGAGGACATTGCGCCCCAGGCTGAACGCCTGGTGGTCGCAGACGGGCGTGGCCGCGAGCCGCGTCGCGCCCGCGGGTATCTCGAAGCGGTCGCCATGCCAGTGCAGCACCGGCACATCGCCCAGCGCGGCCAGCGCCGAGCCCTGGCCCGCGGTCGTGAGCGCCAGCGGCGCAAAGCCGATTTCCTTGACGCCCATGCTTTTCACTGCGGCGCCCAGCGCACGCGCGATCAGCTGCGCTCCCAGGCAGATGCCCAGCAGCGGGCGGCGGCTTTGCAGCCGCTGGCGAATCAGTGCGAGTTCGTCGGCCAGAAACGGATAGAGGGCTTCATCGAACGCGCCTATGGGCCCGCCCAGCATGACCAGCAGATCGGCGCCGGCGATGTCTGCCGCGCGCAAATCGTCGCTCGCGGCGTCCAGATAGCGCAGCGCATAGCCGCGCGCGGCGAGCAGGGGGGCCAAGGTTCCGAGGTCTTCGAAATCCAGATGGCGCAGGGCGATGGCGGTTTTCATGCGGGGGTCTCCTGGGGGCGGGGTTGGTCTGGCCAGTAATGGCTGTCGGGCAGGGGGCGGGCGCCGAAAATCGCCTGGCCCACGCGCACCACGGTCGCGCCTTCCTCGATCGCGATCTCGAAGTCGCCCGACATGCCCATGGACAATTCATCGAGCGCCAGTCCCGTGGGCAGGTCCTGGCGCAGGCGCGCGCGCAGTTGGCGCAGCCGCACAAAGCACTGGCGCACGCGCTCGGCGTCGCTGGAAAACAGCGCCAGCGTCATCAGCCCGCGCACGCGCAGCGCCGGAAATGCGGGCAGGGCCTGAATGAAGTCGGACACCTGTTCGGGCGCCAGCCCGTACTTGCTGGCTTCGCCCGAGGTGTTGACCTGCACGAAGACGTCGAGCGAACGGCCTTCGGCTTGCAGCCGGCGCTCCAGCGCTTCGGCCAGTCGCAAACTGTCTAGCGCCTGGAACTCGCTGGCAAAACGCGCGACCAGCCTGGCCTTGTTGGTCTGCAAATGGCCTATCACCGACCATTGCAGATCGCCCAGGTCCTGCAGCGCCTGCCATTTGCCATGCGCTTCCTGCACCTTGTTTTCGCCCAGCATGCGGCAGCCGGCCGCATGCGCCAGGCGCAGGCTGGACGCGGGCTTGGTCTTGCTCACTGGCAGCAGGCGCACGCCGGCCGGGTCGCGGCCCGCGCGGCGGCAGGCGGCGGCGATGCGCGCCTGCACCGCCGCCAGATTGCGCTCGAAGTCCGGCACCGTAAGGGCTTCGGGATAGAGGCCGTGCTGCGCATGGCGGGTGGGGGTGTCGTCGGGCAGGGTCATGTCAGTTCGCTTCCTTGGGCAAAGATGCGCTGGCGCGCGCGGGCCAGCGGCCGTTGAGCAGGGCATGGGCCGCCTGGAAAACCAGAATGAACGTGCCGCCGTAGTTGACGATGACCGAGATCAGGCCGGCGACAACGGGGTGGAGCAGATCGTTCCAACGAGCAGAAGAGGGGGGAGAGACACAGGACATGGCCGGGAGCTGCTGAAACAGGAAAACAGGAATAGGGCGTAAAAAACTATAGTTTTGAAATGGCCTGATACTCCATGCCACTTTTCTATAGAGATACAGACCAATTGTTCAAGCACGCCCCGCTGGAATCCGTCAAGGCCTGGATCACCGACCCCGCCCACGGCGCCTTGCCACTGCGCGCGCGCGTGCAGCGCGCGATTCGCCAACTGATACTCGATGGCGCGCTGGAAGTGGGCCGGCCGCTGCCGGCTTCGCGCGCGCTCGCCAAGTCGCTGGGTGTGTCGCGCGACACCGTCGAGTCGGCCTATGGCCAGCTCGACGCCGAAGGCTTCATCGAGCGGCGCGTGGGCAGCGGCAGCTTTGTGTCGCAGCGCGCGCAGCGCCTGCCGGGCAGCGGCCAGTCGCCGCCGTTGCAAGGCCGCAGCGCGGCGCGGCTGAGCGCGCGCGGCAGCGCGATGTTCGCGGGCGGCGGCGTGCGCGACTTTCTCGCGCCGCGCGCGTTCGCGCCCGGCGTGCCCGAAACGCGCAGCTTTCCCCTCGCGACCTGGGAGCGGCTGCAGCGCCAGGTGCTCAAGGAATACGGCACGCGCGCGCTGCTGCACAGCCCGCCGCAGGGCATGGAGGCGCTGCGCTGCGCGATCGCCGACCACATCAATCTGGAACGCGGCGCGCGCGCCACGCCCGAGCGCGTGCTGGTGCTGACCAGCTCCCAGCAGGCGCTGACGCTGTGCGCCCAGGTGCTGCTCGATGCGGGCGAGCGCATCTTCATCGAAGACCCGGTCTATCACGGCGCGCGCAAGGCCTTCGACGCCGCGGGCCTGGACTGCGTGCCCGTGCCGCTCGACGACGACGGCCTGTGCGTGGAGCAGCTGCTCGCGGCCAGCCAGGCGAGCGGCGCCGCGCCACGCGCGGTGTTTCTCACGCCATCGCACCAGTTTCCTTCGGGCACCACGCTGTCGCTCGACAGGCGGCTGGCGGTGATCGAATGGGCCAAACAGAACGACAGCTGGATCATCGAGGACGACTACGACAGCGAGTTCCATTACGCGGGCAAGCCCACGTCCTGCGTTCAGGGGCTGGATGCGCACGCGCGCACGCTTTACATAGGCACGTTCACCAAGTCGATGTTTCCCGGGCTGCGCATTGGCTACCTGCTGCTGCCGCCGGCGCTGGTCGCGCCCATGACCGTGGCGCGCACGCTGCTCGACGGCCACAGCGCGCCGATTCCCCAGCTCACGCTCGCGCGCTTCATCGAAGGCGGGCATTTCGGCGCCCATGTGCGCAGCATGCGCGCGGTCTATGCGCAGCGGCGCGACGTGCTCGCGCGGCTGGTGCGCGAACACCTGTCCGAGTATGTGACGCCGCGCGTGCCGGCCGGCGGCATGCAGATGCCTTGCGTGTTCGTTCGCGACCTTCCCGAGCGCGCAGCGGTGGACGCCGCGCGCCGCGCGGGCATCGATCTGCAAGGCCTGTCGGCGCTGCACGCCTCGGGCCGGCAGGGCGCGGGTTTTCTGATGGGCTTTGCCGCGCATGCGCCGCATGAACTCGAAAGCGCCGTCAGAACCTTGGCCAAGGTGCTGGCGGCGCTGTGAGCGGTGATCGCTCTTTAGCCGCTAAAAGGCGTGCCGCCTGATAGCGGCGTTGGCGCGCGTGTTCTATGCTGGGGTTTTCCAACTCTGGAGCAGCCCATGAAAATCAGCGCACGCAATGTTCTCAACGGCAAGATCGTCGGCATCGTCCGTGGCCCCGTCACCACCGAAGTCACGCTGGAAATCGCGCCTGGCGTGCAGATCACATCGACCATCACCAGCAATTCGGCGCAATCGCTGGGCCTCAAGGAAGGCGGCGTCGCCTACGGTGTGATCAAGGCCTCGTCGGTGATGATAGGCGTCGACGACTGAGCGCGCTGCGGCCTCAGCGCATGCGATCGTCCGACAGCGTCGTCGGCAGTTTCGCCAAGCCCTGTTCGAACCAGCCTATGCGCGCGGTGCTGCGCACATCGAGCGCCGGCACATAGGGCTTGATGTCCAGCACCGGCGTGCCGTCGAGCATGTCGTTGCCTTCGAAGTGCAGGCAGTTGCCTTCCACGCGCAGCAGCCGCACGATGGACAGCCCCAGGCGATTGGGCCTTGCGGGCGCACGCGTGGCGAACACGCCATGGCTTTGCGTGTCCATGAACGGAATCACTTCGAGCTTTTCCGTGGCCTGGTGCAGATGGGTGATCAGGAACAGGTACTCGAAGCCTTCGATGTCCCTGAGTCCGGCGGCGTATGCGGGGAATACGTCGAGACAGGCCGGCGCGCCGGCCGCGGCAACGGTCTGTATGGGCATGCCGGTCGTGGTCTTGAACGGGCTGCGCACCACGCCTATGGCGTGTACTTCGATGGGTGAGGGCTGGGGCATGGGAGCTTTTCGTTGGGTGATCGCGCCCGGAAATCAAACCGAGCGGGCTGCTAGGGCATCGGAAACACTTTGTCGCGACTTCGTTATTCCATTTTAGAATAGCGTTTTTCAAAGGACCTGAGATGCACGCTTCTTCCCGCTGGCTCGGTAAAGCCACCCTGATCGCCGCCCTGTCGCTGGGCTCCTTCGCTGTCTACGCGCAGGAAGTCGTGGTCTCGGCCGCTGCCAGTCTGACCAATGCCTTCCAGGCCGTGGGCCAGGCGTTCGAGAAGACCCGTCCCGGCGCCAAAGTCACATTCAACTTCGCGGCCTCCGGCCCGCTGCTGGCGCAAATTCAGCAAGGCGCGCCCGTCGATGTGTTCGCGTCGGCCGACCAGGAAACCATGGACCGCGCGGCCAAGGCCAATCTGCTGGCCGCGGGTTCGCGCGCCGATTTCGCGCGCAACACGCTGGTGTTGATCGTTCCCGCGAGCGCCACGGCCGTGCCGCAAAAGCTCGCCGATCTGGGCGGCGCGGGCTACAAGCGCATCTCCACCGGCACGCCGAGTTCCGTGCCCGTGGGCCGCTACACCATGGCTTCGGTGCAGGAAGCCGGCCTCACGGCCGCGCTCGAATCCAAGTGGATCTACGGCGAAAGCGTGCGCCAGGTGCTGAACTACGTGGCGCGCGCCGAAGTCGACGCCGGCTTCGTCTACCGCACCGACGCGCTGATCGAAAAGGACAAGACGCGCATTGCGCTCACGGTGCCCACGACCACGCCCGTGAGCTACCCCATCGCCCAGGTCGCGAGCAGCAAGAACGCCGCACTGGGCAAGGAATTCATCGCTTTCGTGCGCAGCGACGCCGGCCAGCAGATACTTGACGGTTTCGGCTTCTCCAAGCCCTGACCGGAATCTGCCGCCTTGCTTGCTCCTCTTTGGCTGACTCTCAAGATCGCACTGCTCGCAACGCTGCTGGCCGGTGCGATCGGCATTGCGCTGGGCTGGTGGATGTCGCAGCGGCGCTTCGCCGGCAAGAACTTCGTCGACGCGCTGCTGATGCTGCCCATGGTGCTGCCGCCCACGGTGCTGGGCTACTACCTGATCGTGGTGATAGGGCGCAACGGCGTGCTGGGCCAGTACCTCGACCGCTGGTTCGGCATCAATTTGATGTTCACCTGGCAGGGCGCGGTGATCGCCGCCTCGCTGGTCTCGCTGCCGCTGATCTACAAGGCCGCGCGCGCGGCCTTCGAAGATGTCGACGGCCGCTTTCTGCACGCGGCGCGCACGCTGGGCGCGGGCGAGGCCGAGATCTTTTTGCGCATCGCGCTGCCGCTGGCGGTGCGCGGCATCGCCGCCGGGCTGATGCTGGCGTTCGCGCGCGCCATGGGCGAGTTCGGCGCAACGCTGATGATCGCCGGCAATCTGCCGGGCAAGACGCAGACGCTGTCGATCGCCATCTACGACGCAGTGCAGGCCGGCAACGACGCCCAGGCGCTGTGGCTCACGCTGGTGATCTCCGTGGTCTGCGTGGTGGTGCTGGTGGTCTCGGGCCGGATGCTGCAGGCCAAGCATTGATATGAATCCTGTTCTCGATCTCCACGTACAGACGACGCTGCACTCGCCGGGCCGCAGCTTTGTGCTCGACGCGCGCTTTGTCTCGCAGACCGCGCGCACGGCGCTGATAGGCGCTTCGGGCTCGGGCAAGTCGACGGTGCTGATGGCCATCGCCGGGCTTGCGTCGCAGGTGCGCGGCCATGTGCGCGTGGCGGGCCGGGCGCTGCTCGATAGCGCCAGCGCCATCGACCTGCCCGCGCGCGAGCGCCAGGTGGGCCTGGTGTTCCAGGACTACGCGCTGTTTCCCCACATGACCGTAGAGCAGAACCTGGCCTTCGGCCTGTACCGCCACGGCAAGCGTGCCAGCGACGCCGAACAGGCGCGCATCGATGCGCTGGTGCTGCAGTTCGATCTGCAGGCGCTGCGCGGTGCCTTGCCGCGCTATCTGTCAGGCGGGCAGCGCCAGCGCGTGGCGCTGGCGCGCGCGCTCGCGCCCCAGCCCCAGCTGCTGCTGCTCGACGAGCCGCTGTCGGCGCTCGACACGCAGCTGCGCATACGCCTGCGCGCGGAACTCGCGGAAATGCTCGAACGCGTGCAGGTGCCCACGCTGCTGGTCACGCACGACCCCAGCGATGTGGAAGCGCTGGCGCAGTCGGTGGTGCAGATAGACGCCGGGCGCGTCATCGGCGCGCCGGCCGCCTGAGCCCAGGCTTACTGGTCATTCGCCGCCTGCGCATCGGCGCGCACCGCGGCCTTGCGCTGGTTCTGCAGCCGCTCCCAGGTGACGCGGATATGGCTTTCCATCAGCGTGCGCGCCAGCGCCGCGTTCTGCCGCTCTATGGCGCGCGTGATCGCCTGGTGGTCTTCGAGGCTCTCCGCGAACTCGTCGTCGGAATAGAAGAAGAACGCGCCCGTGACGCGGCGCGTGCTCAGCAGCCCCTGCACCATCTGCGCCAGCCGCGGCGAGCAGGCCGCGCGCACCACGGCTTCGTGGAAGCGCCGGTTGATGTCCTGCATGTCGGAGCGAAAGTCTTCCGAGCCCCCGGTAATCAACTGGCCCATTTCGGCATTGAGTTGCTGCAGGCTCGCGAGGTGCTCGTCGTCGCGGCGCTCGGCGGCCAGCGCCGCGCCATGCGACTCCAGCTGTATGCGCAGATCGAACACTTCGTCGTTGTCACGGTCGGTCCAGGGCGCGACGATCACGCCGCGGTTGGGAACGGCGTTGATGAAGCCGTCCTGCTCCAGCCGCTGGAACGCCGCGCGTATCGGCGTGCGGCTGATGCCCAGCTCTTCCGATAGCGACAACTCCTTGAGCCGGAAGTTGGGCCCGTAGACACCCAGCGTGATGCGCTTGCGCAGCAGCGCGTAGACATCGTCGGCCGAGCCGCGCCGGCTGGCGGGCGCCGTCATGCGCCGGTGGCCACGGGTGCGCCGGGGCGGCGGCTCCAGTCGCTCCAGCTGCCCGCATACAGCCCCGAATCGCCCAGGCCCGCGAGCCGCAGCGCGAAGATGTTGGGCGTGGCGCTGACGCCGCTGCCGCAGTAGTTGACGATTTCCGTGCGGGCGTCGGGCAGCAGCGCCTCGAACTCGGCGCGCAGTTCCTCGGCGGGCTTGAACGTGCCGTCGGCGCGCAGGTTCTGCGAAAACGGGCGGTTGATCGCGCCGGGAATATGGCCGGCGATCGCGTCCATGGGCTCGTGGTCGCCGCGAAAACGGTCGGCGCCGCGCGCGTCGATCAGCACGCGGCCGGCCTCGCCCAGGCGGGCCTGCACTTCATCGGCCGAGACCAGGCGCACCAGCGCGGGCCGCACTTCGAACGGCGTCGCCGCCCTGGCCGGCTCCTCGCCCGAAGCCAGCGCCGCGCCCGCGGCCTTCCAGCCCTGCAGTCCGCCGTCGAGCACCGCCACCTGGTCGTGGCCCAGCCATTGCAGCATCCACCACAGCCGCACGCAGAAGTTGCCGCGGTGGCGGTCATAGACCACCACCAGCGCATCGTTGGCCACGCCCCGGGCCGACAGCCATTGCGCGAACGCTTCGCGCGTGGGCAGCGGGTGGCGCCCGCCCGAAGCGCTTTCGCTGCCATGGCTGCTCAGCGCTTCGCCTATGTCGGCGAACAGCGCGCCGGGAATGTGCTCGTCGAGATAGGCCTTCTTGCCGGCCGAGGCGTCGGACAGCTCGTAGCTGCAGTCGAACACCACGACCTGGCTGCCGTCGGACAGTGCGGTCTGCAGTTGCTGGGGGGTGATCAGAAGCGAGGTGGTCATGTCTTTTTGTCCTTGGATTGTTCTCATTCTCTCCGCTTTGCCGGCAGCGACTTTGACATTTTTCGCTTATGCATAGACGAAAAACCTTCTTAGTGAAAAAACAATCTAGAAACAAAATTGCGGCCTACTTTGTTTTGAAAGATGGATTCCATGGCCCAACAACAACTCGGCTGGCGCATTCAAACCGACTTCGTGCGCATTCCCGAAGCACTTGCTGCAACAGCGCGCGACATTCCCACGGCCGTCATCGGCGACGTGTCGCACCGTCTGTTCAGCTTTCCCGGCGGCTTTCGCAATTACTCGGCGCGTGCGCTGCGCGCCGCCGGCCCGGCGTTCACGGTGCGCGTGCGCCCCGGTGACAACCTGTTCCTGCACAAGGCGCTCGACATCGCCTTGCCCGGCGACGTGATCGTCGTCTCCGGCGGCGGCGTGCTCGACAACGCGCTGCTGGGCGAAATGATGGGCCGCTACGCGGTCTCGCGCGGCATCGCCGGCATCGTCATCGACGGCGCGGTGCGCGACATCGAAGGCCTGGCCGAGCTGCCGATTCCTGTCTATGCGCGCGGCGTCACGCCCAACGGCCCGTTCAAGTCCGGCCCGGGCGAAATCGGCTACCCCATCGCCGCGGGCAATGTGTCGGTGTCTTCGGGCGATCTGGTCGTCGGCGACTCCGACGGCGTGATCGTGCTGCCGCGCGCCGACGCCGCGCCCGTGATCGACAAGGCGCTGGCCCATGTCGCCACCGAAGCGCTGTGGATAGAGCAGATCGCCGCCGGCACCTGGCCGCGCGGCTGGGTCGACCAGGCGATCGCGCAAGGCAGCTGAAGCCGGCCTTGCCGCACGCGGGCCGTGGCGGGCCCGCGCCTTACCCCCTTCCTCTTCAAAGTTCACATGACGAAAATTTCCCTGGGCGCCAAGCGCCTGCTTGCGGCGGCCCTGGTGTCGCTGCTGTCCGCCGGCACGCTCGCGGCCAGCTTTCCCGAAAAGCCCATCATCCTGATCGTGCCGCAATCGCCGGGCTCGGTCGCCGACATCATGGCGCGCCTGGTGGGCAAGGCGCTGGGCGAGCAGCTCGGCCAGTCGGTGGTGGTTGAAAACCGCGCGGGTGCGAGCGGCATCATCGGCGCCCAGGCCGTGGCGCGCGCCCGGCCCGACGGCTATACGCTGCTGATAGGCTCGGTCAGCACCCACGGCCTGCTGTCTGGCACCGAGAAGAACCTCGCCTACGACCCGGTCAAGGACTTCGCGCCTATCTCGCAGCTCAACGACTCGCCGCTGGCGCTGGTCGTGAACCCGGCGTCGGGCATCAATACGCTGTCGGAGTTCGTCGCCGCGGCCAAGGCCCAGCCCGGGCACCTGAGCTATGCGTCGGCCGGCAATGGCAGCGGCTCGCGCTTCACCATCGAGCTGCTGCGCATGCAGGCCAAGCTCGACATGATCCATGTGCCTTACCGCAGCCCCATGGAAGCCGTGCGCGCCGTGGTCGCAGGCGAAGGCTCGATTGCCTCGCCGTCGATTCCCAGCGTTCCCGACCTGATTCGCGCCGGCCGCCTGCGCGCGCTGGCCGTGACCGGCGACAAGCGCTCGTCGCTGCTGCCCGATGTTCCCACCACGGCCGAAGCGGGCTACCCCAGCGTGGTGTTCACCAGCTGGACCGGACTGTTCGCGCCCGCGGGAACGCCCCAGCCCGTGGTCGAGAAAATCAACCAGGCCGTGCGCAAGGCGCTCAAGGATCCGAGCGTGGTCAAGGGCATAGAAGAGGGCGGCGCGAGCGTGGTCAGCAATTCGCCCGCGGCCTTCGCCAGCTTTGTGCGCGCCGAAGTGCAGAAATGGACCAAGGCCGCGCAGGACGCGGGCATTCGGTCCGAGTGAGGGCCGGGCGTCAGACCGCCGCCGCGCACTTTCAGCGCCCGGCGTCGCCCGGCAGCAGCAGGATCTTGCCCACATTGAGACCCGATTCCATGCGGGCGTGCGCCTGCGCGGCCTGGTCCAGCGGGTAGCTGCTGTCGATCACGGCGCGCAGGGTGCCGTCGGCCAGCGCACGCAGCCATTGCTGGGCAAAGCGCTGCACCATGGCCTGCTTCACCTCGGGCGGGCGCGTCTTCATCACCGTGCCGAAGATCTGCAGATGGCGATAGAGCACGGCGTCCATGGGCAAGGTGGCGCCCGCGGCGCCGCCGAGCAGCCCCACGGACACCATGCGCCCGCCGAACGCCAGCGAACGCACATTGCGCTCCAGATACGGCGCGCCTATGAAGTCGATCACCACGTCCACGCCCTTGCCGTCCGTGGCCTGGGCGACCACGGCCGCGAAGTCCTCGCTGCGGTGGTCTATCACCACGTCGGCGCCGAAGCCGCGCACGGCTTCGCCCTTTTCGCCGCTGGCCGTGGCGAACACGCGCGCGCCGAAAGCATGGGCCAGCTGCACCGCCGCCGAGCCCACGCCGCCTGCCGCCGCATGAATGAGCACCGACTCGCCGGCCTGCAGCCGCGCCAGGTGGAACAGCGCTTCGTGCGCGGTGACGAACACTTCGGCCACGGCGCCGGCGTCGATCAGGCTCAGGCTCGCCGGCACATGCATGGCCATGCGGTGATCGATGCGCGAGATCTCCGCATAGGCGCCGCCGCCGACGATGCCCATGATGCGGTCGCCCACGGCAAAGCCGCTGACTTCGGCACCGACTTCGATCACGGTGCCCGCAATCTCCAGGCCCGTGGTGTCGCCATCGCCAAAGTGGGCGCGTCCATAGGCGCCCTTGCGGTGCAGGACGTCGGCGCGATTGACGCCTATCGAAGCGTTGCGCACCAGCAGATCATTCGGGCGCACTTCGGGCAGCGCGAGCTCGCGGCTGACCAGCACTTCGGGGCCGCCGAAGTCGTCGAAAACAATGGCTTGCATGGTCTGCTTTTTCGCAGCGGTGGCGGAGTTCAAAACGGTGGACATAGGCGTCTTTCCTGAAACGGGTGAATGCCTTGAAGGTTACGCCGTTGACAGACCTTTGAAATGCAGCGATTTCGCTCTACAGTGATGCAAATCTGCATCACTCCATGGCCTATGAACTGGGACGACACCCGCATCTTTCTCGCGCTGACGCGCTCGCCCTCCCTGCGCTCGGCGGCGCGCAGCCTGGGCGTGGACCAGGCCACGGTGGGCCGGCGCCTCAACGCGCTGGAAGCGGAACTCGGCGCCAAGCTGTTCCTGCGTTCCAAGGACGGCTATCTGCTCACCGCGGCCGGCGAAGTCGCGCTGTCCGCCGCGCGGCGCATGGAAAGCGCGGCGCTGGACCTGCGCAGCAAGATAGAAGGCCAGGACGAGAACCCCGGCGGCCTGGTGCGCGTGACCAGCACCGACTCGATCGCCATCGACCTGCTGCTGCCCGCGATAGAACGCCTGCAGGCGCACTGGCCGAACATCCGCGTCGACCTTGAAGTCTCGACCCAGCTGCTGAGCCTGAGCCGCCGCCAGGTCGACATCGCGTTTCGCAATGTGCGCCCCGACACACCCGACCTGGTGGTGCGCCGCGTGGTCTCGTGGCCCGTGGGCCTGTTCGCGAGCCAGGCCTACCTGGACCGCTTTGGCGCGCCCCTTGCCGACGACGAACTGCGCGGCCACCACCTCGTCGCCTACGGCCCTCATCTGGAGCGCGAGCCTTTCCTGACCATGGCCGGCGTGCCCGCGCGCCAGGCGCGCGTGGCGATGGGCGTGAGCTCCAGCCTGCTGACGCGCAAGGCCGTGGCCGCGGGCGTGGGCCTGGGCGAAATGCCGCTGTGGATGGGCGAGCGCGAAGGCCTGGTGCGCATCTGGCCCCAGCGCCGGCGCGCCAACGACTACGAAGTCTGGCAGGTGATGCACCCCGATCTGCAGCGCACGGCCAGGGTCAGGGCGACGGCGGAGTTCCTGTCGGCGGCGATCGAAGCGCAGTAACGGGGGCGGGGCAGCGCGATCCGAGGCAGAATGCTGCAGCACCGCACCCAAGGGAACCCATGGCCAAGAAAGCCCTGATAGTCATCGATGTCCAGCAAGGCCTTTTCGCCACGCAGCCCGCGCCGTTCGAGGCCGCGCAGATCATCGAGCGCATCAACGCGCTCGCGCGCCGTGCGAGGGCGGCGAACACGTCGGTGCTATGGGTGCAGCACGAAAACGACGGGGCATTGAGGTTCCAGTCGCCGGGCTGGCAGCTGGATGCAGGCCTTGATGTGCACGCCAGTGATGTGCTGGTCAGAAAGAAGACGCCCGACGCCTTTCATGGAACCGATCTTGGCGAAGTGCTTGAACGTCTGGGCATCGACTCCCTGGCCGTAGCCGGCTACGCGTCGGAGTTTTGCGTGGACGCCACCGTGCGCCGCGCCGCGGCGCTGGGCTACCCCGTGGAAGTGGTCGCCGATGCACACACCACCCATGACAAGGCGCATGCGTCGGCGGCGATGATTCGCACCCATCACAATGCGACGCTTTCGAATATCACCAGCTTCGGCCCCAAGATTTCGGCCGTGCCGTCCGACGAATTGGGCTTCGCCTAGCGGCCGCGGCCGGCCTTTCGCCCATAATTTCGCGCACTCGCACCAACGACCGGAGAACCCATGGCGCACCAGTATGTCTCGAACATCGTCTGGACCGGCAACCGCGGTGAAGGCACCTCGGGTTACCGTTCCTATGATCGAACCTGGGACATCGCCATTGCCGGCAAGCCGGTGATCCATTGCTCGAACGATCCCTTGCTGGGCGGCGATCCGGCCAAGATGAATCCCGAGGACCTGTTGCTCTGCGCCTTGTCCGCCTGCCACATGCTGTGGTACCTGCATTACGCGGCCGTGGACGGCGTGGTGGTCACGCGCTATGAGGACCAGCCCATGGGCCTGGGTGAGGTCGGCCCGGGCGGTGCAGGGCGGTTCACATCGGCCGTTCTGCGCCCCCACATTGTTCTTCGCAGCGGCAGCGACGAGGCCGTGGCCCGCGCCATCCATGGCAGGATTCACGCAGTCTGCTTCATCGCGCGCTCCGTGAATTTTCCCGTGACCTGCGAGCCCACGTTCAGCTTCGCTGATTGAGTGGGCCGGGGCAACACGCCCTTCAGTTGATTCCCAGGGCCGACTTCATCGCATTCCAGGCCGCCCCGTTCAGTCGCACTGAATAGCTGACGGCCTGGCCTTCATCGCCAATGGCTGCGGGCTCGCGGAACACGAACACATTGCCGTCGTATTCCGTATAGCCGCGGGCCTCGCCCTGCGCAAACGCCTTGCCGGGGAAATCGGCGAAGTTCAGCAGGCGCACGCCTTTGACGGTGGAGATGCTGTATGCGCTTTGCGAATGCGCGCTGCAGCTGCCCAGATCGGACGAGGCCGGCGCAGTGGCTACGCAGCGGTAGAACTGGGCGGTGGCGGCGTCCACGAAGGCCACGCGCAGCACATGGCTGGCGTCGACGGCACCGGCCGCGCCGACGGTGGTGGCCTGCACCGAGGCCGGCGTCGACAGATTCACAGCGCTGGCCGGGCGCGCGGAGATCATGGACTCCAGAGTGGCGAAATCGAAACGGTCGGCGGCCGTGTTGGCGATGAATGCCGGCGATCGATTCATCTGCACCGATACCACGGCGTGCGCCAGCGCATCGGTGGGCAGTCTGGTATTGCCCAGCACGGAGGGGTTCATCTCGATGGAGCGCTCATGGCGTATGGCGCGCTCATCGAGCGCGGCGATTCCGGCGCGCACGGTGTTCACGGCCTCGTCCATGGGCTTGCCACCGATGTACAGCGTCCTGTACAGGAAGGTCAGGAACGTGGTCGACTCGTTGCACAGCAAGTTGAGCGCCGGGCTGCCCACCGTTGTCAGGTCGGGCCAATAGGTATCGCAGCGTGTCCAGCCTCTGCTGGTCAGCGTGACAGAGGGGTACAAGGCCTCGGCGGTGATGTCCACTCCGTTGGACTTGCCGGCCCGTGTCTTGAAGTGGCGGACATAGCCGTTGCCTGGGAACACGCCGTCGGACTTGCGCTCGTAGGCCACATAGTTGCCGGCATCGCGGTAATCGAGAAATTCCAGGTGATGGGACGGCACGGCTGGCGCGCCGCTTCTGAGCACCTCGAGGTCGGCGTCCAGTTCCAGCGCGTGGGCTACGACCTTGGCTGCGCTGAGCGCCGTATGGAACCGCAGGACCGGGTCGGCGCCGCGATCGCCCTGGTAGTCGTAGAGCTTGTCGACGGTGAGGCGCAATTGGCGCGCCACGACGCGCTCGGCCATGTCCAGTGCAATGTTCCTGGAGACGGCCGTTTGCACCAGCGTGGTCAACGGGTTGATCTGGGCGGCTTTGCCGGCAGGGGCGAAAAGGTGGAATGTCTTGATCGCAGCCGGGCTGCCGGGCCTGGCCGCATCGACCGATTCGGGCGTCACGCGGGCCAAGACCGGCGCCTTGTTGAAAGCGGCGGCCGCGGCCGCATCGGCGGGCTGGTAGGTGAGGGTGTACTTGCCGTCGCTGCCGGTGGGCGCGGCGCTGGGTTCGGCCGCATCACAGACATCGTTGCCGTTCAGGTCAACGCACACCAAGGCATTGCGCACCGCCTGGTCGATCAGCACCGCGCCCGACAGCGTGATCGCCGGCTCAGGGCTGGCGCCGCCATCAGCGCCACCGTTGCCATCGGCTTCACCGCCGCCTCCGCAGGCATGAAGGCAGGCGATCAGGCTGCACAGCAACAGGGGACGCACAGCGGGCAAGGAGGCGGGGTGCGAAGCGAAGTGCATGCGGTGGGTCCTGAAGTGGTCGTGACAGGCAAATTCTATTGCCGGAACACAAAAACTCGCGACCTGCAACCAAAGCAAAGAAACTTCGGGCTATCGTTTTCATGACCGAACCGGCGGCATCTCACTGATTGATGGGTACGGGCGAGATGCCGCCATGGATCGACCCGCGGCGTTTCAGTTGATGCCCAGCGCCGACTTCATGGCATTCCAGGCCGTGCCGTTCAGGCGCACGGAATAGGTGACGGCCTGGCCTTCATCGGCAATGGCTGCGGGCTCGCGGAAAACGAACACATTGCCGTCGTACTCCGTATAGCCGCGTGTCACGCCCTGTGCAAAGGCCTTGCCGGGGAAGTTGGCGAAGTTCAGCAGGCGCACGCCATTGACCGTGGAGATGCTGAACGCGCTTTGCGAATGCGCCACGCAGGTGCCCAGGTCTGTGTACGCCGGCGCGGTGGATTCGCAGCTGTAGAACTGGGCGTTGGCGGCGTCCACGAAGGCCAGGCGCAGGATGTGGCTGGCGTCGACCAGACCCGCCCCGCCGACCGTGGTGGCGCGCACGGTGGCTGGCGTGGCCAGATTCACGGCGCTGGCCGGGCGGTTGGCAATCATGATGTCCAGGGTCGGGAAGCCGAACCGGTCGGCTGCCGTGTTGTTGATGAATGCGGGCGAGCGGTTCAACTGCACCGAAACAACGGTGTTGGCCTGCGCGCCGACCGGGAAGGTGGCCGTGCCCAGCACGCTGGGGTCCATCTCGATGGAGCGGTCGTGGCGAATCGCCTGGGCATCCAGCGCGGCATCTCCGGCGCGCAGCGCGGTCACGGCCTCGGCCATCGACTTGCCGCCTATGTCCAAGGTCTTGAACGGGAAGTTCAGAAACGCGGTCGACTGGTTGCATGCCAGGAGGCGGTTCGGGGTGCCCAGCGTGGTCAGGCGCGGCACTGCGGTGTCGCAGCGCGTCCAGCCGTTGCTGGTCAGAGTGACCGAGGGAAACAAGGCTTCGGGCGCAGTGGCCAGGCCGCCGGTCTTGCCGGCCCGCGTTTCGATCTGCTGGACATAGCCATCGGCCTGGAGCACGCCATCGGACTTGCGCTCGCGGGCCGCATAGTTGTCGGCGCTGCTGTAGTTGAGAAAGCCCAGCTGATGGGACGCCACGGCCGCCGCGCCAGGTGCCACCACCTTCAGGGGAACGCCCAGCTCCAGCGCATAGGCCGTGACCTTGGCTGCGGTGCGCGCTGTATCGGGCAGCACGGCGCTGCTGGAGGCAGGGTCGCCCTGGTAGTCGTAGAGTTTGGCGACACTTATGCCGAGCTGGCGCGCCACCGCGGCCTCGGCCGCTTCGCGCGCCATTCCGCCCGCGATGCCCGCTTGCACCAGCGTGGTCAGCGGGGTGATCTGGGCGGCTTTTCCTGCGGGCGCAGACAGCTGGAATGCCTTTGTCGTGGCGCTGCTCCCAGGGGCTGCAGCGTCCGCCGACTCGGGCGTCACGCGGGCAATCACGGGCGCCTGATTGAACGCGGTCGCCGCCGCGGCATCGGCGGGTTGGTAGGTCAGGCTGTACTTGCCGTCAGCGCCGGTAACGGCTGCGACGGGCTCTGCAGTGTCACAGGCCGCATTGGCGTTCAGGTCCACGCACACGGAGGCGTTGCGCAGGGCCTGATCGATGAATACCGCGCCCGACAGCGTGATGGCCGGCTCGGCGACTACGCCGCCGCCGCCACCGGCGCCGGCGCCGCTGCTGTCATCGGAGCCGCCACTGCCCCCGCAGGCGTACAGGCTGGCGATCAGGCCGCACAGCAACAGGGGACGCATGGCGGGCAATGAGGTGGGGTGTGGCGTGAAGGGCATGGTGTTGTTCCAGGAGAGGGGAGTTACACGCAAACTCTATTGTTCAAACACAACAAACAAAATGATGCAATTGCACTATGCTGATACCGCGCGGCCCCCCTCAGGCGGCTTGCGCAGGACAGCGACTGCGCGCCAGCGAGATGCCAGCCAAGAGAAAGAATGCCGCCATGCATGCTAACTACAGTGATCTGCTGCTGTGCTTGTACCGGAAGTCGCACGAACTGCCCGTTGCGCACTTTCAGGATGAAGCGCTGAACCTTCTCAAGCCCGTTCTGCCCTTCGACTCGGCAATGTGGGGCTGCGCCACCTTGACAGCGGGCGGCATTGATATCCACGCCATCCATTTGCATCGTCAGCCTGTCGAAATGCTGCAGGCCTACGAGGAAGTCAAGCACCTGGACACCGCGGCGCAAGCCGTGGGCATGCGCCCCAGCGAGACCCTGGCGTTTGACGCACAGTCCTGGTTCGGCGGGCGGGAGCAGGGCGCGCTGCGCGACTATGGCCGGCGCTTCGAGCAGTCGCACTTTTTCATCAGCGGCCTGGTGAATCCGGAAACACGTTTCACGCGCTGGCTGACGCTGTTTCGCGCCCGCACCGATGCACACTGCACCGAGGCCGAGCGCCAGCGGCTGGCCGCGCTGTTGCCGCATCTGCAGCAGGCGCTGGAACTCAACCGTCTCACGCATCTGAAGGACATTGCGCCGCTCAAGGGCAGCGACGCCCTGGGATCGGCCCTGGCCGATGCGCGCGGAATGATCCACCATATGGACGCCGTCTTCGAGCATGCGCTGCGCAATGAATGGAATGGCTGGCAGGGACCGCGGTTGCCGGCCGCGGTGCTGGCTGCCGCACAGCGTGGCGAGCAAAGGGTGGTCGGGCGCACGCTCGCCATCACGCAGTTCGCCCAGCATGGTTTCCTGTGGCTGCGCGCCCGCCCGCGGTGTGCGGCCGATGCCTTGACGCCGCGCGAAGACATCGTGGCGCGCCTCACGGCAATGGGCCTCACGCATAAACAGATCGCCGCCCGACTGGATCGTTCTCCGGCCACGGTACGCAACCAGATCCGCTCCATCTACGAAAAGCTGGATGTGACCAACGTGGCGCAACTCGTCGAGGCCTTGCGGCAGGCGGCATAGCCCCGTCGCTGGTCGCATGCGGCGCCGCTGTCTGGCATGCTGTAAGCACGCAAACTTTCTTCTCATGCTCCCATGCTGACCACCGACATCGTTGAGTCCACGCGCAAAAGCGTTCTTTGCTGGCTGGCCACGGCCGACGCCCAAGGCATTCCCAATGTCTCGCCCAAGGAAATCTTCGCGGTGTTCGATGACGAACATCTCGTCATCGCCAACATCGCCTCACCGCAGAGCGCGGCCAATATCGCGGCCAACCCGAATGTCTGCGTGAGCCTGGTCGACGTCTTCACGCAAAAGGGCTTCAAGCTCACGGGCAAGGCGCTGAACATCGCGCCAGATGCGCCCGCGTTCGCGCGCTGGGCCGGGCCGGTGCTGGAGAAAGCCGGGCCGCGCTTTCCCGTGCGCAGCGTCTTTGTGGTGCGAGTGCTGGCTACGGCCAGGATTGTTGCGCCCAGCTACTGGCTGCACCCCGAAGAGACCACGGAGCAAAAGCAGATCGAAGGCGCCTACCGGGCTTATGGCGTGCGTGCGCCGGCGGATTGAGCGCGCGAAGATTCAGGCGGGCCGCGCGCCCCTGACAATAGGCGCATGAAAATGGATTTGACCCACCGCCTTATCTCGCGACGCAAGGTCGTTCTCGCCGCACTTTTGGGGGCGAGCGTGGCCGCAACCGCCAGCGCGCCGGACAACAAGACCGATCTCTTCGGTGTCGATATCCGCGGCAGCGGCCCCGATGTGCTGTTGCTGCCAGGCCTGGCCTCCAGCCCCGACGTCTGGTCCGCGCTGGCCGGGCCCTTGTCGGCGCGGCACCGCGTGCATCTGATCGACATCGCGGGCTTCGCGGGCCGCGCGCCCATTGCCGATGCCACGCCGCTGGCTTCCAGCCTGGCAGAGGCCCTGGCTGCCTATATCGCCCGCAATGGGCTGTCCAAGCCCGCCGTGGTGGGCCATTCGCTGGGCGGTGAAGTCGGGCTGATGCTGGCTGCGCGCCATCCCGCCAGCGTGGGCCGGCTGGTGATCGTCGATGCCCTGCCGTTCTACAGCCTGCTTTTCAGCCCGGCGGCCACCGTCGAAACCGCCACCCCCGGCGCGCGCGCTATGCGCGACGCCTGGCTGGCAGCAACGGATCAACAACTCGATGCCATGCAGGATGCCGGCGCCGCGCGCCTGGCCACCAGCGCCGAGAGCCGCGCCGCCATTGCGCGCTGGGGCCGAGCTTCCGACCGGCGCACGGTCGCACAGGCGGCCTACGAACTGGCAATCACCGACCTGCGCCCCGAACTGCCGAAGATCACCGCGCCAACCACCGTCGTTTATGCCCACCATCCTTCCTATGGCCCGGTGGAACAGGTCGATGGCTTGTTCTCGGCCGCCTACCAGGGACTGGGCGATGCGCGCCTGGTGCGCATCGACGACAGCCGGCATTTTGTGATGCTGGACCAGGCGGCGGCGTTCAACGAGGCGGTGGAGAAGGCGCTGCGCTGATCCTGCCAAGCGCGCTGCCGCTGGTGGGGGCTGCCGCGAGATGCTGCATGAAGAAGTCCAGGGTATCGGCCAGGGTCTTGTCGGTCGCTTGCTGCGCCAGGCCCCATTCCGGAAAGTGTCCATCGACGGCCATGCGCGCCAGGCCGTAGACCAGCGCCCGCGCCGCGATGCGTGCGAGCGCCTGGTCGCGCTCATCTCTTTGCTCGCCAAAGGCTTCGACCAGCAGCTGCTGCATCAGATCGCGGATGGCCGCGTTGCTGCGCACCATGGCGTCGGAGCTCTCGTAGTCGATCAGATGGCGTTCGCTGATCACGCGGAAATGCGTGGGATGCGCACTGGCCCAGGCCAGATAGGCATGCCCGATGGCCGCGAACCGCACCAGCGGCGGCTGCGCCGATGCCGTCTGCAAGGCCTGCTGGACCTGCGCGCGCAGTCGCTCGGTGGCCTGCTCGGCCACGGCGGTCAACAGCGCCGTGCGCGTGGCGAAGTGGCGAAACGGCGCCCCGGGTGAGACGCCCGCGCGCTTGGCGGCTTCGCGCACGCTGAGCTTGTCGACGCCCTGCTCCTCTATGAGCTGCACGGCGGCCTCGATCAGCGCTTCGCGCAAGTGTCCGTGGTGGTAGGCGCGGCGCGGTGCAGCAGGGGGCGACGAAGGGGGGCGGGCCATGGTCCGGGAGTCTGTGGGGGTTATGTAATCGGTGATTATTTTCGCCTACACTTCGCTGGCCTTTGATGTATTCAGTGATTACATCAATCCATTGTTGCTTCCAGGAGTGTTTCATGCGTCTCATGTCTTTCCCGCGAATCACGGTTCTTTCGGCTTGCGTTGCGGCACTCTGGGCCGGCTTGACCGGCGTTGCGGCCGCCCAGCCCGAGCCCGCCACGCTGCAAATCGTCTGGCCGCCCGCGGGCGCCACGGTGCCGCTGGGCACAGACCCGGAGCGCGCCATCGGCGTGCTGGTGCACAGCAACTTCAAGCTG
Source organism: Acidovorax sp. CCYZU-2555 (assembly GCF_018413525.1). Lineage (GTDB taxonomy): Bacteria > Pseudomonadota > Gammaproteobacteria > Burkholderiales > Burkholderiaceae_C > Comamonas. The sequence continues at coordinate 22,758 of NZ_JAHCDD010000058.1, forward strand.
CTGCCCGCAGGCCAGTGCGGCAGCGACAAGCGCTGCGGCCACATCCACATGAAGATCGACCCGCAAGGCGACACCTGCAACCTGCCGGGCCGTCCCTACAACAGCATGAACAGCGACTTCGGCGGCCCGCTGGTCAAGGCCCACTTCGGCGCATGCACCGTCGCCACCGGCGAGCATGTGATCGGCGTGCTCCTGGCCGACGATCATCACCAGCCCGTGCTGGTCGACGGCAAGCCGGTCACGGCCACGGTGAGCGTGCGGACTACTGGGCCTTGAGGCACAGCGAAGCCTTGGTCTGATGGGAATGTTTTTGCATTGAGCGGACGATGGCGCAGGCTGCTTGAGGCGGGGTGCTGCCGGTCGGGTCGGGGCCGCCCATAACGGCTGTTTCTGCTACCCGACATGGGCCGACAGTGCGCGGCGAGCGGCCACTGTTGCTGCCCCAATGGCAGGCTGCGTGGAGGTAGGTCGGCGGCCGCGACCTTCGAACACGGGCCTCGCCCGTTGTGAAGCGGGACCGCCTGCCCCGAGCATGCAAAGCCGTTCCGACCTCACTGCCGCATGCGGTCGCTTGGTCGCGTTGCCTATCAATTGCTGTCAATGTCCGCCTGGAGCAGTTTCACCATGTTTTCGTGGTGCTTCTTCACCTGTTCGTCGCCCCATCCCTCATTGCGCGTGATTTCCGCCATGTTCCTGAGCTTAGGGCTTTGAATTTCAATCGTGTCCTTGAAACTATCGGCCTTGGTCTTGGGAATGTTGTTGCTGAATTTCGAGTTTGCGCTGACGCTCACCAAAGCGAGGTTGCCCAGAAGATTGAGATGGCTCTGCGAGACGGTCATGCCCGTCTGTTCCCTGTCCGGGCGCTGGGGATAGAAATGCTCGATGGAATTGCGGAACTGAAACTTGAAGCTCTGCCGTGTGGATTGCAGCAGCAAGTAGTCGAGGTAGGTGAACACGATGCGGCCAATGTCGAAGCCCTGCGGCTGCTCGCCGGAAAAGAAGGCCGCCTTGACTTTGCCGCGCGCATAAGCCTTCAACAAATTGACAAGGTCGGAGGCGGGAACAGCTCCGGGGTCTTGGGCGGCGGCCAGCTTCTGCAAAGCCTTGGTGATCCAGTGCATGGTGCGCGGCGAGGTATAGGTAATGCGCAGCATGGACTGCAGCAGCAGCACCTCACGCGTATCCATGTCGTCATCACCGTCTTCTTCGGACTCCGTGTCGGTGTTGGAGAAGAGGTGAACATACCCAGGCCCTCTGGACCGTTTTTTCAGGCGTTGAAGAGACCAGTCGCCTTCCTCGTTTTGCGTGCTGGTAACGAACTGGCGCTTCAAGATGAAGCTGTCGAACAGATTGCGGCACTTGAGCAGCGTGAAAATGAATTCCCTCACCCATGAAGCTTCGCGATCCGCGGGAATGGCTTCAGTGAACGACCTGATCAGACGTTTGTCATCCAACTGTCCTTCGTCTTCCTTTGCATCGTTGTTCTTGACTTTAAGGACATGCAATAGAAAAACAGAAAATCCAATGGATGATCGAAACCTCTCGCTGACTTCGCTCTTGCTGAAGTCCTGCTGCGGCGAGCTTGCGTATTTGCGCAAAGCGTCATCGATCGACAAGGCCGTGCCAGTCTTCGTGGCTGTATTTACGGTGGGGCGCGCGTCGATGAGCGCCTGAAAGTTCGCGCACTGCAGCCAGGACCAGTTGTCCCCGAAGATCGCGCTGCGCAGCACCGGGTTATCCCGGGTCAAGGCCATTTGCACGTAAGAATCCATGTCCGCACAGGCATCCCAAATCCAGGCGAATCCGCTATGCTCCGACTCTGGCAGCTTGCTCATCAAGCGCGCTTTGACTATGTCGACTTGCTCGAGTTGTTGTCCGCGCGTATTCATGACCTCGAAATAGCGGTTGAGGTCGGTAGCTGGCGGCAGTGACGCACGCACTACAGTCACCTGGGTCCGCAGGTAGTCAGCGAACCTGCTGCGTTCGTCCTGGTTGCGCAGCTCTTTGTGCTGTCGGAACATTTGTTGAATGACGTTGAATCCCTCGTGGATGCCGCTGTCTTCGTGGGACAACCCATCCTGCCCTGGGCGCAGCGAGCCCTCCAGCCCGGCATGGCGAAGCGTCTCGGTGGCGCGAGCGCGGGACTCGTATTGGAGTTTTCCCCGGTGAAGCGTGAACGGGCGTGCGCCGTCGCTTTCCAGGAATGTCAGCAGCAGGTAGAGCGTCGTGAGCCGCTGCTGCCCATCCACGACCTCAAAATTCGTCCCGGATCCCTGTGTTGTCGGCTGGGTAACGAGATTCCCAAGGAAATAGCCTTGCTCATGCTCCCGGCTCGCGTCGTGAATATCGCTGATCAATTGCTCGATCTGCTCGATTCGCCAGGCATAGTTGCGTTGATAGACTGGCACGGTATAGACGGCTTCGTTTTCGAAAAGCCCGCTGACCGTCAGCAATTGCGGGTTCAACTGATCGTTGTTCATGGTGTTGGGAATTTTTTCGAATTGATGAAGGCCATGAGTTCTTTCTCATGTTCCCCTCCAGACGGTTTGTGCGAGGTACTCAACTGCCTCACAACCCGTCCACTCATGGCATTGCGCAGCAGGGGGAAGGCTGCACTGCCGTTATCGCCGCGTGCGCGTTTGTCGACGGAAGCGAACTGCACGCGGAGCAATTCGACACGCAGCGCATAGGCCCATGCGAACAGTCGGTCGCTGGCTTCGTTCAAGTCCTCGTCGCCGAACTTGTTGGTGTAGTAAAGCAAGGCGGCGATAAAAAGATCGTTGACATAGCGGTAGCGATTCTGCGAGGGGCCAAACTTGCCCGAAATCGTTTGGGCTTGTGCTTCGAGTTCCGCCAGCTCCTTCAGCAGGAATGCCACCATCTCGAAAAAATGTCGACCTGCAGTCAACGGTGTATCGAGCTGGAACCGGCAGCGCTCGGTGTTCCGCGCGTCAAGCCCCGCGTCGGCACCCCAGGTGCTCAAAAGAGGCACCGCGGCTTGGGCCGCAAGATGGTAGCGCGCACTGGGCGACAGACCGCCATGGGCCTTGCGCGATATGCCCTTGAACATACCGATGTTGTGCACGGAAAACCCGGGCGCGCTTTCGCCGCGTGACCAGCAGGCAATGCGATAGAGAAATGTCGAGAAAAGGCGCGCCAGCCGGTCGTCCTTGACGGACTCCCAGGCCTCGACTACGGCCACCTTGATCGCGACCGATTCCCCTTGCATTTCCCGCAAATGGTGTGCCTTGAGAAGATCGTGGGGGGCGAGCGGCTTGCCGCGGTAGTTCTGGGAGTCGAACACCCGAAAAGCCTCATCCAAATCGTCGGTGACGATGCGCACCACCTGGCACCGGGTGTTGATGAACTGGAGCAGAGAACTCTTTTTTTCGCTGTCCAGCCTCGCCAGCGCACGGGCCAGTTCCCGCCAGACTTGGACTACCGGAGTCTCGTTTTTCTCGTCTATCGACAGAGTGCCATCGGGCTTGAGAAGCAGAAGAATCATCCGCAAGGTCAGCAGCCGCTGCTGCCCGTCCACCACGTCGAACATGCCATTGCGCTGGTGCAGGATGACAGCGCCCAGCACGTACGCAGTCTCGGGTTTGCTCGCCTGAGCCTCCTTCAGGTCGTCCACCAGTTGCAGCGCCATCGCCGGGGTCCAACTGTAGGGACGCTGGTATGCGGGTATGTTCATTGCCTGATCAAGCAGGTCCTCCACACAGACGGCACTGACGGCCGTTTCAAGAATCGCCACGCGTTTTTCCTTTCAGCATTTGGTGTTCCATGGTTGTCTTCGTGGCAGCGTTCCTGCGCACGCTCAACGCGTCTGACGATGAGGATGTCATTCAGGTGGGGGTCGCTTGCCGCTGCGCAGGCCTTTGTCCAGGCGTGCGCGGCGATGTCCAGATTTTCCGCGACAGTTCTCGAAGAATCGTGACCGACATCGGGCAGGCCGGATGCACGAAAGCGCCACGATGACGCCGGCGGCGCGCACCACGGAGCGTCTCAGCGATGAATGCGTCTCGTGGTTCTGCACATGCCTGCACTCGTCCTTGGCCGCCGCGCTCCAGACGTTTGGCCAGCGCCGAGTATGCCGGTAGTCACCTTGCTTTTTTTCCAGTTGTGTCAGTTCGCGCTGCTGCGCGTTGAGTGGATGGATTCCGAGACTTTGAACCAGGCGTTCCCGGTCGACCGACCGAAACCGCTGCGTAGCAGCCATTGCCCCAGCCAAACGCTGAAAGCTGCAGCAATCAGCGGCTTTCCGATCACCACCGCGGGAAAATGCTGTGTCCTGGGGCGTGGGCATGGCTATCCGGACGCGGAGACTTTTGTCGCCCTGCCTATTGCTTTATATGTAACAATTCGCTGTCAAAAACGACACGACCTGTCCAGCGCGACCGCCAAACTGGAACTTCCATTGGATCGCTGGAGGTTGCACATGTTCTGGGTCGCTATTTTTGGGGCTTTTCTTTTTTGGGTGCTCACAAAATTCGGTGTTTTGTCGGCAACCGTCGGCATCTTGACTATGGTGATCAAGTTGCTGCTGACTGCAATCCTGGTCGGATTGGCTGCTGTTGCCTGGTTCTGGCTGCGTAAGAAAACTTCAGCCCCTGCTGACAAGCAATGAACAGGCACCATGTATGGCTCAATTAATTGAAGAAATCTGGGGGCCTGCAAACCGCGGGACGCCAGCAGAGCGTTTGTCCATGACGCATGGTCAGCATGACACCATTGCCTACCGGCTGTCACAGATACTGATCAAACTGAATCAGGGCGACCACCTCGATCCCGCTGAGTTGGCTGATGAGTTCGGCACCCATGTTCGAACCATCCAGCGTGATCTCAAAGTACGTCTGGTGTACTTGCCGCTGCTTAAAACGCGGGGTCGATACCATCTTGAAGTTGCCTATCTTGGCAAGCTGAACTTCAAGGACATCGAACGTTTCGCGGCGCTGGCCGGTGTCAAAGGCTTGTTTCCATCGCTGGGCCGAGACTTCCTGAAAGATATGCTGGGCCAGCAGTTCCAGGCTCCATGGTTGGTACGTGGTCATCACTACGAGGACCTGTCCGCCCAAGCAGGCGTATTCAGTCAACTGGAAACAGCCGTGGTGCAGAATCGTTTGCTGGATCTCGATCTGCTCAAGGACGGACAGACCAAGGTCTACCTTGCCGTCCAACCTTATCGCCTGCTCAACACCAAAGGCATCTGGTACCTGGCAGCGGTGCATGGCGGCAGGCTCAAGACTTTCGGTGTCGGGAAAATCCAATCGGTGCAGGTGCAGGACCAAGCCTTCGCACGCGATTCCAGCGTAGACGCTGCCATTCAAACCGAAGAGGGCATCTGGCACTCGCCGCAGCCGCAAAAAGTGCTGTTGTCCGTGGCCGCTGCAGCCGCGGAATATTTCAAACGCCGGCAGTTGATCCCGCACCAGAAGATCATCAGCGAAACAGCGGATGGCACGCTGACGGTCGAGACGACAGTAGGACATCCCAATCAGATATTGCCGATTGTCAGGTACTGGATACCTAGTGTGCGAATCTTGTCGCCCCACGGGTGGCAGGAACAACTGGTTGAGCAGCTTTCGAGTTATTCGAGTGGCTTGGCGTCAAACCGCAGCATGGACGTTGCGACGCAGCAGAGCATATGAGCAGATCATTTGCGTCTCGAATGCTATCCGTGTGCAGGCCTATGCCGATCGACCTATAGGGCCCCAATGAACCATTTACCAATGCATCCAAACTCCGCGGAAAACTTGCAAGCGCCCGAAGGGTTGTGGCGCAAGACGGTCGCATTTCTACAGCGTGACGTCAAATCGCTCTTCCCCTCCGCTGGCGGTGAGGCGGTGGCGAAGGAGCCCAACGAGTCAGGGAGTGAAACAGTCGCCGGAACTTTGGCGGACACTCCGGTGGAGTCGCTCGTTGACTTCAACAAGCTGCCTGATTTGGCGTTCAGGCGTGAAGTTCTCGATTGGCGTGACAACTTCCACGCCAATGTGACGCTCACCGTTGCGCGATTGGAGGAGTTATTTATTGAGCAGATGCATGCCGAACTGGGCAACACCAGTCTGTTCAGAAAAGTGATTGCGCGACCATCGGATGAAATCCTTCAGGACAGTTTTGTTCGCCTTGTGCGTGTGCCGCTCATCGCAGTCCTGCGCCAAGAAGAGGCGAAGCTGAAGGCGAGCGCTCAGAAATGGGCCTTGCTTGGCAAGGTCGATCTGGCTTTCGATCTGCGCCGATTGAATGCCGAGTGCGCCACTCTCCACGATCTGGGTTTCAAAACCTCGAAACGGAATTTGATCTTGTCGCGTATCCAGACGCTGATGCTCGGATCCGCGGGCATTGCCGAGCACTTTCGTGATCAGGGACAACACCTGTCCGGGAAACTGATGGAAGCAAGAGAATCATGATAGGCAGCATACCCTTCGAGATATCGGCTGAGCTTTTGGGCCGTGTCGCTTCAGGTGAGTTGGTGCGATACGGCACGATTCTGAAAGACGCGGCGACGGGACAAATCGTTCGCCATGTCCAGGAGACGGGGGTCGCACAGTCTGTGCTGTCCACCTTGGCTTCCGGCCCTTTTTCGCCCATTTCCATGGGGGCTGAAGTGGTCAACGCCGGAGCGAGTATTTACACCGGCGTGAAAATCAATCAGCTCCAAGTGATGATGGGAGTGCTGCAATCACTTCAGGTTGCGACCCTGGGCGTGTCTCTGGTCGGGGTTGGCGTCAGCGTTGCGGGCTTCCACCATATGCACAAGCGATTCAACTCGCTGGAAAAGCGCATGGAGCATGTCGGCGAAGCCATCCGTGCGGGTTTCGAAAGCGCGGCCCACAGGGACTTGCGCAAGCAGTTGCATCTCACCAAAAGTCTCTTGCAGCGCGCGCAGCACGCACCAGAGCTGTCTGATCCACGCCGCGAGTATTCGGAGATTGCCGCCGGCCTGGCTGATCAAGCGGGTTTCTTCGCAGGTGAGATTACCTTCACTGTCCAAGCGAATGGTCCGATCGACCCAGACATGTTTTGGCAACTGACGCAGATGCTGATGCTCTGCAACAGTGTTCGCATCGACTGCGATATCCGGACCAATGAATTGCGGCATGCATTGGCGGTTTCGGAAACGGTCTCGTCCAGCTATAGCAACCTGTTCACCCACTTGACGCCGTTGTCATTCGGCCCTGCGGTCGATCAAGGCCTGGCTGCTGTCCGGGTGTTGCGCGATGCCTCCGATGCGGCCGCCAGCAAGCCCTACCTTATTGACTATTTGCGAACGCAAAGGATCAATGGAGGTGACTACATCGAGGCCATAGAACAGGAAGAAAACAGTCCGTATATCTTCTTGAAAACCGCCGTGTAATGCATCTTTCGGCGGCGCAGAGACCGCGTTCCTGGTCTCGTGTGCCGCCAAAGCCAGCGCGCCGCGGCCCGTCAGACCGCCGACACCGCCGCCGTCGCCGCGCCCTGCGCATGCAGCACGGGCGGCGCGGTGACGATCGAGGTCAGCGCGGGCACGGCCGGCCGCAGCGCGGCGAGGTTTGGGCGCGGGCGGCGCAGCTCGTCCTGGGCGGCGAAGGCCTGTTCCATCGCGTGGGCCGCGCCCAGCAGTTCGTGGTCGCGGCGAAAGCCGCCCACCACTTGCAGGCCGAAAGGCATGCCCGCGTGGTCAGTGCCGCATGGCAAGGAGATCGCCGGGTGCGTGGTCAGCGTGACCACATAGGTCAGCGCCAGCCAGCGGTAGTAGTTGGCCTGCTGCTTGCCGCCGATCTGGTCGGCGTACGGCAGCGTCCAGGGGAAGGGCGAGACCGGTGTGGTCGGCGACAGGATCAGATCGTAGTCGGCAAAAGTGTTCTGGAACTGCTTGAGTATCCGCGTCTGTTCGGCTTGCGCCCAGGCCGCGTCCAGCAGGCTCATGCGGGCCCCCATTTCGTAGTTGGCGCGCGGGTTGGGGCCCAGGCTGTCGGGGTCGCGCTCATAGGCCGCGTGCATGCCGGCCACAAAGGATTCGGCGCGCAGCACGTCGAAGCAGCGGTGCACATCGCCCAGGTCCAGCCGGACTTCGTCGCAGGCCGCGAACAGATGGCGCATGGAAGCGATCTTGCGCTGGAATGTGGCGCGGATGCAGTCGTCGACATCGCAGGTGCCGAAGTCTGTCGTCCAGGCCACGCGCAAGCGACTGAGGTCGGTGCGCGCGGGGTGCAGAAAGGACAGTGGATCGAGCGGGTAGGTCAGCGGATCGCCGGCGTGCATGCCCGCGCTCGCGGCCAGCTGCAGGCAGGCGTCTTCGACCGTGCGCCCCATGGGGCCGACGACCGACAGCGGCGTCCAGCCCAGCAGCTTGCGCACGCTGGGGATGACGCCGGGCGACGGGCGCAAGCCCACCACGCCGCATTTGGCGGCCGGAATGCGCAGCGAGCCGCCGGTGTCCGAGCCGGTGCACACCGGCAGCATGTCGCAGGCCAGCGCGGCCGCCGAGCCGCCCGATGAACCGCCGGCGTTGAGGTTGGGGTTGAAGGGATTGCCGGTCGCGCCCCAGACATCGTTGCGCGAGTTGGCGCCCGCGCCCATTTCCGGCACATTGGTCTTGCCGGCGACGATGGCGCCCGCGCGGCGCAGGCGGGCCACCAGCTCGATGTCCTGGGTGGGCACATGGTCGCGGTAGATCGGCGAGCCCCAGGTGGTGAGCAGGCCTTCGGTCGGCTCCAGGTCCTTCACGCCCAGCGGCAGGCCGTGCAGCAGCCCCAATGGCTCGCCGGCCATCACGGCCTTTTCGGCGGCACGCGCCTCGGCGCGTGCGCGATCGAAGCAGGTGGCGGTGACGGCGTTCACGTAGGGGTTGACGCTGTCGATGCGGGCGATGCAGGCGTCGAGCAGCTCGACCGGCGAGATCTGGCGCGCGCCTATGAGGCGGCGCAATTCGACGGCAGGCAGTTCGACCAATTGCGGGCTGGATGGGGTGGCTGTACTCATGGATGTCTCGATGGATGAATGTCAGTCTGCCGTGATGTGCGCGCTTTCGGCCAGGGCCTTCATGATGGGCATTTCCTTGCGTATCAGGGCGGAGGCCGCGGCGCTGCTGGCGTAGGCCGGGTCGAAGCCCTGGGCCTTGAGCTTTTCCTGCACTTCGGGGTCGGCGGCGACCGCGGCCAGCGTGGATTCAAGCTTGGCTTTCACGTTGGCGGGCATGCCCTTGGGCGCCACGAGGATCAGCCAGGTGTCCATGTCGATGTCCTTGAAGCCGGCTTCGGCGAAGGTCGGCACGTCGGGCAGCAGCGCCGAGCGCTTGGCCGTGGTGACGGCGATGGCCTTGACTTTACCGTTCTTGAGCTGGGGCAGGGCCGCGGCCACGGTGTCGACCGAAAACGGAATCTGCCCGCCTATCAGGTCGGTCATGGCCGGGGCGCTGCCCTTGTAGGGCACATGGGTCATCTGCATGCCGGTCTTGGCCAGCATCAGCTCGCCCGCGAAGTGGGCCGTGGTGCCGCTGCCGAACGAGCCGAATGCGTATTTGCCGGGCGAAGCCTTGACGTAGTCGACGAACTGCTTGACGCCCGAGACCGGCACCGCGCTGTTGGCCAGCACGATCAATCCGGTGCGCGCGGGAATGCCGATGGGGTCGAAGCTCTTGATCGGATCGTAGGACAGGTTGTTGCGGATCGAGGGATTGACGGTGAAGGTGCTGCCCGAACTCGCCAGCAGCGTATAGCCGTCGGCCGGCGCTTTGGCGACATAGGTCGCACCGATGATCGTGCCTGCGCCCGGGCGGTTGTCGATGATCACCGGCTGGCCCAGTTTCTCACCGAGCTTCTGGCCCAGCAGGCGGCCGATGACGTCGGTGGCACCGCCCGGCGGGAACGGAATGACCAGCGTGATGGGCTTGGACGGATAGACGTCGGCGGCGAAAGCGGGAACGGCTGCGACCAGGCTCAGCGAGCAAGCCATGGCCAGACGGGTGAAGGCAGTGATTGATTTCATGGTGAGGCAGGGTCGAAGAGACGAGAGAACAGTAAAAACCTGCACGAAAAACGACCATCTGGGTGGACCCACAACAATCGTCCGATGCGCCAGGCACGGTGAATATGAGTCCATGCTAAGAGTCGCTGAGAGATGCCACAAGCGCAATGTTTAGAATGAATGATTGCCAAAAACTGAATTCATGCATGTTTGAAAGACGGCGCGATGGATAAAACGAAGACAGGGTCGGCCCCGGGCCACAGCCGGGTGCTGCAAGAGGCGGCCGTGCGCTATTTCCTGGAAGTGGTGCGCACGGGCTCCATCAAGGAGGCCGCGGCGCGGCTGAACGTGGCGCCGTCGGCCGTGAGTCGCCAGATTGCGCGGCTGGAAAGCGACCTCGACACCTTGCTGTTCGAGCGCCGCTCGCGCGGCATGGTGCCCAATTCGGCGGGTGAGCTGCTGGCCGCGCACGCGCGCCGCGTCGAGCAGGACATAGAGCGCGTCACCAGCGAGATCCAGTCGCTGCGCGGGCTGCGCACCGGCCAGGTGCGCATTGCCTCGGTCGAAGGTTTCGCCCATGACTTCATCCCCTTGCTGATCGCGCAGTTTCAGCGCCGCTACGAGGGCATCGTGTTCAGGCTCGATGTCTGCCCGCAGGGCGACGTGGCGCGGCGCGTGCGCGAGGGCGAGGTCGACATAGGCCTGACCCTCAGCTCGGTGCCCGAGGCCGACATCCGTGTCGAGCTGCGCCATCCCAGCCCCATCCTGGCGGTTCTCGGCGAGCGCCATCCGCTGGCCGGGCGCCAGCAACTGTCGCTGCGCGAAGTCTGCGCCTATCCGCTGGTGCTGCCGCTCAAGAACAGCTCGTTGCGGCAGTTGCTCGACATCAGTTGCAGCCGCCAGGGCCTGCGTTATCGCCAGGTGCTGGTGAGCAACCACGCCGATGCGCTGGTCAGCTACGCGGCGGGCAGCGAGCTGGGCGTGGCGTTCTATGGCGAGCTGTCGATACGCACGCGCCGCGGCGACAACGCCGTGCGCGCCATTCCGCTGCGCGACCGCGAAATGAACGAGCGCTACTTGGAGGTACAGACGCTGGCCGGGCGCAATCAGCAGGAGGCCGTGCAGGCCTTTGTGCAATATCTGGTGGCGGCCATCTGCAACGACGGCGCGAACGCCGCGGCCGGCGCGGGCCCGGAGAACCATCCCGACCCCTGAACGGCGCCGATTGCTCGATAGGCAATGGAACATTCTGATTTATGCACAGTGCGCAGGCTCCCGCGGGCCCGGCGACTCTGCAGAATAGGGAAATTCAGCGCCTTGCGCCTTTTCTCACCAGAAAGCTCTCTCCATGACCGCCTTGTCCGCTCTCCCTTTCTCCAAGATCCGCCTGGCCGCCGGCCTGGCCTTTCTGTCCGGCGAAATGCCGTTTGCCGCCGACGGCAGCATTCCTGAAGGCATTGCCGCGCAGACCCACCTGACGCTCGAACGCATTGCCGCCACGCTGGCCACCGAAGGGCTGGCGCTGAGCGATGTCGTTTCGGTCAATGTCTTTCTGACGCACAAGGAAGACTTCGCGGCCTTCAACGAAGCCTATGCCGTGCACTTTGCCGATCCCCTTCCGGTGCGCGCCACCGTCTGCACCGAGCTGGTCGCGCCGGCGCGCATCGAGATCGCGGTCGTCGCGGCGCTGCGCGGCTGAGCCACTTCCCGAACAGGAACAGAAATCATGGCATCCGAAGTCTTGGTTCTTGGCGCGGGCATGGTCGGCGTCAGCACGGCGCTGGCACTGCAGCAGCGCGGGCGTCAGGTGGTGCTGGTCGACCGCCGCCCGCCGGGGCGTGAAACCTCGTACGGCAACGCGGGCTTCATCCAGCGCGAGGCCGTCCAGCCTTACGCCTTCCCGCGCAGCTGGCAGGCGCTGTGGCGCGTGGCGACGGGGCAGGGCAACGACGTGCATGTGCACTGGACGGCGATGCCCGCGCTGGCCGGGCGCTTGCTGCGCTACTGGCAGGCTTCGGCGCCCACGCCGTATGCGAACACCTGCGCGGCCTATGCGCGCCTGATCGCGCATTGCATTGCGGAACACGAACCGCTGATCGCCGCGGCGGGTGCCCAGGACCTGGTGCGCAAGGACGGCTGGTTGCAGTTTTACCGCAAGCCGGCCTTGTTCGATGCCGCGTTCCGCGACGCGGCGCGGGTCGCGCAAGCCCATGGCCTGGATTGCGCGGCACTCGACGGTGCGCAGCTGATTGCGCTGGAGCCCGCGCTGCGCGAAACCCTGGCCGGCGCCATCCATTGGCGCGATCCGTGGACCATTTCGGACCCGGGCACGCTGGTCGAGCGCTATGCCGCGCTGTTCGTGCAGCGCGGAGGCCGCATCGCCCAAGGCGATGCCGACAGCCTGCGCCAGACGGGCCTGGGCTGGAGCGTGCAGACAGTGGACGGCGCGCTGGAAGCCGAGTCAGCGGTCCTGGCGCTCGGCCCATGGGCCGAGGCGCATACGCGGCGGCTGGGCTACCGTCTGCCGCTGTTCGTCAAGCGCGGCTACCACCGCCATTACCAGGGTGGCGCAGAACTGCGCCGGCCCATGCTCGACACCGATTACGGCGTGGTGCTCACGCCCATGCAGCGCGGCCTGCGACTGACCACGGGCGCGGAATTTGCTGCGCCTGGAGCGCCGGCGACGCCGGTGCAACTGCAGGTGGCGGAGCGCGCCGCCGACCGGCTGCTGGGCCTGGGCCAGCCGGTCGAAGCCCAGCCCTGGCTGGGTGCGCGCCCCTGCTGCGCCGACATGCTGCCCATCATCGGCCCCGCGCCGCGCCACCAGGGCCTGTGGTTTCACTTCGGCCATGGCCACCAGGGCTTCACGCTGGGGCCGGCCTCGGCGCGGCTGCTGGCCGAACGCCTGTGCGGCCAGACGCCTTACGTCGATCCCACGCCCTACGATCCCGCACGCTTTCGCTGAGCGGCCACGGCGCGGCACTCATGCCGCTTGCCGTGGGGTGCAAGGCTAGGCTTGCTGCGCCGCGAGATCGCGCCCGATTGCCCAGAATTGCTGGTATTGCGCGGGCGGCACGAACAGGCCGCCCGTGGTCCAGACCAGGTGTGTCGACTGCGCCAGATGGTCTTCGAGTTGCCAATCGCGCAGGTAGCTTCGCCCTTCTGCCGTGCCCAGCAGCATGGCCGGGCCGGCCAGGCCCGCGGCAGCCGAAGGCTCCACGCGCAAGCCTTCGGCCTGTTCGAGCTGGTAGACGAAGCGCATCAGCTGCGCATCCTCGACCGTGAAGATGCCGCCCAGCACCGCGCGCATGGCGGCGCTGGCCAGGCGCGAGGCCTGGGGCACGGCCAGGCCGTCGGCCTCGGTACGGTTTTGCAGGCCGTAGTCATAGACCGTGGGGTGCGGGCCTTGCGGGCCGTCGGCGCCGTCCATCATATGCACCAGCACACAGGGCGACTGCACCGGCTCGGCGAAGAAGCAATGGGCATGCGGGCCGAGTATCTGGCGAATGCCGAAGGCAATGCCCGCGGGCGCGCCGCCCACGCCGCAGGGCAGGTAGACGAACAGCGGATGCTCGGCATCGACGGCAATGCCTTGCTCAGCCAGCTGGCGGCGCAGCCCGAAGACCGCGGCCGCATAGCCCAGAAACAGCGACAGCGAGCGCTCGTCGTCGACGAAATGCGCGAGGGGATCGGTGGCCGCCTGGGCGCGGCCCTGGGCCACGGCCTGGGCGTAGTCACCCGCATGCTCGACGACTTCGACGCCGCGCTGGCGCAGGCGTTGCTTTTTCCATTCCTTGGCGTCGGCAGACATGTGCACGCTGGCTCGAAAGCCCAGGGCAGAAGCGATCACGCCAATGCTCAGGCCCAGATTGCCCGTCGAGCCCACGGCCACGCTGTGACGCGCGAACACGGCGCGCGCGCCCTCGCTGGCGAGCGCGACATAGTCGACTTCGCCCGCGGTGGCGGGCAGCAGGCCATGGGCCACGGCCACGCGCTCGGCGTATTCCAGCACTTCGTGCAGCCCGCCGCGCGCCTTGATCGAGCCGGCAACGGGCAGCGCATGGTCCTGTTTGGCGAAAACCCGCCCGCCGCCGTCGGCCACGCCCAGCGCTGCGGTGATGGCGGGCAGGGGCGACAGCGCGGACTCGATCGCGCCGCCGCAGGCCGCAAGTTCGGGAAACAGCCGCGCCAGCAGCGGCGCGAAGCGCTCGAAGCGTGACTGTGCGGCCTCTATATCAGCCAAACTAATGCTGCGCGCAGCCGGCGGCGTGTCGGCGCCGGCTGGTGCCAGCGCGCTGCCGACTTCCAGCGCGACCACTGAGGTGTTGCGGGTCGGGTTGATCCAGAATGCCGGGAGGGATTCTTTCAGTAGGGTGATTGTTTCGGAGGGGGTGGACATTGGGCGGCAGTCTTTCACGATGAAGTGCCGATTCTTGGCCCCAGCGCAGCAACTGGCAAGCAACTTATAGTCAGGTCTGCCATAGTATTACTAATGACCAACTCCACCGCCCGCCTGTTATCTCCTTCGCTGCTGTCCTGGTTGCGCTGCTTTGACGCCACGGCGCGGCATGTCAGCTTCACGCGCGCCGCGGAAGATCTGTGCGTGACCCAGGGTGCGGTGAGCCAGCAGGTCAAACAACTGGAGCAGTGGCTGGGGCGCCGCTTGCTGCTGCGTTCGCCGCGCGCGCTGGCGCTGACCCCCGAGGGGCAGCGGCTGGCGCGGGTGCTGCGCGAGTCGCTGCAAGCCATCGAAAGCACGCTGGTCGATCTGCGGCAGGTGAACGACGCCCAGCCGGTGACCATGAGCTGCGCGCCGTCGTTCGCGATAGCCTGGCTCACGCCCCGGCTGGGCAGTTTCTTCCAGAAGCATCCGCAGATCGGCCTGCGCGTGCAAGCCGAGTTCCACGCGCTGGACCGCAGCCGCATGCTCAACGACGGCGTCGACGCCGCGCTGCGATTCGACCTCGGTCACTACCCCGATCTGCACGCCCACGAACTGCTCAGCGAATGGCTGGTTCCGGTGGCCAGCCCGGCCTTCGTGGCGGCCCACCCCGCGCTGGCCACGCCCGAAGGCCTCACGGGCGCAATGCTGCTGCACGATTTCAGTCCGTGGGAGGGGGCTGCGGCCCACCAGGAGTGGGAGCATTGGTTCGCGCAGATGGCGCTGGCGCCACCCGACTGGGCGCTGGGCCGCACCTACAACCTGGCGATGCTGGCGCAAAGCGCGGCCTGCGCCGGCCAGGGCGTGGCGCTGGGCCGCACCGCGCTGATCATGGAAGACCTGGCGGCAGGGCGACTCGTGCCGCTGTTCGGCTGCCGGGTGCGCTCGCAGGCCTCCTACATTTTTGCGCGCGGACGGCAGCCGTCGCGCCTGCTCGAGCCAATCGAGCAGTGGCTGCTGGCGCAGGCCCAGGCCTTCGATGCGCAGCGCCAGGACTTGCTCCAGGGCCTGGCGCCGCGCGGCGCGCAGCCCGTCTGAACACGGCGGGTCTGCGCAGGATGTTCAGCTCGCAAACTCCGCGAGCATGTTCAGCACATTGTCCACGGCCATGTTCGGTGCCTGCAGGTAGCGGTGCGCAATCGCCATGGGCCGCATCAGCTGCGGCGACAGATGGCGGACCTGTACATCGGGCGAATTGCGCTGGTCCTTGACCTCTTCGAGCGGCAGTATGGCCGCGCTCTGGCTGGCCGCGGCCAGGCTTTTGA
>NZ_JAHCDD010000059.1 GCF_018413525.1 Acidovorax sp. CCYZU-2555
ACCGACTGAGCTATACGACCGATAGCCCGAAATTATACAGGAAGAAATTTCCGTTGCCGCCAGGTTGGAAACTTTTATCCCTAGGCCGAAACGGCGCTTGGAAATTGCGCTGCGGCAAAGAAAAAACCGCAGTGTTTTTGCAAACACTGCGGTTTCCTGTTTGGTGGTCGTAGCGGGACTCGAACCTGCGACATCAGCATTATGAATGCTGCGCTCTAACCGACTGAGCTATACGACCTAAGCCAACAATTATATGCAAAAAATAGCGACCTCACACTTGGCAAGGAATTTCTTGCAAAAAATCTTCTGCTTCACTGGTGCGTGAACTTGGCGGGGCGCTTGTTCACGAACGCATCCATGCCTTCCTTCTGGTCCTGAGTGGCGAACAGCGCGTGGAACAGGCGGCGCTCGAACATCACGCCGTCGCTGAGGCTGCTTTCGAATGCGCGGTTGACCGATTCCTTGGCGGCCATCACCGCGATCTGCGAGAAGTCGCTGATCTGCAGCGCCGCGCCCAGGGCTTCGTCCATGAGCTTGGCTAGCGGCACCACGCGGCTCACCAGGCCTGCGCGTTCGGCTTCGGTGGCGTCCATCATGCGGCCGGTCAGCGCCAGGTCCATGGCCTTGGCCTTGCCCACGGCGCGCGGCAGGCGCTGCGTGCCGCCCGCGCCGGGAATCACGCCCAGCTTGATTTCAGGCTGGCCGAACTTCGCGTTGTCGGCGGCGATGATGAAGTCGCACATCATCGCCAGCTCGCAGCCGCCGCCCAGCGCAAAGCCCGAGACCGCAGCGATCACCGGCTTGCGGATGCTGCGAATGGTTTCCCAGTTGCGCGTGATGTAGTCGCCCTTGTAGGCATCGACGAAGCTGTAGTTGGCCATCGCGCCGATGTCGGCGCCCGCGGCAAACGCTTTTTCGCTGCCGGTGATGATGACGCAACCGATGCTCCCGTCGGCATCGAACGCCTGCAGCGCCGCGCCCAGCTCGGTCATGAGCTGTTCGTTCAAGGCATTGAGCTGCTTGGGGCGGTTGAGGGTGATGACGCCGACTTTGTCGGCTTCGGTGCGAACTTCCAGCATTTCGTAGGCCAAGGGGATATCTCCGGTAGTAGTTGTGTGTGCCTTTGCCACTATAACCAAGGCCGGGGAGGGGGGCTGTCCCCGGTTCGTCGGCCGCTCAGGGCAGCACTTCGTCGGTGACCGCCGGCTCATCGCGCAGCCAGCGCCGCGCCAGCGAGTTGTCGCTGATCGCCAGGCCGATATTGGCCACCGGCGCATCGGTCTCGCTCAGCGTCAGCGGCAAACGCAGCAGCTGCTGATCGCGCGCGATCAGCGCCGTGACTTCGCCGGCCTGGCCCGCGTAGAACGCCAGGTCTTCGAGCTTCGCAATGCGCCAGGCCGCGCCGCTTTTCAGTTCCATGCCCAGCCACTCGTCGCCGGCCATGAAGCCCGCGCGCTCGGCCAGGCCGTCGCGCAGCACGGCCTTGATCTGCACGCTGTGGTTCTCCTGCACGCGCAGGCCCAGGCGCTGCGCGGGCTGGGGCGGCTCGGCCTGCAGGCGCACGCCGTGCGCGGCCAGCAGTTCGGCCAGCGGCAGGTCTTGCGTGCCGTGCACCCATTGCGCGAGTTCGGGCGCGAAGCTGCGGCCCGCAAGTTGCTCCAGCACGGCCAGCACGTCGGCTTCGCTCATCGGCCCGGCATCGCAGCGCTGCCACAGCGCGCGCATCACGGCGTCCAGCGTGCTGCGGTCTTCACGGCGCAGGCTCAGGTCAAGGCACAGCGCGACCAGCGCGCCCTTGGTGTAATAGCTCACGGTGCTGTTGGCCGTGTTCTCGTCCTGGCGGTAGTACTTGACCCAGGCATCGAAGCTCGACTGCGCGACGCTTTGCAGCGCGCGGCCCGGTGTCTGCAGCACCTGGTTGATGGTCTTGGCGACCAGCTTGAGATAGCGCGCCTCGTCGATCAGCCCCGCGCGCAGCAGCAGCAGGTCGTCGTAATAGCTCGTGAAGCCTTCGAAGAACCACAGCAGTTCGGTGTAGTTCTCCTGGTCGTAGTCATAGCGCGCGAACGCGTCGGGCCGCAGGCGCTTGACGTTCCAGGTGTGGAAGTATTCGTGGCTGATCAGGCCCAGCAGCGTGGTGTAGCCGTCGCTGGTCTTGCTGTCGCCCACGCGCGGCAGGTCGCGCCGGCCGCAGATCAGCGCCGTCGAATTGCGGTGCTCCAGCCCGCCGTAGCCGTCGTTGACGACGTTGAGCATGAACACATAGCGGCCGTGGGGCGCGCCCTGCCAGAAGGCGATCGCGGCTTCGCAGATCTTGCGGCTGTCTTCGAGCAGGCGCGCGTGATCGAACGATTCGGCCGCGCCGGCGACCACGAACTGATGGCGCACGCCGCCGGCTTCGAAGAAGCCGCTCCAGAACTTGCCCATTTCCACGGGGCAGTCGACGAGTTCGTCGTAGCCGCCCGCGCGGTACAGGCCAAAGCCCTGCTTGTCGATGCGCGCGGGCGTGAGTCCGGTGGCCACGGACCAGTCGGCCGTCGCTGCCGTGGCCGCGACTTCAAGGCTGTGCGGCGTGTCTTCCTGGCCCAGCACGCGCAGGCACAGGCTGGTACCGTTGAAGAAGCCGCGCTGCGCGTCGAGCCAGGCGGTGCGCACCGAGTTGTCGTAGGCGCAGACCTGGTAGCTCAGGGTCAGCGGCACGCCGGCCACGCAGTCGATCTGCCAGCGCTGCTTGTCGAGCTGGCGCAGCGCCACGGGCTCGCCGGACTGCGTGGCCTGCAGGCCTTGCAGGTTCTTGGCGAACTCGCGCACCAGGTAGCTGCCCGGAATCCAGACCGGCAGCGCGACCTGCTGCTGCGCGGCCGGAGACTGCACGCGCAACTCGATGGCGAACAGTCGGGCGTGCAGGTCATGCGCGCTGACGTGGTAATGCACGTCGGCGGGAAGGGTGGCGTTGTGCTTGGGCATGGCGTGATGGTTCAGGGCAGGGCCCTGGGCGCATGCCCGGAGCCGCGGGAAAGAAAGGCGCGGGGCGCGAGACGCGCCCCGCGATCATTGGGCCGAGAGGTGCTTTTCGACGTCGGCGGCGCTGATCGCGCCCGGCACGCGCGCGTTGTTCGCGAAGATCAGCGTGGGCGTGCCGGTGATCTTGTACTTGCGGCCGAACGCCAGATTGCGCTGCAGCGCCGCGGTGTCGCAGCTCGCTGGCGGCGTGGCCTTGTCGCGCAGCATCAGGTCATGCCAGGCCAGGACCCGGTCCTTGGCGCACCAGATGTTGCGCGACTTCTCGGCCGAATCGGGGCTCAGGATGGGATACAGGAACAGGTGGATGGTGACGTTGTCGACTTTCTGCAGGTCGCGCTCGAAGCGCTTGCAGTAGCCGCAGTTCGGATCTTCGAACACCGCCATCTTGCGCGCGCCGTTGCCGCGCACGATGGTGAATGCGTCCTTGAGCGGCAGCGACGCGAAGTCGACCGCCGTCAATTGGTTGATACGGTCCTCGGTCAGGTTGCGTTTCGCCTTGGTGTCGATCAGCTCGCCCTGGATCAGGTAGTTGCCCTTGGCGTCGGTGTAGAACAGGTCGGTGCCTATGCGCACTTCGAACAGGCCCGCCATGGGCGTGGGCCGCACTTCCTCGATCTTGTCGAGCTGGGGAATGCGTTCGGTCAGCGTCTTGCGCAGGCCGGCGTCCTGGGCCTGGGCCGTCATGCCGACGGACAGAAGAGCAGAGGCCAGCAGGGAGAAAATGAGTTTCATAGCGAGTGTTCCGTAGTCATTGAGGGGCGGGCGCGTCAGGCGGAGCCTGCGTTCAGGCCCCGAGTCCCATGGCCTGGCGGGCCATCCAGTTCTTGATCGGGCCGCTGTGTTCGAAGCCTTTCATGCCCCAGTTGCGCAAGGCCTGCAAAGGCGCTTCGCGGCGCGTGAACAGCTGTTGCAGACCGTCCATGGCCAAACCCATGGGAGCGAGCGCGGCCTTGCGCTCGCGCTCGTAGCGGCGCAGCAGGCGGTTGTCGCCCGCGCTGCGCCAGGCGTCGCGCTCCTGCAGAACGCGCGCCAGGGCCTGGGCATCGCCCAGACCCAGATTGAGTCCCTGGCCGGCCAGCGGGTGCACATTGTGGGCGGCGTCGCCCACCAGCACCCAGCTGCGGCCGTCGGCCGATGTGCCGCTCCAGCGGTCGGCCATGGCTTGCTGCAGCGGCCAGTTCAGGCGTTCGCTGGCCAGCGTGAGCCGGCCCAGCGCGCCCTGGCTGATGTCTTCGAGCCGCTGCGTGAACGCTTCGGGGCTGGTCTTCATCCAGGCATCGACGTTTTCCTGGTCTATGGACCAGACCACGGCCACGGTCTGGCCTTGCGGGCCGTCGAGCGGCAGCAGCGCCAGGATGCCTTCGGGCGCGAGCCACTGGCGCGCGCTCTCGCCGTGCGGTATCTCGCAATGCAGTCGCGTGGCGATCGCATGCTGGCCATAGGGCACGACGGAAAATTCGACGCCGAACTCGGCGCGCGTGCGGCTGGCCCGGCCTTCGCAGACGGCCGTGAGCGGCGCGGCCACAGGGGCGTCAACGACTTCGACCAGCGGCTGGTAGCGCACGGCTTCGCCCAGCCGCGCTTCGAGCGCGGGCACATCGACGATCCAGGCCAGCGCGGCGACGTCCTGGGCCTGGGCATCGAAATGCACATTGCCGTCGAGGTCGCCGTGCACTTCCATGTGCCGCACGGCCGTCGCGTGCTGGGCGTCGGGCCAGCTGCGCAGCGATTCGAGCAGCTGGCGCGAAGCCGCGTTCAGGGCATAGGCCCGCACGTCATGGTGGCCCGCCGGCGGCGTCGGCGACGCCACCAGCGCGACGCGCAGGCGTTCACGGGCGAGCAACAGGGCCAGGGTGCGGCCCACGATGCCGGCCCCACGAATACAGATGTCAAAGGTTTGCGCCATGTTGGGGATTGTAGGAGGCTGCGTATTCCTCGGTGCCCGGCGCAGAATGCGCGCGGCAAATACCTCGAAAAAGTGATCGCATGGCATGTATAGATACACCTGGGCGCAGAACGTTCCCGTGAACTACGCTGAGGGCATGGCGGGGTTTTTCCTGGGCGGGCGCGAGACGCGGTGAATAGAATGTTTGCTGGAAGACGGCGCGCGGTGGAATTCCACTTCGCGATCACCGTCGTTCCGACCAGGGCCGCCGGGGCCGGAATAAGGCATCTCGTACTTCATTCCAATGCCCGGCGCGGCTCTCTCGATGCTGCGGCGTTCGCCCCTGCCATCGCCCTTCTTGCAAGGCGCGTACAGGATGTGCGGCCGCGCCGCTTTCTGCCGGTCGGCAATGCGCGCAAGACGCGCAGGCCCGGCCACCGCCGAGGCACCTGCCTCGATTCCATTCGCTGATCAGACGCTCGCCCGGTCCCGGGAAGCGCTAGCTTTCTGCTTTTGCAAAAAGGGCTGGAACGGCGTCGCGTCCAGCGAACGACCAAAGGAGAATTCATCATGCGCTGCAACCCACCCCGGCTTCTGGCCTGTGCAGTCCTTGGCACCCTCGCGGCCTGCGTGCCCGCCTGGGCGCAATCCTCGGTATCCATCAACGGCCTGCTCGACGCGGGCGTCTATCGCGGCTTTGATGGCGTCAATCAGCTGGGCACGATCCAGCGCAGCAATGTGGCGATCTCGGGCTTCGAAGATCTGGGCGGCGGCCTCAAGGCCGTGTTCCGCCTGAGCACGCGCCTAGAACTCGATAGAGGCGAGACCGAAGGCGCGGGCGTCAAGCCTTTCTGGCATGACGAATCCACCGTGGGCCTGCAGGGCAGCTTCGGCACGGTGCGCGTGGGGCGGGCCCTCACGGCGATGTGGGCGCAGGACTGGAAGTTCGATCCCTGGGGCAACTTCAACCGCATTGCCTCGCCCGCCTGGTACCAGTGGCATGCGCTGACACCGAGCGATCCATTCGGCAACAACGGCACGGCCGAGTACGGCCGCATCAACAACGGCATCTTCTACGATTCGCCCAAGATCGCGGGCTTCACGCTGCGCCTGAGCGCCTCGCCCGAACGCCAGCGCGAACTCGGCGCGACCGAGCGCCCGTATTCCGCAGTGCTCGAATACGAGCAGCAGGCGGTGGCCGCGATGGCGGCTTACGAGCGCAACAGCGTGGGCGACAAGAACAGCTTCCTCGCGGGCAAGTACACCTTCGGCAACGCCGCGCTGATGGTGGCCCATGACGACAGCCGCAGCGCCGGCAACCTCGCCAAGTCGCGCTCCACGACGCTGGGCGGCACTTACCGCATGGGCGCGACCACGCTCAAGGCCGGCTATGGCCACCAGCGGCTGAACCAGGACACCAACCGCTTTGTCTCGCTCGGCGCCGACTACGCGCTGTCAAAGCGCACCACGCTGTACGCGAGCCTGGGCAACAAGCGCGATGCGCATGTGGAATCGCGCACCGCTTTCGGCGTGGGAATGTCGCACGCGTTCTGATCGCCGGCGCGATTTTCGCGCGGGGGACAGCCCGGTTTCCGCCATGCCCGTAAGGCATGGCTGGCAAGGATATGTCCCAAGCCTTAAAATACCGGGTTTGTCCCCAGATTTCCAGAAAGCCCTGCCATGAGCCTGAAATGCGGCATCGTGGGCCTGCCCAATGTGGGCAAGTCCACCCTCTTCAATGCACTGACCAAGGCCGGCATTGCGGCTGAAAACTATCCCTTCTGCACCATCGAGCCGAACACCGGCGTGGTCGAAGTGCCTGATCCGCGCCTGCAGCAGCTCGCCGAGATCATCCATCCCGAGCGCATCGTTCCGGCCATCGTCGAATTCGTCGACATCGCCGGCCTGGTCGCGGGCGCGAGCAAGGGTGAAGGCCTGGGCAACCAGTTCCTGGCCCACATCCGCGAAACCGACGCCATCGTCAACGTCGTGCGTTGCTTCGAAGACGACAACGTGATCCACGTTGCCGGCCGCGTCGACCCGATCTCGGACATCGAAGTCATCCAGACCGAGCTGTGCCTGGCCGACATGACCACCGTCGAAAAGGCGCTCAACCGCCACAGCAAGGCCGCCAAGTCGGGCAACGACAAGGAAGCCGCCAAGCTGGTGTCGCTGCTCACGCCCATTCTGGCCGCACTCAACGAAGGCAAGCCCGCGCGCGTGGTGCCGGTCTCCAAGGAAGATGCGCCGCTGCTCAAGCAGTTCTGCCTGATCACCGCCAAGCCCGCGATGTTCGTCGGCAACGTCAGCGATGACGGCTTCGAGAACAACCCGCTGCTCGATCGCCTGAAGGAATACGCGGCCGCCCAGGGCGCGCCCGTGGTCGCCATCTGCGCCAAGATGGAAGCCGAAATGGCCGAAATGAGCGACGAAGACCGCGACATGTTCCTCGCCGAAATGGGCCAGGACGAACCCGGCCTGAACCGCCTGATCCGCGCCGGCTTCAGCCTGCTGGGTCTGCAGACCTACTTCACCGCCGGTGTGAAGGAAGTCCGCGCCTGGACCGTGCCCGTCGGCGCCACCGCACCCCAGGCCGCTGGCGTGATCCACGGCGATTTCGAGCGCGGCTTCATTCGCGCGCAGACCATTGCCTTTGACGACTACATCGCCCTCAAGGGCGAACAAGCCGCCAAGGACGCGGGCAAGATGCGTTCCGAAGGCAAGGAATATGTGGTCAAGGACGGCGACGTGCTGAACTTCCTGTTCAACGTCTGAGTTCGGACTGTTGCCTCATGCGATTGCATGGGGTACCAAGAAACCCCGCAAGTCATTGATTTGCGGGGTTTTTTTATGCGTGCCACGCACCCTGCCTGGCTGCCGCCATTGAAGCGAGGCACCGCAGTTGCCTCATGGCCCGCGATCAAGGGACGCTACGTGAGGGGGTCATATCCTTGATATCAGTGATTGTCCGCAGGACGCGCTTTACTTAACATTGTCCACTTGTAAGCACTTGTCTGAACGGGTCACCCAAAGGCTTCGGTGACCCGTTTTTTCTTCGCCAGATCGTTAGTCATTGACGCGAATCCTCGGGCTACATGTAACAAAACACGTTATTTGAATAAAAAAGTTATCGCTTTAATTTTTTTATTCCAATAAAGTGTCCGGAGTTTTTTCGTGGATGGCAACGTCAAGGAAGGGATCAGCGATGACCGAAGAGGTGGTTTGCGTGAAGGAAGAAAGCGTATCTGCGCTGGGCAAACACCTGCGGAAGATCGTTGCGGCTTTCGATGTCGAGCTGCGTTGCGTGACGCCCCAGGACAGCGACTTCCTGTGCGAGTTGTATGCCTCGACACGATGGGAGGAGCTTGCGCCCACGGCCTGGACCGATGACAGCAAGCGCGGGTTTCTTGCGCAGCAGTGGGCCGCGCAGCGCCAGTATTACGACCAGCATTACACCCGGGCCGACCACCTGATCATGGTCCATCGCCAAGGCGGGCGCATCGGTCGCCTGTTCATCGACGCGGGCGCCGAAATTCGGCTGGTGGACATCTCGCTGAGCCCCGCCTGGCGGGGCCGGGGCCTGGGCACTTTGCTGCTGCAGGCATTGTGTCGGCAGGCAGACCAGCTGCAGCGGCCGGTCGTCGCGCATGTCGAGACATTCAATCCCGCGCGGCGGCTTTACGAGCGACTGGGCTTCGTCATCGAGGATGACAACCAGATCTATCTGCGTCTGCGGCGGATTGCCGCGGTGCCTGAACCAACTCTATGACTTTCTCCATGGCAGAAACCATTCCTTCGCAGCAGGCGCTGCAGGCGCTCGTCGGCAGCGCCTTCTCCATCACCGACTCGCAGGGACGCAGCGTGCCGGCAACGCTGACCTCTGTCGATGGGGGCACGGCCGTCGATGCCTGGCACACCACTTACAGCGCCATGTTCGATCTGCTGCCCGGCATCAACGCTCCCCAGGGCAGCTATCTGATTGCGCCTGTGGCCGCTGATGGTGAATCTGCGCCTCATCCCGGATGGCTGCTGTTCGTCGCGCCGATGCGGCCCGGACGTTCGGCCCAGGCCCGGCTCGAGGCGGTCTTTCACGTCGAACTTGATTCCGCGGTCGTTGCCTAGCGCAGCGCTGCGCCGCCGGGCTGGTTGACCTGGCGGGTCGTTTCACCGCAATACGGATGGCCAGGGTAAGGCCTTGCGGTGGTTCCTGCCGCGGTATCCCGACTTGGGTCGGGCACCGCGGATTTCATCGGCAGCCCGCCCCGGCGGCTTGCCTTGTGCTTCCTTTTTTCCAAGCGAGCAAGTCCATCATGAGTGACCCGTTTCTCGGCGAAATTCGCCTCGTAGGCTTCAACTTCCCGCCCGTTGGCTGGGCTTCGGCCAATGGGGCCCTGGTGGGAGTGGCGCAGAACCAGGCGCTGTTCGCGCTTCTGGGCACGACCTTTGGCGGCAACGGCCAGCAAACCTTTGGTCTGCCCGATTACCGTGGCCGCACGCCTGTAGGCATAGGCCAGGGTCCCGGGTTGGCCGCTGTCGTGCAAGGCGAGATTGCCGGCACGCCCAGCGTGACGCTGAACACTTCGCAATTGCCTATCCACACCGTGCAGATTCCCGCGCAGACCGTCAATGTGTCCACCACCGGGCCGGTCGCCGTTCCTGTATCCATCGCCGCCGCAACGACCGGCGCACCGGCCAACGCCGTGCCCGCTTCCACCGGCCGGGGGACGGCCATCTACGGCGCTGCGCAGAGCAACTCCGACACCCTGGCGCCGTTCAACGTCACGTTGAACGGCACGGTGACGGTGCCGCAGACGGCATCCGCGCCGATTGGCACCAGCCAGCCGGTGGAGATCCGCAATCCCTATCTGGGCACCAATTTCATCATCGCGCTGCAAGGCATTTTCCCCTCACGTCAGTAAATGTTGCCGCCACGTCCTGGTTCGTATGTACCAGTGCGTGGCGTTGCGTTCCATCTGAATTCACTTTAGCGAGTCTGCCGCCATGACCACCACCCGCCTGATCGTCATCGACCCTTCCGTCGCCATTCCCGATGAATTGCTTGCAGACCTGCCCGTGGGAAGCGTGGTGCTGAAGCTGCAGGCCGGCAATGATCCGCTGGCCCAGATCACGGCAGCGGCGGCCGAACTGGCGCTGCAGGGCCGCCCTGCGGACGCGCTGGATCTGATTTCCCATGGCGGCGCGGGATTCGTGCTGCTTGACGGCTTGCGTTTTGACGCGGCCGCGGTGCGCACGCATGCGCAGGAACTCGCTGCCCTGGGTTCACATCTCGCGCCTGGGGCCGACTGGCTGCTTTACGGCTGCTCCGTGGCGGCGGACGAAACCGGCCGGAATTTCGTGAGCCTGCTGGCCGAGGCCAGCGGCGCCGACGTCGCTGCTTCGAATGATTCGACTGGCGCGGCAAGGCTTGGCGGCGATTGGGATCTGGAGTTCGAGGTCGGCGCCATCGCCAGCGTACCGGTGTTCGATGCGGCGCAGGCGCAGGCCTTCGACGCGCTGCTGGTGGGCGCGCCAGGAGCTGAACCCGCGTACAACTTCAATGGAGCCACCCCCTCTGGAAACGGTGCATACGTCACCCAGGATGGATTTTTCACCATCAGCGCCGCGAGCAACAGAGGCGATCAAAATTGGAGTCTTGGCGCAGATGGAAGCGGTGCCTATATCGTTGGCAGTCCTGTGGAGGGCAATTACACCTCGACCCTCACTTTCACCACTTCCGGCAGCTTCTATCTGAACGGCGCGGTGATCGGTGATTTCCACACCGGCGGCGCCGCTGGCATGGCGGAAACCGATTACAGCCAAATTGTCGTCATCGGCTATGCCGGCGGCGTCGAGGTCGGCCGTACCGCGCCCTTCAGCAGCGTCGGCGTCTATGACACCGCATACGACATCGACTATGGTCCCTTGCAAGGCAAGCAACTCGACACCATCAAGATCCAGTTCGACATCATCGATCCTGGCAGCCCGGAAGGACGGGATGTGACCGATTACTTCAATGTCGAAAGTTTCGACATTTACGACGCCTCGCTCATTGCCGCCCAGCCACCTGCCAATACACCCAATCAGGCGCCCACGCTGAGCGCGACGGCGGTCGACCCACTCTTCAACGAAAGCGCCTCGCTGCCGGCAGATCTGTTCTCCAACGTGAGCGTCAGCGCTGTGGAGAATGCGCAGAAAATCGATCTCATCACGCTGCGCATTGCCGGCCTGGCTGACGGCCCTGCGGAGGTCTTGCGCGTCGATGGCAAGAGTGTGTCGCTCGTCGATGGCGCCGCGACGACCACGCCCGGCCTCGGCCTTGCCGTGTCGGTCAGCGTGAGCGGCACGACGGCCACCGTCACCCTCGAGAAAGCCACTGGAATTTCCGCCGCCGAGGCCTCGGCCCTGATCGACGGCCTTGGCTACCGCAACACTTCCGACCTGACAGCCGACAGCGCCCGCATCGTCACGCTGACCGGCCTGCGCGACACTGGAGGTGACGCCAATGGGGGAGTGCCGTCTGCGACGTTCAACATCGCTTCGACGATCAGCCTGAAGCAGGCCATGGGCGCGCCCAGCGATGAATTGGTCGACGTGCTGTGGAGCCACAACCTGTCTCATTTTGTTCCTGGATTTGCCTTGGGAAGCAGTGCCGCGCTGGGTGCGTCCAGCTCCACGGACATCGGTGTTTTCCTCAACACGAATGTCGGCACGGATGGCTCGTTCGAAGTGTCTGCCGACGGGCTGAATGTGGGCCAGTTTGACCTGACCGCACTGGCGTTGGAAAAGTATGTGGACGGAATTTCCAGCGCATACGACATCAAGATCATCGGCACCAAATTCGCAGGGGGAGCGACCATCACCACGGCGATGAACAGCGCGGCCGGCAGCGACTTCTTCGGCACACCCGATTTCAGCCAGTTCACCGGATTGTCGAAGTTCAGCATCATGATCAGCGGCGCCACCGCAAGCGCCTCGCACATCACCTTGGACAGCTTTCGAGTCGCCAATGTCCAGTTGCCCAACATCGCTCCTGTGGTCGACGCGTTGAACGGCGACGCGGTGAATTTCCTGGAGGACTCGACCGGCGTGCTGCTGGACCTCGGCAGCAATGCCACGGTCACCGACAGCGATTCGGACGACTTCAATGGCGGCACACTCACGGTGCAGATCACGGCGCACGGCACTGCCGCAGAGGATGTGCTGGGGGTCCGCAGCACGGGCACGGGGTTGGGTCAGATCGGAGTGTCGGGTGGTAGCGTGACCTACGAAGGCATCGCCATCGGAGCGATCGCCGGAGGCAGCAATGGCAGTCCGTTGACGGTCACTTTCAACAGCGTCAGCGCCACGCCGCCCGCAGTAACGGCGCTGCTGCAAAGCCTGACCTACGCCAATAGCAATACGACCGCGCCCAGTACCGCGCCGCGCAGCGTGTCCATCACCCTCGCCGACGGCGACGGGGGCACCAGCACGGCCGCGGTAGTGACGGTCAATGTGACCGATGTCAACGATGCGCCTATCGTCACTGCCACGCCGACCCATCCGGATTTCGTCGAGGATGGCGGCCCCGTGCTGCTGTTCACGGCAAGCGCCGTCGATGCGGTAGAGGCTGGCCAGAACATCGGAGGCCTGACTTTCACGGTCAGCAATGTCTCCGACGGCGCGAGCGAGATTTTCATCTTCGACGGCGCGCAGATCGCGCTGACCCACAACAACAGCGGCACCACTGGCCTCAACGGGCTGGTCTACTCCGTGGCACTGGCCGCGGGCACAGCTTCCGTCACGCTGGTGAAGGCCGGCGGTCTGCCGGCATCGACGGTGCTGGCGCTGCTCAACGCGGCGGCCTATGAAAACACCAGCCAGAACCCCACCGACAGTGCCAACCGTGTAGTCACCCTGACATCCATCAGCGACACTGGCGGCACAGCCAACAGCGGCGTGGATACGTCGAATCCGGCGATCGCTTCTACCGTCACCCTCGAAGCGGTCAACGATGCGCCGGTGCTCGGCGGCGGCCCCTACATTCTTGCAGGCACCGACGAGGACACGGATTCCGCGGGCACGCTGGTGTCGACGCTGCTGCAAGGGCTGACGCACTCCGACCCGGACGGGCTGGCGCTGTCGGGCGTTGCGGTCACGGCAACATCCGGCAATGGCACCTGGCAATACTCCATCGACGGCAGCGCGTGGCATGAGTTGGGTGTGGTCAGCCAGAGTGCGGCGCTGCTGCTGTCGTCCACGTCGCAGGTTCGCTATCAACCGGACCGGGAAAATGGCGAAACCGCGACGCTGACCGTGCGTGCGTGGGACCAGTCCAGCGGCACGGCCTCGACCAATATCGTGCGCAGCAGCGCCGACACCGCCGCGAACAACGGCGGCATCTCGGCTTTTTCCGCGGGCACTGCCAGCGCGCAGTTGGTGGTGTCCAGTGTCAACGACGCGCCCACCAACATCCTGCTGTCGAGCACCACGGTCGCCGAAGACTCGAATGGCGTCGTGGGCACGCTATCGACCAGCGACGTGGATTTAGGAACACTGCACACCTACTCCATTGTCGAGCGGTACGACGCTGCGGCTTTCGTGATCGTTGCCGGCGAACTGCAGTTCGCTGCGGGAACCACGCTGGATTTCGAGACCCAGTCCAGCTATGCGGTCACGGTGCGCACCACGGACGAGGGCGGGTTGTTCTTCGATAAGGATTTCACCATCACGCTCACCGATGTGAACGAGACCCCGGTCGTCGGTGCGGCGCTGCAAGCGCAGATTGCGTCCGTGGAGCGCGGGTTTTCGTTTGCCGTTCCCGAAGCCGCGTTCAGCGACCCCGATGCGGGCGACACGCTGACCTACACGGCGACACTGGTCGATGGCACGGCCTTGCCTTCGTGGCTGTACTTCGATGCGGCCACAAGAGTGTTCAGCGGCACGCCCGCAGACGAAGACCTGGGGGGGCTGGCCGTACGGGTGAGGGTCACCGATGCGGGCACGGCGCCCCATGGACCCTACACCGTCTTTTCGGACTTCACGCTGACAGTGGTGAATGCGCCTGCCGTCGCCAGCATCGTTCGCGAAACGGGCGCCAGCGAACTGACCAACGCTGCGGAGGTTATTTATACCGTCACCTTCAGCGAAGCGGTCTCTGGCGTGAATGACGGCGATTTCCTGCTGGCTTCGACGGGATCCGCAGGGGGGGCAGTGACTGCCGTGCAGACGACGGATTACATCACCTATACCGTGACGGTGGGAAGCCTTTCGGGCGATGGCACGCTGCGCTTGGACCTCGATTCCAGCGGTACGAATATCAAGAGTGTCGCCACGGGCGCCGACATCTTCGCCGGTTACGGTTCGGGCCAAACCTATACCCTGGATCACACCAACCCCGATGCACCGACCCTGGCGCTGGCCGTCGATACCGGCAGCAACAGCAGCGATGGCGTCACGTCCAACCCCAGGGTCGATGTCGTGGGTCTGGAGCCGAATGGCAGCTGGGAATACTCCATCGACGGCGGCGACAATTGGAATGCGGGCGCGGGTTCGTCTTTCGACCTGGCCGATGGCAGCTATGCTGCCGGTGATGTGCAAGTGCGCCAGACCGATGCCGCGGGCAATACCGGCGCAGCCGGTGCGGCCGCCGCGCTGGCGGTCGACACCCAGGCCGCCACGGACATCGTGCTGTCGAAGAGCACGGTGCGCGATGTCGCCGGCTTCAACGCTCTCGTCGGCAACCTCGAATCGACCGACAGCGGCAGCGCGGGCGCGCCGTTCACCTATGCGCTGGTCGGCGGTCAGGGCGATGCGGACAACGCGTTGTTCTCCATCGTGAGCGGGCAACTGCACATCAACGACCCGGCCGCGGCAGGCCCGGGCCCGCACAGCGTCCGTGTTTCCTCCACCGATGCCGCGGGCAATGTGTTCGCGCGGACGCTGTCGATCTCGGTGACGCCCAATCTGTCGCCTGCCATTGCCGGAGTGCCGGCCAATGCCTCGGCGGTCACCGTGGGCGTTGCCGCGGCTTTGGCGGACTTCACCGTGGCCGATACGGACGGCGATGCCTTGACCGTGACGCTTGCCGCCACCAATGGAACGATAGGTCAGCTGGCCGTAGGCGTGCACGGCGGCGTCACGGTGACGCTGCTCGCAGGCGCGTACACCTTGCAGGGATCGTCGGCGGCGATCAACTCGCTGCTGGCTGGCGCGACGTTCACGGCCGCTGCAGCCGGGGCCGCCGCCATTTCCATCAGCGTAAGCGATGGCTTTGTTCCCAATCCCGTCATGCAAAGCTATGCGCTGATCGCCGCTGCACGTCCCATTGTCCCCACGGAACCCACCAATCCGGCGAACCCCGTCGAGATCGTGGATGGTGTGCAAGTCGTGACCCGCCCCGGCGAAGGCGGCACGACCATCATCAGCATTCCGGTGGTCGGTGCCGTGCGCGACGACGACCCGGGTACGTCCGACGCGAATCTGGCTGACATTGCCATTGTCAAGGCAGCCGATGGCCACGCCATCCTCGAGATCGGTGTTCCCGAGGGCGTGGGCGTGCAGGCCCAGGGCGTGGCCTCGGGCCTGCGCGGCGACGCCGCGCTCAACGAACTGCTGCTGCGCATAGAGCGCGCGGGCGGCGACGCCGACCAATTGGGGCTGGGCCGTCTCTTCGACAGCGCAGTCAGCCCCTCCACCGTGCTGCACATCCAGACTCTGACGCTGAGCGCGGGCACCGGTTTCGACGCCAGCGTTCCATTCGTTGTGCGCGGCAGCACACTGGCCGGCGACGGCCAGCAGTTGGTCATTCTCGACGCTCGCGCCTTGCCTGCGGGCAGTGTGATACAGGTGGACAACGTTGACTTCATCGCCGTCATCGGTGACGTGCGTGTCATTGGCGGTGCGGGCCAGAACATGGCCAGTGGCGATGGCGCAGCCCAATGGACGGTGCTCGGCGCCGATGACGACATCCTGCATGGCGGCGGCGGCAACGACACCGTGGGCAGCCTGGGCGGCAACGACCAGGTGTTCGGCGATGCGGGCAACGACATCGTGTTTGGCGGCACGGGCCACGACACGCTGTCGGGCGGGACGGGCAACGACCGCCTCGACGGCGGCCTGGGCTGGGACACCGCGCTGCAGTCGGGCAGCCTGGCCGACTACACGCTGGCCACCGACGGTCAGTTCCTCGTTTTCACGCACCGGGCCAGCGGAGAAGTCGATCGTCTGAAATCCATAGAGCAGGTCAAGTTCGACAGCGGCCCGGCGCTGTACATCGCCGACAGCGAGGCCGAAGCCGCCGTGGCGCATATCGCCACGCGCTGGCTGGGCCTAGCGCCCACAGCCGAGCAGGGCGCCTGGGCCCAGCAGCACAGCGCGCTGACGGCACTGCAGGTCGCCGAAGTGGTGCTGCAGGCGGCGCCCGCGCTGTTCCCCGGCCTCACAGCCCAGCAGCTGGTCGCCGGCCTGCAGGACAACGCGCAGATCGTGCGCATGGACGTGATTCCGGAGCTCAACCTGGGCACGGCCGGCCACGATGAAGTCCGGGTCGAACTGAATTGGAGCGAAGTGCATCTGGCGCGCACCGGCATTGACCGCTGGGAAGGCACCTCGCTGATCGACGGCAACATGGCTGAAACCGTGAGCGTGGAACGCCTGCACCTGAAAGATGTCAGCGTGGCGCTCGACACCCAAGGCACGGCCGGCCAGGTGGCGGGCCTGTTGTCGGTGCTGTTCGGCACCGCGGGACTCACGCACCAGGGCCTGGCGGGCGCGGGTCTGGCGGCGCTGGATTCCGGCATGAGCGTCGAAGTGCTCAGCGGTTTCGCGATCGACGCGCTGCAACAGCAGCAAGGCCATGCGTTCACGGCGCAGGAACTGGTGCAATTGCTCTGGACCAACGCCACGGGCAGCGCGGGCACGCAGCAGCAGCTGCAGCCGTTCGTGCAGCAACTGCAAAGCGGTGAACTGGCTTCGCGTGAGCTGGTCGACGCGGCCGTGCAGTACGCGCTGGCACATCCTACGGCCGAGCTGGTGGGCGTGCTGGACGGGGGCCTGCTGTATACCGCCGCAATCTGAGATCAGGGCTTCACTGGAATGTGAAGCTCTCCCGCTTCTAAAAAGGCAGCTCAAGGCGATGACTGAAGCAGGGCATCGTGTGTTTTCCCATTTCCGGACCGATGAGCGTGTTGGCGTTGTTCTGCGAGCGTTGCGGGCAAAAATAAAAGCAGAAAAAATCTCGGAAAACCAGCAACCGACACAACGTGTCGCACCCAACACTTATAGTTACATTCATTAACTACTTCACAGTTTTTTGAATGTCCGCTTTCCAGTCAGTAGATTCAGTGTCGAAAGGCGAAAAGCTGGCCCAGCGCTTGTCTCATATTCTGGCGCGGCTGCATCAAGGCGACGCACTTGACAAGCATCAGCTTGCCGAAGATTTTCAGGTGGATGTGCGTACGATAGAGCGCGATCTCGGCGAGCGCTTGCGCGGCATTGTCGAGCGCGATGAAGATGGGCGCTGGCTTCTTACACGTTCAGCCCGTAGCAGCATCCCCGCCAAGCACTTGCATGGATATGCGCGCCTGTCAGGAACGGAGCAGCTGTTTCCCGACAATAGCTTGCGTTATCTGCTGGAGCAGCTTCATACCCCCGAGCAGCAGCGTCCCATGCACGTGCAACCCATTGCGCAGGAAGATCTGCGCCCCCGCACGCAGGAATTTTCCCGGCTGCAGGTTGCAACCGAACTGCATCAAGTTTGCCGCTTCAACTACAAAGCCAAGGCCCGCCAAGTACAGCCATACCGGCTGATCCACAAAAACGGTGTTTGGTATCTGGCCGCGGAAGAGGGTGAAAAGCTGAAGAATTTCAGCGTCGCGTTGATTGACGGCTTGCATGTCGATGAGAGCAGCACCTTCCTGCCCAAGCGAGCTCACATCGACTACATCAATGCCAAGGACGACGTCTGGTTCACCACCGATACCACGGAAGTCCTGCTGCGCGTGAATCGGGAAATCGCCCATTACTTCACCCGCCGTCCCTTGCTGCCCCAGCAGCAGCACCGCGAAGACCCCGATGGTTCGATATTGGTCACCACCCATATCAACCATATCAATCAGTTGCTGCCTGTCGTTCGCTACTGGTTGCCGAACGTGCGCATTGTCAAGCCGGTGGAGTGGCATGAGGCACTCATGAACGGGCTGAAAGAAGCGTTGAAGAAATGGGTTCCTGAGTAAGTCCCTATCACATTCCGACGATAAAAAATCGATTCACGGTCATTTAATAGCCAACAATTCCAAGGCGTCAGCATGCGAAAAGCACAACAGAATTTCCTGAACTATCTGAGCGCTATTGAGCGCACATTGCAAAAAAACCAGTCTGCTGCATTGAAGCTGGGTATAGATCTGCAGCCGGTAAGTCAATTGGCGGAGTCCATCCGCAGCAAGGAACTTCTGGTGCCGGTAGTGGGCGCATTCAGCGCAGGAAAATCCTCCCTGCTCAATGCCATTCTTGGAAATGAATTGCTGCCCGTCGCGATCACGCCAGAAACGGCCATTCCCACCGAACTGCGCCATGATGTCCGTGAGCGGCTGCAGGTATTTTTTACCGATGAACACACTGAAGAGTTCCGGGTCGAAGATCTACCCCAGTTGCAATCCCGCGCCGCAGAAATCGACTGCGTACGCCTGTATCTCAATAATGATGCGCTGGCTGCCCTGGCTCCACTGGTGCTGGTCGACATGCCCGGCTTCAATTCTCCGCTGGACTCTCACAACAAGGCCATTGCCCGCTATATCGGCGAAGGCGCACATTATTTGTTTGTGGTCAGCGTGGAAGAAGGCACGTTGCACAGCTCCACCCTGAATCGCATCGATGAGATATCCCACCTGGGTCGCAGCTTCTCGATCTGCGTCAACAAGGCTGATCTGCGCACGCCCGCGGATGTGGAAGCCATTTGTACCCATATCGGCCAGCGCCTGGAAGACGATGGCCTGGAGGCCAACGTGTGTGCAGTCAGTCAGCGCAACGCCGCATCGGTGCAGGCCATGCTTTCGAGCATAGACCCCGAGGTACTTTTCATCACGTTGTTTCAGCCAGCGCTCGAGCAGCAGCAACGTGCCCTGGACGGGGTGCTGAAAGCAGCAACAGATGGCCTGCAGCGTGATCAGGCGGACAACGACAGGCATCTGGAAGAAATGACGCAAGCTTTGCTGGCGTTGCAGCAGGAACAGAAGCAGAAAACCGCTGCGCTGCTTGGTGCCGACCTGGTTTCCCATACAGATGACATCCTGAAGAATGTGCGGCACCGGCTTGAGCTTGCCGTCGATAGCATGGCCCAGGTCGTGCTGCGTGGCGGCCACGACGAACTGTCACGCATCGTTTCCGATGAGGTGCGCAGCGGCCTGATCGAAGGTGCCCGACTGGCAACGGACCATATGTCTGCCCAGATGGTCGATGATTTCAGCCAGCGGGTTGCAAGCAGTCTGCACCCGGAAGTCCACGTGTCGAAAGATTGGACCGACGGTTTGCTGCAGCAGCTCCAATCGGAATTGCTGCCCGCTCTGCTTTCATCCATGGGCAGCATCTCCGGCAAGGGCGGCGACGTGCGCTCCCGCGTGTTGGGGATGGCATCCGTCGTGGGCACGCTTGTGCCTCACCCGATTCTCAAGGTGGCGCTGACCTTGTTGCCCCTGGTCCTGGGAGGCGTTTTCGGGAAAGTCAGCGAAGGCCAAAAGCTCGAAAAAATCAAGGAAGCGCTGCGCAATCAGGTGCTGCCCGACATCGATAGGCGCCTGCGCCCGGAGGTTCAGCTCTTTTTGCAGTCCGCTCAGCAGCAGGCGCTGAAGCTGGTTGCCGATGCCTTCGAGGAACAGATCAAGCAGCAGAAAGAAGCGCTGTCTCAGGCATCCATCGAAAGAAAAGCCGGCGGCAAGGATGCGCTCCTTGGCGCGCTTCAGGAAACACGCAGCGAGCTGAAGGCCCTCGCCGAAGACTATCTCTAAATCCAGGATTGCAGGAAAGTACCCATGACTCTTGAACAACGTGTGGAGCAGCTGGCGAGCCGTATCCAGAAACTGAACGATGTCATCGCCCAGGAAAAATACCAAGACCTGATCAGGGGAATGCGGCAGCATACGCCGGACTCGCAAGAAAACAAGGATTCGGACCCGCGCTCGGTGGATGAATTGCGCCAGAAATTCAAGGCTGACATTCAGGAGGGGGGGCGTCTTCGAGTGGGAATCATAGGCCGCGTGAAGGCAGGAAAATCGTCGCTGCTCAATGCGCTGCTGTTCGATGGCAAGGAAGTACTGCCCAAAGCCGCGACACCGATGACCGCATCGCTGACTGTGCTGGGTTACTCCGCTACGCCATATGCTGAGGTTGAGTTCTTTGGGCAGGACGACATCGAGAACATGCGCGAGCGCGCGCTCGACTATGACTGGGAATTCGAGCTCCGCGTGAAGGAACGCCTTGAGAAAACCCAGGCCCGAGTTCCGCGGCTCGGGGGCCGCGCTGTCCCGGCCGCGCCAGACCCTGAGCGCATCAAAGCTGCCGTGCGCCGTGAACTGGATGACGACCCAGCACTCGGCGGCAGCAAGAAGCTGTTTGACGATATCCAGAGCGCAGGTGGCCGTCCACCCAAGGCACCTTTGCGCATCGAAGGCAAGGAGACCAGGGCGCTGCTGGGCAAGTTGGGCGACTATGTAGGTGCTCAGGGAAAGTTCACGCCGTTCACCAAATGCATGTCGATCTACTTGCCGCTGGAAGCGCTGAAGAACCTGGAAGTGGTGGACACGCCTGGCGTGAACGATCCCATCGTCTCACGCGAAAAGCGCACGTTTGACGAATTGCACAAATGCCATGCCGTATTTGTCGTAAGTCCCTCGGGGCAGTTCCTGAACCAGCAGGATTTGAATCTGATGCAACGCCTGGTCAAGCAGGATGGCGTGGAAGAAGTTTTTCTGGTTGCTAGCCAGATCGACAGCCAGATGTTCAGCAGCGTGCATGAGCAGCACAAAGGCTGTCTGCCAGATGTACTGAAAGCGCTGCATGACACTCTTGCGCAGCAGGCTCGCCAGACGCTGCCTGCTCCCCAGGAAGGCAGCAAGGGACTGGACACGCTCAAGCATGAACTCGATTCACGTCTGGTCGTGACGTCCAGCGTAGCCTATACGCTGTCCAAACAGCCAGAAGCTACCTGGGACGACAATGCACGCCATATCCACGGCATGTTGCGCCATAGTTATCAAGCGGAATTTGCGCAGTCCATGGAAGCTGCCCGCCCGCACTTCGATTCCATCGCCGGCATCGTGCAGACCCATGCCTTGCTCGATCAGGTGCGCGGGCGCAGGCAGTCCATCATCGAGGGCAATCTCCAGTCGTTCCTGGACGCGCAGGAGAATGTGCTTCAGCAGCGGCTGAAACAGATTCCTGAGTTCCTTTGGAAACAGCGCGAGACCGTGGAAGCATCCGACGAGAAGATGCTGGAGCAACAGCTTCAAACCATTGGGCAATTGAGCGTGACGGGCGCTCGCGTGGTGGATACTGCCGTGAGCGCCGTGGCGAAAGACATTGCATCGCGCCTGCACCAGCACATGGATAAGGGCGTCAATACTGTGCTATGCGAGTTGCGGAACGTTACCGAGAAAGCCAAAAGCACCGAGATCAACACTTACCGAGTTGATTCGGATGGGGCTTCGGGAAGTCTCAAGCGTGGTTTCGGATGGTTGTTGAGACAGGACGATTGGGGAACGGAGCGCCGCACGGAAACCGTAGGTACCGTCAACGCCACAGCGATACGCACCGGATTGGACCGCGTGCATGCTGACCTTTCCAAGAATCTCATTGCTCCCCTGAACGTGGCACGTCGGACGCTCAGGTCCGAATTGGAGAAACGCATTCTCGGGGAATTGCGCAGTTCCAAGGACGTCAACGATCACGATATCGACATCACGATACTGGCGCATTCTTGCCAGTCGGCCCTGCGTTATCTGCGGGGATTTGACGATCCCACCTTGCCGGCATTGCCTGATGAATTGCTGCAGAGCGGCTCGCTCAAGGGGAGCGCGGCAGAGCGCTATGTTGCTACAGCCAAAAAGTACTTCGCAAGCTTGCAAATTGCAGCCAATAAAGCAGCCAAAGAAATCACCGAGGCATTCAAGGATCGCCTCGGTTCCGCAAAGATCGGAGCGCTGTTGTTTGAAGGTTGCCAGGACGAAATCCAGAAGCTGCAGCAGAAAATCAAGGAAAAACAACTTACGCTGCAGCGCTACGATAGCTTGCTTGCCGAGTTGAAGGATCTGAAATGACCGAGTCGCTGGAACATGGTCTGTCCCCCGCACTCCAGCGACTGCAGCGATTCTGGCTATGGAAGCGCGGCGAATTGGTGCGCGAAGTTCAGCAGAAAGTTCAAGCGGCAGATGCACGCACGACGCGCTTGATCGCCGATTGCAGCGCCCTGCATGCTGATCTGGCAAAAGTGAACGCTGAGCAATTGCAACTGCAGTCTGCCCATGCAACGCAGGCCAGACAACTGAATGAGCGCAGTGCGGCCTACCAAAGCCTCTCTGCAGCCCATGCGCAATTGCTCGAACAGGCGGGTGAACTTCGCCAGGAGTTTTCCGACCTGACGGCACGCCACACGGCATTGCAGACGCACCAGGAGCAAACCAGCGCGGCGTTGTCTCAATCGCAATTTGCGCACCAAACCTTGGCTTCTGCCCAGAAGCAGCTGCAGACAGAGCAGACGGCGCTGATGCGGCGCTTGGCTGAACGTGATGCCGAGTGTCTGCAGCTTTCGGCCAAGCTTGCGACCTTGGAGGAAACTCATGCCCAATTCCAGCGCGCATACGATGGGCTGACGACACGCCACAAGGCTTTGCAAGCTCAGCATGAGAAAACCAGCACAGCGCTGTCGCAATCCGAGTCCTCGCACCAGGAATTGGCGGAAGTCCATCGGCAACTGCAGACCGAGCATGCTGCTCTGCTGCAGCGATCGAATGAACGTGATGCCGACTACCAGCAGCTTTCGATCACCTGCGACAGTCAATCGGCCAAGCTTGCAACATTGGCGCAAACGCATGCGCAACTTCAGGCCGAACATACAGGCCTGATGCGCGCCAACGAACGGGTGCAGGAGCGCTACGAATTGGTGTGTTCCATCCTGAGTTGCGAGCCTGCTCACAACCCTGCGCTCCATCGCCTCAAGGAATGGCTTGCCGCAGACTTCGTTCAATCTGTTCAACGGCTTGAGCTGCCTGCCAAGGAAACTACCCATGCGCTGATCCAGGCCCAAGCCATCGCACAGCGCGTCGAATTGCTCAGCGATGCGCCCGCGCTGCACGACAAGTTTCTTGTGGCAGTGGCGGGTGGCTTCAGCGCCGGGAAATCCTCTTTTGTCGCCAGCTTTATGGAATGCGAAGAGGCGTTGCTGCCAACGGGCATCAATCCTGTAACCGCCATTCCGACCTACGTGATGCCGGGGGAGCGCCTGGATATCAAGGGCCATACCTTCAAGGGCGGGCACACAACGCTCACACCGCAAGACTATGGCCGGCTGACGCACGAATTCATTTCGGACATGGGTTTCAATATCAAGGAGATCATGCCCTACGTGGTGCTTCAGGCCCGCATGCCCATGTTCGAACACCTCGCCTTCATCGACATGCCCGGCTATAACTCGGCCGAGTCGGATGTCGTGGACACGGCTGCAGATCTGGAAATCGCCAGCACCACGCTGAGCGAGGCCGATGCCGTGCTCTGGCTCCTGGGCCTGGACAGCAGCGGAACCCTTCCCAACGATGAGATCACGTTCCTGCTCGAACATGTCGACGCCAGCAAGCCGCTGTATGTGGTTCTGAACAAGGCCGATTTGCGGCCCATCGGTGATGTCACGCGGGTGATGCAGGAAGTCCGGAACATCCTCGACAGCGAGGGCATTGCTTGCGAAGGAATCAGTGCCTATAGCGCGAGACTGGGCAAGGAACTGTGCCACCACGGTATGGGCATCGAAGACATGCTGGCGCAATGGGACCAGCATTCCTCTGCCGCCGTTGCCGTTCACAAGGAATTCGAGTCCTTGATGGATGGACTGGAGGCTGCATCGGAGGCCCAGCGCCGCAATATGCAGACGGCTCGGACGTTGTTGAAATCTCTGCAACTCGATTTCTATGAACTGTCTGCGGGCCAAGAGGTCAATGCGGTAGCGGCGTTTCCAGACTCCCATGATGAAAACATGGATAACCGGACAGAGCGTTTGCGCGCCGAAGTGGAGGGCAGACTCCAGAAACTCGCACGAACGTTGAGCATCGAATCGAACGATGCGGCCACAGTTCTGGAAAATTCCAGAGAGCATGGACACGAACTATTGAGGCAAAGCTGCGGCGCGCGCAATCCGGCTGCCGCTGTAGTGCGTGGACATTGGGAGAATTGAGATGTACATGGACGAACAAGCTGCGGTCACGCACGATGACCGCTTCGACTTTGTGGCGCAAATTCTTTCGGCTGAGCCGCTATCGCACGAGGGCGTCATTGAGTTTCGTCACCTGCTGCAGGAAGACATGCGTGTCTTGCTCAGCGATGCGGATGTGCCCAGCGCAGTTGTGGCGCAAGTGCTGTATCGCCTGCATGCCGTGGCCGATCGCATGGAGTTGATGACCAACTCTCCTTGCGTGCTGGATAAGTGCGTTGTGGCCGTGGCCGGCGGGTTCAGCAGCGGCAAGTCCTCATTCATCTCCAGTTTCATGGACGGTGCAGCCATCAAGCTGCCCGTGGGCATAGACCCGATGACCTCGATTCCCACCTATGTTGTCTCGGGCCCGCGCGGCACGATTCAGGGATACACCGACAAGGGTGGAGTGATCGACATTCCTCTCGACCTGTATGCACGCCTTTCCCATCGATTTGTGGATAGCCTGGGATTCAATCTGCGCGACATACTCCCCTTTGCCGCCATTGAAACCCCACTGCGAGATCTGGAGCATGTGACATTCATCGATCTTCCCGGATACGACCCGGCGATGTCGGAAGGTGCATATACAGATGACGACAGCACGGTCGCGTTGGAGTTCCTGGCGCAGGCGCATGCGCTGATCTGGGTCATCGGCCTGGATGTCAACGGCACCATACCCAGCTCCGATCTCGATTTCCTTGGCTCTTTGCAATCGGAAAATGCCCAGGGAAAACCGCTGTACATCGTACTCAACAAGGCAGATTTACGTCCGCCGGCGGACCTCACTCCTGTTCTGGACAATGTGCAGGCATTGCTGAATGCAGAGGGGATTGCGTACTCAGGCCTGTGTACCTACAGCTCCGCGCGCTCGACGCAGTTTCGCTACAGAGGCCAGCATCTCAAAACCTTTCTGCGTGAAATCGATCAACCGACGAATGGACGTGCGGATCTATTGAAAGAGTTGAACGCCACGTTCCGCAGACTGTATGACGCGATGTCCAAAAACTCGCAAAAATCTGAGGAACTCGAAAATGCGGTCATCGCCCTGGAGCTTGATCTGCATGAGTTGGGGCTATATCGTGCCCGGCGCACGGTTTCCATGGAACTGGGGCGCGGACGTCGGCGCCCGCGAACACCGGCGGAGGTCGCGCAGTCGGCACAGGAACGGCTGGCCTATCTGAAAGAGCAGCTCCGAACCCTGGAGGTGGATGGTGCATTGGGAACGGCAAAGAGAATCGCGCAAGCCATGCGCATGGCGCTAAAAACCGTGTGATTTGCGGAGTTATGAAGCAAATCTCTTTGCCTGGGTGACCATGCCAGTCCCCGCACTTCCACGGTGCTACCACTGCCCATCCTGCAGTTGGCGCACAACAACCTCTGCGCGCAGCGATGTGCTGACTCCAGGTCGCGACCATTTCTCTTCCTGCCCCAGGTGTGGGCATTCGCCGCTGGATTCCCGCGCCGTGACCGGCATGCCTGCAGGAATGGCGCAGCTGATCGGCCGCGTGCAGCAGTGGCTCAAACGTTGACAAGCAGCCAGGCACAACGTCGACATAGGACCAGAAAATCATGACGGAACCAATTTCCTCCTCAACACTTTCGCCCGCGCTGGCCGTATTGGCACAGCGTCACCAGGCCCAGATTGCCCGGCAACGCACACCGTTTACGCTGCGCATGCACCGTGCGCTGAGCTGGCTGCAACGCGCCGAGTCTGCAGATGCAGACAACGATGTTGCATTTATTTTCCAGTGGATAGCATTCAACGCGGCCTATGCGCAGGATCTGGGCGAGGGCAGCGGGGCGGTGGCCTCGGAGCGGCAGACGTTCCGCAATTTCATTGCCGATGTGTGCGTGCTGGACAAGAGCAAGACTCTTTCGGCGCTCGTATGGCAGGTGTTCCCGGGGCCGATTCGCCTGCTGCTGGACAACCAGTATGTGTTCCAACCGTTCTGGGATGCACTGAACCATCCGCGCAGCGATGGCACCACGCCCGATCATTGGCGTGAAGCTTTTGACGACGCGCGCCAGCGCGTTCACCGGGCGCTGGCGCAGCAGGATACCGAGCGGGTTCTGTACGAGATTTTTGTGCGTCTATACACGCTGCGCAACCAGTTGATGCACGGCGGCTCGACGTGGAACAGCTCGGTCAACCGCGCACAGGTGCGCGATGGTCGCGCCCTGTTGACGCGGATTCTGCCGGTGGTGCTGGAGGTGATGATGGACCATCCGGCGCGGTTCGAGGGGCGGCCGTTTTATCCGGTGGTGCAGGAATAGGCGGCTGCTCTACAGCCCCTTGTCCATCACAGACATGGGGGCCAGGCCGCGGCCGCGTCGTCCCCCGCGCGATCACTTGGGCAACAGCACCTTGTCGATCACATGGATCACGCCGTTCGACTGGTAGACATCGGCGATCGTCACCGTGGCCGTGCCGCCCTTTTCATCGCTGAGCATGATCTTGGAGCCGTTCGACTTGGCCACCAGGGTGCCGCCGCTGACGGTCTTGATGCTGGCCATGCCCTTGCCGTCCTTGATCATCTTGGAGAGGGCTGCGGCGTCCCATTTGCCGGCCACCACATGGTAGGTCAGGATGTTGGTCAGCGTGGGCTTGTTCTCGGGCTTGAGCAGCGTGTCTACGGTGCCGGCGGGCAGCGCCGCGAAGGCGGCGTTGGTGGGCGCGAACACCGTGAACGGGCCCGGACCCTTGAGCGTATCGACCAGGCCTGCGGCCTTGACCGCGGCGACCAAGGTCGTGTGGTCCTTGGAGTTGACCGCGTTGTCGATGATGTCCTTGGACGGCAGCATTGCGGCGCCGCCGACCATCACATCCGCCATGGCGGCCACGGAGGCGGCAGACATCACGAGGGCGAGACTGAATGAGGCCAGCTTGCGGGTAGTTTGGGTCGATGTCATGGAAGGCTCCTTGAGTTGATTGATCAGCCAAATCGATTCGGCTGAAATGAATACGCAGGAGCGCGTGGCTTTGGATTCAGAAATTTCGCGCAGCGCCATGCGCCGCACTCCGACTCTGCTGCGTGGACAAGGAAATTGCACATTTAGAAAAAAATGTGAATCCAGTCGCCTTGCCCGCTGCGTACCCACTATCAGCAAGAGATGCCAGCTTCTTTTCGAGCCGCTGCGAACCTCTGCAAAGAGGACATTTCTTGCCACACCATGCGCTCTCAACAGCAGGCGCATCTCACGTTGGTACTCGCGTTCGACGCGAATCGAGAGGAATTTCCATGTCCGACGAATCAGTGTTGATAGGTGTCTTGCAAAAACGGGCGCAGAAGCTGGAAGACCGGCGCCATTTCTTCAGAAAGACGGGCGGAGTGGCCGTGGGCATGGCCGGCGGCGCGATCCTGACCGCCTGCGGCGGCGGTGGCGGCGATGCCATTGCCCAGGCTTCGGGGCCTACCGATGAGGAGATATTGAACTTCGCCCTGAACCTCGAATATCTGGAGTCGCAGTTCTATCACTACGCGGTGTTCGGCACCGGCCTGGCGGCCAACCTGCAAAGCGGCACGGGCACGCAGGGTGCGGTGATCGGCGGGCGGGCCGTGTCTTTCCGCGATCCCGTGGTCGCCCAGTACGCCAAGGAAATCGCCGAGGACGAGATTGCGCATGTGGCTTTCCTGCGCAAGGCGCTGGGCACAGCGGCGGTGGCGCAGCCGCGCATCGACATCGGCGGCACGGACCCGAACGGCGCATTCTCCGTGGCGGCGCGCGCCGCGGGCCTGGTGGGGCCGGGCGTGGCTTTCGATCCCTATGCCAACGACGAGAACTTCCTGCTGGGCGCTTTCATCTTCGAAGACGTGGGCGTTACCGCATACAAGGGCGCGGCGCCGTTGATCACCAACAAGACCTACCTCGAAGCCGCGGCCGGCATTCTGGCGGCCGAGGCCTATCACGCGGGTCTGGTACGCACCGTGCTGTACTCCAAGGGGCTGGCTGCGCCCGCATTGCGCGATGCGGCGGGCGCCATCTCGAACGCGCGCGACAGCCTTGACGGTTCCACCGATGTGGACCAGGGCATCACGGGCGACGCGACGACATCCAACATCGTGCCGCTCGACGCCAACGGCATCGCCTACAGCCGCTCGCCGGGCGACGTGCTGAACATCGTCTACCTGAACAAGGATGCGACGTCCAAGGGCGGGTTCTTCCCCGCCGGCGTGAATGGCTCGCTGGCGATGAGCAGCGCCTACGCCTGATGACCGTTCAGGCCCGCCCGCCATGGCGCGGGCGGGCCTGGTACGACGACAGATCCGCGTTGGTAGAAAAGGAGTTTCCCATGGCTTTCTCTTCCAGTACCTCCTCGCACAAGCCGGTGGCGCGGCGTTTGCGGCCCGCCACCATCGCGCGCCGCTGCGTCGGCAGTTTGATCCTTCTGGCCGGTGCCACCATCCTCACCATGGACATGATCGCCCTGGCCTCGGGTGCGCAGAGCGCGACGGCTTTGGCGGTCGCCGAGCACAGCCCAAGTCTTCCGTAAGCGCATAGCGTCATGGAGCCCGTTGTCTGCGCAGACGCCGCCATGGAGCGCGGTGCGCCCGTTTCCGCAGGCCGGGATGCCGCGGCCTTTGCCAGCCTGCCGCAGGTGCACCGCAGCGTTCCCGTGCCGCGCGGCGCGGGCGCGACGATCA
This sequence comes from Acidovorax sp. CCYZU-2555, assembly GCF_018413525.1. Classification (GTDB taxonomy): domain Bacteria; phylum Pseudomonadota; class Gammaproteobacteria; order Burkholderiales; family Burkholderiaceae_C; genus Comamonas. The sequence goes on from NZ_JAHCDD010000059.1 coordinate 28,979, forward strand.
ACGCCAGGCGCGCCCTGGCCTTTGCCGGGCCAGGCTACTTGGTGGCCGTGGGTTATATGGACCCGGGCAACTGGGCCACCTCGATCGCGGGCGGCTCGCAGTTCGGCTACTCGTTGCTGGCCGTGATCTTTGCGTCCAATCTGATGGCCATGCTGTTCCAGGCCGCGGCCGTGCGGCTGGGCCTGGCCAGCGGCCGCGATCTGGCCCAGGCCTGCCGCGAGCAGTTTTCGCCGCGCATCAATCTGTTGCTCTGGTTCTTCTGCGAGATCGCGATCGTGGCCTGCAACCTGGCCGAAGTGCTGGGCATGGCCATAGGCCTGAACCTGCTGTTCGGCCTGCCGTTGATCGCGGGCGTGTGCATCACCGTGGTCGATGTGATGCTCATACTTGCGCTGCAAAGCCGGGGCTTTCGCTGCCTCGAGTCGGTGGTGATAGGCCTGGTGGCGTTGATCGGCGTGTGTTTCGCGGCGCAACTGGTGTGGCTGCATCCGCCGCTGGCCGCCGTGCTGTCGGGCTTTGTGCCGCGTGCGGAAATCGTGACGAACCCCGAGATGCTCTATCTGGCCGTGGGCATCGTCGGCGCCACGGTGATGCCGCACAACCTCTATCTGCATTCGGCGATCGTGCAGACGCGGGCGCACGACAAGAGCCTGGCCGGCACGCGCCAGGCGATACGCTATGCGACGCTCGATTCCACCGTTGCGCTGGGGCTGGCGCTGTTCGTCAACGCGGCCATTCTGGTCGTGGCCGCGGGCGCATTCAACCGCCCCGGCCAGGCGCCGGTGACCGAACTGTCAGAGGCCTACCATCTGCTGTCGCCGCTGCTGGGCGTGGGCATGGCCAGCGCGGTGTTCGGCGTGGCGCTGCTGGCCTCGGGCCTGAGTTCGTCGGTGACCGGCACCTTGGCCGGGCAGATCGTGATGGAGGGCTTTCTGCAGATACGGCTGTCGCCCGCGCTGCGGGCCTTGCTCACGCGGCTGATCGCCATCGTTCCCGCGGTCATCGCCACGGCCTGGTACGGCAGCGCCGGGGCCAGCGCCTTGCTGGTCTTCAGCCAGGTGGTGCTGAGCCTGCAGCTGCCGTTCGCCATCGTGCCGCTGCTGATGTTCACCACGCGCCGCAAGGTGCTGGGTGAACTGTGCTTCGGGCGCAAGATGTCCATCGCGCTGTGGGGCTGCGCCAGCGTGGTGGTGGCGCTCAACCTGTGGATGTTGCAGCGGCTCTTCTGGGCCTGAGGGCCGCTGCTTTTCAGCCGTGGCGCTTCTTGTCGGCGCAGGCAAAGCCGAAGATCGCCAGCCCGCCCAGCGCCAGCAGCATGCCGACCCAGCCGGTCGATTCCCAGCCCAGGCCCATGGAGATGGTGATTCCGCCCAGCCAGGCGCCCAGCGCATTGGCGAGATTGAAGGCCGAATGGTTGAGCGCTGCGGCCAGGGTCTGGGCTTCGCCCGCGACATCCATCAGCCGGATCTGCAAGGCCGGGCCCAGTGCGACGGCCGTCCCCACGAGCAGCACATTGAACGAACCCAGCCACAGGTAGTGGGATGTGAAACAGAACAGCAGCAGCACCGCGCCCGACCAGACGAGCATGCCGCCTATGGTGGGCATCAAGGCCTTGTCGGCCAGGCGCGAGCCGACCAGATTGCCGGCCACCATGCCCACGCCGAACAGCGCCAGCACGAAAGGCACGCCTTGCTCGGGCAGACCCGCGAGGTTCATCAGCGTGGGCTTGACGTAGCTGAACACCGAGAACATGCCGCCGAAGCCGATCGCGGCAATGCCCAGCGTGAGCCAGACCTGCTTGCTGCGTAGCGCGCCGAGTTCGCGCCAGGGGCTGGCATCGGCGGGCGCGGGCAGCGCGGGAATCCAGCGCCAGACCAGGGCCACGGCCAGCACCGCGATCGCGCCCACCAGCGCAAAGGCCGCGCGCCAGCCCAGCCATTGGCCCAGCCCTGCGGCCAGCGGCACGCCGACCAGCGTGGCGATGGTCAGTCCCAGCATCACATAGCCCACGGCCTGGGCGCGCCGCCCGGGCGGCGCGAGGTGCGCGGCGACCAGTGCCGCGACGCCGAAGTAGGTGCCATGGGGCAGGCCGCTGAAAAAGCGCATCAGCACCATGTTGGCGTAGCCCGGCACCACGGCGCTGGCGAAGTTGCCGATCGCATAGAGCAGCATCAGCGCCATCAGCAGCTGGCGGCGCTGCATGCGCGCGCCCAGCACGGCGAGCACGGGCGCACCGATCACCACTCCCATGGCGTAGGAGCTGATCAGATGGCCCGCGGTCGGAATGGAGACGTTCAGCTCCCGGGCCGCATCGGGCAGCAGGCCCATGATGACGAATTCGCCCGTGCCTATGCTGAAGCCGCCCACGCCCAGCGCGAGCAAGGCCTTGAGAAAGGAGCGATCGGAAGTGCTGCCAGCGCAGGCCGGGGAGGACGAAGAGGGTATGACGGGGCTATCCATTTGCGGGCAGTGCAGGATCTCCGCTGCCTGGCTGGCATGCGGAGACCAAGGGGGGAAGGGCAGAGGAATCGCAGGCTGCGACGACCTCGGCCGGAGTTTACATTTCCGGCGAATTGTTGGTTTTTTAAGATACTTTTAAAAAATATGCGGCGAACAGGTTGGGGTTTTGCGCTGTCATGCGTCTACCTGAGAAGGATTCTTATTCATTCAGTTCTGGAGCTTGCTCGCATGTCACGTTTTCGTTTCCATCCCGCCCCGCTGACCGTGGCTGTCGCCCTGCTGCTCGCGACCCTGCCGGCCCAGGCGCAGACCGCTGGCGCCGCCGCCGCGGCTTCGGCGTCCGTGGAGATTCGCATTGCCGCGCAGCCGCTGGCGCAGGCGCTCGACGTGCTGGCCCGGCAGGCGCGGCTGGAACTGATGGTGCTGCCGGCCCTGGTCGACGGCCGGACCGCGCCCGCGGTGCAGGGGCGGTTCACGGCTTCCGAGGCCTTGAGCCGCCTGCTCGCGGGCAGCGGGCTGTATGCCGAGATCGACGGCACATCGGTGATCGTGCGCCGCGTGCCCCAGGGCGCGGGCAGCGCCACGCTGGCCCCGGTGATCGTCTCGGCGCGCGCCGAGCGCAGCGCCATCACCGAGCACACGGGCTCGTACACCACGCCCGCCGTCACGGTCGGCAAGGGCACGCAGGCGCTCAAGGACATTCCCCAGTCGGTCAGCGTGGTCACGCGCCAGCTGATGGACGAGCAGAACCTGTCGTCGGTCTACGACGTGCTCGCCAGCACCACGGGCATCACGCTGGCGCAGAGCCCGCAGGGCGGCAAGTACATCTATTCGCGCGGTTTCGACCTGACCACGGTGCAGTACGACGGCGTTCCGCTCAACCGCGGCATTTACGGCCGCGCCAGCAACTACTCGTCGAGCATGGCCACCATAGACCGCGCCGAAGTGCTGCGCGGCGCGGCCGGCCTGCTGCAGGGCGAAGGCAGCCCCGGCGGCGCGGTGAACCTGGTGCGCAAGCGCCCGCTCAACGGAGATGCGACCACGGTGGAGGCACGCGCGGGTTCGTGGGACCGTTATGGCGCGCAGGTGGACATCTCGCGCGTGCTCAACGCGCAAGGCACGCTGCGCGGCCGCGCGCTGATAGACCACGAAGACCAGCACTCGTTCATCGACTACGTGAACCGCCGCAGCACCACGGCCTACGGCACGCTGGAATACGACCTGTCGCCGGCCACGCGCATCAACGTCGCCGTGAGCGCCGAGGAAGTCCAGGGCCGGCCCTTTCTGAACGGCCTGCCGCGCAGCACCACGGGCGCCGACCTGAACCTGCCGCAGTCGACCTATCTGGGCGCGACCTGGAACCGCCAGAAGACCAGCAACCGCGGTCTGCATTTCGATGTGGGCCACCAGTTCAACGACGACTGGAAGCTGCAGGTCTCCGGCCTGTACATGACCGAAGAGCACGACATGAAGTACGCGGGCGTCAACCGCGCCGTGAACCCCGCGCTGATGCAAAGCGCCAACATCGTCGCGCGCTCGATCGCCGACCTCGAGACGTCGGGCATCGATGCCCATGTGACCGGCCGCTTCGACGCCTACGGCCGCCGCCACGAACTGGTCAGCGGCGTGAACTACACGCGCACCACCAACGACACCACCTACGGCTTCAAGACCAACTACAACATCTTCAATCTGGGCAGCTACGACCCGGCGCTGCGCGAGCCGCAGGATGCCGAGATCTACACCGGCACGCGCGAAGACCGCCGCGGCAATGCGCGCCAGTTGGGCTTCTATAACGCGCTGCGCCTGCAGCTGAGCGATCCGCTCAAGCTGATCGTCGGCGCGCGCGTCAACTGGTTTCGCACCGACTGGGACACCGTCACCACGGGCATCGCGCCTTCCGTCGGCGCGACCCGCAGCAGCGAGAACGCCAAGATCAATCCCTATGCGGGCCTGATCTATGCGCTGAACCCGCAATGGTCGGCCTATGTGAGCTATGCCGACATCTTCAAGCCCCAGACCGAGCAGAACGCCGCGGGCGCGCTGCTCAAGCCCATGGTCGGCACCAACTACGAGGCCGGCATCAAGGGCGAGCTGCTGCAGGGCCGGTTGAACACTTCGTTCGCGCTGTTCCGCATCGAGCAGAACCACCGCGCGCAGGAAGATTTCAGCAGCGGCGCCACTTGCCGCAACGACTACTACTGCTACACCGACACCGGCGAAGTGCGCAGCCAGGGCTTGGACGCCGAAGTCAGCGGCGAGATGGCGCGCGGCTGGAACCTGTTCGCGGGCTATACCTTCAACCGCACCAAGTACCTCAAGGACGTGAGCAGCGAAGGCCAGTCGTTCAACAGCTACACGCCCAAGCATCTGTTCCGGCTGTGGACCACCTACCAACTGCCGGGCGAACTCAACGCCTTCACGCTGGGCGGCGGCGTCAACGCGCAAAGCGCGAGCTTCCGGCAGATCGGCGCCGTGCGCGCCGACAACGGCGGGCGCGCCGTGTGGAGCGCACTGCTCAAGTACCAGATCAACCGCAGCTGGACGGCCGCGCTCAATGTCAACAACCTGTTCGACAAGCGCTACTACAGCTCGAGCACCGCCCTGGTCAATGGCAACTACTACGGCGACCCGCGCAATGTGATGCTGACGCTGCGCGGCGCGTTCTGATCGAGGCCCGATGAAAAACGGGTTTCGCCAGTCCATGGCCTGGCTGCACACCTGGTGCGGCCTGACCTGCGGCTGGCTGCTGTGCGCCATCATGCTCACGGGCACGCTGAGCGTGTTCCGCGAGCCGATCACGCGCTGGATGCAGGCCAGGCCCACGGTGCAGGCCGCGCCTGCCGACATGGCCCAGCCGCTGGAGCAGGCCTTGCGCCATCTGGCGCAACAGGCGCCGGATGCGCGGCTCTGGCGCATCGAATTTCCGCTGCACGAAGGCGATGCGCTGCAGCTGCTGTGGCGCAGCGGGCGCGTCAACGGCCAGGCAGCGCTGCACCCGGTCACGGGCGCGGCGCTGCCCCAACCCTGGGGGCGCGCGACCGAGGGCGGGCGGCACTTCATGTCGTTCCACTACCTGCTGCACGCGGGCCTGCCCGGCTACTGGCTCGTGGGCTGGGTGTCGATGTGCATGCTCGTGGCCCTGGTCTCGGGCGTGGTCGTGCACCGGCGCATCTTTCTGGACTTCTTCACCTTTCGCCCCGGCAAGGGCCAGCGTTCCTGGCTCGATGCGCACAACGCCACGGCCGTGACCACGCTGCCGTTTCTGTTCATGATCGTCTACACGGGGCTGTTCATCTTCTACACCTCGTACATGCCCTGGCCCCTGCGCACCGTCTACGGCGCCGACGGCCAGGCCTATACGCGTTTCCAGGGCGAGCTGCTGCACCAGGCTGCCGAGCCGCCCGACCGCGCGCGCTCGGGTGAGCCCGCGGCGCTGGTGCCGCTGGCGCCGTTGCTGGCGCAGGCCCGGGCGCTGCTGGGCCAGAGTGCGCGCGCGCTGGTGGTCGAGCAGCCGGGCGACCGCAATGCGACCGTGCGCGTGCTGGGGCGCGTGGACGACGATGAACATCCGTCGCGCAGCATTCTCAATCCCGCGGGCAGCGTGGCCTTCGACGGCGTGACCGGCGCCATGCTGCAGCTGCAGCGCCACGATGCCGATGCGGCGTTCGCCACCGAGCAGGTGCACGGCGTGATGGAGTCGCTGCATTTCGCGCGCTTCGGCGGCTGGACCATGCGCTGGCTGTATTTCATCAGCGGGCTGGTGGGCACCGTGATGGTGACCACGGGCACGGTGCTGTTCGCCGTCAAGCGGCGCCAAAAGAGCGGCCATGAATTCGGCGCGGCCACGGCCGCCGTCTACCGTGGCATCGAAGCGCTGGGCGTGGCGTCGGTCGCGGGAATCTGCGTGGCCTGCATCGCCTACTTCCACGCCAACCGGCTGCTGCCCGTCGATCTCGACGGCCGCGTGCAATGGGAGATCCGCGCTTTTCTGTGGGTCTGGCTGGCGACGCTGGTGCATGCGGCGCTGCGCCCCACGCCGCGCGCCTGGGTGGAACAACTGGGCGCGGCCGCCGTGCTGTGCCTGGCGTTGCCATGGCTCAACGCCGCGACCACGGGCCAGCATCTGCTGGCTTATGCGCTGGCCGCCGACTGGCAGCGCATGTCTGTCGAACTGGTGGCGCTGGGCCTGGGGCTGGCGCTCGCCGCCGCGGCCTGGCGCACGCAGCGCGGCTGGCGCGCCAAGCCCGTGGCAGCGCCGCGTCGCCAGGCCGCGTCGGGGGTCGGCGCATGAGCCGGCCCGCGAAAGCCGGGCCGGGCGCCGCCTGGCGCTGGAGCGTGGCGAGCCGTGTGCTCGCGGCGGGACTGGGCGGCTATGCGGTGGCGGCGCTGGCAACGTCGGCGCTCACGCTGGTGCTGGTGCGCGCGGCGCTGATGGCGCGCGCCGATGCCGTGCTGTGGGCCAGCCTGGCGAGCTTTGCGTTCTATGCCGTCGCGGCGCTATGGGTGTTCGCGGCGCGCTCGGCGGCGCGCGCCTGGGCCGGGCTGGCCGTGGTGTGCGCGCCCTGCGCCGCGCTGCTGTGGTTCTGGCAGGTTTGAGCCTCAGTCCTGGGCGCCGGTCACCAGCCGTTCCCTGAGCGTGCGCAGGATTTCCTCGGACAGCGCGGGATTGCCCGCCGCGGTGGCGCGCGCCAGCGCCAGCGCACCGACCATGCTGCTGAGCAAAACCATGGTCTGGGCGCGCTTTTCCACGGGCTCGCCTTCGAGCATGCGCATGAAGCGCTGGATATTGCGTTCCACGCCCTGGGCGAACACTTCGGACATTTCAGGGCCGGCGCGCGCCGCGTCGGTGGCCAGCGCCGCGGCCGGGCAGCCTTCGCCGGGATGGTCGCGGTGGCTGGCCGACAGGTAGCTGTGGACCATGGCCTGCAGCTTCGTGGTGGAGGGCGCATCGCTGTCCAGCTCCAGACCATCCAGCGGCGTGATGGTCCACTCGAAAGCCCGCAGGCAGGCTTCGCGTGCCAGCGCGTCCTTGGATTCGAAGTGCCGGTACAAGCCGCCATGCGTGAGGCCGGCATCGCGCGTGATTTCGGCCACCCCGACGCCGCTCAGACCCTTTTCGCGGTACAAACGCGCTGCGGATTCGACGATGCCCGCGCGGTGTTCGGCGGCCTGGCTCTTGCTGACTTTCATGGTTTAGATGATAACCCTCATCTAAAATAATTTATGATGATCGCCGTAATCAATAGAGCCTTGCCTGCATGAAGCAGGCAAGGCGCGTGAAAGGTGTTGTATGGGTCGACGTGTCGTTATCACTGGCTTGGGGCTGGTTTCTCCTTTGGGCGCCAATGTGGAGCTGGCCTGGCAGCGGCTTCTTGCCGGGCAGTCGGGCGTGCGCGCGCTGGACCCCGCGATCAGCGCCGGCACCGGCGCGGCCGTGGCCGGCCGCGTGCCTTCGCTCGAAGAAGACCCCGAGGCGGGCTGGAATCCCGAAGCCGTGATTTCGGCCAAGGAATTGCGCCGCCTCGATCGCTTCACGGCCTTCGCGCTGGGCGCGGCCGACCAGGCGCTCGCACATGCGCAGTGGCAGCAAGCCACCGACGCGCAAAAGGAGCGCGCCGCGACCATCATCGGCTCGGGCGTGGGCGGCTTCGGCACCATTGTCGACGCCGTGCGCACCACCGACGGCAAGGGGCCGCAGCGCCTGTCGCCGTTCACGGTGCCGGCCTTCCTCGCGAATCTGGCCGCAGGCCAGGTGTCGATACGCCACCAACTGCAGGGCCCGCTGGGTGCGCCCGTCACGGCCTGCGCCGCGAGCATCCAGGCCATGGGCGATGCGGCGCGGCTGATTCGCAACGACGAAGCCGACATGGCGCTGTGCGGCGGCAGCGAAGCCACGATCGATCGCGTGGCGCTGGGCAGCTTCGCGGCGGCGAAGGCGCTGTCGAATTCAGGCGCCGACGACCCGGCCAAGACATCGCGGCCGTTCGACGCGGCGCGCGACGGCTTCGTGATGGCCGAAGGCGCGGGCCTGCTGGTGCTCGAGTCGCTGGAACATGCGCTGGCGCGCGGCGCGACGCCGCTGGCCGAAGTCGTGGGCTATGGCACGTCGGCCGATGCCTACCATGTGACTTCGGGCCCAGAAGATGGTTCGGGCGCGGCGCGTTCCATGCTCGCGGCATTGCGCCAGGCGCAGCTGCAGCCGCAGGACATCCAGCATCTGAACGCCCATGCGACGTCCACGCCCGTGGGCGACAAGGGCGAACTCGCGGCGATTCGCAAGGTGTTCGGCACGGGCCAGGGCCCGTCGATCACGGCGACGAAATCGGCGCTGGGCCACATGCTGGGCGCGGCCGGCGGCGCGGCCGCGATCTTCACGGTGCTCGCCTTGCGCGACCAGATCGTTCCGCCCGTTCTCAACCTCGAGAACCCCGACCCCCTGGCCGAAGGCCTGGACATGGTCAGGGGCCAGGCCCGGCCCCAGGCCATGGAGCACGCGATGCTCAATGGCTTTGGTTTCGGCGGCGTCAATGCGACGCTGATCCTGAAGCGATTCGCGGGCTGAGCGCATTCGCCGCGGGCTGCGGTCGGCGCAGCATGAAGACCACGGCGGCGGCCGTCAGCACGGCCAGGCCCGCGAGCAGGTGCAGCACGTGGATGAAAGCCTGGGCATAGCTTTGCGCCAGCAGCGCGGCATGCGGTGCGAGCAGCGCCGCGCCGGCCTGCAGCTCGCCCAGCGCGGCGCGACCCGAGGCTTCGAGCAGGGCTTCGGCGGGCAGCGCGCTGCCGATCTGCGCGGCCAGGCGGTGCTGTATCAGTCCGGCGAGCAGCGCGCTGACCACAGCGATCGCCACGCCATCGGCGCTCACGCGCACCGTGTTGAACAGGCCTGTGGCCATGCCCACGCGTTCGGGTGCGACG
>NZ_JAHCDD010000006.1 GCF_018413525.1 Acidovorax sp. CCYZU-2555
GGGACTGCAGCGCGAGCGCGAACAGATCGAGTTCACCGCCCTGGCGCAGGCCCTGGGCCGTGGCCGCGGCGAGCACGGGCGCGAGCTGCTCGGGGCTCAGGCCCGGAGAACGGTAGACGGCGGCGAAATTCTGGCCGTCGAGCAGCGATGCGTCGAACGCGCCGGCGACGAAACGCACCTGCGGCAGTTCCTGCGCGAGCACCGCCAGCTGCGGCGGCGCCTGGCGCGTATCGGCCACGGTCACTTGCGCGCCCAGGCGTGCGCACCAGCGCGCCATCGCCAGGCCCGAAGCGCCCAGGCCCAGCACCAGCAGTTGCTGGCCGGAAAGCGGCAATTCGTGTGCCTCCGAAGCCTCGGGCATCTGCGGCCAGGCCGCGGGCACGGGCGGCAATTCGGGTGCTGCTTCGGGCGCGGCCACGGCAAGCGCTTGGGCGTCGGCATCGGGTGCGGGCGCGGCCACCTGGGCAAAGATCTGCGCGACAAAGGCCGCGGCGTCTTCGGCCGCATGCAGGCTCGACAGCGGCGGCACGGGCGCGGGCGGGGCCAGCACCTCGGTGGCGGGCAGCGGCTGCGCCGATGCATCTGCCGCAGCCGCTTCGGTCAGCTCTGCTGGCTCGGCCAGCGCGTGGTCTTCCTGCACCAGCGGCAGCGCCTCTTCAGGCACGGCCACGGGCTCGACCGGCGCCAGGGCGTCGGTGGTCACAGGAGTGGAAGCGGGCGTATTCATCGCAGTTTCAGCGTCGACAGGCCGACCAGGCACAGCAGCATGGTGATGATCCAGAAACGCGTCACGACCTGCGTTTCCTTCCAGCCGCTCTTCTCGAAATGGTGGTGCAGCGGCGCCATCTTCAGCAGGCGCCGGCCCTGGCCGTAGCGTTTCTTGGTGTACTTGAACCAGACCACCTGCAGCATCACCGACACCGCTTCGGCGACGAAGATGCCGCCCATGATGGCCAGCACGATTTCCTGGCGCACGATCACCGCGATGGTGCCCAGCGCGCCGCCCAGCGCGAGCGCGCCCACGTCGCCCATGAACACCTGGGCCGGGTGGGCGTTGAACCACAGGAAAGCCAGGCCCGCGCCGGCCATGGCCGCGCAGAAGATCAGCAGTTCGCCCGAGCCCGGAATGTGCGGGAACAACAGGTACTTGGCGAAATTGACGCTGCCCGTGACATAGGCGAAAACGCCCAGCGCCGAGCCGACCATGATCACCGGCATGATCGCCAGGCCGTCGAGGCCGTCGGTCAGGTTGACCGCATTGCTCGCGCCGACGATCACCAGATAGGTCATGATCACGAAGCCCAGCACGCCCAGCGGGTAGCTGACTTCCTTGAAGAACGGCACGAGCAGGCCGGCCTTGGACGGCAGGTCCATGGAGAAGCCCGACTGCACCCAGCGGATGAACAGCTCGAACACCTGCACATTGCTGTTTTCGGAAATGCTGAACACCAGGTACAGCGCGGCCAGCAGGCCGATCACCGATTGCCAGAAATACTTCTCGCCCGAACGCATGCCTTCGGGGTCCTTGTTGACGACCTTGCGCCAGTCATCGACCCAGCCGATCGCGCCGAAACCCAGCGTCACCAGCAGCACGATCCAGACAAAGCGGTTCGACAGTTCGAACCACAGCAGCGTCGAAATGGCGATCGACAGCAGGATCAGCACGCCGCCCATGGTGGGCGTGCCGCTCTTGGCCAGATGGGTTTCCATGCCGTAGCCACGGATGGGCTGGCCGATCTTCAGCGAAGCCAGCAAGCGGATCACGCGCGGGCCGGCCGCCAGGCCGATGACCAGCGCGGTCAGCGCGGCCATCACGGCGCGCAGCGTCAGGTATTGAAAAACGCGCAGGAAACCGAACTCCGGCGACAGACCTTGCAACCATTGAAAAAGCATCAGCAGCATGCGGCCTCCGATGCTGCGCTGGGGTTTTTGTCCGCGCACGCCTGAACGGCCTGCACCACCTGTTCCATCTTCATGAACCGAGATCCCTTGATCAATAAACTGCCCACCGCGGGCAGCCCTTCGCGCACCGCTGCGAGCAGCGCTGCCATGTCTTCAAAATGTTGTGCCGCGCTGCCGCAGGCAGCGGCCGCGTGCGTGCTTTGCGCGCCCAGCGTCAACAAGCGTTCGATGCCGCGTTCGCGCGCATAGGCACCGGCTTCGGCGTGGAACTGCGGCCCCTGGTCGCCGACTTCGCCCATGTCGCCCATCACCAGCCAGCGCGGCGCGGGCAGTTCGGCGAGCACGTCGATCGCGGCGCGCATGGAATCGGGGTTGGCGTTGTAGCTGTCATCGATCACGGTGATGTCGCGGCCTGCAAGCTGCACGCTGAACGCGCGCGAACGGCCGGTCACGGGAACGAAGGCGCTCAGGCCCGCGGCGATCGCCGCCAGCGGCACGCCAGCAGCCAGCGCGCAGGCCGTGGCCGCGAGCGCATTGCGCACGTTGTGCCGGCCCGCGATCTGCAGCCGCGCGGCGAACGCGCCCGCGGGCGTGGCGATGCGCACCTGCCAGGCGCCCTGCTCCCAGGCGGCCTCCAGGGCATGAACCTGGGCGCCATGTTCCTGATCGCCGAACAGCAGGCATTGGCGCGACTGCGCCAGGCCTTGCCACACAGGCGTGAATTCTTCGCCGGCCGGGAACACCGCAATGCCGCCTTCAGGCAGCGCCGCGAGCACGCTGCCGTTCTCTTCGGCCACGGCCTGCACGGTGTGCATGAATTCGAGGTGCTCGCGCTGGGCGTTGTTGACCAGCGCCACGGTAGGCTGCGCGATCTTGGCGAGCCTGGCGATTTCGCCGGGATGGTTCATGCCCAGCTCGACCACGGCCAGACTGTGCTTGCCGTTCAGGCGCAGCAGCGTCAGCGGCACGCCGATCTCATTATTGAGATTTCCGCGCGTGGCCAGCGCGGCTTCGCCCGCCTGGGCCGACAGGATGGCCGCGATCATCTGCGTGACCGTGGTCTTGCCGTTGCTGCCGGTGACGGCGATCAGCGGCAGGGTGAATTGCGCGCGCCATTCGGCAGCGAGCACGCCCAGCGCGGCCAGGCTGTCATCGACTTCGATGCCGCACAGGCCGGCCTCGGCCAGACCGCGATGCGCCAGCGCCGCGGCCGCGCCGCCGGCCTGGGCCTGGGCCAGGAAATCATTGGCGTCGAAACGCTCGCCCTTGAGGGCCACGAACAGATCGCCGGGCTGCAGGCTGCGCGTATCGGTATGCACGCGCGCGAGCAAAGTCTGGCCGTCGCCGACGAGGCGGGCCTGGGGGATCTGGGACTGGATCAGGGCCAGCGCTTGGTTCAGGGTCATCATGACCGTTTCATTCCTTCTCGGGCCGCGAGCGCCGCACGCGCCTGGGCCATGTCGGAGAACGCGCGCTTGACGCCCGCGGTCTCCTGGTATTCCTCGTGTCCTTTGCCGGCGATCAGCACCACGTCCTTGGCGCCGGCTTGCGCCAGCACGTAGGCAATGGCCGACGCACGATCGGCTTCCGAATGCAGATTGGCCGACGGCGCCATGCCGCCCAGGATCTGGGCAATGATCGCGTCGGGGTCTTCGCCGCGCGGATTGTCGCTGGTCACGACCACGCCGTCGGCGTGGCGCTGCGCCATTTCACCCATCAGCGGGCGCTTGCCCGCATCGCGGTTGCCGCCGCAGCCGAACACGCACCACAGCCGGCCGCCGCGCTGGCGCGCCGCGGGCCGCAAGGCCTTGAGCGCCTGTTCGAGCGCGTCGGGCGTGTGCGCGTAGTCGACCGCGACCAGCGGCTGGCCGCTCTTGGCGATCTGCTGCATGCGCCCGGGCACGGGCTCGAGCTGGTCGCAGGCGACGACCGCCTGGTCCAGGCTCAGGCCCAGCGCGCGCAGCGCGGCGAGCACGCCCAGCAGATTGGCGACGTTGTACTGGCCGACCAGGCGCGTCTGCAGCACATGGCTGTGCGCGTCGTCCTCGATCACCGTGAACTGCAGGCCGTCGCGGCCCAGGCTGATGTCCTTGGCCTGCAAACGCGCCGGGCCCTGCGTGGAAACGCTCCACACATCGAGATCGCGCGCCTGCAGGCTCGCCCACAGGCGCGCGCCATGCACGTCGTCGACGTTGATGACCGCGGCCTCCAGACCCGGCCAGTCGAACAACGCCTTCTTGGCCTGCCAGTAGGCATCCATGTTCAGGTGGTAGTCGAGGTGGTCCTGGGTGAAATTGGTGAAGATCGCCACGCGGATGCGCGTGCCCGCGAGCCGGTGCTCGGCCAGGCCTATCGACGAAGCTTCCATCGCGCAGGCGGCAACGCCTGCGTCCACATACTCGCGCAGCACGCGCTGCAGGCGCACGGGGTCGGGCGTGGTCAAGCCGGTGTCTTCGAGCCGCGGCGGAACGCCCACGCCCAACGTGCCGACCATGGCGCAGCCCTGGCGGCCGTCGAACGCGCGCTGGGCCAGTGCATGCGCGAGCCACCAGGCGGTCGTGGTCTTGCCGTTGGTACCGGTCACGGCCAGCACCTGCAACTGCTCGCTGGGACGGTCGTACCAGAGCGCGGCAATCTCGCCGCTCGCGGCCTTGAGGCCGGGCAGCGCGGCGATGCGCGCATCGTCGAATGCAAAGGCTTCGACGCCTTGCGCCTCGACCAGGCAGGCCGCGGCGCCGCGCGTGAGCGCCTGCGCCACATGCGCGCGGCCGTCGGTGGCCGCGCCGGGCCAGGCGATGAAGGCATCGCCCTTGGCCACCTGGCGGCTGTCGGTCTGCAGCCGGCCCGTGATTTGGCCGCGCAGCCATTGCACAGCCTCGGGCGCCGAAGTCAGGTGCACCATGCTCATAGCGACTCCTCCACGGGATTGGCGACGATCTGCGGCACCACAGCCACATCGGGCTGCACGCCCATCAGCCGCAGCGTCTGCTGCACGACTTCACTGAACACGGGCGCGGCGACCGTGCCGCCGTAGAAGCTGCCGGCGCTGGGTTCGTCGACCATCACCGCGACGATCACGCGCGGCTTGTCGACAGGCGCCAGGCCCGTGAACCAGGCGCGGTACTTGCCCGCGGCATAGTTCTTGCCGATCTGCTTGCGCGCCGTGCCCGACTTGCCGCCCACGGAATAGCCCACGGTCTGGGCCTTCTGGCCGGTACCGCCGGGGCCGGCCGCGAGCGCGAGCATCTGGCGCACCTGGTTGGCCGTGCGCTCGGAAAAGATGGGCACGCCCACAGGCGGTTCGTCGCGCTTGAGCATGGTCGCGGGAATCACGCGGCCGTCGTTGGCGAACACCGTGTACGAGCGCGTCATCTGCAGCAGGCTCGCCGACAGGCCGTAGCCGTACGACATCGTTGCCTGCTCCACGGGCCGCCAGGTCTTGTACGGGCGCAGGCGCCCGCTGGCCGCGCCGGGGAAGGAGATCTGCGGCTTCTGGCCGAAGCCCACGGCCGAGAAGCCTTCCCACATCTGCTGGGCGGTGAGGCTCTGCGAAATCTTGGTCGTGCCGACGTTGCTCGACTTCTGGATCACACCGGCGACCGTCAGCAGGCCGTAGTTGTGCGTGTCGGAAATCGTCGAGCCGGTCACATTGATGCGACCGGGCGTGGTATCGATGGGCGTTTCGGGCTTGAACTTGCCGGTCTCGAGCGCAATGCCGATGGTGATCGGCTTCATCGTCGAGCCGGGCTCGAACACGTCGGTGATCGCGCGGTTGCGCAGCTGCTCGCCGGTCAGGTTCTTGCGCTTGTCGGGTACATAGCTCGGGTAGTTGGCCAGCGCCAGCAGCTCGCCGGTGCGCGCGTCCATGACCACCACGCTGCCGGCCTTGGCCTTGAACTTCTCGACCTGATCACGCAGCTTCTGGTAGGCAAAATACTGCACCTTGCTGTCGATCGACAGCTGGATGTCCTGGCCGTCCATGGGCGGCACTTCCTCGCCCACGCCTTCGACGACCCGGCCCATGCGGTCCTTGATCACGCGGCGCGAACCGGCCTTGCCGCCGAGTTCCTTGTTGAACGCCAGCTCCATGCCTTCCTGGCCCTGGTCCTCGACGTTGGTGAAGCCGACGACGTGGGCCGCGGGTTCGCCTTCGGGATACTGGCGCTTGTATTCCTTGCGCTGGTAGATGCCCTTGATGGCCAGCGCCTTGATCTGCTCGCCTATGTCCCAGTCGAGCTGGCGCTGTATCCAGACAAAGGTCTTGTCCTCGTCGGCGAGCTTGGCATCGAGCGCGGCCGGCGTCATCTCCAGCAGCTTGGCGAGCTGCTTGAGCTTGCCCTGGACTTCGGGATCTTCCTTCTCGACGTCTTCGGGAATCGCCCAGATGCTGGCCGCGGGCACGCTGGACGCGAGGATCAGGCCGTTGCGGTCGAGAATGCGGCCGCGGTTGGCCGGCAGCTCCAGCGTGCGCGCGAAGCGCACTTCACCCTGGCGCTGGAAAAAAGCGTTGCCGAACACCTGCACATAGGCGGCGCGCGCGCCCAGACCGACAAAGCCCAGCGCCAGCATGGCGACAATCATCTTGCTGCGCCACAGCGGCGTCTTGCTCGCGAGCAAGGGGCTGGAGGTATAGAGCACGCTGCGCGTCATGGCGCGGTCCCCGAACGGGCGTTGTCCTGCACGTACTGCGTGATCGCAGGCGTGGCGGAATGCATCTTCAACTGGTCGCGCGCCAGCACTTCGATGCGCTGGGGCGTGGCCTGCGCGCGCTTTTCGACTTCCAGGCGCTGATTTTCGGTCACGAGCCGGCGCGACTCATTGATCGAGCGGTCGAGCTCGGTGAACAGCCGGCGCGACTCGTACTGCGAGTGCACCAGGAAGATCGCGCTGGCCATGACGCTCAGCAAAAGCACCAGGTTCAGGCGCAGCATGGCCGGCCTTTCTGCGCGCGCGCGGCCCGGCGGCCCGGCGCACCGGTATGGCCAAGACGCAGGATCGATGTCACGCTGCTACCTCAGTGCGTTGGGCGACGCGCATCACGGCCGAGCGCGAGCGCGGATTGCCCGCGACTTCGGCGGCGCTGGGCTTGATGCGGTCCAGGCCGACCAGGCGCATGGGCGTCGGCGGCGCGAACGGCGCGCGGCGATCGAAGACTTCCTTCGAATGCTTGGCGATGAACTGCTTGACGATGCGGTCTTCGAGCGAATGGAAGCTGATCACCACCAGCCGGCCGCCAGGCGCGAGCACGCGCAGGCTGGCCTCTAGCGCTTGTTCAAGTTCCTGCAGCTCAGCATTGATGAAAATCCGAAGAGCCTGAAATGTGCGGGTGGCGGGGTTCTGGCCCGCCTCACGCGTGCGGACGGCGCCAGCCACGAGCTCGGTAAGCTCGCCGGTGGTTGCGATAGGGCCTTTTTCCTCGCGCCGCGCAACAATCGCCTTTGCAATAGGCCCAGCAAACCGTTCTTCGCCATAGTCACGTATCACCTCCGCAATCTGCTGCATTTCCGCGTCCGCGAGCCATTCGGCCACGCTCTGGCCACGTGTGGTGTCCATGCGCATGTCGAGCGGCGCGTCGAAGCGGAAGCTGAAGCCGCGCTCGGGCGTGTCGATCTGGGGCGAGCTCACGCCCAGGTCCATCAGCACGCCTTGCACGCTGGCGGTGGGCAGATCAGCCAGATGGCTGAAGCCCTCATGTTGAATGGAAAAACGCGCATCGGTGATGCGCGCAGCTTCCTGGATGGCCTCGGGGTCCTTGTCGAAGGCCCTGAGTCTGCCGTCCGGCCCCAGGCGCTCAAGAATGCGCCGCGAGTGGCCGCCTCGGCCAAAAGTGCCATCGACAAACTCGCCCGCGGGCGCCTCGCCTGCCGCGCCCAGCAGGGCATCTACCGCTTCATCGAGCAGTACCGTAATGTGTTGGAGGGGCTGGTTCAATCGCACGCCCTTTTTTAGAAAGCAAAATCCTGGAAAACGTCGGGCATCTGGGCCTGCATGGCCTGTGCCTCCTGGGCGTCATAAGTGGCTTTGTCCCAAAGCTCGAAGTGGTTGCCCATTCCCAACAGCACGGCGTCCCGCGTCAGGCCGACGGCCTGGCGCAGTTCGGGCGAGATCAGCACGCGGCCGGTCCCATCCATGTCGACGTCCATGGCGTTGCCCAGGAAGATCCGCTTCCACCATTGCGCGGACATCGGCAACTGGGCGATGCGGTCGCGAAACAGCAGCCATTGCGGCCGGGGGAACAGCATGAGACAGCCATGCGGGTGTTTGGTGATCGTGACCTGTCCTTCGGCCATCTCGTTCAAGGCGTCACGATGCCGGGTCGGCACGGAAAGCCGACCCTTCGCGTCGAGACTGAGCGAAGAGGCCCCTTGAAACATGAATTGCCCTTGGACTGGCGATTGCCATTCACCGCTGAAAACTGCCAGGAACGGCAAGTTTCACCACTTAATTGCACTTTTTTCCACTGTAGCAGCAAATCATGAACAGGCCACAGGGGGTGTGACAATTATTTGCAATGAAATCAAGGACTTAGAACGCAATCCAAAGCCGCTTTTAGGCAAAAACTCCTTGCCCCATAAGCACTTACTCAATTCACTGCATGTGAAACCTGAGCCGACCCCGGCGTGCAGATGCACACACGAAGTGCGGTCAGGCGTATACAAGCGTTAACGCGACGGCGCTTTTCGCGCAGCAAACGTCACAAAATGAAACGAGACAGATCTTCGTCCTGGCTCAGGGTCTGCAGGCGCGCATCGACATAGGCGGCGTCGATGGTGATGGTCTTGCCCGTGAGCTGGGCCGCGTCGAAACTGATCTCGTCGAGCAGCCGCTCCATGACCGTGGACAGCCGGCGCGCGCCGATGTTCTCGGTGCTCTCGTTGACATGGAACGCGGTGTGCGCGAGCCGCGTGATGCCGTCGGGCGTGAACTCCAGCGTCACGCCTTCGGTGGCCAGCAGCGCCTGGTACTGCTTGACCAGCGACGCATGGGTCTGCGTCAGAATGGCCTCGAAATCCTGCACCGACAGCGATTCGAGCTCGACGCGAATGGGGAAACGCCCCTGCAGCTCGGGGATCAGGTCGCTGGGCTTGGACAGGTGGAACGCGCCAGAAGCGATGAACAGGATGTGGTCGGTCTTGACCATGCCGTACTTGGTCGACACGGTCGTGCCTTCGACCAGCGGCAGCAGATCGCGCTGCACGCCCTGGCGCGAAACGTCCGAGCCGCTGGTTTCCTGGCGCGTCGCGACCTTGTCGATCTCGTCGATGAAGACAATGCCGTTCTGCTCGGCGTTGGCGATCGCCCGGGTCTTGATGTCTTCCTCGTTGACCATCTTGCCGGCCTCTTCGTCGATCAGCAGCTTGAGGGCTTCGCCGATCTTGATCTTGCGTGTGTGGCGCCGCTCCTGGCCCATCTGGCTGAACATGCCGCGCAGCTGCTCGGCCATCTCTTCCATGCCCTGCGGGCCCATGATCTCGAACTGCGGACGCGACTCGGCGAGGTCGATCTCGATTTCCTTGTCGTCGAGCTGGCCTTCGCGCAGCTTCTTGCGAAACACCTGGCGCGCGGTGCTGTCGGTCGGCGCATCGTTGGTGCGCGCCTGGGGCAGCAGCACATCGAGGATGCGGTCTTCGGCCGCGTCTTCGGCACGCGCGCGCAGCTTGCGGATTTCCCATTCACGCGTCTGCTTCACGGCGATTTCGGCGAGGTCGCGAATGATCGCGTCCACGTCCTTGCCGACATAGCCGACTTCGGTGAACTTGGTCGCTTCGACCTTGATGAACGGCGCATCGGCCAGGCGCGCCAGGCGGCGCGCGATTTCGGTCTTGCCGACGCCGGTCGGGCCGATCATCAGAATGTTCTTGGGCGTGATTTCCTGGCGCAGGTCGCCTTCGACCTGCTGGCGGCGCCAGCGGTTGCGCAGCGCGATCGCCACGGCGCGCTTGGCGCCCTGCTGACCGACGATGTGGTTGTCGAGTTCGGAAACGATTTCCTGGGGGGTCATTGACATGGTGTTCTCGGTTCAATCGGCCTGCGGCGCGACATTGCCAGCGCGGCAGGCAAGCAGATCAAAGGGTTTCAATCGTGTGGTGCATGTTCGTGTAGATGCACAGCTCACCCGCGATCTCGAGCGACTTCTTGACGATCTCGGCCGCGCCCAGGTCGGTATTGGTCAGCAGCGCCTTGGCTGCCGAATGCGCATAGGCGCCGCCCGATCCGATCGCCACAATGCCTTGCTCGGGCTCGAGCACGTCGCCATTGCCGGTGATGATCAGCGAGGCGTTCTTGTCGGCCACGGCCAGCATGGCTTCGAGGCGGCGCAGCACGCGGTCGGTGCGCCAGTCCTTGGTGAGTTCGATGGCCGCGCGCGTCAGGTTGCCCTGGTGCTTCTCGAGCTTGGCCTCGAAACGCTCGAACAGCGTGAAGGCATCGGCCGTAGCGCCCGCAAAGCCCGCAAGCACCGTGCCGTGGTAAAGCCGGCGCACTTTGCGCGCCGTGCCCTTGACAACGATATTGCCCAGGGTGACCTGGCCGTCGCCGCCGATGGCGACCTGAATGCCGTCCGCCGTCTGGCGACGGACGCTGATGATGGTGGTGCCGTGATACTGTTCCATAGCGTTGCCAGTTGGGGGTGGATGCGCGGATTGCAAGCCCGGCCGGGCGCCGCGGCGCTCAATCGGTACGCGTATGCAGCTGGGCGTGGTCGCTGACGCCAATCATTCCGAAGAACACCGCCACCAATTGGTGCATGCGTTCGAAATGCAGTTCAATTCCCTGCGCCTGCATACGGGCCGACCAGTTGAGCACCGAGCCCGCCGCCGCGAAGTCGAGGCGTATCAGCTCGGAGCAATCGACCACCAGCGGGCGATCCGGCCGCGCCTGATCCTCGAGCGCCACCAGCCAGGGCGTGGCATCGCTTTCGATGCAGCCCACCAGTCCGCCGCTGATCGGGCCCTGGACGACAGGCTCGGCGGCCTCGGGGACTTCCTCGGGCGCGTCGAGGTAGCTGCTGCGCGGCTGGGTCCAGGACGGCGGCGAGACTTCGTAGGTGACGCAGTAGTCGAGCGCGACCTGCTCGAAGCTGTCGTGCTCGTCCATCAGCCGCAGCGCGGCCATGCGCAGGCGCCAGCCATCTTCGCAAGCGGTGCGCTCGCCAGTCACGGTCAAGGCCTGCAGGCGCTGGGCCAGCACCGGCGCATCGAGAAAGATGATTTGCCCCGGCGTCTGCGCCCACTCGTTGATCAGGCGCTCGAACGGCGCCAGCGCATCGGCATCGATGCGCTCGAGCGCGTTCCAGACGAGGGTCCAGGGTGCGGCCGCCGCGGCCTTGGCGCGTTGCAGCGCCGCGACCGATTGCCGGGTGAGTTGCGCGGGCGCGGTCCAGCGCCAGGCGCGCGCACCCGACTCGGCGGCGGCCGCCGCGGCGCCGGGCTCCACCCAGCCGCGCTGCGCCGACAGCGCAAACCACAGCGGCGCCGAGCGCCCGAAGCGCGCGGCGAAATCGATGGCCAGCACTTCGAAGCGGTCGGCCATTCCGGCAGCGCGGTAGAGATCGAACAGCGCCTGCCACACGGGCATCTGCAGTTCGGGCTGCGGCGCGCGCTGCGCCAGCAAGGCCAGCAGCGCGGCTTCGGCGCCCGTGGCATCGCCATTGGCAAACGCAATCGCCGCTTCTTCGAAGCCGGGATCATGCACAAACACCGGCATCGGTTCGCTGGCGGCGGGCCGCAAGGCGCGCGCCTGGGCGCTCCAATCGGGGGCGTCGCGCGGTTCGGTCACGGGAAAATTCGTCGTGAACACCGGCCGCTCGGACTCCGCGGCCGCGGCCACGGGACGCGCGGGCTCCTGCGCCGGCCAATCCAGTGGCGCGGTCAGCGCGAACCCTGGCTGTGCGTTGGCGCCCGCATCGAAAATGCCCGTGTCGGACGCATCGGCGGACGTGGACACATGCACGGAATCGGGTTGGGGGAAAGACGAAAGCAGATACATGGGCATCGTCGATGCATCGGCCGGCTGCTTGTTGCGCCACCACTGCTGGGACATCTGCTCCTCGATGGCATCGATCTTTCGGAGCATGCCCGCACGCGTGTCGGGCAAAGCCGCGCTGCTATGCACGCCGGTCGACGCGCCCGCGCTGTCGCCCAGGACGTCGACGTCGCTCGCGGACTGCGCCTCCTGCTGGCGCAATTTGCGCAGCTGATCGAACTCACGCTGGCGCACGAAATCATTGCGACGCTTGCGTTCCAGCGTCTGCCGCAGCGCCTGCTTGTCGGCCTGGGCCAGCGGCACATCGGCCTGCGCATCCAGCTCCGACCAATGGACAGAGGGATTGCGCACAAAGCGCACTACCTTGGAAAAAAGGCCACCTGGCTTGCTGTCGTCCGTACTCATAGAGGGTCAGCGTAGCGCAAGTGGCCTGGAATGGGGAAACGAAAGTCCCTCAGTCCCCGAACATTTTCTGTTTCAGCTCGCGACGCTGTTGCGCTTCGAGCGACAGCGTGGCCGTGGGACGGGCCAGCAGGCGGCCGACGCCGATGGGCTCGCCGGTCTCGTCGCAGTAGCCGTAATCGCCGGCATCGATGCGGGTGATCGATTGTTCGATCTTCTTGAGCAGCTTGCGTTCGCGGTCACGCGTGCGCAGTTCGAGCGCATGCTCTTCCTCGATCGTCGCGCGGTCGGCTGGATCGGGGACGACGACGGTGTCTTCACGCAGGTTTTCCGCGGTCTCACCGGCGTTGTTGTGCATGTCCTGCTTGAGCAACACCAGCTTATGGCGGAAAAACGCCATCTGCTTGTCGTTCATGTACTCGTCTTCGGGCATGGCCAGGACTTCGGCGTCGGTCAGCTCTTCCGCAGATTTGGTCTTCCAGTTGTTTGCCAATTGAGGATCTTTCTTTGCAGCAATCAATGAAGGCGCTTGCATGGTTGTGGGCATGGTGTTGATGTAGCTGGCTTTGGCGGCATCGAAAGCTGCGGCCGGGGCCATCGAGGGTACGGTCAATTGGGTCAACCGAGCGGATGGGCGGGTGCTGCGGGCGAGGCCGCCGCCGCCAGCTGCAACAGGGGCAGCGGGCGCGGAATGGGCCACGACTTTGGGCTCGGGCACCTTCACGACCTGGGTAGCGGTCTTGGCAGATACTTTCGCTGCAGCTTTTTTGGCGGCAGCGGGTTTGGCTACTGCGTTCACTTTGCGGGTTTCAGCATTCACTTCCAGTCTCCTCTCGGTACGCCCAGCCCCTGGCAGGGGAACAAGTCCCAGGGGGGACTCGCCATCCGGGTTCTCTTTAGGGGCGCGATTGTATCGACCACAAGCGAAAGCCAACGCAGCGTTGCGAATATCCCACATACGGGTATTCCACAGAACGCATGCATTTGCTCTCAAATCCCGTCAAAAAAAGGCATTTTCCTACAAGATAATTACTTCAGGCAAGCCAAAAACAAGCGTTTTTTGCGTCAGACCAGGCACTGATCCAGGCCCGAACGCAGGATGTCTTGCGGCAGGTCAATGCCGATGAAAACCATCTTGCTCTGGCGCTTTTCGGCATCGTCCCAGGCCGGGCCCAGGTCGCTGCCCATCAGCTGGTGCACGCCCTGGAAAATCACCTTGCGCTCCGTGCCCTGCATGTTCAGCACGCCCTTGTAGCGCAGCATCTTGGGGCCGTAGATGTTGACGATGGCGCCGAGGAAATCCTCGAGCTTGGCCGGATCGAACGCGCGGTCCGCACGGTAGACGAAGCTCTTCACGTCGTCATCGTGGTGATGGTGGTGCACGTGGTTGCAGGCTTCGCCCGGCGCATGGTCGTGGCCCGCGTGGGCGTCATGGCCGTGGTCGTCGTGCGCGCAATGGCCGTGGTCGTGGTCGCAGTCGTCGTGACCCGCATGCGCGTGGTCGTGCCCATGATCGTGCGCGTGGCCCTCGTCTTCCTTGAGGAAGTCGGGGTCGATGTCGAGCTTGGCATTGAGGTTGAAGCCGCGCAGGTCGAGCACCTGGCTCAGCGGCACGGCGCCGAAATGCACGGCCTGGATGGGCGCACGCGGGTTCATGTGCTTGAGGCGGTGGATCAGCGCCTGCTGCTCTTCGTCGCTGACCAGGTCGGTCTTGGACAGGAAGATTTGGTCGGCAAAGCCCACCTGGCGGCGCGCCTCCTGGCGCGTGTCGAGCTGCTGGCCCGCATGCTTGGCGTCGACCAGCGTGATGATGGAATCGATCAGGTACGACTCGGCGACTTCGTCGTCCATGAAGAAAGTCTGCGCCACGGGACCGGGGTCGGCGACGCCCGTGGTCTCGATGATGATGCGGTCGAACTCGACCAGGCCCTTGCGGCGCTTGGCGGCCAGCAGTTGCAGTGTTTCGCGCAGGTCTTCACGGATGGTGCAGCAGATGCAGCCGTTGCTCATCTGCACGATCTGTTCCTTGGACTCCGTCTTGAGGATGTCGGAATCGATGTTTTCTTCACCGAATTCGTTTTCGATCACGGCGATCTTCTGGCCATGGGCTTCGCTGAGCACGCGCTTGAGCAGCGTGGTCTTGCCCGAGCCCAGGAAGCCCGTGAGGATGGTGACAGGAATGAGAGACATGGAATCGCCTAGAAAGTAAATGCTCAACGCGCGCCGGACACAGGCGCCTGCGCACCCCAGCGGGCCGCAGGCCCTGCCTGAAACAGGGAATGTGGGGAGTTTAGCGGCGGATTCAAGAGGCATTGATGCCCCGCTGCGCGCGAGCGCATGCCGGAGGCGGCCGCGACCGCGCCCGACAAGACTTCCTGGCGACAGGTTCTAAGTCCTGTGATCCAGCAACTCGCGCAGTGCATCGCTCCAAAGCGCATGCGCGGGCCCGGTGGCGGTGTGCCCATACGGCGTGTCCATCTCCACATAGCGCAGCTTAGCGCCCGGCACGACCAGGTCGGAG
This sequence comes from Acidovorax sp. CCYZU-2555, assembly GCF_018413525.1. GTDB lineage: Bacteria > Pseudomonadota > Gammaproteobacteria > Burkholderiales > Burkholderiaceae_C > Comamonas. The sequence continues at coordinate 14,810 of NZ_JAHCDD010000006.1, forward strand.
GCATGCTCCTCGTTGGGCGGGAACAGCGTGTCCGTCGAGGCAATGACGTGCAGCACATCGGCCCGGATTTCGTGCAGGCGCGCGCGCACGTCGAAAGCCAGCCCCGCCTTGAGCAACACCACCAGCGAGCCCGGATCGAAGTCGCGCGCCCAGCCATCGGCCATCGCGGCGATGCGCTGGGCGCGCGCCGCCGCATCCAGCCCCTGGTCCTGGAGCACCGCGTCCATTCCGTAGGTCATCAGCGTCTTCACGCGCAGCGCATGCAGCGTGGCACGCATCTGTCCGCGCCCGGGATAGGCAGCGGCGCGCCAGGCGGGGTCGGCGCCCAGCTGCGCCTGCAGCACGCCGAGGTCGGTGTACTCGTTGCGCGGAAAAAATGGCGCCGAGGCGATGACGCCGATGGCGTCGACCATGTCGGCATGGTCCACCGCCCACTGCAGCGCCTGAAAGCCGCCATACGAAGGCCCTACGACGGCGCGCAGGTGCCGCACTCCCAGGCGCTCGAGCAGCCGGCGTTGCACGCCCACGATGTCGGTGAAGGTGATGTCGGGAAAATCGTGGCCGTACGGCCTGCCGCTGCGCGGGTCCGTGCTGGCCGGGCCCGTGGTTCCGTAGCTGGAGCCCAGGATGTTCGAGCAGACAATGAAGAAGCGCTCGGTATCGAGCGGTTTTCCCGGACCGATCAACGGCGCCCACGACCCTTCGGCCACGCCCGCGCCGTGCGCGAGCATCTGATGGCTGGCGGTATAGCCATGCGTGACGAGAATGGCATTGCGCCCGTCTGCGGCCAGCCGGCCATGCGTCGCGTAGGCCACCGTGACCTCTGGAAGTAGGTATCCACTGCCCAGCGCAAAGGGGCCAATGGAGATGCGCGCGTCGGATTCATTCACAGGATGGATCATTGTTGTTATTCAGCGCTGACGTTGGAGTCGCGAATGATGCGCAGCATTCTTGCCGTGTCGTTGCGCACAAAGGCATCGAATTCGGCCGGCGCCATGCTTGCCACCACCCAGCCGTCGGCTTCCAGCGCGGCGCGGATCTCGGGGCGCTGCAGCGCAGTCTGGACCACGGCGCGCAGTTTCTCCACCACCGGCGCCGGCGTTCCCCTGGGAACCGCGACCCCGCCCCAGGACATTGCCACCACATCGCTGTAGCCCGCCTCGACGAACGTCGGAACGTTCGGATAAGCGGGATTCCTTTGCGCGCTGGACACGGCCAGGGCCTTGAGCTTGCCGGTCTTGATGTAGGGCAAGGCGGCATCCTGATTGATCGCCATCAGCGGCGTCACGCCGGCCAGAACGTCCTGCAAGGCCGGCGCGCCGCCCTTGTAGGCGACATGCGTGAAACGGATATTGGCGGCGTGCTGGAACATCTCCATCGTGAGATGGCCCGAAGTGCCCACGCCACCGCTGGCGAAGTTGATGGCCCCCGGCTCGGCCTTGGCACGTGCGACCAGCTGCGCGAGACTGTCCGCAGGAAACTCGGGGCGCGCGACCAGCACGTTGGGCCCGAAAGCCAAAGGCGCCACCTGGATGAAGTCTTTCAGGAAATCATATTTGAGCTTGTAGAGGCCGGCGCCTATCGAGTTGAAGACGCCGCTGAGCAGCAGCGTGTAGCCGTCGGGCGCGGCGCTCGCCACCACGCTCGTGCCCAGCGTGCTGCCCGCGCCGGCGCGGTTTTCGACCACCAGGGGCTGGCCCAGGGCCTTGAGAAAGTCGGGCGCCAGCATGCGGCCCAGGCGGTCCGAGGCCCCACCCGCGGCAGCCGGCACGATGAGTTTCACGGGCCTTGCGGGCCAGGCGGCGGGCTGACTGTGGCCCAGCGTTGGCAAGGCGGCCAGGCCGGCGCCCAGCGCGGCCATGAAGGCGCGGCGATCTTGAGGCTGCATGTTTGTCTCCTGTTTTAATGAATGGTACCGGTACCATACTGGAAGCAAACAAAAAATCCCGTAGGGGTTTTTACGGGATCAGGTCGTGCCCCGGGTGATGATGGAAAAGCCGGTGTTCTCGACCACGGCCGCGCGGGGCTGGCCGTCGAGGCGCGCCAAAACGCACTGCGCGGCGCGCTGCCCCATCGCGGCGCCATGCAGCCGTACCGAGGAAAGCGCGGGTTCCAGATCGGCAGCGAACGGCAGGTCGCCCACGCCCAATATCGCCAGATCGTGCGGCACGCTGAGCCGGCGCTGCTGCGCTTCGATCAGCACGCCCATGGCCAGCATGTCGGAACTGCAAAACACGCTGTCGACGCCCCCGCCCGCAGCCAGGAACTGCGCCAGCCCCTCGCGCCCGCTGCGCAAGGTGGCGGGCGCCTTGACCATGTGCACCTTGGGCGCGGGCAGGCCCAGCTCCTGCGCCGCGGCAAGAAAGCCCTGCCGGCGCTGCAGCGAGCGCGTGTCGTCGGCGCTCAACAACGCAATATGGCGGCGCCCGCGTTCGTGGAAATAGCGCGCCGCAGCGCGCGCCATGTCCTCATGCGAAAAGCCGACAAGCATATCCACGGGATCGGGCGCGAAGTCCCAGGTTTCGACCACCGGCACGCCGCTGGCGCGCAGCCTTTGCCTGCGGTCTTCGCCCGTCAGCAGACCGGTCAACACAAATGCCGCGGGTCGCCGGCCGAGAAAAGTCTCGAGCACCGAATCGAGGCGCTCATTGTTGTAGCCGGTCTGGCCCAGCAGCATCTGGTAGCCATGCGCATCCAGCGTCTCTTCGAGCGCCTGCAGCAGTGGATGCAGCGTCAATGTCGAAATGGCCGGGACCAGCGCCGCGACCAGACGGCTGTTGCCCGAGGAAAGGGCGCCGGCGATCAGATTGGGCACATAGCCGCTGGCCTGCACCGCCTGCTGCACGCGTTCGCGCACCGACTCGGACACCAGTCCGGGATTGCTGAGCGCGCGCGAGACGGTGATGGCCGCGACGCCCGCGAGCTGCGCGACATCCCTGATGGTGACCTGTCCGGTGCTGCGGCGGCGGGATCGCAGGGAAGAGCCGGAGTCGTCGGAAACCATGGGCGAATTCTAGTACGGCGGCGCGCCTTCAGCGCTTGCGGCGCGCGCGCGGATGGGCGTTCTCGTAGGCCTGGGCAAGGTGCTGGAAGTCGAGCCGCGTATAGATCTGCGTGGTCGCGATGCTCGCATGGCCCAGCAGTTCCTGCACGGCGCGCAGATCGCCGCTCGACTGCAGCAGATGGCTCGCGAACGAATGCCGCAGCACATGCGGATGCACCGACGTGGTCAGGCCCGCCTGGCGCGCGCGTTCACGCAGCCGCACCCAGACCGACTGCGCGGTGAGCCGCGCGCCGCGCCGGCCTATGAACAACGCGGGCTCCGGCGTCGCCGGCGCAGCGAAGGGCTGGGCGCGCAGCGCGAGCCAGGCCTGCAGCGCCTGCAAGGCCGCGCTGCCCACGGGAACGATACGCCGCTTGCTGCCCTTGCCGAGCACATGCGCTTCGCCGGCCGCGAAGTCTATCCAGCCGCGCGCCAGCCGTTCGGTGTCAGGGCCGGGGGCAACGTCGAGGCCTACGAGTTCCGCGACGCGCAGGCCGCTGCTGTAAAGTAGCTCGGCCATAGCGGCATCACGCGCTTCGATCCAGGGATCGAAATGGCCCCCACGCTCCACCGCTTCGCGGGTCGCTGCCCCCCGAGGGAGCCGCGCGCCGGCTTGGGGCGGCCCGGCGCCGGCGCCGGCATTTACATAATTCATCAGCTGCAATGCATCCTCGACACCCAGCGCCTTGGGCAGCGGCTTGGGCGCACGCGGCGCGCGCACGCCGTCGACGGGATTCATGGGCACCAGGCCCTGGCGTGCAGCCCACTGGAAAAAGCCGCGCCAGCCCGAAAGAATCAGCGCAATGCCGCGCGCGCTGCGCCCGCCGCTGTGCATCTGCGCCGCGAAACGGCGGATATGCGGCACCTGCAGCGCCAGCAGTTCGACCTGGGCCGCCTGCGCGAAGACGACCAGTTTTTGCAGGTCAAGCGTGTAAAGCGAGAGCGTGCGCGCGGCCAGGCGCTTCTCGACACGCGCATGCGCGAGGTAGTCGAGCGCGACCGCAGGCAGCGCCGGGGCCGGCTCGGCGGCCTGCGCCGCCGCGCGGTCCATGGCTCAGACCGAAGCCAGCGTGCGCGTGACCGGACGCATGCGCGCCAGCGCCGCACTCGCCTGCTCGGCAATGCGCATCAGGAACTCGGTGCCCATGGTGGCGTCGAAACGCAGCGGGTCGGGCGAGCCCAGCACCAGCATGCCGAACGCCGGCGACGGCGAACTCAGCGGGCCGGCGCGCAGCGGCAGCAAGGCCAGCGACTGCACGGAGTCGACGCGCGTGAGCCAGCCCACGGGCTCGAAGCCCAGGTTGGGGCCGCAGAACGGCAGCGTCAGCGACGAGGCGAAGGCCTTCACATCGCTGCTCACGCCCATGGTGAACAGCGCGCCCGAAAACGGCGCCGCCACATCCCACACGCGGATCGCGGCTTCGGGCACGTCGAACACCTGGCGCAGGCCTTCGGTGATCGCATGCGGCAGATCGCGCGTCTCGACCACGGCCGCGAGATCGCAGCTCCAGCGGTGGATCTTCTGCGCGATGGTCGCGTTCTCGCTGCTGTTGCGCATCATCTCCATGATGCGCTGCTCCAGGCCCTTGATCTTGTCGCGCAGCATCTCGGCCTGGCGCTCCTGCAGGCTCACCGCGCGGTGGCCATGCACGCTGGTCAGGCGCACGCCCGTCAACACTTCGGCATGGCGTTCAAAGAAGTCAGGAACCTGGGTCAGGTACGAGGCGATGCTGTCTTCGCTGGTGGACAAGGCGTGGTCGATGCTGGTGCTGTCGTTCATGGTGCTTCGGGAAGTTCGATCTGTCCGTCAAAAACAAAGGTCGCGGGGCCGGTCATGAAGACGCTGTCGTCGTCGCCACCCGCCCACGCAATGCTCAGCAGGCCGCCGCGCGTATGCACCTGGACCTGGGTGTCGAGCAAGCCCTGGCGTATGCCCGCGACGACAGCGGCGCAGGCGCCGGTGCCGCAGGCCAGGGTTTCGCCCGCGCCGCGCTCGTAGACGCGCAGCCGCACTTCGCTGCGGCTCACGCGCTGCAGGAAGCCGGCGTTGACGCGCTGGGGAAAGCGCGGGTGCTGTTCGATCTGCGGGCCCAGCTGCGCCACGGGCGCGGTGTCGACATTGTCGACCCACAGCACAGCGTGCGGGTTGCCCATGGAGACAGGCGTGATCCATTGGGTCGAAGCGCCCGCGTCCAGCGCCAGCGGCCAGGTCTGGGCCTGGCCGGCCGCGCGGGGCTCGAGGCCGGCGGCATCGAAAGGCACTTTTTCAGCGCGCAGCTCGGGCCGGCCCATGTCGACGCGCACGCGGCCGTCGTCAGCCAGCTCGGGCGCGATCACGCCGGACAGCGTCTGCACGCGTATCACTTTTTTATCGGTCAGGCCGCGGTCGTGCACATAGCGCGCGAAGCAGCGCGCGCCATTGCCGCACTGCTCCACTTCGCCGCCATCGGCGTTGTGGATCACGTACTCGAAATCAATGCCTTCGGCCGGCGCGGGCCGTACGCTGAGGATTTGATCGGCACCGACACCAAAGTGGCGGTCGGCCAGAAAACGGTACTGGGCAGGCGACAGGCCTTGCGGGCCCTGCGTTTCGTCGAGCACGACAAAGTCGTTGCCCGCGCCCTGCATCTTGGTGAAGCGGATTTGCATGGTGGCCGATTATCCGCCAGTCGCGTGCCACACCCATGACACGAGCCCCGATGGCCAAGAAGGGCTGCATTACTCCTGCCCACAGCAGTCAAAAGTTGACGGCTTATCCTTGATACTGGCGCAGCCCAGCATGGAGACAGCGAGCAAGGGCCGCCCCGCAGCGAGGCTGTCGTCCCTGGCCGGGCGCCCCCCTCCACCGAAGGATGAGAGGGGGAAGCGGCGTCAGCCGCTCAGGGGGTGTTACAAGTTAATCTTGTGAATGCGTGCGCCTTGCAGCGACACCCCGGCTTCGAGGCCGGCATTGGTCATCACAAAGCTCGACACCGGCGCCTGGGCGGTGTTCGTGTCGATCACGCCATTGGCACCCACGCGGCCCACGGCCACGGTGGCGTCTACGCCTGCCGACCAGCCATTGCCGTTGACGAACTTGTCGAGCGCCTCCTGGGTGTTGAAGATGTAGACAACGGCCTTGGACTGACCGCCGGCCTGCCAGCCGATCGAGGCGGCGGTGGTGCTGTAGTAGCCCAGCGTGCGGCTACCCGAGCGCAAGGCGCCACGGCCATGCTCGGCACCGACCACGAAGCTGCCGCCGACCACGGTCGGGAAGACCAGCACGGCCTTGGAGCGGGCGACCAACTCGCGCGAGCCCGAGACGGTGGCGTAGAGACGGGTCAAGGTGGCATCGACTTGGGCATCGATCGAACTGCCGGTGGCGCGCGGCGAAGCCTGCACGTCGGAGGGGCTGGTGGTGGTGCAGCCGACCATGGCCAAGCCGCCGGCGGCGACGGTTGCAGCGATCAACAAAGAGCGAACGGACTGGGACATCATGGAAATTCCTCCTGGTGAAAACAGTGCCTGCGGACAAGAATGTCGCAAGCGGTTGTGATGGCCGGTTTTGCACCGGCCTGAAGTCATCCTAGATGTGTTCACGCCATTTGTTTCATCGCGCATGCAGCTCAGCCTCCCGGCCTACAAGCACTGCGCCATTAATCTTCTGCGGCCATGCGTTGCTGACCTTCACACAACGCCCAGGCTTGGTGCAGTTGGGGATTGGCGCGCATGCAACAGTGGCGCGCGCCTTCTTGTGGCACAACTGCGAAGATCGCTTTCTTGCGGCGACGGCCGATCGACGGCCCGCCATCCGATCCATCTTTCCTTGAGTCAAACCATGAATTTCTGGTCCCATCTGCACCATCCCCGCGCCGCCATGGTGCTGCTGCGCATCACGCTCGCGCTGCTGCTGCTGTTCCACGGATGGGCAAAGATCACGCATGGCATCGGTGGCATCGAGAAAATGGTCACGGGCCACGGCCTGCCTTCATGGCTGGCCTATGGCGTCTATCTCGGCGAGGTGGTCGCACCGGTATTACTGCTGATCGGCCTGTGGGTCGTGCCCGCGGCGCTGATCGTCGTCGGCAACATGATCGTCGCACTGCTGCTGGTGCATACCGGGCAATTCCTGTCGATAGGCAACTCGGGCGGCTGGGCCCTCGAATTGCAGGCCTTCTTCATCGTCACGGCCCTGGTGGTGGCGCTCGGCTACTCCAAAGGCAAATAGGCGCACGAACAGCGCTGCGCCCTGCTCTCTTCCTGAACCCACGCCCATGACCCGTCCCAGCCAGCTCCTGCGCGACCAGCGCGCCCCCGCCGATCCCCGCCCCGCGGCCACCGTGCTGTTGCTGCGCGACCGAAGTGACGGCGCGGGCTTTGAAGTGCTCATGACGCGGCGCTCGCCCACGGCCAGCTTTCTGCCCGGCGCCTATGTATTCCCCGGCGGCGGCATCGACGCGCTCGATGCGCTGTCGCATGCGGCGGCCGCGCGCCGCACGGGGCAAAGCGATGCCCACCTGACGCAGGCGATCGCCGCGATCCGCGAAAGCTTCGAGGAGCTGGGCGTACTGCTGGCGCGCCATGCCGACGGCCGCATGGCCGACAGCAGCGACATCGCCACGTTCGACCGCGCCGCGCCGTTTGTCGCGCAATGCACGGCACGCGGTCTGACGCTGGCCGCCGACGAGCTGTACGCGCTCGCCCACTGGACCGCGGACCGCACCCAACCCAAGCGTTTCGCCACGCAGTTCCTCGTCGCGCGCATGCCCGAAGGCCAGACGCCCGTGGCCGACGAGAGCGAGCAATTCGAGCCCCAGTGGATCACGCCGGCCGTGGCCCTGCAGCGCTTTGCCGAAGGCGTGTTTCCCATCATCTTCCCGACCATCAAGACGCTGGAGAAACTGGCCCACTTCGGCTCGACCGACGCGGTGTTCGCGGCCCTGGCCCACGAACAGGTGCTATGGGATTGCTGCCCGCGCACCGGCCTGATCGGTGGCCAGGAGCGGCGCCACATGGAAGACGAGTCGGCCTATGGCGAACTCGCGCTGGTGAGCCCCGACGGCCAGGTCTTCCACCCGCTCGACTGGCAGACCACGCAGCCCGTGGCGCTGCGGCGCAATGTGCAGCGTCTCACGGCGCCCAACGCCGGCGTGATGACCGGGCCGGGCACCAACAGCTATCTGGTCGGTGACACGCTGACCGGCTTCATCGCCATCGATCCGGGCCCGAGCGACCCAGGGCATGTGCGCCGGCTGTTCGACGCCGCGGGCGGCGACATCCGGCATATCGTCTGCACCCATTCGCACGCCGACCATTCGCCAGGAGCCGCGCTGCTGCAGGCGCTGCTGGCCGACGCCGGCCGTCCCGTCGCGGCGATCCGCGGCCTGCCGTCGGCACCGACCGCGCGCGCCACAAGCCGCTTCACGCCCGACCAGCCGCTGGTCGACGGCGAACGCCTGGTGCTCAGCGGCGCCGGCCCCGACGGCCCGGTGAGCCATACGCTGCAGGCGATTTTCACGCCCGGCCATGCGGCCAACCATGTCTGCTTTCTGCTCGAGGAAGATGCGCTGCTGTTCAGCGGCGACCATATCCTCAACGGCAGCACCACGGTGATCGACCCGCCCGACGGCAACATGGCCGACTACCTCGACGCGCTCGCGCGGCTCGACACGCTGTGCGCGCTGCAAGGCGTCGAATTCATCCTGCCCGCGCATGGCTATGTGCTCGGCGACGCGCGCCGCGTGATCGCCCGGCTGCAGGCCCATCGGCTCGCGCGCGAAGCCAAGGTGCTGCGCGCCATGCACGCCGCGCCCGACGGCACGCCCCAGGATTGGGTGCGCCTGGCCTATGACGATGCGCCCCCGGCACTGTGGCCGATTGCAGAAAGATCCCTTTTGGCCCATGTGGAACGCATTCGTGCCTTAGGCTTGCGGCATGTCTCAAACTGAATCCGTCCGCCTGTCCAAGCGACTGGCGGAACAACAAAATTGCTCGCGCCGCGAAGCCGAGCTGTATATCGAAGCCGGCCATGTGCAGGTCGACGGCCAGGTCGTGCTCGTTCCGGGCACCCATATCGGTCCGGACCAGCAGATCCGGCTCGCGCCCGGCGCCAAGGCCGAAGCCATTCCGCCCGTGACCCTGCTGCTGCACAAGCCCGCGGGCTATACCCAGGGTGAAGCCTATGGCCGCGTGCCCAGCGCACGCAGCCTGCTGACCGAAAAGAACCTCGCCGAATACGACGCGCCCGCGCCGGTGCGCGTTCTTTCACGCCATTTCGACGACCAGCTCGCGTTCCTGCCCATCCCGGTGCCCGGCAGCGGACTGGTGATCTACACCCAGGACCCGCGCATCGCGCGCAAGCTGCAGGAAGACGCCTATGCGCTGGAGCAGGAACTCGTGGTCGGGGTCAAGGGCCAGATCGACGAAGGCGGGCTGCAGCGCCTGTGCCACGGCCTGATCTCCGACCGCCAGCCGCTGCCGCCGGCCAAGGTCAGCTGGCAGAACGAAACCCATCTGCGCTTCGCGATCAAGGGCTTCTGGCCCGACAAGATCGACGAAATGTGCGCCCAAGTGGGCCTGCAGGTGATCAGCATGCGCCGCCTGCGCGTGGGCCGGGTGTCGATGGCCAAGCTGCCCGAAGGCCAGTGGCGATATCTCTTGCCCTGGGAAAAATTCTGAGCCTGTCGAGGAACCGTTCGCCCTGAGCGCGGTAAGCAAGCAGAGTTCTCGCAATGCATTGACAAGAAACAGCGGGCCTTCCCCACGTTCGTCCTGAGCTTGTCGAAGGATGAACGTCCCGCCCTGGAAAAAGAAAAAGCGCCTGACCGAAAGCCAGGCGCTTTTTGCATGAAAAGTGTGAAGTCCACCGATAAGCCGGATTCTGTGCACCGCCGGCTCTCTTGCGAAAACCGGCTGCGTGACCGCCATTACTCTTGGCTGGTGGTCGCCCAACCAGCTCGATGCTACCTACCCGCACACTCCGGGGGCCCCGTCAACGTGTGCCTACTTGGTATTGCTGCGCGTAGAGATTGCCCGTTTCACCCGCACTGAAGCGGCTCGTCTCTGTTGCTCTGATCCTCACCTCACGGTGGACAGCCGTTAGCTGCTACGCTGCCCTATGCAGTCCGGACGTTCCTCCAGTGCGGCCTTTCGGCACTAGCACCAGCGGCGGTCTGGTGAACTTCACGCCGCGATTATCGCCCAGTCCCAATGCCCCGCACCCGACGCCTGTGTTCAGGGCATAAGAATATGACCAGAACGCAGATCAACTGCGCCAGAATGTGCGATCTACACAAGCCATCGCCAAGGAGATGCCATGAAAGTCGACAGCATTCTGCAAACCATCGGTAACACCCCCCACGTGCGCGTGAACCGCCTGTTTGGCGCGGCCGCCCAGGTGTGGATCAAGTCCGAACGCAGCAATCCCGGTGGCTCGATCAAGGACCGCATCGCGCTGGCGATGATCGAGGACGCAGAGAAATCCGGCCGCCTGCAGCCCGGCGGCACGATCATCGAACCCACCAGCGGCAACACCGGCGTGGGCCTGGCGCTGGTCGCGGCCGTCAAGGGCTACAAGCTGGTGCTGGTCATGCCCGACAGCATGTCCATCGAGCGCCGCCGCCTGATGCTCGCCTATGGCGCGAGCTTCGACCTGACGCCCAAGGAAAAAGGCATGAAGGGCGCGATCGCGCGCGCCGAGGAACTCGCCGCGCAGACGCCGGGCTCCTGGATTCCCCAGCAGTTCGAGAACCCGGCCAACGTCGAAGTGCACGAGCGCACGACCGCTCAGGAAATCATCGCCGACTTCCCCGACGGCCTCGATGTGCTGATCACCGGCGTGGGCACGGGCGGCCACCTGACCGGCGTCGCGCGCCAGCTCAAGGCCAAGTTCCCCAACCTCAAGGTGTTCGCGGTCGAACCCGCGGCTTCGCCCGTGATCTCGGGCGGCGCTCCCGCGCCCCACCCCATCCAGGGCATTGGCGCGGGCTTCATTCCCAAGAACCTCGACGTGAGCCTGCTCGACGGCGTGATCCAGGTCGAAGCCGAACCCGCACGCGAATACGCGCGCCGCGCGGCGCGCGAGGAAGGCACGCTGGTCGGCATCTCGTCGGGCGCGACGCTCGCCGCCATCGCCCAGAAGCTGCCCGAACTGCCGGCCGGCAGCCGCGTGCTCGGCTTCTCCTACGACACCGGCGAACGCTACCTGTCGGTCGACGGCTTCCTGCCGACCTGACCTCCGGCGCGCGCGCCGCAACAAGGACACCGCGCGGGCGGTGTCCTATTTTTTTGTCTTTTGTGCGGCGTCATGACCAACACCTGCGCTGCGCAGGGAATAGCCGACAAGCGCGCCACAAACCAGCCCCACGGCCTAACATCACTGGTCAACAAAGGGACTGAACTTGTACGGATTCTTCGAAAAACGCATTCCCCCCTACCCCGCGACCGAGCCCGCGGCCCTGCCGCGCGGTTTCCTGGCGTTCGTCTGGGCCTGCACCCAGGGCCTGCGCGGCTATGTGCTGGGCATGGCGCTGCTCGCTGCGGTAACGGCCGCCTATGAAGCCTGGCTGTTCGCGGTCATGGGCCGCGTGGTCGACTGGCTCACGCGCGTCGAGCCCGCCAATCTGCTCGCCGAACAGGGCGACGCACTGTGGGGCCTGGTGGCGATCATGGTGCTGAGCATTGGGCTGATCGCGCTGCAGACCATGGTCAAGCACCAGGTGCTGGCGATCAACTTCCCGCTGCGCCTGCGCTGGAACTTCCACCGGCTGATGCTGGGCCAGAGCATGGCGTTCTACGCCGACGAGTTCGCGGGCCGCATCACCACCAAGATCATGCAGACCGCGCTGGCCGTGCGCGACATGATCTTCACGACCACCGACATCGTCGTCGGCATGACGGTCTATCTCGTGACCATGATGGTGCTGGCCGCGGGCTTCGACACCTGGCTGCTGGTGCCGCTGCTGCTGTGGACCGCCGCCTATATAGCCGCCTGCTGCTATTTCGTGCCGCGGCTGGGCGCCGTGGGCAAGGCCCAGGCCGACGCGCGCTCGCAGATGACAGGCCGCATCACCGACGCCTATACCAACATCGCCACCGTCAAGCTGTTCGCCCACACGCGCCGCGAAGCCGAATTCGCGCGCTCGGCGATGGAAGCCTTCCGCCTCACGGGCAATGCGCAGATGCGGCTCGTGAGCCAGTTCGAAATCGTCAACCATGTGCTGATCGTGCTGCTGATTCTTGGCAGCAGCGGCCTGGCGCTGTGGCTCTGGATGCAGGGCCAGGTGGGCGCGGGCGCGGTCGCGGCCGTGACCGCGATGGCGCTGCGCATCTCGGGCCATGCGCGCTGGGTGATGTGGGAAATGACCAGCCTGTTCGAAAGCGTGGGCACCATCCAGGACGGCATCAACACGCTGACCCATCCGCCGACCGTGCGCGACATCGAAGGCGCGCGGCCATTGCAGGTCACGCGCGGCGAAGTCGTGTTCGACGACGTGTCGTTCGGCTACCGCGACGGCAAGGCCGTGATGGAACACCTGAACCTCACGATTCGCCCCGGCGAACGCATAGGCCTGATCGGCCGTTCGGGCGCGGGCAAGTCGACGCTGGTCAATCTGCTGCTGCGCTTTCACGACCTGCGTTCGGGCCGCATCCTGATCGACGGCCACGACATCTCCCAGGTCACGCAGGACAGCCTGCGCCAGGCGATCGGCATGGTCACGCAGGACACCTCGCTGCTGCACCGCTCGATGCGCGACAACATCCTGTACGGCCGGCCCGACGCCAGCGAAGCCGACCTGCAGGCCGCGATCGCGCGCGCAGAGGCCGCCGACTTCATCGCCCAGCTCAATGACCGCCACGGCCACCAGGGCCTCGACGCCCAGGTCGGCGAACGCGGCGTCAAACTCTCGGGCGGCCAGCGCCAGCGCGTGGCGATCGCGCGCGTGATGCTCAAGAACGCTCCCATCCTGCTGCTCGACGAAGCGACCAGCGCGCTCGACTCCGAAGTCGAGGCCGCGATCCAGGAAAGCCTTTACAAGGTCATGGAAGGCAAAACCGTGATCGCCATCGCCCACCGGTTGTCGACGATTGCCGCGATGGACCGGCTGATCGTCATGGACAAGGGCCGCATCGTGGAAGAAGGCACGCACCAGCAGCTGCTGCAACTCGGCGGCGTCTACGCGCGGCTGTGGGCCCACCAGAGCGGCGGCTTCCTGGGCGAGCCCATCGACGGCCCTTTGTGACCACGCGCCCTGGCGGGCCTAATCCGATCGCCAGCCAGGGTCGCCGCCCGCGCGAATTCAGCAATTCGCGCATTTGCCTTACCATCGCCGGCTTGCTTGATAGACCCGAGCCATGATACGTATTGCAGAACTCAAACTCCCACTGTCGGCGATCACTTTCGATCCCGAGAACCACACTGAATTCCACCCCGAGGCCAAACTGCGCACGCTCGCGGCGCAGCTGCTCGGGCTGGCGCCGGCCGATATCGGCCAGTTGCAGGTGTTCAAGCGCAGCTTCGACGCGCGCAAGGCCGACCTGCAGGCGGTCTATATCGTCGACCTCGAACTCGCCGATCCCGCAGAAGAACCGGAGTTGCTCGCCGAGTTCGAGCAACACCCGCATGTGAACCCCACGCCCGACATGGCCTGGAAGCCCGCGGGCCAGGCCCCGGCCGATCTCGCCCAACGCCCGGTCGTCGTCGGCTTCGGCCCCTGCGGCATCTTTGCCGCGCTGGCGCTGGCGCAGATGGGCTTCAAGCCCATCGTGCTCGAACGCGGCAAGGAAGTGCGCGAGCGCACGCAGGACACCTGGGGCCTGTGGCGCAAGCGCACGCTCACTCCCGAGTCGAACGTGCAGTTCGGCGAAGGCGGCGCGGGCACGTTCTCCGACGGCAAGCTCTACAGCCAGATCAAGGACCCGCGCCACCTGGGCCGCAAGGTCATGCAGGAATTCGTCGATGCCGGCGCGCCGCCCGAAATCCTCTACGCGGCCCACCCGCATATCGGCACCTTCAAGCTGGTCAAGGTGGTCGAGAACATCCGCGCGCAGATCATCGCGCTGGGCGGTGAAGTGCGTTTCGGCCAGCGCGTCGAAGACGTGCTGTTCGACAACGAAGACAGCCACGACGACGCAGACATGCGCCGTCAGCGCCGCGTGCGCGGCCTCATCGTGCGCGATCTCGCCACCGACACTTGCAGCGAACTCGCGGCCTCCCAGGTCGTGATCGCGCTGGGCCACAGCGCGCGCGACACTTTCGCCAGGCTCTATGAGCGCGGCGTGAGCATGGAAGCCAAGCCGTTCTCCATCGGCTTTCGCATCGAGCACCCGCAAAGCGTGATCGACCGCGCGCGCTGGGGCCGGCACGCGGGCCACCCGCTGCTGGGCGCGGCCGACTACAAGCTGGTGCACCACGCAGCCAACGGCCGCGCGGTCTACAGCTTCTGCATGTGCCCCGGCGGCACCGTCGTCGCCGCGACCAGCGAGCCCGAACGCGTGGTGACCAACGGCATGAGCCAGTACTCGCGCAACGAACGCAACGCCAACGCGGGCATGGTCGTGGCCATCGACCCGCCCGACTATCCGCGCACCGCAGAAGCCTTTGCCGCGGCCTTCGACGGCCGGACCTATGGCGTGGAAAACCTCGCCGCAGGCGAATTCCACCCGCTGTCGGGCATCGCCCTCCAGCGCCAGCTCGAATCGCGCGCCTATGTGCTGGGCGGCAGCAACTACGACGCGCCCGCGCAGCGCGTCGAAGATTTTCTCGCGGGTCGGCCGTCGACGGCGCTGGGCGAAGTCGAGCCTTCGTACAAGCCCGGCGTCCATCTGATCGACCTGCAGGCCGCGCTGCCCGCCTATGCGATCGAAGCCATGCGCGAAGCCCTGCCCGCGTTCGGCAAGAAGATCCGCGGCTACGACATGCCCGACGCGCTGCTCACGGGCGTCGAAACGCGTACTTCGTCGCCGCTCAAGATGGGCCGCGACGACAGCTACCAGAGCCTCAACACGCGCGGCCTCTACCCGGCCGGCGAAGGCGCGAGCTATGCGGGTGGCATCCTGTCGGCCGGCGTCGACGGCATCCGTGTCGCCGAGGCCGTGGCGCGCCAGATACTGGGTCTACCGCTGCCCGCCAGCCGCCGCTGATGACCTCCGCCATCGCTTTCACCGCGCCCACCCGGCGCGCGCTGGTGCTGGCCGCGCTGGCCATGGCGGTCGTGGTGTTGGCCTCCAACATCCTGGTGCAGTACGCGATCAACGACTGGCTGACCTGGGGCGCGATCACCTACCCGTTCGCGTTTCTCGTCAGCGAACTCGCCAACCGCGCCCATGGCCCGGCGCATGCAAGGCGCATCGCCTATGTGGGCTTTGCGGTCGCGGTCATGGCCTCGCTGCTGCTCGCGCCGGCGCGCATTGCGCTCGCCTCGGGCCTGGCGTTTGCGTGCTCGCAACTGCTGGACATCCATGTCTTTCACCGCCTGCGCAACGGCCGCTGGTGGCGCGCGCCGCTGATCGCGACGCTGCTGGCCGCGCTGCTCGACACGGCCGTGTTCTGGAGCATCGCTTTCGCGGGCGAAGACCTGCCCTGGGTCACCTGGGCGATAGGCGATCTGGGCGTGAAGCTGGCGATGGGCGTTTTGCTGCTGCTGCCGTTCCGGTTGTGGATAGGGCGCAGGGCCAACGGACGAAGCCGTTCTTGAAACAAAAAAGCCCGCGTCTTCCAACGCGGGCTTCGATCTGTCGCCAGGGGCCTGAGGCCCCCTCACTCAACCGCGCTGCAGCGCGGCGATGCGCTCTTCCATCGGTGGATGGGTGGAGAACAGCTTGCCGATATTGCCCGTGATGCCCATCGCGGCCACGCTCTTGGGCAGTTCGCCCGGGTGCATGCCGCCCAGACGGGCCAGGGCGTTGATCATGGGCTGCTTGCGGCCCATCAGCTGGGCGGCGCCGGCGTCGGCGCGGAATTCGCGCTGTCGGCTGAACCAGGCGACTATCATTGCCGCGACAAAGCCCAGCAGGATGTCCATCACGATGGTGGTCACGTAGTAACCGATGCCCGGGCCCGAGCTTTCGGAATCGTTCTTGCGCAGAAAGCTGTCAACCGCATAGCCGACCACGCGCGACAGGAACACGACGAAGGTGTTCATCACGCCCTGGATCAGCGTCATGGTGACCATGTCGCCGTTGGCGATGTGGGCGACTTCGTGGCCGATCACGGCCTCGACTTCCTCGCGCGTCATGCCCGACAGCAGGCCTGTTGACACCGCGACCAGCGCCGAGTTCTTGAACGCGCCGGTGGCGAACGCATTGGGCTCGCCTTCGTAGATGCCGACCTCGGGCATGCCGATGCCGGCCTTGTCGGCAAAGCCGCGCACGGTGTTGACGATCCAGGCCTCATCGGCGTTGCGCGGCTCGTTGATCACATGCACGCCCGACGACCACTTGGCCAGTGGCTTGCTGATCAGCAGCGAAATGATCGCGCCGCCAAAACCCATGATGAAGGCAAAGCCCAGCAGCGCGGTGAGGTTCAGTCCGTTGGACGTGAGAAAGCGGTTGACGCCCAGCAGGCTGGCGACGATGCCCAATACGGCCACGACGGCAATATTGGTCAATAGAAAAAGGGCAATTCGTTTCATGGGGATTAATTCTCCATAAGGAGGGAAAGCGGCGCGTTCGCCACATCACCCCATCTGGGGGCGTGGGACGCAGGGTTCAAGTCACGCAGCGCGCCGTCTTTCTGTTGTATGGGCTTATGAAGCCGGGCGCTGCGAAACACAAAAGGATCATCATAAAAGCAAACCTGTTCATTGCCCTTCCACCAGCCGGGCACGCCCAGCACCGGCAAAGGACTAAACGGCTTTTGCGCCAGCCATTGCGCGCTGCATTGGCGCGCCAGCGCCGCATCGACATCGGCCGGCAAGGTCTCGGGCGCGAGGCACAGCACATGGGCGGTGATCGACTTGCGCGGCTGCACCAGCTTCTCGAGCAATGCATGGCCCAGCGGCAGCAGCCTGGCCTGCTGCCACAGATCGCGGCCATGCACGCCCAGCTGCAGCCAGTCGCGCGCGCTCAAGGCCTGCTGCAGCGCGGGCGGCGCCAGCAGCAGCGCGCCGTTCTCGTCGAGCAGCGTGGCCGCATCGCGCACCGGCCCGCGCACCGCGCCCACGCCGGCCTGGGCGATCTGCTGCGCCTGCACCGCATTGAGCTGGCGCTTGAGCTGCGGGTAATGCAGCCACACCATGGCGTTGAAGAAATCGTGCAGATTGCAGCGCGTGGGCACGGCGTGCTCGCGGTGAATGAACGCTTCGTAGGCCATGCCCGGCGGCAGCTGCGCCTGCGGCACGAAACGCCAGCCCGCGAGTTCGGTGAGACGGCCTTGCGCCTGCAGCGCCGCAAGGCCCGCATTGATCGCGTCGGGCACGGTCGCGCCGTTGGCGATGCGCTGCCAGATCGGTTCGGCGACGCCGCGCAGGCCTTGCAGCCAGGGCGCGGACCAGTCCACCTGGGACCAGTCGGTATCGGCGGTCAGGGGATTCACTGCGCGCGTGCTTGTCGTTTGTCGCGCACCGCGACGCGCGAGGTGCCTTCGTCGCGCATCTCGAACGCCTGGGTAGCGGCCAGCAGCTTGGTGAGCGAGGCATAGCCGTAGTTGCGCGCATCGAACGAAGCCTTGTTGCCGATCTGCGTGCCCACGGCGCCGACGCGCGCCCAGCCCTGCTCGTCCTGCGTGGCATTGACGGCGTCGCGCAGCAGGCCCAGCAGCTGGCGGTCCTGGCGCAGCTGCTGCGAAGGCACGCGCAGCGTGGCCGGGCGCGCATTGGCCGTGCCCTCGCCCGGAACGATCAGCGGCGGAATCGCGGGCACGACCGCTTGCGCGATGGCCTCGGCCAGCTCTTCGGCCGGGCCGTGTTCGGCCGGCACCTGGCCCAGGGCTTCCAGATAAAGAAAGCGCGAACAGGCGTTCACAAACGGCAAGGGCGTCTGCTGCGCACCGAAGCCATAGACCGCCGCACCCTTGGCGCGCAGGTGCATGACCAGCGGCGTGAAATCGGCGTCCGACGACACGATGCCGAATGCGTCGGGCTGCTCGGTATAGAGCAGCTCCATCGCATCGACGGTCATCGCCATGTCGGTCGCGTTCTTGCGCTTGGAATAGTCGAACTGCTGCATGGGCCGCAGCGCGAACTCGAGCAGCCGCGCCTGCCAGCCCTGCAGTGCAGGCTTGGTCCAGTTGCCATAGGCGCGGCGGATGTTGATCACGCCCAGCGTCGACAGCTCGGTCAGGATTTCATCGAGCTTCTCGGCGGGCGCGTTGTCGGCGTCGATCAGCAGGGCAATGCGCAGGGGGGACTCAGCGAGCATGGGCACTCCTCGGTGGGGCATACAGGATGCAGCCTACACCATCGCATGCGATGTGCCATGTACAGGCAATTTCTTTCCCAATGGATACGGCAGCTGCGACTTTGTTTTCCGAGGCCGGGTCTCGGCCCGGCAGCCGACTTCATTTTCTTGTACGCACAAGAAAACGAAGCAAAAGAAAGCGCCCCTGCTGTCTGCGACCCTGCGCTGCGCTCCGGGCAACCTGCCGTGCTCGGGGCTGGGCTGCACCGCAGAACTCGCTACGCGGCTACGCCGCTTCGCTCGAACAACTGCGGTGAGTCAGATTACGAAGTCGGTGTGTCCTTCGGCACACCGACCAGCCCAGCCCCTGCGCGCGCCAGGCGCAGCCAGAAGGGGGAACACCTTGGTAGCGCTGTGACGAAACGGGAGTTCGTCAGTTGGTTTCAGTACTTAAATCATTTTCCAGGGCAGGGCCTCGCCCGAGCGCAGCGGCTTGAGCTGGGCTTCGCCGAATGCAAAGCTTTCGGGCGGAGTCCAGGATTCGCGGCGCAGCGTGATGGTGTCGGTGTTGCGCGGCAAGGCGTAGAAGTCGGGGCCGTTGAAGCTGGCGAAGGCTTCGAGCTTGTCGAGCGCGCGCGCGTTATCGAAGGCCTCGGCATACATTTCGATCGCCGCGTGCGCGCTGTAGCAGCCCGCGCAGCCGGTCGCGTGTTCCTTGAGGTGGGCCGCGTGCGGCGCGCTGTCGGTGCCCAGGAAGAACTTGGCATTGCCGCTGGTGGCGGCTTCGACCAGCGCCAGGCGGTGGGTCTCGCGCTTGAGCACGGGCAGGCAGTAGTAGTGCGGGCGAATGCCGCCGGTGAAGATCGCGTTGCGGTTGAACAGCAGATGCTGGGGCGTGATGGTCGCGCCCACGAAACGGTCGCTTTCGGTCACGTACTGCGCGGCTTCGCGCGTGGTGATGTGCTCGAAGACGATCTTCAGCTCGGGGAAATCGCGGCGCAGCGGAATCAGTTGCTGGTCGATGAACGCCGCCTCGCGATCGAACAGATCGATCTCGCTGCCCGTGACTTCACCGTGCACCAGCAGCAGCAGGCCCGCGCGCTGCATGGCTTCGAGCGTCGCATAGGTCTTGCGCATGTCGGTCACGCCCGCATCGCTGTTGGTCGTCGCACCGGCGGGGTACAGCTTGAGTGCCACCACGCCAGCGGCCTTGGCGCGCACGATTTCTTCGGCCGGAATGTTGTCCGTGAGGTACAGCGTCATCAGCGGCTCGAAAGCCTGGCCTGGGGGCACGGCCGCGAGAATGCGCTCGCGGTAGGCCAGGGCCTGCTCGGCCGTCGTGACCGGCGGCTTGAGGTTGGGCATGATGATCGCCCGGCCGAACTGGGCGGCCGTGTGCGGCACGACGGTGCGCAGGGCTTCGCCGTCGCGCACATGCAAGTGCCAGTCGTCGGGGCGGGTGATGGTGAGGGTGTCGAGTGGGGCGGTGGTCATGGAGCGGTATTGTCCCATGACCACAAAGCACGCCCCAAGCGACTTTTTGACCGGAGCCTAGTGCTGCAGAATCTTGTTCAGGAATTCCTTGGTGCGTGGTTGACGCGCCTCGGGATTCTTGAAGAATTCATCGCTGGAGCAGTCCTCGAGGATCTTGCCGCCCACGTCCATGAAGATCACGCGGCTCGCGACCTTGCGCGCAAAGCCCATTTCGTGCGTCACGCACATCATGGTCATGCCTTCGTTCGCCAGGCCCACCATCACGTCGAGCACTTCGCCGACCATTTCGGGGTCGAGCGCCGAAGTGGGTTCGTCGAACAGCATCACAATGGGGTCCATCGACAGCGCGCGCGCAATCGCCACGCGCTGCTGCTGGCCGCCCGAAAGCTGGCCCGGGAACTTGTCCTTGTGCGCCGTCAGGCCCACGCGGTCGAGCATCTTCAGGCCGCGCTGACGCGCTTCGTCGGCGCTGCGCCCCAGCACCTTGACCTGGGCGATGGTCAGATTTTCCGTCACCGACAGGTGGGGAAACAGTTCGAAGTGCTGGAACACCATGCCCACGCGGCTGCGCAGCTTGGGCAGGTTGGTCTTGGCGTCGTGCACGGCCGTGCCATCGACGAAGATCTCGCCCTTCTGGAAAGGCTCGAGCGCGTTGATGGTCTTGATCAGCGTGGACTTGCCCGAGCCCGAAGGCCCGCAAACCACCACCACTTCACCCTTGTTGATGTTGGTCGAGCAGTCGGTCAGCACCTGAAAGCTGCCATACCACTTGGAGACGTTCTTCATTTCAATCATTTGGTGCTCTCCGTATCCGTATTCAGTTATCCATCCCGGCTGCGCCACTGGCGCGATCCAGGTGCGGGACGGCCCCCAAGGGTCGCCCCGCAACGCCTCGGCGGGTTATCTAATAATTGCGATGCGCTTGTGCAGACGCTTGACCAGATAGGACAGCGCATAGCACAGCACGAAATAGGCGACTGCCGCAGCCAGGTAGGCTTCGATCGGTCGGCCGTAGTTCTTGCCCGCGACTTCAAAGCCCTTGAGCATGTCGTAGGCGCCAATCGCATAGACCAGCGACGTATCCTGGAACAGGATGATGGTCTGCGTCAGCAGCACCGGCAGCATGTTGCGGAACGCCTGCGGCAGCACCACCAGGCGCATGTTCTGGCCGTAGGTCATGCCCAGCGCCTGGCCCGCATTCACCTGACCGCGCGCGATCGACTGAATGCCGGCGCGCATGATCTCGCTGAAGTAGGCGGCCTCGAAGGCGATGAAGGTGATGATGGCCGACAGTTCCGCGCCGATGGGGCGGCCGATGATGGCCGGCATCAGCAGGAAGAACCACAGAATAACCATCACCAGCGGAATCGAGCGCATGCCGTTGACGTAGATCGTCGCCGGCACCACGAGCCACTTCTTGCCCGAAAGACGCATCAGCGCCAGCACCGTGCCGAACAGCACGCCGCCCACGGTGGCGATCGCCGTCAGCATCAAGCTGAAATACAGACCCTTGAGCACGAAATTGCTCACGAGGTCCCAGTTGTAGAAACCAAAGTCGATGTGCAGATCCATGATCAATGACCTCCTGCACTCGAAGCGGCAACCATTCCTGGCACCTGGGCGCGCTTTTCAATCCAGGCCATGATCCGGTTGATCGCGAACGCCGAGATCACGTACAGGCCGGTCACGGCCAAATAGACTTCGACGCCGCGGCCGGTCTCTTCCTGGGCCTGCATGGCAAACATGGTCAACTCCGTCACCGACACGGCAAAGGCCACCGACGAGTTCTTGAAGATGTTCATCGTCTCACTGGTCAGCGGCGGAATGATGATGCGCAGCCCCATCGGCAGCAGCACATAGCGGTAGGTCTGCCAGGTCGTGAAACCCACGGCCATGCCCGCATAGCGCTGGCCACGCGGCAGCGACTGCAGCCCCGAGCGCACCTGCTCGGCGATACGCGACGAGGTGAAGATACCCAGCGCCAGCACCACCAGCACGAAGCCCGGCACGGACTTCATCGCCGGCACGAAGGCGGGCACCACGTGATACCAGAGAAAAATCTGGACCAGCAGCGGAATATTGCGAAACAGCTCCACCCAGGCGTTGCCGAAACGCACCAGCCACGGACTGTTGGGCAGCGTGCGCAGCACCCCGATCACGCCGCCCACCACCAACGCTATCAATAGCGCGAGCAGCGATACGGACACCGTCCAACCCCAGGCCGACAACATCCAATCCATATAGGTGATGTCGCCGCCCTTGCCGAAGCACCCCTGCACCGCGACGCGGTCCAGCGTGTCCTCGCAGAACACCTGCCAATCCCAAGCCATAGGATTTCCTTTATTGCCTCAAACCTCTGGTGACAACAGTGCGCAACGCGACTGTTTCACCACACAAAAAACCCCCTCCGAGACCAGCCAGAAGGGGGTTTTCATCCCGGACACCAAGCAGAATTTACTTGTTGAAAGCTTCCTTGGGCTTGTTGTTGGGGTTCTTCCAGGCGTTCTTGGTCGCGTCAGACAGCGGCAGGCCGACCTTCTGGTTTGCAGGAGGGATAGGCTGCATGAACCACTTGTCATAGAGCTTTTCCAGGCTGCCATCGGCAACTTGGCGCTGGATGCTGGTGTCGACGGCCTTCAGGAAAGCGGTGTCGTTCTTGCGCAGCATGCAGGCAATCGGCTCGACCGACAGCACTTCGCCGACGATCTTGAAGTCGGCGGGGTTCTTCGACTTCGAGATGTTGCCGGCCAGGATGGAGCCGTCCATCACGAATGCGTCGGCACGGCCCGTTTCGAGCAGCAGGAAGCTGTCGGCGTGGTCCTTGCCCATGACTTCCTTGAAGTCGATGCCTTGAGCGCGCTCGTTCTTGCGCAGGATCTGCACCGAAGTGGTGCCCGTGGTCGTGGCCACCGACTTGCCGTTCAGATCCTTGATGCCATTGATGCCCGAATTGGCCTTCACGGCGATGCGCACTTCTTCCATGTACGTGGTCATGGCGAAGTCGACATCCTTCTGGCGGTTGGTGTCGTTGGTCGTCGAGCCGCATTCCAGGTCAACGGTGCCGTTGGTCACCAGGGGGATGCGGTTCTGCGAAGTCACGGGCTGGTACTTGATTTCCAGCTTGGTCAGGCCGAGTTGCTTTTGCAGGTCGCGAGCAACACGGTCGGCCATTTCGGTATGGAAACCGACGTATTTGCCGTCGCCCAGCGTATAGGCCAGTGCGCCAGAAGATTCGCGCACGCCCAGCGTGATCGAACCCGAGGATTTGATCTTCGCCAGGGTGTCATTGGTCTGAGCCATGACCGTGCCCGCGAGCAAACCCATGACGGCAACTGCCAACAAATGTTTCTTCATACCTTCTCCTCTGATGACTGCGGATAAAAAAGCAACGCCGGAATGCGCGTGGGCTTGTTTCAATAATTCACTTTAGAGGCATTTTGCTACTGTCACAAGAAACCAATAGCTATAACCACAAGGAACCATGTCAAACAAGGCGTAAACGCCTTCCTCTCAAGGGTAAACACCTAGCAATAACCGGGCCCACGCTCCATGCTACCGTCGGCGCGCAGGATCAATGCCGCTGCTTACCCTAGCTCCAGGGTATTGCCATGCTCGAGCAAAAACGTCCAGAGATTCTGCGCCACGCCCTTGGGAGCGTCCTTGGCCGTGGGTTTCTCGCGGTAGGCGCGCACGTCCATGGGCATGCGGAAGGACTCTACGCCCTGCGGCTCGGCGCTGACAAGGCGTCCGGACTGCAATTCGTTGCGCACCGCGCTGTAGGGCAAAAATGCGACACCATGGCCTTCGAGCGCCATGGCCTTGAGGCCTTCGGCCATGTCGGTCTCATAGACCCGCTCCAGATGGATGGCTTCGCCCGCCTGCTTGAGGATCAGCTCGGTCACCTGCCCGAGATAGGCGCCCGAGGCATAGCCCAGATACGGCAGGGGCTGGGACTGGGTTCCGGGCAGCACGTGCAGCGGCCGGCCCTGGGCATCGGGCTTGACGTAGGGCGCGAGAATTTCACGCCCCAGGCTGACCATTTCGTAGCGATCGGGGTCGAGCTGGAACGGCTGCGACGGATGGTGGTAGGCGATCAACAGATCGCAGCCGCCTTCGACCAGCCGCATCACTGCGTCGTGCACATTGAGCGCGAACAGCCGGCTGCGGAACGGCCCGAACAGCCCATGCAGGTTCGACACCCAGGCAGGGAAAAAGGTGAAAGCCAAGGTGTGCGGCACCGCGAAGCCGATCATGCCCTTGCCCGCACTGACGTGCGCGCGCAACATGCTGCGCGTGCTTTGCAGCGACTGCAGCATCTCGAGCGCCTGCTCGTACATGGTCTTGCCCGCGGGCGTGAGCCGCGTCGGGTAGGAGCTGCGATCGACCAGGTCGGTCCCGGCCCACGCTTCCAGCGCCTGGATGCGGCGGGAAAACGCGGGCTGGGTCACATGCCGCAGTTGCGCAGAGCGGCTGAAACTGCGGGTTTCAGCCAAGCTCACAAAATCTTCTAGCCATTTGGTTTCCATCTCGCCATTATCCGCGCGCCAAGGCCTCAAGCCTCGGGCCAACCCGCATGGTCAGCGCCCCGAGCGAGCCAGATAATGATTTGCCCTCCCCACCCGGCGGGCGCGCGTCAGGTCCCCAGGTACACGACACCTTCGGGCAAGGCGAACGTCTTTTCCCGTTTCACGCGTTTTCCTGACTGCCCGCGCTCATGCCCTCTGATCAATCGCCTACCGACCACGACGCGTCGGCCCCTCCCCGCTCCCTGCGCATCGAAGACTGGCTCACCGTGATCATCATGGCCGCACTGGCACTGATCACTTTCGCCAACGTGCTGGTGCGCTATCTCACCAACTCCTCCTTTGCCTGGACCGAAGAAATCTCGGTCTTCCTGATGATCCTGCTGGCCATGGTCGCGGGCTCGGCGGCCGTGGCGCGCGACCAGCACATCCGCATCGAATACTTTTCCCACGGCGGCTCGGTGCAGCGCCGCCGCCGCCTGGCGCGCCTGGGCGCGGCGCTGGTCGCGCTGCTGTTCACGCTGATCGCCGTGCTGAGCGTGCGCGTGGTCTGGGACGACTTCCGCTTCGACGAAACTTCGCCCGGCATAGGCGTACCGCAATGGTGGTACTCGATGTGGCTGCCAGTGTTCTCCGCGCTGATCGTGGTGCGCGCGCTCGGCCTCTATCGCCGCCAGGGCCTGCAAGCCGCGGCCGAAGACGCAACCACCGCCACAGGTCCCCAGCCATGATCGCCACACTGCTGTTCGTGGCCTTCGTGCTGCTGATGAGCGCGGGCGTGCCTATCGGCGCCGCGCTGGGCCTGGCGGGCGCGGCCTGCATCGCGCTGGCCAATTCCGACGCCCAGTGGTTCGGCCTGCTGGCCGTGCCGCAGAACTTCTACGCGGGCCTGGGCAAGTACCCGCTGCTGGCGATTCCCATGTTCGTTCTCGTGGGCTCGATCTTCGACCGCTCGGGCGTGGCGCTGCGCTTGGTGAACTTCGCGATCGCCATCGTCGGCCGCGGCCCGGGCATGCTGCCGCTGGTGGCGATCGCCGTGGCGATGTTCCTGGGCGGCATTTCGGGCTCGGGCCCGGCCAATGCCGCGGCCGTGGGCGGCGTGATGATCGCCGCGATGAGCCGCGCGGGCTACCCCGGCTCGTTCTCGGCCAGCGTGGTCGGCGCTGCCGCCGCCACCGACATCCTGATTCCGCCTTCGGTCGCGTTCATCATCTATTCGGTGCTCGTTCCCGGCGCCTCGGTGCCCGCGCTGTTCGCGGCCGGCATGATTCCCGGCGTGCTGGCCGGCATCGCGCTGATCGTTCCCGCCGTCTGGCTGTCGCGCCGCCACAAGATGGGCGCGCTCGAAGCCACGCTGCCACGCCCCGAGTTCTGGAAAAGCCTGCGCGAAGCCGCCTGGGGCCTGGCCGCACCGGTGCTGATCCTGGGCGGCATGCGCGCCGGCTGGTTCACGCCCACCGAAGCCGCCGTGGTCGCGGTGTTCTACGGCTTGTTCGTGGGCATGGTGATTCACCGCACAATCTCGGTGCGCGACCTGTTCCCTATCCTGCGCGAAGCCGGTGAACTGTCGGCCGTGATCCTGCTGGTGGTCTCGCTGGCCGGCATCTTCGCGTTCTCGCTGTCGACGCTGGGCGTGATCGATCCGGTCGCCAGCGCCATCGTCAACTCGGGCCTGGGCGAATACGGCGTGCTCGCGCTGCTGATCCTGCTGCTGATCACCGTGGGCATGTTCCTCGACGGCATCTCGGTGTTCCTGATCTTCGTGCCGCTGCTGCTGCCCATCATGCAGCACTACCAATGGGACCCCGTCTGGTTCGGCGTGATCCTGACGCTCAAGGTCGCGCTGGGCCAGTTCACGCCGCCGCTGGCCGTGAACCTGATGGTTTCGTGCCGCATCGCGGGCGTGCGCATGGAGTCCACCGTGCGCTGGGTCGGCCCCATGCTGCTCGCGATGTTCGCCGTGATGCTGCTGGTCATTGCCTTCCCGCAACTCGCGCTGTGGCTGCCCCACAAGCTGGGCTACTGAATTCCCGATAACAACCACTAGGAGACAAAGAATGAAACTGCGCAGCTTTCTGACCACCGCGGTCGCCGCGGCCGCGGCACTGGCCTTCACCGCTCCGGCGGCACTGGCCCAGAACTACAAGAGCGAGTACCGCATGTCGCTGGTGCTGGGCCCGCCATCGCCCTGGGGCCAGGCCGGTGAAATCTGGGGCAAGCTGGTCAAGGAGCGCACCCAGGGGCGCATCAACATCAAGCTCTATCCCGGCGTGTCGCTGATCCAGGGCGACCAGACGCGCGAATTCAGCGCGCTGCGCCAGGGCGTGATCGACATGGCCGTGGGCTCGACCATCAACTGGTCGCCCCAGGTCAAGTCGCTGAACCTGTTCTCGCTGCCGTTCCTGATGCCCGACTACGCGGCCGTGGACGCACTGACGCAGGGCGAAGTCGGCCAGGAAATCTTCAAGAACCTCGAGAAGGCCGGCGTCGTGCCGCTGGCCTGGGGCGAGAACGGCTACCGCGAAGTCAGCAACTCCAAGCGCGCGATCCGCAAACCCGAAGACCTCAAGGGCCTGAAGATCCGCGTCGTCGGCTCGCCCATCTTCTCGGACATGTTCAGCGCGCTGGGCGCCAACCCCACGCAGATGAGCTGGGCCGACGCCCAGCCCGCGCTGGCGAGCGGCGCCGTGGACGGCCAGGAAAATCCGCTGTTCATGTTCACCGTGCTGAAGATGCACACCGTGGGCCAGAAATACGTGACCACCTGGGGCTACATGGCCGATCCGCTGGTGTTCGTCGTCAACAAGGACATCTGGGCGTCGTGGACGCCGGCCGACCAGGCCATCGTGCGCCAGGCCGCGCTTGATGCCGGCAAGCAGGAAATCGCGATCGCACGCAAGGGCCTGGTCGAAGCCGACAAGCCCGTGCTCAAGGAAATCGCCGGCATGGGCGTGACCGTGACCCAACTGAGTCCCGCCGAGCGCGAAGCTTTCGTCAAGACCACGCGCCCGGTCTATGACAAGTGGAAGGGCCAGATCGGCAACGACCTGGTGGGCAAGGCAGAGAAGGCAATCGCTGCGCGCAAGCAGTGAGAACGCTCTGAGCGACTGCGGGCGGCGCGTGGCGCCGCCCTCCTCTCATACTGGCGAAACCAGCGGCCGTCCTTCCAGATGGCAACGCAGATTCGCCACAAATCGGTCGATGGACGCCTGCACCGCTTCGGGCGACCAGCCGCCCACGTGGGGCGTAAGCACCACGGCGTCCAGATCGAGCAGCTCGGTCGGCGGCAGCGGTTCGCTCTCATAGACATCGAGACCCGCGCCCGCGATGCGGCCCGCGCGTACCGCCTCGGCCAGCGCCGCGGTATCGACCACGCTGCCGCGCGCGATATTCACCAGATGGCCGTTCGGGCCCAGCGCATCGAGCACCTGGGCGTTGACCAGGTGGCGCGTGCCAGCGCCGCCGGGGGTCGCGACCAGCAACACATCGGACCATTGCGCCAGCGCCAGCAGATCCGCGAAATAGCGATGGGCCACGCCTTCGCGCGGACTGCGGTTGTGATAGCCGACTTCCATGTCGAAGCCCTGCGCGCGCTGTGCAATGCGCGCGCCTATCGTGCCCAGACCGACAATGCCCAGGCGCTTGTGCGAGAGCTGCGGCGGCAGCGACAGCGCCGTGCGCCAGACGCCTTCGCGCGTCAGCCGGTCCAGGCGCACGATGCCGCGCAGCGATGCCAGCATCAGGCCCATCGCATGGTCGGCAACGCATTCGTCGTTGGTGCCCGCGCCATTGGCGACCGCAATGCCCTGCGCATGGGCATGCGCGACATCGATGTTTTCGTAGCCCACGCCCAGCGCGCTGACCAGCGTCAATCCGGGCATGGCCTGCATGTGGGCCGCGCTCAGGCCTGTCGAGCCCAGCGTCAGCACGGCCTGCACGCGCTCGCCGACCGCGGCGATGCTCGCGTCCCATTGCGCGACATCGGGCTGGTGAACCAGCTCCAGCGTGGGAAACGCCCGGGTCAACAATTCCAGGTGCGCAGGGGAAAGATGGTTCAGTGCAAGCAGTACAGGTTTCATGACACTCGGCTGGGCAAAAAATGGATTGTCCATCCTCAAGATGCAGAGGGCGACATTTGTGGCATCAGGCCAACGCCGACGCAGCGTCCTCGCCCAGCGACTGGCTCTGCTGCAGCGCCCACATCTGTGCGTAACGACCTCCCAATGCCAGCAGTTGCGCATGGGTGCCGCGCTCGAGAATCTGGCCGGCGTCGAGCACCAGGATTTCGTGCGCATCGACCACGGTCGACAGCCGGTGGGCGATCAGCAACGTGGTCTTGTTGCGCGCCGCGCTCTGCAGCTCGGCCTGGATGGCGCGTTCGTTGGCGGAGTCCAGCGCCGACGTGGCTTCATCGAAGATCAGGATGGGAGGGTTCTTGAGCAAGGTGCGCGCAATCGCCACGCGCTGCTTCTCGCCGCCCGACAGCTTGAGCCCGCGCTCACCCACGCGCGTCGCATAGCCTTCGGGCGTGCTGGCGATGAAATCGTGAATGCGCGCGGCGCGCGCCGCCGCCACCACTTCGTCGTGGCTGGCGCCGGGGCGGCCATAGGCGATGTTGTATTCGACGCTGTCGTTGAACAGCACCGTGTCCTGGGGAACGATGCCTATCGCCTGGCGCACGCTGGACTGGGTCAGGCCGCGGATGTCCTCGCCGGCGATCGTCACCCGGCCCTGCTGCACGTCATAGAAGCGGAACAGCAGCCGCGCCAGCGTCGACTTGCCCGAGCCTGAAGGGCCGACCACGGCCACGGTCTTGCCCGCGGGAATCTCGAAGCTCACGCCGCGCAGGATGGGCCGCGCCGGGTCATAGGCGAAATGCACATCTTCGAGGCGCACCGCGGGGTGCTCGACCGACTGCAGCGGCTTGGCATCGGGCGCGTCGGCGACTTCGCGCTCGCGGTCCATGAGCACGAACATGCGATCCAGGTCGACCAGGCTCTGCTTGATCTCGCGGTAGATCACGCCGAGGAAATTCAGCGGAATGTACAACTGGATCATGAACGCGTTGACCATGACCAGATCGCCCAGCGTCAGCCGACCGTCGACCACGCCCTGCGTGGCGCGCCAGAGGATAGCCACCAGCGCCGAGGCAATGATGATCTGCTGGCCCGCGTTGAGCAAGCTCAGCGTGGTCTGGCTCTTGAGGCGCACGCGGCGCAGTTCCTCGAGGTTCTCGTCGTAGCGGCGCGCCTCGAACGCTTCGTTGTTGAAGTACTTGACGGTCTCGTAGTTCAGCAGCGAATCGACGGCCTTGGTGTGGGCCGCCGATTCCTGGGCATTGGCCTCGCGGCGAAAGCGCGTGCGCCAGCCAGTCACCTGCACCGTGAAGACGATGTACAGCGCGAGCGCGGCCAGCGTGATGACCGCGAACCAGACATCGAAGCGCAGCGCCAGGATGGTCAGCACCAGCGTCATTTCGATCAGCGTGGGCAGGATGCTGTAGAGCGAATACGAGATCAGCGACTCGGTGCTGCGCACGCCGCGCTCGATGTCGCGCGTCATGCCGCCGGTCTGGCGTTCGAGGTGAAAGCGCAGGCTCAGCGCATGCAGATGCTCGAAGGTCGTGAGCGCAATGCTGCGCGCCGCGCCCTGCGTGGCCTTGGCGAACACCAGGTCGCGCAGCTCGGTGAACAGCGACGTCGAAAAGCGCAGCGCGCCATAGGCCAGCAACATGGCCGCGGGCACGACCAGCACCGCGGCAGCATCACCGGGCTTGAGCGTCAGCGCATCGACCAGCTCCTTGAGCAGCACCGGCACGCCCACGTTCGCGACCTTGGCCGCGACCATGAACAGCAGCGCCGCGAGCACGCGCCACTTGTATTCCCACAGATAAGGCAGCAGACGCTTGAGCGTCCCCCAGTCGGCACCTGAAGCTGGGGAAGCGGGTACGGGTAAATCCCGAGGAGATTCGGCAGATCGGCGCATCGTGGACAATTCCTGTTGTTATATTCCCGATTGTGCCAATGCCTCCGCGTCCAGACCTTCCTCCCCACCCATTGCCCGCAGACAAAGATCTCGTGCTCAAGGTGATTCCCATGCCGGCCGATGTCAACGCCAATGGCGACATCTTCGGCGGCTGGGTCATGGCGCAGGTCGATCTCGCGGGTTCGGTGCTGCCTTCGCGCATAGGACAGCGCTTGGTCACCGTCGCGGTCAACGAATTCATCTTCAAGCAGCCGGTGCGCGTCGGCGACATCCTGTCGTTCTATTCGAGCGTGCGGCGCGTGGGCCGTACCTCGGTCACCGTGGATGTCGAAGTCTATGCCGAGCGTTTCCACGACCAGGGGCGCTTTGTCAAAGTGACCGAAGCGCTGCTGACCTATGTCGCCATCGACAGCGAAGGCAAGCCCCAGGCCCTGCCGGAAAACGCGCAGATCGCGGCCTGGCGCCAGGCGATACAGCGCAACGCCGACAGCGCGCTCGCGTCCAAGGCCTAAACACGCACGGCCGGCGCGCCTTGAAAATCAAGAAACATGGCGGACAAAAGCGGTATTTACCGCTTTGCGCAGACGCTCACGCATACCCCTGTGGGTTATTCATCTGCCAGCGCCAATGATCACGGCACATTTCAGCAAGGCCGCGTTCAGCCGTCCAGCTGAGTTTTTCTTTCGCCTGCGCCGTGCTCGCATAGCAAGCGGCAATATCACCTGGGCGGCGCGGAGAAATCTTATGGAGAATGGGGCTACCGCTCGCTGCTTCAAAAGCCTTGAGCACGTCCATGACGCTGTAGCCCACGCCGGTGCCCAGGTTGACAGCAAAGCACTGCGGTTGATCCAAGCTTTCAAG
This sequence comes from Acidovorax sp. CCYZU-2555, assembly GCF_018413525.1. Taxonomy (GTDB): domain Bacteria; phylum Pseudomonadota; class Gammaproteobacteria; order Burkholderiales; family Burkholderiaceae_C; genus Comamonas. The sequence continues at coordinate 46,031 of NZ_JAHCDD010000006.1, forward strand.
CGCCTTGAGGTGGCCCTGCGCCAGATCGACCACATGAATGTAGTCGCGAACCCCGGTTCCATCCGCAGTGTCATAGTCATCGCCCAGCACGCTGAGGTATTCGCGTCGACCCACGGCGACCTGTGCCAGATAGGGCATCAGATTGTTGGGCGTACCTTGGGGATCTTCACCTATCAGTCCGCTGGAATGCGCGCCCACGGGGTTGAAGTAGCGCAGGATGCCAATGCGCCACGCGGGCTCGGCGCGGTACAGGTCACGCAGAATGTCTTCCACCATCAACTTGGTACGGCCGTAGGGGTTGGTCGCCGAGAGAGGATGGCTTTCGGTCAGCGGCAGCTGTTGCGGCTCGCCATAGACCGTGGCCGATGAGCTGAAAACCAGCGTCTTCACGCCGGTGGCTTGCATGGCGCGCAGCAGAGAAAGCGTGCCTACCACGTTGTTCTCGTAGTAATCGAGCGGTTTCTCTACCGATTCACCGACCGCCTTCAAACCTGCGAAATGGATGACGGCATCGCAGGAATATTTTCTGATGGTTTCTTCCAGCGCCGCTTGATCACGGACATCGCCCTTGACTGCAGGGAATGATTTCCCTGCGATCTGCGCGACCCTTTGCAAGGCGGCCGGATAACTATTGGAATAGTTATCAAAAACAACAATATCGTGCCCCGCATTGAGCAATTCAACGCAAGTATGGGAACCGATATAACCGGCACCTCCGGTGATCAAAATATTCATGCGGCTTTCTACTCAAAAACTACCGGGGCTGCACGGAAAGACAATAGAAACTGCCGACGCAAGCCAGCAAATTCGAATTCTGCAAACCGGCTGACGCAGGAAAAGCGTGCAAAGACCGCCTTGAGGGCAAAATTTTCAGAAGCTGCGCGGCAACCAGCATGTCATCGATCGACATGCGTGCGAAACCGCGTAGAACCACATGATTTTAACATTTGCATCAACGCTTCTCAGCGCCACAACTGCCCACGCCAAAATGGAAGTCGGGCAAGGGTGCGGCTGAAAAGGACTGATTTTTGCAATGTTGCAGCAGGACCGCGCTTTATCGAGCCCCTGCTGGCGCGGACGGTGACAACCGGGACAGCAGCTGCACGCGTGCCCCGCCCCCACGCCAGCGGCAGCAATCTGCGTTTCTGCGGAAGACGCCGCCCACGGGTTCGCGGGATAGACTGCCGCAGCAGTCCGCCAGCGTCAGGCGACCACGCTACCCACGATATCGCGCGCCACGCTGGTGCTCGAAGCGCTGCTGCTGGGTGCCAAGGCCGGAGTCTTGACGGCCGAGCCCGAGCCGGCTTCGATCTGGCCGGTGAGTTCACCGCCCTCTTCGATCACCACTTTGCCGTAGCGGATCTTGCCGCTGACCTTGCCCGTGCCATAGATGACGAGCTTTTGGCGCACGATCAGCGTGCCGTCGAACACGCCGCGGATTTCGGCGACGTCGATCTCAGCCGTGCCATGGAAAGCGCCCTGCTCGGCGATTTCGATCACGCGCGAATCCATGGTGGCTTCCACCGTGCCTTCGACCACCAGCGTGTCGCAGTCGGTGATTTCGACGCCCTTGAGCTTGATGTTGGGGCCGACGATCAGCCGGCTGCCGCCTTGGCTTTGTGCCACCGCAGCGGCGGAGGCGGGTGCTGCGCTCGTGCTGGCTTGACCGACCGCCTGGCTGGCGCCAAAGCTGCTGCCGGTCGATGCCACTCCAGTAGCGGGACTGCGGGGGGTGAAGCTGTCGTTCTCACGCTTGCCAAAAAACGGGTTCTGCACGGCCATGGTCTCTCCTTGGAAAGCGTCCATGCTAGAGCCCGATCTTGGCAATAATTCCCTTTATCTCGCAATAAAAGTAACCAATCCATTCGATTGATGCATATGCTTGCAAGCGTTTCTTGATTACACAGCTATCGCGGCTTGACTGGCGTGTCTAGGCCGGGGAAATCCCAAGTGCCATCAAACGCGACTGAAGTCGGGGTGGCGCTTTTCCATGAATGCCGACACCGCTTCACGCGCTGCGGGCTCGTGCAACATGCGGCCGAAGCTCTGGCCTTCTTCGGCCATGCGCGTGCGCACCAGGGCCGCCTGGCCGGCCTTCATCAGGCGCTTGGACTCGACCAGCGCCGTGAGCGGCTTGGCCGCGAGCTTGCGCGCCTGGCGCTGGGCCAGGGCATTGCATTCGCTGGGCGGCACCACGCGGTTGACCAGGCCGACTTCGAGCGCGGCTTCGGCCAGGAACGGTTCGCCCAGCAGCAAGGCCTCGGCCGCGCGGTGGTAGCCCATGAGCTGGGGCAGCAGCAGGCTGGAGCTGAACTCGGGGCACAGGCCCAGGTTCACGAACGGCAGCGAGAACGCCGCGTTGTCGCCTGCATAGACCAGGTCGCAATGCAGCAGCATGGTGGTGCCTATGCCCACGGCCGGGCCGCAGACCGCGGCGATCACGGGCTTGGGGAAGTCGGCGAGGTTGTGCATGAAGCGCATCACCGGGGTGTCGCCGGCCACGCTGTTGGTGGAGGCATTGAGGAAGTCGCCCAGGTCGTTGCCGGCGCTGAAGATCGCCAGGTCGCCCTGGAACACCAGCACGCGCACCGCGGCGTCGTCACGCGCTGCGGCCAGTGCGTCGGCCATCGCGCCATACATCGCCGAAGTGATCGAGTTCTTTTTCGCGGCGCGGTTGAACGTGAGCGTGCAGACACCGTCTTCGGTGTGCACAAGAATATCGGAGGGGGTGGTAACCGTCATGGTGTGGATCATTCCTTGAAATAGACAATCTGGTGGCTGGTCGCGAGCAGGTAGCCGGCCTCGTTCCACAGTTGGGCCGTTTGGTCGAAAAAGCCGTTGCGAAATTCCTGGCCGCGGGCCTGGCCCAGCACATAGCCTGTTCCCGTGGTCTGCAGCTGGGCCTGGCTGGCGTGGAAGTAGACCGTGATAGACACCGTGCCTGCGGGCACCTGGCGCGCGCGCCGCAACCAGACGCGCGGGAAGAATACATCGGCCAGCGCGGCCAGCGCGCAAAAATCGAGCGGCCGCGGCGGATCGTCGCGCATCCACAGCTGCGACAGACTCGGAGCCTGCGCGCCATCCCAGTCCCTGGGCAGTCCGCCCTGCACCGGCCGCATCTCGTAGCGTGACAGCCATTCGACACCAAAGCCCGGCGCGATGCGCTGCAGTTCGCCGGGCGCGGCCACCTCGGGCATGGGTTCGTCGGAAATGCTCCAGGTTTCGCGCCGCACCGCCGTCACCACGGTGGCCGTGGTCGTGACCACGAGTTCGCCTTCGGCATCGGTCTGCAGCACCGACAGCGTCCAGTGCTGGGTCGAACGGTTGGTGCGCACCGGCGTGACCTGCAGCGTGAACGCACCGGCCGTGAGCGCGCCCGCGTAGTTCACCGTCAGCGACAGCGGCTCGCCCAGCCGCTGCGGGTGGTCCATCACGGCCTTCACCAGCGTCGCGGCGGTGATGCCGCCGAACGGCCCCACCATGTTCCAGTAGTCAGGGCTGGTCTGCCCTTCGAGCTGCCCCGGGGACACCGGCTGCAGTTGCAATGCCAAATCGAGAGGATGGTTCATGGTCATGGGGCCAGTGTCGATGAACGCAGTGGTGGATGCGGTCGTTTTGGTGACTTGGCGCCTGGGCCCTTCGGCAGGCCCAGGGCGCACGGGCGGATCAAACTCTTTCGAAAATACCCGCCGCCCCCTGCCCCATGCCCACGCACATCGTCACCATGCCGTACTTGAGCTTGTTGCGGCGCAGCGCGTGCACCACCGTGGCCGCGCGGATTGCACCGGTCGCGCCCAGCGGGTGGCCCAGCGCGATCGCGCCGCCCATGGGATTGACCTTGGACGGGTCCAGGCCCAACGTGTTGATCACCGCCAGCGACTGCGCGGCAAAGGCTTCGTTGAGCTCGAACCAGTCGATGTCCTGCTGGTTCAGGCCCGAGTAGCGCAGCGCCGCGGGAATCGCCTCGATAGGGCCTATGCCCATGATCGCCGGCGGCACGCCCTTGCTCGCAAAGCTCACGAAGCGCGCCAGCGGCGTCAGGCCGTAGCGTTTGATCGCCGACTCGCTGGCCAGGATCAGCGCGCCCGCGCCGTCGCTGGTCTGCGAGCTGTTGCCGGCCGTGACCGAGCCGCGCGCGGCAAACACCGTGCGCAGCTTGGCCAGGCCTTCGAGGCTGGTGTCGGGGCGTGCGCCTTCGTCGAGCGACACGGTGCGCGTGTTGAGCGCGATTTCGCCCGTCGCCAGGTTCAGCGCGCGGTCGGTGACTTCGATGGGCGTGATCTCGTCGGCAAACGCGCCCGCGGCCTGGGCCGCGAGCGCCTTCTGGTGCGAGGCCAGCGCGAACGCGTCCTGGGCTTCGCGGCTGACCTTCCACTGCTGGGCGACCTTCTCGGCCGTCAGGCCCATGCCGTAGGCAATGCCCACGTCGCCGTCGCGATCGAAGATGCTGGGCGACAGGCTGGGCGCATTGCCCATCATCGGCACCATGCTCATGCTTTCGACGCCCGCGGCAATCATCACGTCGGCTTCGCCCACGCGGATGCGGTCGGCGGCCATCTGCACCGCCGACAGGCCCGAAGCGCAGAAGCGGTTGACGGTGATGCCGCCCACGCTGGTCGGCAGGCCCGCGAGCACGGCCGCGATGCGCGCCACGTTCAGGCCCTGCTGGGCTTCGGGAATCGCGCAGCCGCAGATGATGTCTTCGATGCTCGCCGGGTCCAGCCCCGGCACCTGGGCCAGCGCGCTCTTGAGCGTGGTGGCCAGCAGGTCGTCGGGCCGGTAGTTGCGGAAAAAGCCCTTGTGCGAGCGGCCGATGGGCGTGCGCGTCGCGGCGACGATATAGGCGTCCTGGATCTGTTTCATGTTCTGTTCCTTCAGTTCCGCAGCGGCTTGCCGGTCGACAGCATCCCGAGGATGCGCTCCTGGCTCTTGGGGTGGGCGATGAGGCCGCAGAACGCCTTGCGCTCCAGCTGCATCAGATATTCCTCGCTGACCAGCGTGCCCGCGTCGACATCGCCGCCGCAGACCACTTCTGCGATCAGCGTCGCGATGTACTGGTCGTGGTCGCTGATGAAGCCGCCGTCGCGCATGTTGACCAGCGAGCCGCGAATCGTCGCGATGCCGCTGCGCCCGGCCACCGGGAACAGCCGCTTGTGCGGCGCGCGCCAGCCGCCCGCGGCCAGGGCCCGGGCTTCGTTGAGCGCGACGAACAGCACTTCGTCCTTGTGCGCGACGATCAGATCGCTGTCGAGCAGATAGCCCAGCTGGCGCGATTCGAGCGCGCTCGTTCCCACCTTGGCCATGGCCGCGGCGGTGAAGCCTTCGGTCAGGAACGGCAGCAGGTCCTTGCCCGTCGAGGTCGCCGCATTCTCGGCCGCACGCCGCGCGATATACGTCAGGCCGCCCGCGCCCGGCACCAGGCCCACGCCGACTTCGACCAGGCCGATATAGCTTTCCATGTGCGCCACGCGGCGCGCGCAGTGCACGGCCAGCTCGCAGCCGCCGCCCAGTGCCATGCCGTGGATGCCCGCGACCACGGGCACCTGGGCATAACGCAGGCGCAGCATCAGCTGCTGCAGTTCTTGTTCAATGCTTTCGACGGCGTCTGCGCCGCCGACCACAAAGGCCGGCATCGTCGCCTGCAGGTCGGCGCCCACGCTGAACGGCGCGTCGCCCGACCAGATGACCATGCCTGCGTACTCGGCCTCGGCCAGTTCCAGCGCTTCCATCAGCCCTTCCATCACGGCCGGGCTGATCGCATGCATCTTGTTCTTGATGCTGGCAATCAGCACGCGGCCTTCGCCTTCGACGGCATCGAGGGTCCAGACGCGCAGCGCATCGGTTTCGCTGAGCGTCGTGCCCGCGGTCTCGAAGCCCTCGCCGGCCTCGCCCAGCAGGCGCTCGGGAAACAGCTGGCGCGCATAGACCGGCAGCGCGCGGCGGGCGACAAAGGTCTTTTTCGCCGGGCTCCACGAGCCTTCGGCGGTGTGCACGCCGCCGGCTTCGGCCACCGGGCCTTCGAACACCCAGGCCGGCAGCGGCGCGCGGCTCAGCGCCTTGCCCGCGTCGATGTCTTCCTGGACCATCTTCGCGACTTCGAGCCAGCCGGCTTCCTGCCACAGCTCGAACGGCCCCTGGCGCATGCCGAAGCCCCAGCGCATCGCCTGGTCCACATCGCGCGCGCTTTCGGCAATGCTTTCGAGGTGCACGGCGGCGTAATGGAAGCTGTTGCGCAGAATGGCCCAGAGAAACTGGCCGGGCGCGCCTTCGGCATTGCGCAGCAGTTGCAGGCGCTGGGCCGCAGGTTTTTTGAGCATGCGCGCATAGACCTCGTCGGCCTTCTGGCCACCGGGCACATAGTCCTCGCTTTCGAGCTCGAAGCGCAGGATGTCGCGGCCGACTTTCTTGTAAAAGCCCGCGCCCGACTTCTGGCCCAGCTGGCCCAGTTCCAGCAGTTTCTTGAGCACCGGCGGCGTCGCATAGCTGTCGTAGAACGGGTCGGTGTCGGCGCTGAGGTTGTCCTGCAGCGTCCTGACCACATGGGCCATGGTGTCCAGGCCCACGACGTCGGCCGTGCGGAACGTGCCGCTGGACGCGCGGCCCAGCTTCTTGCCCGTGAGGTCGTCGACCACGTCATAGGTCAGGCCGTAGTTCTCGACTTCCTTCATCGTCGCGAGCATGCCCGCAATGCCTATGCGGTTGGCGATGAAGTTGGGCGTGTCCTTGGCGCGCACCACGCCCTTGCCCAGCGTGCTGGTCACGAAAGCTTCGAGCTGGTCGACCACATGGGCGTCGGTGCCCGGCGTGGCGATCAGCTCCACCAGTTGCATGTAGCGCGGCGGGTTGAAGAAATGGATGCCGCAAAAGCGCGCGCGCATGGCCTCGGGCAGGGCTTCGCTCAACTGCGTGATCGATAGACCAGAGGTGTTGCTGGCGACGATCGCGTGCTTGGCGACGAACGGCGCGATCTTGTGATACAGGTCGGTCTTCCAGTCCATGCGCTCGGCGATGGCCTCGATGATCAGGTCGCAGCCCTTGAGCAGCTTCATGTGCTCTTCGTAGTTCGCGGGCTGAATCAGGTCGGCGTCGTCCGCCACCCCCAGCGGCGAAGGTTTGAGCTTCTTCAGGTTGGCGATGGCCTTTTCGGCGATGCCGTTCTTCGAGCCGTCCTTTGCAGGCAGGTCGAACAGAATGACCGGCACCTTGACGTTGACCAGATGGGCGGCGATCTGCGCGCCCATCACTCCGGCGCCGAGCACGGCGACTTTCTTCACAGGAAATCGTGACATCTTGGGTTCCATGTAATGCGCCCGCCCGCGGCGCAGGCGGGGCCTGAAGCTGAAGACTTACTGCACGCGCACCCAGGTTTGCGTGCGGCCGAACGGCCCTATAGAGCCGCGCACATCGAGCTTGCTGCCGCTGTCGGTGGGCGTGAGGCGCAGCGTGTACGACTTGCCGGATTCGGGGTCGAGGATCTTGCCGTCTTCCCACACTTCCTTGCCTTCGGCCTTCTTCGCGCCGCGGATGATTTCCAGGCCGACCATGGGCTGGTCCTTGCGTTCGTCGGTGCAGGCCGTGCACAGTGCCGCGGGATCGGCGCCCTTGCGCAGCAGCTTCTCGACGCGCCCGCTGAGCACGCCGCCCTGCTCGGTGATGCGGATCTCCGACTTGGGCTCGCCGGTCTTGTCGTCGACACTTTTCCACAGGCCCACGGGCGTCATCTGCGCCCACGCGGGCGCGGTGATTGCCATGCAGACCATGGCGGCAAAAGCTTTGAACATAAGCACCTCCTGGAAGAAAAAGGCAAAGGTTCGTCGGCCCACCTCAGGCCAGCGCCGCGTCGGTGTCCATCAGCACGCGGCTGCCGGCGCGCGCGGTGCGCATCAGCGTCGCGGTCTCGGGGAACAGCTTGGCGAAGTAGAAACGCGCGGTCTGCAGCTTGGCCACATAAAACGGGTCGGAGTTGCCCTTGGCAATTTCGCGCAGCGCCACCTGGGCCATGCGCGCGAACAGGTAGCCGAACACCAGATGGCCGGCGACGCGCAGGTAATCGACCGAAGCCGCGCCGACTTCGTCGGGGTTCTGCATGCCCTTGAAGCCGATCTCGGTGGTGAACTTGGTCATCTGCTCGCCCAGCACCGCGATCGGATTGATGAATTCGGCCATCTTCTCGTTGACGCCCTCTTCCTCGACCAGTCGGCCCACGAGCTTGCCGAATTTTTTCAGCGTCGCGCCCTGGTTGCCCAGCACCTTGCGGCCCAGCAGGTCCAGCGCCTGGATGCCGTTCGTGCCTTCATAGATCATGTTGATGCGCGCGTCGCGCACGAACTGCTCCATGCCCCATTCCTTGATGAAGCCGTGGCCGCCATAGACCTGCTGGCTCATCGTGGTCGCGGTCCAGCCGTTGTCGGTGATGAACGCCTTGACGATGGGCGTGAGCAGCGCGACCAGCTCGGCGCTGTCCTTGCGCACTTTCTCGTCGGGGTGGTGCAGCTCCTTGTCGATCAGCACCGAGCAGAATGTGGACAGCGCGCGCCCGCCTTCGGCATAGGCCTTGGCCGTGAGCAGCATGCGGCGCACATCGGGGTGGACGATGATGGGGTCGGCCGGCTTGTCCTTGGCCTTGGTGCCCGACAGGCTGCGCATCTGCAGCCTGTCCTTGGCATAGGCCAGCGCGTTCTGGAACGCCACTTCGGTCAGGCCCAGCGACTGGTTGCCCACGCCCAGGCGCGCGGCGTTCATCATCACGAACATCGCCGCCAGGCCCTTGTTGGGCTGGCCGACCATGGTGCCGACGGCGCCGTCGAGGTTCAGCTGGGCCGTGGCATTGCCATGGATGCCCATCTTGTGCTCCAGCCCGCCGCAGAAGATCGGATTGCGCTCGCCCAGGCTGCCATCGGCATTGACCAGGAACTTGGGCACGACGAACAGGCTGATGCCCTTGGAGCCCACGGGCGCATCGGGTAGGCGCGCGAGCACCAGATGCACGATGTTGCTGGTGAAATCATGCTCGCCCGCGCTGATGAAGATCTTGTTGCCCGTGAGCTTGTAGCTGCCGTCGGGCAGGGGTTCGGCCTTGGTGCGCAGCAGGCCCAGGTCGGTGCCGCAATGCGCTTCGGTCAGGCACATGGAGCCGGTCCACTCGCCGCTGGTCAGCTTGGGCAGGTACAGCTGCTTTTGCGCGTCCGTGCCATGCGCGTGCAAGGCTTCATAGGCGCCATGCGACAGGCCCGGGTACATGGTCCAGGCCTGGTTGGCGCTGTTGAGCATTTCGTACAGGCACTGGTTGACGACGAACGGCAGGCCCTGGCCGCCGTAATCGGGATCGCAGCTCAGCGACGCCCAGCCGCCTTCCACATATTGGGCATAGGCCTGCTTGAAGCCCTTGGGCGTGGTGACTTCATGGGTGTCACGGTTGAGCGTGCAGCCTTCCTCATCGCCGCTGATGTTCAGCGGAAAGATCACATCGCTGGCGAACTTGCCCGCCTCTTCGAGCACCGCATTGACGGTCTCGGCATCGACCTCGGCATGCCGTGGCATGGCCTTGAACTCCTGCGTGACCTCGAACACTTCGTGCAACAGGAACTGCATGTCACGCAGAGGCGGTTGGTAGCTGGGCATGTGTCGTCTCCTTTTATCGATGGTGATGTGATCGGTCGGTGGCGCGTGTCTCAGCGGCTGAAGCGCGCCAGAATGTTCTCGAAGCCCTGATGCGCGCGCTGCAGCGCGCCCTGCGCGCGCAGGAAGCGGGCTTCGTAATGCAACGCCAGAATGAGCCCATGGACTTCAAAAAGCAATTGGGCTTCATCCGCATCTGCGCGTAAGTCGCCATGCTCCCGGCATTGCACGATGGTGCGGCGCATCGCCGCATGCCAGGTGTGGACGGAGTCGGCGAGCGCATCGCGCACGGGGCCGCTGCGGTCGTCGAATTCGACCGCGCCGCTGATATAGATGCAGCCGGAGTCAAGCTCGACCGAGGTGCGCTTCATCCACAGGTCGAACAGCGCGCGCAGCCGCGGCAGGCCGCGCGGCGCCTGCATCGCGGGGTAGAACACTTCCTGCTCGAAGCGCACGTGGTACTCGCGGACCACGGAAATCTGCAGTTCCTCGCGCGAGCCGAAGTGGGCAAAGACGCCCGACTTGCTCATTCCCGTGGCCGCGGCCAGCGCGCCTATCGACAGGCCTTCAAGCCCGGCCTGCGACGCCAGATGCAGGGCCGCATCCAGGATATGGGCCTTGGTCTGCTGGCCCTTGTGCAGCCCGCGGACTTCGCTGCGCGCGCTGGGAGAAGGGTCCGACAGGGTGGAAGAAGAAGGCATGGCAAGGAAATAAAACGAACGTTCGTTCTATTTTGCACCACAATGCCGCGACCTCAATATGCCACAGGGGTAAGTACCTAGCCATCAAGGCCTCCCCTCCCTGCCGCAGCCCTTGCCCGGTCCGGCGATGTCGACCGCGGCGGCAAGGGCAAAGCCGGTGCCGCGGCCCACGCACATGCTGAAATATTTTTCAACACCATCCGGTGCGCCGCCCCAAGGGGCTTGAAAGGAGTTCCATGATTCGCCATTTTCCTCTCGCCACCCTGACCCTGGCGCTGGGCCTGAGCGCCAGCGCATGGGCCCAATGGAGTACCGACCCGCAGAAAAACACGCCGGTCGCCAATGTTCCGGGTGCCGCACAGGTGCAGCCAAAGATTTCGGCGACCGCCGATGGCCATTGGTGGATCAGCTGGTTCAGCCTGATTCCACAAGGCAGCCCCCCCCAGGGATATGACGTCTACCTGCAGCGACTGGGGCCTGACGGCAGCGAGAAGTATCCGCACCAGGGAATCCAGGTGGCCAATCTCGGCGTTGGCTGGACCGAAGACTACGGCCTTGCGAACGACGCGCAGGGCAATGCGCTGCTGACTTTCCAGGACGACCGCACCAACCCGCCGGCACGCGCGATTGCCGCGACCAAGATCAATGTCGCGGGCCAGCCGCTATGGCAAACGCTGACCGCCCCTTCGGGCCATGCGCCGCATGTCTCCATACTGCCCGATGGCCACTCGGTGATCGGCTGGAGCATGGACACCGAAAACAGCGTGCGCCTGCGCAAGCTCGACCCTCAGGGCCAGCCGGTCTGGAAATCTGCCGACGGCGCAGCGCTCGATTTCGTGCTGGCCGAGCCGGGTTTCAGCTACCACCTCGCAGACCTGAAGACCACCAGCGACGGCAGTGCGATCGTGTCCTTCGTGCGCAGCCGCGGCATCTCGGGCGCCAAGCACCTGTATGCGAACAAGATCTCGCCCAGCGGACAACTGCTCTGGGGCCAGGCGCATGTGAAGATCTTCGATGCAGGCTCGCTGCAGCAAGGCAATTTCCCGCACTTCGTGCTCGACGGCCTGGGCGGCGCGCTCTTCGCCTGGTACAGCATCTCCCCGCAAATGCAGGTTTACGCCCAGCATATCCAGGCCAATGGCAGCCCGGCGTTCGCGGTCAACGGCGTGCCGGTGTCGACCAATCTGCAGCAGGCACGGGTCGATCCTTCGCTGTCTTATCAGCCGTCGACCGGAGAGGTCACGCTGTTCTGGGCGGAGATGGACAACGCGGTGGAGCAGCGCCGGCGTGGCCTGTATGCACAAAAGCTCGATGCACGCGGTGCGCGTCAATGGGGCGAAACCGGGCGCACGATTCAGCCGCTGGCCCACCACGACATCACCAACCTGCGCACCGTCACGGCCGCCGATGGAACGCTGGCTTTCTGGGTGCAATCAGTCGCCGGCCAGCATGACAGCATTCAGGCCATCAAGCTCGATGCCATGGGCAACACGCTGTGCCCGCAGTTCGCGGTGTCCACCCGGCCATCGGGCAAGTCGCGCCTGGTGGCCCGTGCATCTTCCTCAGGCAAGGCACTGATCGCCTGGGAGGACCAGAGCCAGCAACAGGGCTCCGATATCTATGTGCAAAGCGTCGGGTCCGACTGCAAGCTGAGCGTACGCTGAGCCTCAGATCATCAGCGCCAGGCTCTCTTCGAGATGCTCGGTAGGCTGGCGGCGAAAGCCCGAACGCGAGAAGCGCTGCAGCCGGCCGAGCGCAAACGAGGTCAGCACGCTGGCGGCAACCTGCGCATCGACCGTGGGCTTGGCCGAGCCGCGCGCATCGGCCACGGGGCGCAGACATTGGCGCAGTGTCGACTCGATGCGGTCGAAGAACTGGTTCATGCGCTGCTGCAGGCGTTCGTGTTCGAACACCAGCGCATCGCCGACCATCACGCGGGCCATGCCCGGATTGCGTTCACCGAACTGCAGCACCAGCGCGATGACGAGCGCCGCCTGGCGTGCGCCGTCAATGCTGGGCTGATCGGGGTCGGGCACATCGCGGCCGACGATCTGCTGCACCAGCGTGAACACCGACTGCTCGATGAACTCGATCAGGCCTTCAAACATCTGCGCCTTGCTGGCGAAATGCCGGTACAGCGCGGCTTCGCTCACCAGCAGGTGGGCGGCCAGCGACGCGGTGGTGATGCGTTCGGCCCCAGGCTTCTCCAGCATGGTCGCCAGCGCTTGCAGAATCTGCTCGCGCCGCTCGCCCGGCTTGGGGCGCTTGCGGGTGGCGGGCGCTGCGGGTGCGGCGGCGGCGTCGCTGTCGCCAACAAGGGCGGCAGAGAGAAAAGAGGAGGACAGGACTTCAGACTCAGACATAGGCGATCAAGAATTTGTAAATAATTCTCTCACAGCCACCCGCTCCCATGTCCTACTGTTTTCACGCTGAATGGTCTTGACAAACTCAAGGCACCCCCTGAGCCGCTTCTCTGCATGGGCCGCGCCGGCGTACCTGACCCGAAGCACGCCAGCGGCTCAAGCTCAAGGCACGGCATCGGGCTCAGGCGGAAACACCAGCTGCACGCGCAGGCCCACGCCGTCGGCGCCTGGGCCCAGCACCAGGCGGGCCTGGTGCAGTTGGGCGATCTCGTCGGCGATCGCCAGGCCCAGACCCGAGCCTTCGCCCGATGCGCCGGGCAGGCGGTAAAAGCGCTGCACGATGCGCGCGCGCTCCGCTTCGGGCACGCCCGGGCCGTCGTCCTCGACTTCGAGGAAGGCGCCGTCCGGGCCCACGCCGCTGCGCAGCGTCACCCGCCCACCTTCGGGGTTGTATTTGAGGGCGTTGTCGACGAGGTTGCTCAGCAGCTCGCGCAGCAGCCAGGCATGGCCCCAGACGCTGGCCGGCGCGACCTCGAGACCGAAGTCGATGTTCTTCGCTGCCGCCTGTTCAAAGAAGGCTTCGAGCAGGCTTTCACACAGGTCCTTGAGGTCGACGCGCTGCAGCGGCTGCGACTGCGCATGGCGCGCATCGGCACGCGACAGCGCGAGCAACTGGCGCGCCAGCTGCGACGTGCGGCGCGTGGCATCGCGCAGCTGATGGATCTGTGTGGCGCTGAGCACCAGCGAGCGCTCGCCTGGCGGGCCCGACGCCGGCGCTGCGGCGTTCGCGGGCGCCGACTGCACCATCAGCGCCCAGGCCTCGACCTGGGCCTGCAAGGCCGCCAGCGGCGTGCGCAGCTGGTGCGCCGCGTCGGCGACAAAGCGCCGCTGCTCCTGGGCCTGGGCATCGACCAGCGCGAACAGCCGGTTGAGCGAGCGCAGCAGCGGCCGCACTTCTTCGGGCGACGCGGCTTCATCGATGGGACTCAGATCGCGCGGCGAACGCCGCTCCACGGCCCCGGCCAGCGCCACCAGCGGCTCGAACGCCTGGCGCACCGACCAGTAGATGGCCAGCCCCGCGGCGGCGATCAGCAGCACATTGGGCAGCAGCACGCGCAGCAGCAGTTGCTGCGCCCATTGCTGGCGCGCATCCGAGCCGTCGGCCAGCGCCACCACCATCTCGCCCGCCCCCGCGGTTTCCACGCGCAGCACGGCGACGCGGTACATGATGCCGGCGAACTCCTGGCTGTGAAACTCCGTGACCCGCGTGCTCGGCACTTCGACGCGTATCCAGGTGTCGCCCGCGAGCACCCGGCCCTTGAGGTCGGCAATCGCGTAGCCGGCCTCGTTCTGGCGCTGGCGCAGAAACTCTTCCACCGTGGGCGGCAGCATCAATACGGGCGGAGATTGGCCGTCGAGCGACGGCGCGAGCACGGCCTCGGCCAGCGCGGGCAGAAAGCGCATCAGCCGCTGGTCGTGCTGACCCGCTGCGGCTTCGGCCGAACGGTAGGCAAACCACGAGCCCATCAAGGCCAGCACGCTCAACGGCAGCACCAGCAGCAGCAGCAGCCGAAAACGCAGATTGGAAGTCATGGTTCAGGGCAAAGCCGACGCTGCGGCGTCAGCCGGCGCCAGCCACCAGCTCCAGCCGGTAGCCGAAGCCGCGGATGGAGCGCAAGGCCACGCCATACGGCTCGATCTTGCCGCGCAGCCGCGAGGCATAGACCTCGACGGCGTTGGGAGTGATTTCCTTGTCCCAGCCTGTGAGGGCCTGCAGCAGCTTGTCCTTGCTCGCGGGCTTGGGCGCATGGATCAGCAGGTATTCGAGCACCGTCCACTCGCGTGGTCCGAGGTCTATGGCCTGCAGATGGCTGCCTTCGGCGGAATCATCGGCCACGCGCGCGCCCACGCTGCGCGCCGCGGTATCGAGTTCGAGCGGGCCGAAGCTCAGCACCGCCGTGGTCGCGGCCTGGGAGCGGCGCGCGAGCGCGCGCAGCCGCGCCAGCAGTTCGGGCAGCTCGAAAGGTTTGACCATGTAGTCGTCGGCGCCCATGTCGAGCCCCTGCACGCGGTCCAGCAGTGCATCGCGCGCGGTCAGGATCAGGATGGGCATGGCGGCGCTGTCCATGCTGCTGCGGCGCAGGCGCTGCGTCAGCTCCAGGCCGCTCAGGCCCGGCAGGCCGATGTCGATCACCGCCAGGTCGAACGATTCATTCGCCAGCACCTCGAGCGCACGCTCGGCGCTGCCGACCCAGTCGACCGCATAGCCGGCATCGCTCAGGCCCAGCTTGATGCCGCTGGCCACCATCACATCGTCTTCCACCAGCAGCAGCCGCATGTCGAATCTTCCAATGCATGGCCCCGCAGGGCCCTGGCCACGTTCAGTGGCTGCGGATCATGGTGCCGTAAGCCTGGTCCGTGAGGATTTCGAGCAGCATGACATGCGGCACGCGGCCGTCGATGATGTGCACCGCGTTCACGCCGGCCTTTGCCGCGTCGAGCGCGCCTGCGATCTTGGGCAGCATGCCGCCCGAGATCGTGCCGTCGGCGAACAGCGCGTCGATTTCACGCGCCGTCAGGTCGGTCAGCAGATTGCCGGCCTTGTCGAGCACGCCGGGCGTGTTCGTCAACAGCATCAGCTTTTCAGCTTGCAACACCGTCGCCAGCTTGCTCGCCACCACGTCGGCATTGATGTTGTAGCTCTCGTTGTCTTCGCCGAAGCCGATGGGGCTGATGACCGGAATGAACGCGTCGTCCTGCAGCGCCTTGACCACGCTGGGGTCGATCGCCACGATGTCGCCGACCTGGCCCAGGTCATGCTCGATGCTCGGGTCCTTGTTGTCCGCGAGCTTGAGCTTCTGCGCCCGGATCAGTCCGCCATCTCGCCCCGTGAGGCCCACGGCCTTGCCGCCCGCCTGGTTGATCAGGCCCACGATGTCCTGCTGCACTTCGCCGGCCAGCACCCATTCGACCACTTCCATGGTTTCGGCGTCGGTGACGCGCATGCCCTGGATGAACTCGCCCTTCTTGCCCAGACGGTTCAGCGCGGTTTCAATCTGCGGGCCGCCACCATGCACCACCACCGGGTTGATCCCCACCAGCTTGAGCAGCACCACATCCTCGGCGAAGTCGGCCTGCAGGGCCGGATCGGTCATGGCGTTGCCGCCATACTTGATCACCATGGTCTTGCCATGGAACTTGCGGATATAGGGCAGCGCCTGGGCGAGGATTTCGGCTTTGTCGCGCGGGGCAATGGAGAGAATATCGTTCATGGTGCAGGCCGTGGGGCTGGGAAGTAATCAACAACAAGCGGGGCATTGTGCCGCAACTGCAGTGTCGCAGTGCGCTCTGGGGCCCCCCGAAACGGTAAACGGCTCACTTCTGCAGCCATCCCGGCACTTTGAACCGGACTATTGCCAGATAGGCGCAGACATAGCTGATCATAAACAACGCGCAAAAGGCAATCAGCACGGGCGTGTTGCGCCAGAACAGCACGGCCGGCAGCACCGTGAGCAACGTGAAGGCCCACAGATAGGGCGAAGTGCGGTTGTTGCGCATCAGCATCTGCCGTGACTCATCATCGTGGAACACGCCCCACACGATACGCCGGTAGACCAGCTGGTGGAAATGCAGCGCATCGGCCATGCCCGGCGAATCGCCGCGCACGAGCTTGCGGTAGATGGAGAACACCGTCTCCCAGACCGGGTAGATCAGCAGCAGCATAGGAAACCAGGGCGAAACCTGCGTGTGGCGCTGCACCAGCAGAATGCTCGAGAAAGCAATCACCACGCCCCAGATGTAGGCGCCGCCATCGCCTGCGAACAGCATGCCGCGCGGATAGTTCCACACCAGGAATCCGCCCGTCGCCGCCGCCGTGCTCAGCAGCAGCGCCGCCAGTGCACGGTCCCCGACCTGCAGGGCCACATGGGCCAGCGCCAGGCAGATGATCACCGCCACCATGCCCGCCAGGCCGTTGTAGCCGTCAATGATGTTGAACGCATGCGGCAGGCCGGCAATGGCCAGCAGCGCGATGCCCATGCCTATCCATGGCGCCCAGGCCAGCATGCCATCTATCCAGGGCAGATCAAGCCGTGGCACGCCAAGATCGAGCAGCCAGATACCCAGCACGCCGGTCAAGCCCGTGAGCAGCAGACGGTAGCGCACCGACAGGCGCTGCGTCAGGTCTTCGGCCAGGCCGCCGAGCACCGCGGGCATGATGGCCAGCATGAACCAGCCGACCCAGATCTTCATGCGCAGCGCGGACAGGTCGCCAAAGAAGGCGGTCGAGAGCATGCCCGCGCTCCAGCTCATCAGCAAGGCGATCATCACCGCCAGCCCGCCGATGCGCGGCACATCACCGAAGTGAAAGCGCTGTGGCATGTCCTCGCCATAGACCATGTGGTGGTCGCCTGACCAGCGCACTATCATGCCTCCCGAGATCAGGGCGAAAAAAAACGCGATTGTGGATAACCAGATCATAAATAGAGCTCAGGGAGCGATATGTCCCACATTACGCAAACGACAACGGGCCTTGGCATAGGCAGGCGACTGCCACAGCGTCCAGAGACTTTGCAGATGCCATTTGAAATGCATCCACTGCCGGCCGCTCGCACGCTGGCCCGCATGAACGATGCGCACCGGAACAACCACCAGGCACCAGCCCGCGAGTTGCACGCGCAGGCTCAGATCGACATCCTCACAGTACATGAAGAAACGCTCATCAAAACCTTCCACGGCACGCCAGACCTGCGCAGGCAAAACGACACACGCCGCGTTCACCCAATCCATGCGCACCTGCTTGCGGCCCAGCAATCTGCGCTGAAGCAGGCTCAGCGGGGTTGTCAGCTCACGCCGGCTGTCCTGCTCGTGTCCCGCTGCATCGACCTGCACGGGGCAAGCCATGCCGGCCCCCGGCGTCGTCGCCGCCCGGCACAGCGCATCCAGCACATCACCTTGCTCCGGCAACAAGACCACATCAGGATTCAACACACAGACAAATGCCTCATCCGCGCCGGCCAGGGCTTGGTTGTGGTTGGCACCAAAGCCTTGGGGCTGCGGATTGCGAACGATATCCAGCACGAAAGGCCAGCCTCCCTCAGGGGGGGCTGGGGGCATGTCAGGTTCCGGGATATTGAGGGTCAGCACCACCCGTGTCACGCGCGCACTCGACCACTCTGCCAGTTGATACAACAAGGAAGTGACATGCGCGGCGTGGCCGTGGCTGACCATCGAAACGACCAGGTTACCGGCGTCATCCGCGTATTTTTTGTTTTCACTCACTGCATTGCACCAATAGAAATACCCACTTAGAGCGGCCAACACACCCGTGGTACCTCGTGGCCTTGTCGTACGGGATGTACTGCCTGCGGCAAAGCACCTGACTCCACCGCAGATCTGACGATTTGCTGAATCGTATTGGCCGTGGCGCAACCTGCAGCGGCCACCGACTCACCGCTACCCCATACTGTTTCACGGCGTGGCGGGGAGACATCACACGGTCTGTCGGCAATCACCTGGCGAACATGCAAGCCTATGTGACCCGCACCGCCCGCCATGGCAAAGGCTTCTAGGCGAACACCTCTGCATCCTCCCATTGCGGTGCCTCGGCATCCTTGCCCGACAACTGCGGTGCTGCATTCAGCGGCCATTCGATCGCCAGATGGGGGTCATTCCAGGCAACGCTACGCTCAAATGCAGGCGCGTAATAGTTGGTCGTCTTGTAGAGGAAATCGGCTGTCTCGCTGAGCACCACGAAACCATGTGCAAAGCCCGGAGGCACCCACAGCTGTTTATGGTTCTCGGCCGTCAGTTCCGCCCCCACCCATTGCCCAAAAGTGGGCGAGCTGCGTCGCACGTCAACGGCAACATCGAACACCGCCCCCTGCACCACGCGCACCAGCTTGCCTTGTGCATGCGGCGGCAACTGGTAATGCAGGCCGCGCAGCACACCTTGGGCGCTGCGACTATGGTTGTCCTGCACGAAGTCGTAGTGCGAACCCGTGGCTTCGTCGAACGCCTTCTGGTTGAAGCTTTCGAGGAAAAATCCGCGAGCATCGCCAAACACCTTGGGCTCGAACAGGATGACGTCGGCAATCGCCAAGGGAGTCGCCTTCATGCATTCACCTTCTCTTTCAGCAGCCGCAGCAGGTACTGGCCGTAACCGTTCTTGGCCATGGCCTGGCCCAGGCTTTCGAGTTGCTTCGCGTCGATCCAACCCTGGCGAAACGCGAGTTCCTCCGGGCAAGCCACTTTAAGGCCCTGGCGATTTTCGAGTGTGGCAATGAACTGACCGGCTTCCAGCAGACTTTCATGCGTGCCGGTATCGAGCCAGGCATAGCCCCGGCCCATGATTTCCACCTGCAACTGGCCCTGCTCGAGATACATGCGGTTGAGGTCGGTGATCTCGAGTTCGCCGCGCGCCGAAGGCTGCAGGCGCTTGGCCATCTCGACCACCTGGTTGTCATAGAAGTACAGGCCGGTCACCGCATAGTTGCTCTTGGGCACGGCGGGCTTTTCTTCCAGCGACAGCACTTTGCCCGAAGCGTCGAAATCGGCAACGCCATAACGCTCGGGGTCTTGCACATGATAGGCAAAGACGCTCGCGCCCTCGTCACGCACGCTGGCCCGTGCCAGCAGATGCTGGAAGTCGTGGCCATAGAAAATGTTGTCGCCGAGCACCAGCGCGCTAGGTGCTCCATTCAGGAACTGCTCGCCGATGATGAACGCCTGGGCCAGACCGTCCGGGCTGGGCTGCACCGCGTACTCGAGGCGCAGTCCCCATTGGCTGCCGTCGCCGAGCAGTTGCTCGAAACGCGGCGTATCCTGGGGCGTGCTGATGATCAGGATTTCGCGTATGCCCGCGAGCATCAGCGTGCTCAGCGGGTAATAGATCATTGGCTTGTCGTAAACCGGCAGCAACTGCTTGCTGATGGCCAGCGTGGCCGGGTGCAGACGGGTGCCGGAGCCCCCGGCCAGGATGATGCCCTTGCGTTGTGTCATGATTTTTTAGAGAGTTTCGTGAAGCATGCGGGCCACGCCCTGCTGCCAGTCGGGTAGCTGCAGGCCGAAGCGGGCCTGCAGGCGCGACGTGTCCAGTCGGGAGTTCAGGGGCCGCTGCGCAGGGGTGGGAAAAGCGCTGGTGGGCACGGATGCGATCTCGCTGACGCGCAACGGCAGCTGCGGGCGCAGGCGGCGTGCGGTCTCGATCACGAAACCAGCGTAGGCATGCCAGGATGTCTCGCCCGACGCCACCAGGTGGTACAGGCCCAGGTCTTGCGGCGAATGACCCACATGCCGAATGGCATGGGCGGTCACATCGGCGATCAGATCGGCGCCCGTGGGTGCGCCCCACTGGTCATCGATGACCGTGAGGCGTTCGCGCTCCTGCGCCAGGCGCAGCATGGTCTTGGCGAAATTGCCGCCACGTGCCGCATAGACCCAGCTGGTACGGAAAATCAGATGCCGGCAGCCGGACGCGACAATCGCCTGCTCACCTTCGAGCTTGGTGCGGCCGTAGACCGACAGCGGCGCGGTTGCTGCGTCTTCCGTGCGGGCCGCGCTGCCGCTGCCATCGAACACATAGTCGGTGCTGTAGTGCACCAGCAAGGCGTTGAGAGCCTTGGCCTCGCGCGCCAGCAGCCCGGGCGTGGTTGCATTGAGCAGGCGCGCCAACTCGGGCTCGGCTTCGGCCTTGTCTACCGCGGTATGCGCGGCTGCATTGACGATCACATCGGGGCGAAGGTCGCGGACGCTGCGCGCCACGCTGTCGGGGTCGGCAAAGTCGACGGCAGGCGTGTCCTGGCGGCCCAGGGTGATGACTTCACCGAGCACGGCCAGGCTGCGCTGCAGCTCCCAACCGACCTGGCCCGTGGGGCCCAGAAGAACGATTTTCATGCGCTGGCGTATTGGGTCTGCACCCAGTCCCGGTAGGAACCACTTTGCACCTGCGCGACCCATTCGGGATTCGCGAGGTACCACTGCACTGTCTTGCGGATGCCGGTTTCAAACGTTTCTGCCGGCTTCCAGCCCAGCTCGCGCTCGAGCTTGCGGGCGTCAATGGCATAGCGTCGGTCGTGGCCGGGTCGGTCCTTGACGTAGCTGATCTGTTCGCGGTACGACAGGCCATCGGCGCGCGGACGCAGTTCATCGAGCAACGTGCAGACCATGTTGACGATCTCGACGTTGGGCTTTTCGTTCCAGCCACCCACGTTATAGGTCTCACCCAGGCGGCCGGATTCGAGCACGCGGCGGATGGCGCTGCAGTGATCCTTGACATACAGCCAGTCGCGCACCTGCATGCCGTCGCCATAAATCGGCAGCGGCTTGCCGGCCAGGGCATTGACGATCATCAGCGGAATGAGCTTTTCCGGGAAGTGCAGCGGCCCGTAGTTGTTGCTGCAATTGGTGGTCAACACCGGCAGGCCGTAGGTATGGTGCCAGGCACGCACCAGATGGTCGCTCGCGGCCTTGCTCGCCGAATACGGGCTGTTGGGCTCGTAGTTGTGTGATTCGGTGAACGCCGGTGCATCGGGCGCCAGGCTACCGTAGACCTCGTCCGTGGAGACATGAAGAAAGCGAAATGCCGTCTTTGACTCGCCTTCCAGCTGGCTCCAATAAGCGCGCACCGACTCGAGCAAGCGAAAACTGCCGACGATGTTCGTCTGGATGAAATCTTCGGGGCCGTGGATGGAGCGGTCCACATGGCTTTCCGCAGCGAAGTTGACCACGGCGCGCGGCTGATGCTGCTGCAGCAACTGGCCCAGCAGGGCACTGTCGCCGATGTCGCCTTGCACAAACACATGGCGGGCATCACCCTGCAGACTGGCAAGGTTGTGCACATTGCCCGCATAGGTCAATTTATCGAGATTAACAACCGGCTCGTCATGCGCTGACAACCAGTCGAGTACGAAATTGGCACCGATAAAGCCTGCGCCGCCTGTGATCAGAATCATGGGGGGTGTGTATAAATGCCTTTCGGCGAAGCTTTCAATTATCTCATTGACTCCCCAAGGCGTGCACTAAGGCGAGTCACCAGCGGTAATCCGTGCAGCGCGATGAATCCATGCACCGCTACGTGCCATGTCCTGGCCACGGCCGACGACCGCGGAGCGCGCATGCGTCAAGCCTGCGCACCCGGACAAATCCTCACAATTTCACGTGCGCAGATGCGCGTCTCACGCCTGCCAGCGCTGTGCCGCGATCACCAGCAGACCATCAAAGATCAGGTTGTCGGTGAGCTCGAACGGACGCGACATGCTGGGTGCCATTTTCCAGCCTGCGCCACCGGCCATGATGCAGGCCGGCGCCTCGCCGCAGCGTGCGCTCAGATGCTGGTAGATTCGTTCGACCGCGCCGGCAATCGCATACGTACCGCCACTGGTCAACGCATCGCTGGTGTTGGTCGGAAAAAGTGTGACCTCGCCCGTGGGCACATGCAGCCCCGCGGTACCGGTCTCGAGTGCGCGCAGCATGATGCCGTGGCCGGGAAGGATCAGCCCGCCGAGAAAACGGCCCTCGGCGTCAAGCGCATCTACGGTCACGGCGGTGCCGACCATGACAACCACCAGCGGCCGGGCCGCACCTTGGCGCAGCACCTGGTGGCGCGCACCTATCATAGCCACCCAGCGATCCGCGCCCAGACGGGTCGGATGGTCGTAGCCATTGGTCACACCAGCCTCGGCCATCGATGGCACCACCCATTGCGGCACGACATCCCAATCCGCCATCTGCTCGATTTGCTGCTGCACCCGGCGCATGACAGCATCGCCCGCAACCACGCAACCGAGCATGCGATCGGGCGCGGGCAGGCCCGCCCAACCGGTTTCCGCCAGTTGATCGATGTGCTCGAGGAATTCGGCGCCATGCGCCAACAGGTTGGCGCCAGGATGCGCCGCGTCGTACATCGCCCATTTGAGACGGGTGTTGCCAACGTCGATGGCCAGAAATGTCATGCGGCGAATTATGCGGAGTTTTGCCCTGGCTGGGGGGTTCGTGCGGCCTGGCGTTGACATATTGATGTCGGCCCGAAATGTATTGAAATGTCTTGACAAGTCCTTATCCGACGCCGCTGCGCCCCAACTCGGGCTAGAGTGAGGTCTCTTTGCTTTTCACAGGAGTCAATCCCATGGGTCTTTTCTCTTTCATCAAGGAAGCTGGCGAGAAGTTGTTTGGCGGCAAGGATGCCCAGGCGGCGCCCGTTCCGGGCGCATCGCAGGACGACTTGAACATCAAGGCGGCCAGCGCTATCGAAGCCTATATCGCCAGCCAGAAGCTGGGCGCGAGCAACATCAAGGTGGTGTTCGACGGCGTGCAAGGCAAGGTCACGGTGACGGGCGACGCGCCCACCCAGGCCGCCAAGGAAAAGATCACGCTGTGCTGCGGCAATGTCGCCAACGTGACTTCGGTCGACAATCAGATCACGGTCACCAACCCCGAGCCCGAAGCCCAGTACCACGATGTGGTGCGCGGTGACACGCTGTCGGCAATTGCCAAGAAGTACTACGGCGACGCCAACAAGTATCCGGCGATCTTCGAGGCCAACAAGCCCATGCTGAGCCATCCCGACAAGATTTATCCAGGCCAGAAGCTGCGCATTCCTGCGCAGTAAGCACTCATCGAATCAAAAAAACGGGCCGCTGGCCCGTTTTTTTATGGCGGACTCACTGGCGCCAGGGCAAACCTGCACGCCGCCAGCCGCCCATATTGCCGCGCTGGCCATTCGCATCCGCATCGCCTTCGAAGCCTTCGAGAATGTTGTAGGCCTCAAGGCCCAGGGTTGCCGCGCGCTGCGCGGCCGCGACCGAGCGCACGCCGCTGCGACACAGCAGCACCACTTTCATGCCTTCGGGCACGGCAGCGCGCAGTTGGGTGTCGAACTCGGCGTTCGCCGCCATGCCTGGCCATTGCTTCCAGGCCACGGCCGCGGCGCCGGGCACACGCCCCACCCATTCGCGCTCGGCGTCGGTGCGCACATCGACCAGCACCGCCTGCCCTTGCTGCACCCATTGCCAGGCCAGCGCCGCGGGCAGATCGCCTGCATAGCCCTGGGCGGGCCGCACGCCGGAAGATGTCGAAGAACCGGGAGTCAAAGAATCAGTCATGGCATACAGTCTCGCAGAACTACGGCCGCGTTTCCAGCGCAACCCTGCAATGCGCGCCCATGCAGCGCGACAACATATTCCACTGCGATTATTCCCCAGTGTCCCAAGCAACAGTCGACGGCGAAAACCGGGAACGTGCGCGCGTTCGCCTACAATGCGCAGCATCCCGAGAATCAGGTGTAGCCGAGGTCGATGCCAGAGTAGTGGCACCGGCACGGCGGCTCAAGCCCTCGCCGCATGGTCACCGACCTGAATCGCCTGTCCCCAAAAAAGGCCGGTTGAACCTGCAGCACATTGGCTGAGGTCATGCCTGGCTGGACACCGACACCCACGCAAGCCTGCAGGAGGCGCGGCGGTTCATCGCCGTGCCCGGGCAGCGCCAAGGCTTGAAACCACCCTGCACCGAAGACATCGCCTGACGCATGCGCCAGATCGATGCCGGCCAATGGCCTCAGCCCCTACCGAAAAATGGCTGCAGCTGCCATCCGCAACCGTTTCAGGAGCAATTGCGGCCTCAAGGCCGCAGAATCATTTTTGGCGTAAAGATATGCATGAGAGATATTTGTTCGTTAGGTATGTAATGGTCGGTGTGGCCAACACACTGGTTCACGCCGGCGTTTTCTTCCTGGGAATCTTGTTGCTCAGTCAATCGCTGGCGAATTTGATTGCATTTTTTGTTTCGGCGTCGTTTTCGTTCTTCGCCAATGCAAAATTCACTTTCAAGGCAGCACCAAAAAAATCAAAGTATTTGTGCTTTGTATTTTTCATGGGTGGGCTGAGCTATCTCACAGGATATTTTTGCGATGAATTGAGTATTGCCCCGGCTTTTACTTTCATACTGCATTGTTTCTTGAGTTTAATTATCGGCTTTTTATTCTCGAAATTTCTTTTTAAAGAGCGGGGTGTGCAATGATCATTTCTTTGGTGGTTCCGGTCTTCAACGAAGAAGATGCTGTTCCAATCTTTCACGAAGCCATCAAGAACAACCATGAACTTGGCGCATATGATCTGGAAATCATTTTCGTCAATGATGGAAGCACAGACGACACCGCGCAGGTTGTTAAAAACATCCTGCAAAATGAATCAAACATCAAACTGATCAATTTTTCCAGGAACTTCGGAAAAGAGCCCGCGCTTTTCGCCGGGCTTCAGCATGCGCAAGGCGATGTCATCATCCCCATCGATGTGGATCTGCAGGACCCGATTGAAGTCATTCCTCGACTCATAGAGAAGTACCGGGACGGTGCTGAAGTGGTCTTGGCAAAAAGAGTCGATCGTGCCTCCGATAGCTGGATGAAGCGCACCACGGCCGAGGCTTTTTACTGGATACACAACAAGATATCCAAGCCAAAGATCGAAAGCAATGTCGGCGACTTCCGGTTGATGAGCCGCAAGGTGGTGAATGAAATCATCAAACTGGAAGAAACCCAGCTTTTCATGAAGGGCATACTGAGCTGGGTCGGATTCAAGACGGACATTGTCGAATACACCCGGGAAAAACGGGTGGCAGGCGACACTAAATTTAATGCATGGAAGCTTTGGAATTTGGCCGTCGAGGGAATCACTTCGTTCTCCACTGCCCCACTCAAGGTATGGACATACATTGGACTGGTAGTTTCAGCGCTATCTTTCATCTACGCAATCGCCATCATTATCGACAAGCTGCTATTTGGGAATACCGTATCCGGATATTCTTCCATCATGGTTTCATTGCTTTTCCTTGGCGGCGTCCAACTGATTGGAATTGGCGTTCTGGGCGAATACATTGGAAGAATATATATGGAATCCAAGAAAAGGCCCAGATATATAGTCGCCGATGTATTTCAATCCAAGCAATAAAGACAAATCATGAAAGAGGCTTTCAGCAACTTGCTACTTTCCAATAAGAAGATATTTTTTATCGGATTTCTTGTTTTTATTGCATTCATCGTTTCCGAGACGATCAACTATTACTATATTGACACCGGCGACTACCCCAGAGTGGTCTCCGGAATCTTGAATTATCACCTCCCGACGCAACGAACCAACTTCTTGCTCCTGGAAATAAAAGATCATTTCGTCAAATTCGATTACTTCAGCTCCTATACACTGATTTTATATGGAGTGACGTGGTTGACGCGATTTTTTACTGATATTTTCAATCTGAAAATTTTCGCTTCCCTCTTGAAAATATCATACATCATCGTTCTTTTTAAATTTTACTCTTTTTACTTTAAAGAGAAAAATTTAACGAGCCTGATAATTTTCATCCTGGCGTCACTTCCTCTGCTGTCGTCAGCAAATCTTGGAATTTTCTCGTCGTTCTATCAGGAGCAGGTGGTCCTGATATTTCTGCCGCTGCTCTTGATTGGCTACTTGAATGGAACGATGAAAGGCTTCTTCCTTTCTCTGCTTGCAATCCTGATCATATCGACCGCCAAGAGCCAATTCTTCTACCTGCCGATCTTCGCGTTGTTTTTCTATTTCTTGTTCTCCAGAGAAAAAATATTAAAGAAGACAATACTCCTGATCGTTGTTCAGATTTTCGCTACGATTACCGCATTCTCGTCTTCCGGAGCGGTTAATTTGAATAGATACCATTCTGAATATTTCGGACTTTATCCATATCAACAATTGAATGGAAAAGAAATCGATGCAGCGGCCGACATCGCCTGTATCGGGGTGGATGCATGGGGACATAAATTTGATCTCGACCATGGCGCCGTCAGGACAGACATTGATCAAAAATGCATACAAAAGAATGCAAACTCTTCACACAAGAAAATCATCAACTATTTCCTGATGAATCCTGTGAATATCATCTCCTTGCTTTTCGACGAGGGAATCAATAGACAGGTACGCGAAAACTATTTTCACGTCTACTACAGTGAAAAAATCGTTGTGGACGATAACGATGTTTTCGAAAAAATCAAAAATGCCAAAGACAATATTTTCGCCGACAAGAAACTGATATTGCTAATTGCCTTTTTCATACTGGCCATATTTTTCCACAAAAGCAAATATGGCCAGATGACAATCTTTCTCTCTTTATTCGCTCTATCGCAACTCTATATTTCTTTCTTTGGCGAAGGCTATAGAGATCTGGCAAAGCATTTATTCGGCCTGAATTTCTCCTTTGACCTCATATTGTTCCTGTCAGTGATAGCAATCGCATCCTGGATCAAGAACAGGTCCGCCGGAATCACCGTCGATATAGCGCAACACAAAGGCGCCTGAACCCGGCGCTCGCTGCGCCGTTGCCGCTTCACGCCCCACTCGGGCGTGCACGACTCAGGCGTCGTCGTCAGCCCACATCGGCGCGGGCTGATCGCGCAGGCGCTGGCGCAGCGCGCGGTAGTCGGGCAGCACACTGGCCACCGTGGCCCAGAAGCGCGCGCTGTGGTCCATGTGCCGCAGATGGGACAGCTCGTGCACCACGACGTAGTCAATGACTTCGGGCGCGTAATGCAGCAGCCGCCAGTTCAGCCGGATCGCGCCATCACTGCGCGCACTGCCCCAGCGCGTGCGCGCGCTTGACAGGCGCAGGCTGCGCCACTGCACACCCAGTTGCGGAGCGAAATGGTCCAGGCGTTCGGTGAAATGGCTGCGTGCCGTGTGCAACCACCAGGCATGCACGCGGCCGCGCACCAGCTCGTCCGGCGCATCGGCGGCCAGCGCCAGCTGCAAGGCACCGGATGCGGGCTGCAGCTGGGCAGCCACAACGCCCGGCCCCGGCATGACGCGCGCGACCTGCAGCGTGCCGCCTAGAAACGGCAACACCGTCTGCGCGCCCCATTGCAGGCGCGCGCTATGCGCCTCCTCGCCGCGTTCCTTTTGTTCCGCGAGCTTGCGCACAATCCAGTCGGCCTTGTCCTGCAGCACACGCTCGACAGCGCCCAGGCTGGAGCTCAGCGGTGCACGCACGCGCAGGCCGTCGACGCCCACGGTCATGCCTATGCTGCGCCGACGACTGCGTTCAAGGAGATAGCTGACAGGAATGCCTGAGAGCCGCAGATGGTGGCTGGCCTGCGGATGCACAAACGCCACGGGCAACTCGATGCGCGGTGGCGCGGCCACGACAGCCGCAGGCGTCGGATCGGGCAAGGGGTCGAGCTCCAGCTGCAGCGCCACGGGCGCCGGCGCATGGCCCTGGCCCGCGGGCGGCGATGCCCCGCGCCGTGGGCGCTTGACCAATTGCCCATCGACCAGCGGCACCTCGGGCGGCGCCAGCCAGTCCCAGGCACGCTGCAGCAGGCCCGACATGGCTGTTCTCAGCGCGCGTAGGCTTCGGGATCCAGGCGCTGCATTTCGCTTTCGATCCAGTCTTCGGCTTCGCGCATCAGTTCATCGTGCTTGCGGCCCGTGGTCGAAATCTGCGGGCCCACGCTCACGTCGACGATGCCCGGGCGCTTGATGAACGCCTTGCGCGGCCAGCATTTGGCCGACGTCACGGCGATGGGCACCACAGGCACGCCGGCCATGATCGCCAGGCGCGTCGCGCCCGACTTGTAGACGCCCTTCTCGCCGCGCGGCACGCGCGTGCCTTCGGGGAACATGATCACCCAGGTGCCCTGGGCCAGCAGCCGCTTGCCCTGCTCGACCACCTTGTGGAAAGCGCGCGAGCCGTCGGCACGGTCGATGTAGATCATGTCAAGGCTGCCGATGGACCAGCCGAAGAAAGGCACGCGCAGCAGCTCTCTCTTGAACACATAGGCCAGCGGGCGCGGCATGATCGCCGGCATCAGGAAAGTCTCGTAGGTCGACTGGTGCTTGACGAGCAGCACCACGCCCTGCTGCGGGTCGGTCGGCAGATTCTCCATGCCCTGCGTGCGGTACTGCACGCCCGCAAACCAGCCGGCGCTGTCGACGCTCAGCTTGAGCCAGGCGCGCGCGATGCGGTAGCGCGTGCGCGGCGAAGCACCGAACAGCCGCACGACCAGAATGGCCAGCGTATAGGGAATGCAGGTCACAGCCATCCAGAGCATGTGAATCACGGAGCGGATCAGTGGCATGGCGAAATCAGTCCAATCAAGTCATAGGCGGAGCGTGCGCGGCGCGCACACGCCCGGCACTCAAGGCAGTGAGCCAGGGGGAGACGGTGGCGGCAGCGGCTCGGCAGGCAGCAGACTTGCGACCAGTTCGGCCAGGCTAGCGTGCGCGTGCACCTGTGGCGGGAATTCGGGCGGCAGCGCTTGCCCCGCCGCGGTCTGCGCGCAGACCAGGTGCAGATGGGCGCCCAGATGCGCGCCGGCCTGCAGATGCGCTGCGCAGCTGCCTATCACCCAGGTTTCATGGGACTCGGCGCCATAGCGCTCGGCGATCTGCCGCATCAGCCCGGGCGCGGGCTGGCGGCAGTCGCAGCCTTCGTCAGGCGCATGCGGGCAATAGAACACTGCCTCGATGCGCGCGCCGGCCGCGGCCAGCGCGCGGTGCATCTTGGCGTGCAGCGCATTGAGATCGCCCATGGCCACTTCACCCAGGCCCAAACCGGCCTGGTTGGTGGCCAGCACCACATGCCAGCCGCCGCGGTTGAGCCGGGCGACGGCCTCGAGCGCTCCTGGCAGCGCGACCCAGCTTTCGGGTGCCTGCAGGAACGAATCGTCCGCCGCGTTGAGCGTGCCGTCACGGTCGAGGATGGCGAGCTTCATGGCGCGGCAGCCTGCGGGTCAGGCCGCGAGGCGCGACAGGTCGGCCACGCGGTTCATGGCTTCATGCAGCGTCGCCAGCAGGCCCAGGCGGTTGGCCTTGAGCGCCGGATCTTCGGCATTGACCATCACCTTGTCGAAGAACGCGTCCACAGGCGCGCGCAGCACCGCAAGGGTCTGCAGGCTGGCCGTGTAGTCGCCTTCGGCAAACTGCGCGTCGGCGCGCGGCACGGTGGTCTGCAGCGCCTGGTTCAGTTCCTGCTCGGCGGTTTCCTGCAGCAGGCTCGCATCGACGCGCGCCTGCACGGCGGTTTCAGCCTTCTTCAGGATATTGCCCACGCGCTTGTTGGCCGCGGCCAGCGCCGGCGCTTCGGGCAGCGCGGCAAACGCGCGCACCGCTTCGAGGCGCTTTTGCACGTCTGCCAGGCGCTGCGGGCGCAGCGCCAGCACGGCGTCGACCTGCTGGGCGCTGAAACCCTGCTCGCGCAGGTTGCCGGCCAGGCGGTCATAGATGAAGTCGACCAGCGCGGGCGTGGCGTCGGTGATCTTGTCGCCGAACGCGGGCAGCGTGCTGACCAGCAGCGTTTCCAGATCCAGCGCCAGGTCCTTTTCGACCAGCATGCGGATCACGCCCAGCGCATGGCGGCGCAGCGCGAACGGATCGCGGTCGCCCGTGGGCAGGTTGCCGATGCCGAACATGCCGACCAGCGTCTCGAGCTTGTCGGCCAACGCGACGATCACGCCCACGTCATTGCGCGGCAATTCGTCGCCCGCGAAGCGCGGCTTGTAATGGTCTTCGATCGCATCGGCGACCGCGACATCGAGGCCGTCGTTGAGCGCGTAGTAGCGGCCCATCGTGCCCTGGAGTTCGGGGAACTCGCCGACCATGTCGGTCACCAGATCGGTCTTGGCCAGCTGCGCGGCCAGATCGGCCTGACGCGCCAGCGCGCTGTCGCCGAGTTGCTGGCCTATCGACTTGGCGATGGCGCGCACGCGGTCCACGCGCTCACCTTGCGTGCCCAGCTTGTTGTGATAGACCACCTTGCCCAGGCCTTCGACGCGCGAAGCCAGCGTCTTCTTGCGGTCCTGGTCGAAGAAGAACTTGGCATCGGCCAGGCGCGGGCGCACGACGCGCTCGTTGCCGCCAATGACCGCGCTCGCATCGGACGGACTGATATTGCTCACCACCAGGAACTGGTGCGTGAGCTTGCCGTCGGCGGCCAGCAGCGGGAAGTACTTCTGGTTGGCCTTCATCGTCAGGATCAGGCATTCCTGCGGCACGCCCAGGAATTCCTTCTCGAACTCGCAGATCAGCACATGCGGGCGTTCGACCAGCGCCGTGACTTCGTCGAGCAGCGCTTCGTCTTCAATGGCGCGCACGCCGCCGCCCACGCGTTCAGCCGCGGCCTGCAGCTGGCGCGCGATCTCGGCGCGGCGCTCGGCAAAGCTGGCAATGACCGCGCCCTGCTCGGCCAGTTGCTGCGCATAGCTGTCGGCGCTTTCGATGACCACGGGGTCCACGGACGCCTCGAAGCGGTGGCCATGGGTGGCGGAGCCGGCCGTGAGGCCCAGCGCCTTGAGGCCGATCAGCACCTGCGTGCCGTGCAGCGCGACCAGGCCATGGGCCGGGCGCACGAAATGCACGCTGGTCCAGCCGTCCTGCAACTGGTAGCGCATGACCTTGGGGATGGGCAGCTTGGCGATGGCTTCGTCGAGTGCCTTCTGCAGGCCGTCGGTCAGCTGCGCGCCGCGCGCCGTGCTTTCGAAGTACAGCACGTCGGCCTTGCCGTCGTGCACGCGCTGCAGGCCGGCCACGGCCGACGCATCGGCGCCCAGCGCGGCAAGCTTCTTGAGCAGCGCGGGCGTGGCCTGGCCGTCTGCCGTGAGGCCCACCGTGGCGGGCATGAGCTTTTGCGACACGGCCTTGTCGGCGGCCTGGGGCGCGACTTCGGTGATGTGCGCGGCCAGGCGGCGCGGCGAGGCATAGGCCGTGAGGCGCGAGCCGGTGCTGGTCAGGCCCTGGGCCGCGAGCTGGTCGAACAGCACGCCGGCGAATGCATCGCCGAGTTTTTGCAGGACCTTGGGGGGCAGTTCTTCAACGAACAGTTCAACAAGAAGATTCGAGTGGTTCATGGTGTTATCTCTGTCGCAGCGGCTCAGGCAGACTTCTTGGCGGCGGCGGCTTGCTCGGCCTTGGCCAGGTCGGCCAGCACTTCCTCGGCCCAGTGCTTGGGCGCCATGGGGAAGCCCAGGCGTGCGCGGCTGTCGAGGTAGGCCTTGGCGACGGTACGCGCCAGATTGCGGATGCGGCCGATATAGGCGGCGCGCTCGGTCACCGAAATGGCGCCGCGTGCGTCCAGCAGATTGAAGCTGTGCGCGGCCTTGAGCACCTGCTCGTAGGCGGGCAGCGACAGCGACTGCTCGATCAGGTTCTGGGCCTGCTTTTCATGCGCGGCAAACGCCGTGAACAGGAAGTCGGCGTCGGCGTGCTCGAAGTTGTAGGTCGATTGTTCGACTTCGTTCTGGTGGTAGACATCGCCGTAGGTCAGCGTGTCGGTCCACTGCAGGTTGTAGACGTTGTCCACGCCTTGCAGGTACATCGCCAGGCGTTCGAGGCCGTAGGTGATTTCGCCGGTCGCGGGCTTGCAGTCGATGCCGCCGACCTGCTGGAAGTAGGTGAACTGCGTCACTTCCATGCCGTTGAGCCAGACTTCCCAGCCCAGGCCCCAGGCGCCCAGCGTCGGGTTTTCCCAGTCGTCTTCGACAAAGCGGATGTCGTTCTGCTTCAGGTCGAAGCCCAGGGCTTCGAGCGAGCCCAGGTAGAGCTCGAGAATGTTGTCGGGCGCTGGCTTGAGCACGACCTGGAACTGGTAGTAGTGCTGCAGACGGTTCGGGTTCTCGCCATAGCGGCCGTCCTTGGGCCGGCGGCTGGGCTGCACATAGGCGGCTTTCCATGGCTCGGGGCCAAGGGCGCGCAAGAAGGTCGCGGTGTGCGAGGTGCCCGCACCCACTTCCATGTCATAGGGCTGCAACAGGGCGCAGCCCTGGGCGTCCCAGTACGACTGCAATTTCAGAATGATTTGTTGGAATGTCAGCATGACTTTTTGAGCTTGCGGCAGGCCGGTCCTGCGCTTCGGTAAGTGCGCGCGCGGCGCGCGTAAAACGTGATTTTATGTCGGCGCCCGGGTTTGCCGCCCGCGCGTGTCCCCATGGGCATGCTTGACCATGGGTCGCCCTACAATGTGCTGCACGTTTTCCACTCCGCCAAGGCCAGCCATGAGTCTGTTGAACATCATCACCAAGCAACTGATCGAAGTCATCGAATGGACCGATGATTCGCGCGATACGCTGTCTTACCGCTGGCCTGACGAAGACAAGGAAATCAAGAACGGCGCCCAGCTGATCGTGCGCGAATCGCAGCAGGTGCAGTTCGTCTCGGCCGGCCAGTTCGCCGACCTGTTCCAGCCCGGCAAGCACACGCTGAGCACGCAGAACATTCCCATCCTGTCCACACTGCAGGGCTGGAAGTACGGCTTCCAGTCGCCGTTCAAGTGCGACGTGTATTACCTCAACACGCGGCTGTTCACCGGCAACAAATGGGGCACAGCCAACCCGGTGATGATGCGCGACAAGGACTTCGGCGTGGTCCGCATCCGCGCTTTCGGCTCCTACGATTTCCGCATTGTCGAAGCGCCCAAATTCCTCAAGGAAGTCGCTGGCACCGACCAGAACTTCCGCCTCGATGAATTCGCCGACACCATGCGCTCGCGCATCATCAGCGTGTTCACCGAAGCCCTGGCCAAGGCACAGATTCCGGTGCTCGACGTGGCCACGCGCTACAGCGACCTGGGCGACGCGCTGCTGCAGCTGATCAACCCCGCGATGCGCGAGAAATACGGCCTGGAAATCAGCAGCTTCATTCTCGAGAACGTGTCGGTGCCGCCCGAAGTAGAGCAGGCCATAGACAAGCGTTCGAGCATGGGGGCCATCGGCAACCTGAACGACTATGTGAAGTACCAGATGGGCCAGGCCATGGCGGCCGGCGGCGAAGGCAGCGCCGCTGCGGCCATGCCCGCGACCATGGCGATGGGCTTTGGCATGGCGCAGGAAATGATGCGCAGCATGCAGTCGCCTGCCGGTACGGCAGGCGTGGGAACGGCGGCCCCCGGCGGTGGCGCGGCCGCGCCCTCGGACCCGTTTTCTCCCGCCGCGGCCCAGGCCGCACAGTCGCCCGCAGCCGCCGCGCCCGCCGCCGCGCTGCAGGTGCTCACGCCCGAACAGGTGGCGCAGGTGCTGGGCGTGGGCCTGGACGATGTGATGTCCGAAATCGAATCCGGCCACCTCAAGGCCCGCAAGATCGGCAGCAGCTGGCGCATTGCGCAGAGCGCCCTGGACGAATTCCTGCGCGGCTGAGCCCAACCCCTTTCCTGCAGATTGACCGGCGCCCGCGCGGCGCCAAGGTGGCTTGGCCGTGATTCCAGAACCTTCCCGCTCTCCTGATGCCGGCTATTCCCCCGTGGCCGAAGCACCGCCCCCGGCCATGGTCGGCAAGCATCCCTGCCCCGAATGCGGCGCCAACCTCGAATGGAACCCCAAGGCCCAGTCGCTGCGCTGCCCCTACTGCGGCACGGTCGTGCCCTGGAGCGAAGCACAGCAGCAGGAGCTGGGCAATGCCGTGGTCGAGCAGGACCTGGCCACGGCCCTGCAAGACCCGCAAGCGGGCCGCGGCTGGGGCCAGCAGCGGCGCGAAGTGCAATGCCAGAACTGCCGCGCGATCTCGGTGTTCGTCGATGGGCGCACGGCCCAGCGCTGCGACTTCTGCGGCTCGCCGGCCATCGTCGCGCACGAGGAGCGCAACGATGCGATCACGCCGCAAAGCATCCTGCCGTTCAAGATCAGCGACGGCCAGATTCGCGACGCGATCCGCAAATGGTATGGCTCGCGCTGGTTCGCGCCCAACAAGCTCAAGAACGCCGCGCTGACCGACACCCTCAAGGGCCTGTACCTGCCCTACTGGACTTTCGACGCCCATGTGCAGGCCTCCTGGCAGGCCGACGCCGGCTTCTACTACTACACCACCGAAACCTACCGCGACGCCAACGGCAACACGCAGACACGCCAGGTGCGGCATGTGCGCTGGGAGCCCGCGGCCGGGCAGCTCGCGCATTTCTTCGACGACGCCCTGGTGCCCGGCACCGTGGGCGTGCACGCCGGGCTGCTGCGCAAGATCGAGCCTTTCCCGACCACCACCGACCTCAAGCCCTACACGCCCGAATTCGTGCGCGGCTGGACCGTGGAGCGCTACCAGGTCGACCTGGGCAAGGCCGCCGAACTCAACCGCCAGGACATGGACGATGCCGTGCGGCAGATGTGTTCGCGCGAAGTGCCCGGCGACACCCAGCGCAACCTTCGCGTGCAAAGCCGCTACCAGGGCCGCACGTTCAAGCACACGCTGATGCCGGTCTGGCTCGTGGGCTACACATACGGGCGCAAGACCTACCAGGTCGTGGCCAACGGCTACACCGGGCAGATCGCCGGCGAGCAGCCTTATAGCTGGATCAAGATCACGTTGGCGGTGCTGCTGGCGCTGTTCATCGCGGTGCTGCTGCTGTCGGCAATGCAATAGATCGCAAGCCGGCGAGCCCACGGGCCGGGGCGGCAAAGCCTCGAACACACCGCTTGCCCTTCTGTAGGCAGCCCCTGTGTGCAAATTAATGAGGCGGCGCCCGCTGACAACTTGGGCCACTGTAAGCTTCGGCCCCAGTGGCATAATCCGTTCTAATTTTTTCGCAATGCGGCTGTACTCTAGCCTGCAGGAGCCCTGATTTTTCATCTACCGGCAGGGCTGCATGCGACCAAAAGTGCATTTTAAACACAAAGAGTTTTATTTTGAATTCAATTGTAATTTCATCTGCGTCAAGGCTCAAATCACCCGCCCAGGCTCACAGCGCCAATTCACCTGCGCTCTCCTGCCCTTGATGAAAATGGGAAATTCGCCTGCGACCAATAATTACAACAACCCGATCAAGATGCTCGACGGCTCGCTGTACCGCGCTTTATCTCCTGCATCAGGCGATGCTCCCATTATCGCAGAATAAAGCCGATCACTAGCAGATGTACAGACGCAATTAATAAATCAAAAGAAAATCTCCAGACACATGAATCCGCACCATTCATTGCCTTGTTGATTTTCAAACGATGAACGATCAAGGAAATAAAGATGCTTCAGAAAAAAAGTGTTTTGTGTGTTGTCGGCACCCGTCCGGAAGCCATAAAAATGGCCCCGGTCATTCTGGCGTTGAAGAAAGAGCCATGGGCGCAGGTCCGTGTGCTGGCGACGGCCCAGCACCGCAACATGCTCGATCAGGTGCTCAATTTCTTCGGTATCACTCCCGACATCGACCTGGACATCATGCGGCCCAACCAGGCACTGACTACCTTGACCGCGCGGCTGTTGCTTGAAATGGACCAGGTATTGACCAACGAGAAGCCCGATGTGGTGCTGGTGCAGGGCGATACGACAACGGTGATGACGGTGGCGCTTGCCTGTTTCTACCACCGCATCCCGATTGGCCATGTGGAAGCAGGTTTGCGCACCTGGGATATGCAAAACCCCTTTCCCGAAGAAGCCAACCGGGTCATTGCAGGCAAGCTCGCGCGCTGGCATTTTGCTCCCACCGAAGGTTCGCGCCAGAATCTGCTGCGCGAAGGTGTGCCGGACAAGGACATTCAGGTTACGGGCAATACGGTGATCGATGCGCTGCTGATGACCGCCGCCAAGGATCTGCAGATCGGCATCGATATCGACCCGAATAAACGCCTAGTGCTGATCACATCTCATCGGCGCGAGAACTTCGGCGCGCCTTTCCGCGAAATCTGCCGCGCCTTGCAAACGCTGGCCACGGATAATCCCGATGTGCAGTTTCTTTATCCGGTGCACCCCAACCCGAATGTCAAGGACGTTGCCCACGAGATGCTCGGCGATCGTCCGAACATTCGCCTATGCGACCCGCTCGACTATGCGCCTTTCGTGGCCGCGATGAAGCAGGCCTATCTGATCATCAGCGATTCCGGTGGCGTGCAGGAAGAGGCGCCGGCGCTGGGCAAACCGGTTCTGGTGCTGCGCGACGAGACCGAGCGCCCCGAAGCCGCGGACCAGGGCGTGGTCAAGCTGGTCGGGCCGAACTACGAACGCATCGTGACCGAAGCGCAGCACCTGCTCGATGACGAGTCCGCCTACCGCGCGATGGCGCGCGGAATATCGCCCTATGGCGATGGATTGGCCTCGGGGCGCATCATCGAGACCTTGCGGGAACACTTTTTTTGACGCGGCTCATCTATCTGTCTCCAGTGCCCTGGGCCAGCTTCGCCCAACGACCGCAGAAGTTTGTCGAGTGGTTTCACGCGCGCACAGGCAGCGATGTGATCTGGGTCGATCCCTACCCCACCAGACTGCCGCGGCTGTCGGACCTGCGGCGTCCGCGCCCGGCCAAGGAGCTCGCGGGCCACGCGCTGCCGCATTGGCTGCGCGTGCTCAAGCCGTTGGCGCTGCCGATCGAGCCATTGCCCGGCTCCGGCTGGATCAATGTTTTCTGGCGCCCGACACTCTGCGCGCTCGAGCGCTTTGCGCAAGGCCATGACACGCTGGTCGTAGCGGGCAAGCCCAGCGTATTTGCGCTCGAGGTGCTCAAGCGGCTCGAGCACGCGCGCTCTCTCTACGACGCCATGGACGAGTTCCCGGCGTTCTACACCGGCTTCTCGCGCCGGGCTCTGGCCCACCGCGAAGCACAACTGGTGGCGCGAGTCGATACGCTGTGGGTCACGAGTACGCGCCTGCAGCAACACTGGGGCCTGGTGCGACCCGACCTGCAGTATGTCGCCAATGCCCTGGACGACACGCTGATGCCCGCTCCACGCATGCGCGACCACGACGCGCAGCCCAAGGTGTTTGGTTACGTCGGTACAATTGCCTCCTGGTTCGATTGGGACTGGGTGATTGCCCTGGCCAATGCGCGTCCACAGGACGTGGTGTGCCTGATAGGCCCCGTGTTCCAGGCAGCGCCCGCGGCGCTTCCCGCAAACATCAAACTGCTGCCGGGTTGCCACCATGCGGCGGCCCTCGAGGCCATGCGCAACTTCGATGTGGGCCTTATCCCATTCCTCAGGAATGACCTCACGGCCTCGGTCGATCCCATTAAATTCTATGAATACCGCGCGCTGAATCTGCCGGTGATTTCCACCGACTTCGGGGAAATGACCTATCGCGCACAAGAGTCCGGCACGTTCATCAGCGCGTCGCAGCACGACATTGGCGCCTTGGCGGCTTCGGCGCTGGCGTGCGAAAACGATTGCGCTGCGGCCCAGGCATTCGCGGCCCGCAACGCCTGGAGGGCGCGTTTTGATGCTGCCAATCTCCTTCCTTGAGTGCCATTTTCCCGATTCGGACACGTCGTTTCCCCCGCCACTGTCCGCTTGGTGCGCACAAGGCCACCCCCTGAATCACGCCGAGTGTTTTGCATGACCTCTTCTTCCCAGACCATCAACCCCCATGCGGCCCCGCCCACGTCCCTGCAGGCGTTGGGCAAAAGCCTGTGGCGCAACCGCGCGCTGATCATGCAGATGACCCGGCGCGAAGTGGTCGGCCGCTACAAAGGCTCCGTCATGGGCATGGCGTGGTCATTCTTCAACCCGGTGTTCATGCTCACCGTGTACACCTTTGTATTTTCTTTTGTCTTCAAGGCCCGCTGGGGCACAGGCGGTGATGAAAGCCGAACGCAGTTTGCCGTGGTGCTGTTTGTCGGCATGATCGTCCACGGCCTGTTTGCAGAGGTACTCAACCGCTCGCCCGGACTGATACTGAGCAACGTCAATTACGTCAAGAAAGTGGTCTTCCCGCTGGAGATCCTGCCCGTCATCAGCATGGGCGCAGCGCTGTTCCACGGCCTGGTGAGCCTGGGTGTGCTGCTCGTCGCCTTCTTCCTTTTCAACGGCTTTGTGCACTGGACGGTGCTGTTCGCACCGCTGGTCATGCTGCCGCTTGTGATGCTGACGCTGGGTCTGGCCTGGATGTTTGCCTCGATGGGCGTGTTCCTGCGCGACGTGGGCCAGACCATAAACATCATCACCATGGTGATGATGTTTCTCGCGCCTGTGTTCTACCCGATCACTGCGTTGCCGGAAAAATACCGGCCTTGGCTCATGGCCAACCCGTTGACATTCATCATCGAGCAGATGCGCGCCGTGCTCATCTGGGGACAGATGCCGAATTGGACGGGGCTGGCGCTTTACACGCTGGTGGCCACCGTCGTTGCCTGGGCCGGTTATGCCTGGTTCCAAAAAACCAGAAAGGGCTTTTCCGATGTCCTCTAACGATATCGCCATCCGCGTCAGCCACCTCAGCAAGTGCTACGAGATCTATGGCACGCCGCGCGATCGCCTCAAGCAGTTCGTGCTGCCCCGGCTGCTGCGCCTGCTGGGCAAGCCCGCGCAGCGCTTTTTCCGCGAATTCTGGGCGCTGCGGGATGTGAGCTTCGAGGTCAGAAAAGGCGAGACCGTAGGCATCATCGGACGCAACGGCTCGGGCAAATCGACACTGCTGCAGATCATCTGCGGCACGGTCTCGCCCACGGAAGGCACGGTGTCGACCCATGGCCGCGTGGCCGCGCTGCTGGAACTGGGCGCGGGCTTCAATACCGAGTTCACCGGCCGCGAGAACGTGCTGCTGACCGCCGCCATCCTCGGCTTCCCACAGGAAAGCATGCAGCAGCGCATGGCCGAAGTGCTGGCCTTTTCGGAACTCGGCGATTTCCTCGACCAGCCCGTGAAGACTTATTCAAGCGGCATGCACGCCCGCCTGGCGTTCTCGATCGCCATCCATGTCGATCCCGAAATCCTGATTGTCGATGAAGCCCTGTCGGTGGGCGATGCACGCTTTGTCGCCAAGTGCATGCGTCGCATCAAGGAAATCCAGGACCGTGGCGCGACCATCCTGTTCGTCAGCCATGACGTCGGCTCGGTGCGCACACTGTGCCAGCGCGCGATCTGGCTGGACAGCGGCAAGCTGGTCGAAGACGGTGACGTGTTCCCGATTTCGGGCAGATACATGGAAATGATGTTCCGCGACGAGGTGACTGCGGAGCAAGGACCGCCCAAGGCCCTCGAAGTGCCGGCCGAAACGGTTGCTCAAATTGACGACGCTCCCGCCACGCCCGCGGACGCGCCTGCGGCGCATGGCCTGGATGCGCGCCCGGTCACGCACTGGGGCTCGCACCGCGGCGTGATCCTTGCCGCCTCGGTCTGTGATGCGCAAGGCATGCGCCGCGACACCATCGCCTGGGGCGAGCCCATGGAAATCCTGATCGACGTGCGCGTGCCTGCCGACATTCCACGCGAGCATCTGAGCCTGGCGTTTTCCATCAAGGATCTCAAGGGAACCGATCTGCTGGTATCGACCACCTATGACCAGGGCACGCCCTTACCCGAGGGAGAGTGCTTCAGGGTCAGTTTTCGCATGGACAACAATCTGGTCACAGGAAAATACCTGCTGGTCGCTGCGGTCGAGAACCGCGAGCATAGCAACGTCGCGCATTACTACGAGTATTTCGAGGGCGCCCATTACTTTTCTTCATTGTCCGATCAGCGATTCTTTGGAATCTTCCAGCCGGCGGTGCAGCAATCGGTGCAAGAGGCATAAATGTCAAACAGTTCAGCAATCAATTCAGACAACTATTGGGATGACCGGTTTTCCACCGATTGGGAAACCTTTGAAGGTCCGCGCCAGTCGCGCTTCTTTGCGCGCCTGGGCATGGAA
Source organism: Acidovorax sp. CCYZU-2555 (assembly GCF_018413525.1). GTDB lineage: Bacteria > Pseudomonadota > Gammaproteobacteria > Burkholderiales > Burkholderiaceae_C > Comamonas. The sequence goes on from NZ_JAHCDD010000006.1 coordinate 86,246, forward strand.
AATCTGCCCGCATGGCTGTTCGAGCAGGCGCGCCGCAGCGCCCTGACACTTGCGGACTGGGGCTGCGCCCAGGGCGACGGCACAGATGTGCTCGCCAGCTATGTGGATTCCCGGCAGGTGACCGGCGTCGACTTTTCCGAAGTCGCCATCGCGCAGGCCGCAGGCCGCTACCCCGCATTGCGCTTTGTCACCGACAACTGGCTCGCGCCTTCCGCGAGTGCGACCGAATCCTTCGACATAGTTTTCTCGTCGAATACGCTCGAGCATTTCCACCGTCCCTGGGAAGTGCTGCAGGCGCTGGGTGCGCGCGCCACCAAAGCCGTGGCGCTGGCCTTGCCCTACCGTGAAATCGACCGCATCGACGAGCATTTCTATTCCTTTCTTCCCGACAACGTGCCGATGGTCCTGCCCAACGGCTTTCGGCTGGTCTGGTCACGCGTGGTCGATTGCCGCCCCATCGCCGACACGCTCTGGGGCGGCGAGCAAATCTTCCTGGTGTATGCCGCACAAGACTGGATCGACCAACTCCAGCTGACGCTGGGCGACTTCGAGATCGACCATGACGGCGCCGCTGCCAAGACCGCCGACCTGCGCCAGCAACTGACAGAGCTTGAAGGCAAGGTCGCATCCGCCACACAGCACGAAGCCCAGCTCGAACAACTTCGCCAGTCCATTGCGGCACAGGACGCGCGAATGAACTGGCTCAATCAAGCGCTAGTTGAGCGCGATCTACAGGCTGCTGCGGCGGCTACTGCGGCCGCAGCAGCAGCCGCAGCCGCAGCCGCTGCAGCCACCGCTGCTGCCAACGCGGCGATTGCTTCTGCTGCTGACGCTGCAACAGTTGTTGCTGCCGCTGCCAAAGCCGCGCATGCCGAAGCTGCGGCTGCCGAAGCTACGGCGGCAGAAGTTGCGGCTACCAAAGCTGCTGCTGCTGCTGCCGACGCTGCAGCAACAGAGCACACGGCCCAGATGGCAATTCTCAACCAGGCCCTTGCCAAACGCGACGAGCAGATTGTCGAGTTGCGCATGGAGGACCTGGTGCGCGAATCCCAATTGACAAACTTGAATACCCGGCTTTTCCAGCTGTCCGACTGGGCGGAAGAAATAAGCAAGCGCCCTTTGCGCTACGCACTCAAGAAGGCAGCGCTGGGTTTTGCCCGCAAGGCCTTGCGCGCCATGCCACTGTCGATTGCAACCAAGCAGCGTCTGCGAAATAGGTTCTTCTCGACGCTGCGCCCCCTGCGCCAGTCTGTCCAACCGCAGCCGCAGCTGCAGCCGCAGCCGCAAGCGCAGTTGGTGCGAGACAACGCCATCAGCACCGCAGTCCTTGCTCTGACGGACAAGGCTTTTGTGGAGCGGGAGCGCGATGTCTTCGTATTTGCCGTCATCGACTGGAGCTTTCGTATCCAGCGCCCGCAACACATCGCGCGCAGTCTGGCAGATTCAGGCCGGCGGGTGTTCTACTTCAGCAACCACTTTGTCGATGCCGACCAGCCCGGCTACCAACTCGAAAAGTTGCCAGGCGCACAGGCGCTCTACCAGATCAAGCTGCATGTCAAAGGCGCGCCGGCGATCTACTTCGATGCGCCTTCCGACGAGGCCCTGCACATGCTCCAACTCAGCATGGCCCAGGTCATCCAGGATTTCGGCGCACTGTCGAGCCTGTCGATCGTGCAGCATGCCTACTGGTATCCGCTGGTCACGCTGCTGCCTAACACCTACCGCATCTACGACTGCATGGACCACCATGAAGGCTTCGGCAACGTGCCCGAGAAACTCATGGCGATCGAAAAGGACATGCTCGCTGGCGCCGATCTCGTGACCGTGACCTCATCGTGGCTCGAAGACTTCGCACGCACCCACAATTCGAACGTGGCGCTGGTGCGCAATGCGTCCGAATACGCGCATTTCGCCCAGCGTCCGGCGCAGGTCTACGTGGACAAGAAAGGCAGACAGGTCATAGGCTACTACGGCGCGATCGCCGAGTGGTTTGACCTGGACCTGCTGCGCGCCCTTGCGCTGGCCTATCCAGACTGCCTCGTTCTGCTGGTGGGCAACGACACCGTGGACGCGCAAAAGCGCCTGGCCGACCTGCCCAACGTCGAGTTCACCGGCGAAGTGCCCTACGACAAGCTGCCGTACTACCTATATGCCTTCGATGTCTGCCTGCTGCCCTTCCAGGTGATTCCGCTGACGCTGGCGACCAATCCCGTCAAGGTCTATGAATACCTCGCTGCGGGCAAACCAGTGGTCTGCGTCGACCTGCCGGAAATCAGCCAGTTTGGCGGCCTGGTGGGATGCGCCGCGACCACGGCCGACTTCATCGCACTGACCGGCAGCGCGCTGCGCGAGTCTGGTGAGGAGGCTGCACGACAGGCGGCCGCTCGGCGCGCCTTCGCGGTCGAACAAACATGGCGCCACCGCGGCGAGGAGTTGCTCCTGGCGCTTGATGGAATCAAGATGCCGCGCGTGAGCGTCATCATTCTCACGTTCAACAACCTGGACCTGACGAAAGCCTGTCTCGACAGCGTACTCAAGCGCAGCGACTATCCGAATCTCGAAGTCATCGTCGTCGACAACGCGTCCACCGACGGCACCCCGGCCTACCTCGAGGAATTTGGCCGGCGCCATCCGGACGTGCGCATGGTGCTCAACAGCGACAACCTCGGCTTTGCCGCGGGCAACAACGTCGGCCTGTCGATCGCCACGGGCGACTATTTGGTGGTGCTGAACAACGACACTGTGGTCACCCATGGCTGGATACTGACGCTGCTGCGCCACTTCCAGCGCATGCCCACACTGGGCTTGCTAGGACCGGTGACAAGCAACATCGGCAACGAGGCGCGCATCGAAATCAATTATTCCGATCTCACCCATATGCCGGCAACCGCACTGAACTACACGCTGGCGCACATGGGGCAACGTTATCCGATGAAAAACGTCGCATTTTTCTGCACGATTTTTCCACGTTCGACCTATGAACGCTGCGGTGAGATCAGCGAGGACTATGGACTGGGCTTCTTCGAGGACGACGACTACTGCCGCAAGGTCGAAGCCGAGGGCCTCGCGATTGTCTGCGCCGAGGACGTGTTCGTGCACCACCACCTGTCTGCCTCTTTCAACAAGATGAACGATGAAAAACGCCGCGCGCTGGTCGAACGCAACAAGGCAATCTACGAAAGCAAATGGGGCACCTGGGAGCCGCATCGGTATCGCCCCTGATGACGCCGCAAAGGCTCCGGGGATGTCAGTAAAATCCCCGGGGCTGGCACACGTCTTGAAACAACAGTGGGTCTCGCATTCAGACTGGCTTTTACTCCGCCCTGATATGCCTTTCGGTCACTTGACACCTATTCATATCACTCAATGAACATTCCGCAGGACATCGCCGTCATTATTCCCTGCTACAAGGTGCGAGATCATATCCTCGACGTCCTGGCGGCGATCGGCCCGGAAATTGCGCGAATTTATGTCGTGGATGACTGCTGCCCGGCCCAATCAGGCAGCCTTGTCGAGACCCATTGCCACGATGAACGTGTCACCGTATTACGACATGCGCAGAACGAGGGCGTGGGAGGCGCCGTCATGACCGGCTACAAAGCAGCGATTGCCGACGGCATGGCAGTGCTGGTCAAGGTCGATGGCGACGGGCAGATGGACCCGGCATTGATCATGGATTTCATCGCACCCATTCTGGAAGGCGAAGCTGATTACACCAAGGGCAATCGGTTCTTCGACCTCGAGAACATTCGCGCAATGCCCAAGATGCGGCTGTTCGGCAATGCCGTGCTGTCGTTGATGTGCAAGCTCTCATGCGGTTACTGGAACCTCTTCGATCCGACCAACGGCTACACGGCCATTCATGCCAACGCGGCGCGCCACCTGCCTTTCAGCAAGATCAGCCGCCGTTACTTCTTTGAAACGGACATGCTTTTCCGCCTCAACACGCTGCGCGCCGTGGTCGTCGACATACCGATGCATGCCAAATACGGCGACGAGGTGAGCAACCTGAAGATTTCCAAGATCGCGGGTGAGTTTCTGGTCAAGCATGCACGCAATTTCTGCAAGCGGATTTTCTACAACTATTACCTGCGTGATATGTCGCTGGCCTCGCTGGAGCTGCCGCTGGGCATTATCTTCTTTGTTTTCGGCGTGCTGTATGGCTGCTACCACTGGAGTCTGTCGACGCATTTGGGCGTGCCGACACCGGCCGGCACAGTCATGCTCGCCGCGTTGCCGGCATTAATGGGGCTGCAGCTGATTTTGTCCTTCATGTCTTATGACATCGCGTCCGTTCCGCGCCGGCCAATTCATCCACGGCTGGGTTCGGCGCGGCGCGTGCGCTGATCGCCGTGCGCCGGTTCGTCACCTACCTCGGGGTGGGCATTGTCTGCGCGCTGATCGACATCGGCTTGATGCAATTGCTGGCCTTTCTCGGTGTGCATGTCATGGTTGCAACCACGGCGGGATTCGCGGCTGGGCTGGTGGTCAACTTCCTTTTGCATACGCATGTCACGTTCAGCGCGGGCTACTCGCATGGCGCACTCATGCGTTACCTGATCGTGGTGGTGGTCAACTACGCTCTGACGCTGGCTTCGGTATCAATTTTTCACGCCTGGCTGGACATGGCGCTGCTCGGCAAGCTCCTTTCGCTGCCGCTGGTCGCCGTCAACGGCTATTGGTTGGGGAAACTCTGGATCTATCGATGAATAACAAAAACCATGCGCCTGCGGTGTCACTGATGGCGGGTCTGCTGGCCCAAGGAGCGCTGCTTCATCTGCAGGACAATCCTGCGGTGCACGGGCATTCTGTCGCCCAGATCAGCACGAACGTCGGCGCGTCAAAGAAGAATTGCCCGGCATGACCGCCTCTGTGCCATCCCGCAACAGGAACCTCGATCTCATTCGCTTGATCGCCGCCATTCTGGTTCTGTTCAGCCATTGCTACCCACTGGCTGGTCGGGCGATAGAAGAACCCTTCCTCTGGACCTTCGGTCACACCGGAGGCGATATCGCGCTGTGCACCTTCTTTGTCATCAGCGGCTACCTTATTTCGGCCTCTTATATACGCAGCCAGAGCGCACTCGACTACGCTTGGAAAAGATGCCTGCGCATTTTCCCCGCCTTGTTTTTTGCGGTTTTTTTCTCCATCATTCTGGGCGCACTCCTGACTCCATTGGATTTTCAGGCCTACGTCGCCCACGAGCAGACCACAGCGTACTTGCGCAATATCTTTCTCGACATTCAATACAATTTACCGCTGGTATTCTCGGAAAATCCGTTCCCGAACGCCGTCAATGGCTCGCTATGGACCTTGCCCATCGAATTTTTCATGTACGCAATGATCCTGGCGATGGGCGTTGCAGGAATTCTTTCGGCACGGTTTTCCGTCGTTGCTGCCGGCCTTTGCATTTTTGGCGTGCTGGCCGTAAGAAATGCTGACCTGGCCCGCCCCTACATCGTCCTGGGAGCTGCCGAGCTCTCGGTCGCCCTGCGACTTGGCGCCTCATTCTTCATTGGCGCCGCCCTGTATTTTTACCGAGACAAGATTCGCTACCATGGCGGCATAGCACTGCTATTCCTGGCAATCATTTTCTTCACGAAATTCACGCCGCCTGCACTTTACCTATATGCATTGTTGCTGCCGTACATAATTTTCTATCTGGCCAGCGTTGATATTCCATGGCTTGACAACATCACGCGCCACGGCGATTTTTCTTACGGCATATACATCTACGCCTTCCCGATTCAGCAGTTGCTTGTCCACTGGTTTAACAACAGCATTTCCGTCTCCATGCTATTCATCGGCAGTCTTGCCATCACACTGCCGATTGCAGTCTTGTCCTGGAAATTCGTCGAAGAGCCGGCGCTGCGTCGACTCAAGCCAGTGCCACGCTCAGCGAACGCTTGACACGCCCCCACAGTCATCGAGAGCAGGCCATGCGAAGACCTGCAGGATGGAAGCCAGTGGCACGACCCAGCCCAGCCTGCAAGGATGGCCAAAGCGTTGTCTTTTTTTGTCCTATATGAACTTCATATAGGAGATCCCCGTATACTTCACGGCTGTATGCATTCCTTGATCCGTGTGCCCTTGCAAGCAGCGCCAGACCAGCTTCTGCGCCTGCAGGCTTTGCAGCTGGGCTTTGCCCAGCTGTGCAACGCATTGGCGCCTCTGGTGCAGACCACCCGGGTATGGAACCGTGTGGCGCTGCATCATCTGGCTTACCGCCAGTTACGCGAGCAGTTTCCCAACATGGGTTCTCAGATGGTGTGCAATGCCATCTACTCGGTGTCGCGCACCTGCCGCATGGTGTTTCAGCATCCTGGCAGTCCTTTGCATCTGGAAAAACTGGGCGACAAGCCGTTGCCTTTGCTGCGCTTCGCCGACAGCTGCCCGGTGTACTTCGATCGCCATACGCTGAGCCTGAAGAATGGCCTGCTGTCGATGTTCACGCTCGATGGGCGCATGCGTTTCCAGCTGTCGATCGCCAGTGAGATCGAGGAACGCTTTCAAACGCAGAAGCTGCACGAGGTGGTGCTTTCGCGCCAGGCCAACGGCACGTTTATGTTGTCTTTCTCGCTGGTGGACCAGGCCAAGCCTGCGACAACCGCGGTTTCCGGTGGGGTGTTGGAGCTGCCAGAACCTGGCGAGCTTCCCGAATATGTGATGGTTGACGAGGCCTTATGAAAACCAGCCAGGTTCCTTCCGAAATGCGCGCGGCCTTGGCCGATTTGCGCCCTTTCTTCGTGCGTTCCGCATGGTTCAGTATGTTTGCCAGCTTGCTGGTGCTTGCGCCTTCGGGCTACATGCTTGAAGTCTATGGACGCGTGGTCAACAGCCGCAACCATGAGACGCTGGTCTGGCTCACGGTGCTGGTGCTGGGCGCTTATCTGCTGATGGAAGTGCTCGAATGGGCGCGCAGCGAAATCATGCGCGGCGCGGCCGAGGCGCTGGACAAGAAGATGCACATGCGCATCTTCAACGCGATGTTCGAAGCCAATGTGCGCCGCGTTCCCGGCGGCCAGGTGAACACGCTCTCTGACTTCAAGCGCATCTGCGAATTCCTGTACTCGCCCGCCTTGCTGGCCATCATGGAAGCGCCCATCGCGCTGGTGATGATGGTGCTGCTGTTCCTGATCAGCCCCGTGCTGGGCTGGTCGGCCGTGGTGTTCGGCCTGCTGCAGGTGGGCATCACCTGGATGAACGAGCGCCGCACCAAGCCGCCGCTGATGGCCGCCAACCGCGAGTCCATGGAAGCGCAGCGATATGCGGACGACACGCTGAACAATGCCGAAGTGCTCGAAGCCATGGGCATGCTGAAGAACACCCACCGCCGCTGGATCGCCAAGCAGCGCAAATTCCTGCAATTGCAGGCCGTGGCTTCGGACAGCGCCGGCGGCTTTCAGGCGCTGAGCAAGCTGGTGCAGAACATCTTGAGCTCGCTGCTGCTGGGCCTGGCCTGCTGGCTGCTGCTGCACAACGAGTTGAACGGTGGCGGCGGCATGATGGTCGTCGCCTCCATTCTCGGCGGCCGCATGCTCGCGCCGCTGGTGCAGGTGGTGGGTCAGTGGCAATCCGTTGTGAGTGTCCGTGATTCCTGGAACCGCATTGAAGCGCTGCTGGCTGCCGTGCCCGCCAACCCCGCAGCGATGGCACTGCCCCCGCCGGCAGGCCGCGTGCAGGTCGAACAGCTGATGGCTGGCGCTCCCGGCAACCCCGGTACCATCGTGCGCGGCATCAACCTGGCGCTGCAGCCCGGCGATGTGCTCGCCGTGGTGGGCCCATCCGCCTCGGGCAAGACCACCCTGGCCAGACTGCTGGTGGGCCTGTGGCCCGCCACCATGGGCAAGGTGCGCCTCGATGGTGCGGATATCCAGGCCTGGAACAAGAAGGAGCTGGGCCCGCACATCGGCTACCTGCCCCAGGGCGTGGCCTTGTTCGACGGCACGCTGGCTGAAAACATCGCGCGTTTCGGCGCGGTCGACATGACCCGGGTCGAAGCCGCAGCCCGCGCCGTCGGCCTGCACGAGCTGATCAGCACATTGCCAGAAGGTTACGACACCCTGGTCGGGCCCGGCGGCCTACGCCTTTCGGGCGGCCAGCGCCAGCGCGTGGGCTTGGCCCGGGCGTTCTACGGCGACCCGGTGTATGTGGTGCTCGACGAGCCCAATTCGAGCCTGGACGAAGAAGGCGATATCGCCTTGTCGCAGGCCATCAAGCAGGCCAGCGCGCGCGGCGCGACCGTCGTGGTGGTGACGCACCGCACCAGCGTGCTGAGCGTGACCAATAAGCTGCTGGTCTTGCGCGATGGTCAGCAACAGGCATTCGGCCCGCGCGATGAAGTGCTGGCGGCGCTCAATCAAGCCTCCCGCCAGGCGCAGATGCCAGTGCCCACGAAGCCGGTGGCGGCATGAGTGCGGTCCGCGAAACAAATGAGATGAGTCCAACAATGAAGACTTCCGGTTTTTTCGAGCGCAGCGAATTGACGCGCGCGCTCTGGGCATTTCGCCGAGAGTTCTATGTGGTCGGCGTGTTCAGCATGGTGGCCAATGTGCTGCTGCTGGCGCCTACGCTGTATATGCTGCAGGTTTTCGACCGCGTGCTGCTGAGCCACAGCGAGCTGACCTTGCTCGTGGTCTCGCTGATCACGCTGTTCCTGTTCTGCGTGGGCGCGTTCTCCGAGTGGATGCGATCGCGCGTTCTGGTGCGGGCAGGCATGCGGCTCGATGAAATGCTCAGCACGCGGGTCTTCAATGCCAGCTTCGAGATGAACCTCAAGCAGCTGGGCTCGGGCACGACCAAGGCCTTTGGCGATCTGGTGCAGGTGCGCCAGTTCCTCACCGGCAACGGCATGTTTGCGCTGTTCGACGCACCGTGGTCGCTGGTCTACCTGACCGTGGTGTTCCTGCTGCATCCGATGCTGGGATATTTGGCGCTGGTGTTCGCCGCCGTGCAGCTTGCGCTGGTGTGGTTCGGCCACCGCAAGACCGTGGCGCCGGCCGAGCGCGCCCAGGCCGCCGTGGCCGCGGAAACCCAGAGCCTGCACGGCAAGCTGCAACAGCTGGAGACGCTGGAGCCCATGGGCATGGTGCACAACCTGGGCCGCGTGTGGCGGACCCGGCACCGTGACGTGGTTCAGTTGCAGGGAAATTCGCAGGCCCTGTCCCACAAGCTGATGGCGTGGAGCAAGTTTCTGCGCTATTCGCAGCAGTCGCTGGCACTGGGCGCGGGCGCGCTGCTGGTGATCGATGGCCAGCTGTCGGCTGGCGCGATGATCGCGGCCAACATCCTGATGACACGTACGCTGGCCCCCATCGACATGCTGGTGGGCACCTGGCGCGGTTTCGTGACCTCGCGCGCGGCGTTCCGGCGCCTGGAGTCCCTGCTCGACGCCCATCCCGAGCGCGATGAAACGTTGACACGCATGCCGCCCACAGGCGCCCTGTCGCTGCGCAATCTGGTCGCCGGGGCGCCCGGACGCGCCGAGCCCATCCTGAAGAACATCAGCCTCGAAGTGCCCCAGGGCTCGGTCGTGGTGGTATTGGGCCCCTCGGGCTCGGGTAAATCGACGCTGGCGCGCTGCATGATCGGCATCTGGCCACACATGTCGGGCGAAGTGCTGCTCGACGAGCGCCCCATCACGGGCTGGAGCCGGGACGAGCTGGGCCCGCACCTGGGCTATCTGCCGCAGGACATCGAACTGTTCGAAGGTTCGATCGCCGAGAACATCGCGCGTTTCGGCCACGTGGATTCGGCGCAGGTGATCGAAGCCGCGCGCAGCGCCGGCCTGCACGACATGATCCTGCGCTTTCCCAAGGGCTATGACACCTCCATAGGCGAGGCCGGTGGCCTGCTGTCGGGCGGACAACGCCAGCGCATCGGTCTGGCGCGCGCCCTTTACGGCAAGCCCAAGCTGGTGGTGCTCGATGAGCCCAATGCCAACCTGGACGACGTGGGCGAAGCCGCGCTGGTACAGGCGGTACAGATCCTCAAGCGCCAGGGCAGCACCGTGGTGTTGGTGACGCACCGTCCCGGCATTCTGGCCGCGGCCGACCGCGTGGTGATCTTGAACAACGGCGTGCTGCAGGCCAATGGCCCGCGTGACGCGGTCGTGGCGGCGCTGCGCGAGGCGCAGCAGGTGTCTCTGCCAACAGCGTGAACATGAACCACTTCCTGGCGCTCGATCGCGCTCCATTGCGCACAACTAATTTCCGGTGAGTTCCGACATGAATAAATCTTTGTCTTCCGAAGCTAAAAACAATCCATTGGCCAACGTGTCTGCTGGTGCTTTGACCACATCACCACAGGGCGATGCGCGCCCCGGTGATCTGGGCCGCTCGGGGCGCTGGGGCCTGTGGGCGCTGGCCCTGGGCTTTGGCGGATTTCTGCTGTGGGCCGCGTTCGCGCCGCTGGATGAAGGCGTTCCCGGCATCGGTACGGTCGCCATCGATACCAAGCGCAATACCGTGCAGCATCTGAACGGCGGCATCATCAAGAAGGTGCTGGTGCGCGAAGGCGACGAAGTGACTGAAGGCCAGTTGCTGGTGCAGCTTGATGCCGACGTGGCCCGCGCCAACTACGAGTCGGCGCGCCAGAGCTATCTGGGCCTGCTGGCCATGCAGGGACGGCTGGTGGCCGAGAAGAACGGCAAGCCCACCATCACCTGGGCCGAAGATCTGAAGACTGCGGCCAGCGACCCGCTGATCCAGCAACAGATACTGAACCAGGAACAGCTGTTCCATACGCGCCGCAATCTGCTGCGCTCCGATCTGCAGTCGATCGAGGAAAACATCCGCGGCCAGCAAGGCATGCTGCAATCCTATGAAGGCATGCTCGAAAGCCGCAAGAGCCAGCATGTCATGCTCAATGAAGAGCTGGGTCATCTGCGCGAGCTGGTCAAGGAAGGCTATGCGCCGCGCAATCGCCAGCTCGAGCTGCAGCGCTCGGTCGCCGACATCAACACGTCCATGGCCGACATGCAAGGCAACATGCTGCGCGCGCGCAGCGCCATTGCCGAGTTTCGCCAGCGCATGATTTCGCGCAAGCAGGAAGACCAGAAAGAGATCGAGACTCAGCTGGCCGAAGTCGGTCGCCAGGTGCTGGTCGACCAGGAGAAATACCAGGCGGTCAAGGCCGAGCTCGCGCGCACGGAGATCCGCTCGCCCGCGCAAGGCCAGGTGGTCGGTCTGATGACCCAGACCGTCGGCGGCGTGATCCAGTCGGGGCAGAAGCTCATGGACATCGTCCCCAAGGGCGCGTCGTTGATGCTCGAAGCCCAGGTGCCGCCCCATATGATCGACCGCGTGCACATGGGCATGCCTGTGGATGCACGCTTTTCCTCGTTTGCCAACACGCCTCAGTTGGTCGTGCAAGGCAATGTGGAATCGGTGTCCGGCGACTTGCTGACCGACCCCAATACCAACGTCAGCTATTACCTCGCCCGCGTCAAGGTGACGGACGAGGGCCTGAAGATCCTGGGCTCGCGCCAACTGCGCCCCGGTATGCCGGTGGAAGTGGTGTTCATGGGCGGCGAGCGCAGCATGCTGACCTATCTGCTGCACCCGCTGACCAAGCGCCTGGCTGCGTCCATGACGGAGGAATAAGACCATGCAAAAACTACCCGCATTTCGCATCAAGGCCCGCACGGGCGTGGCCCTCGCGGCCGCCCTTTTGCTCACGCCCGCCTGGGCGCTCGATTTGCGTCAGGCGTATGAGGCCGCGGAGCAAAACGATGCCACCATCCGCTCGTCACGCGCCGGTGCCGAAGGCATGCGCGAGAAGCTGCCGCAGGCGCGCGCCCAGCGCCGGCCCAATATCAGCTTCAATGCCGGGGCCAACCGCAATTCGCTCAAATCCTCCACGGAAACCGCGCTGGGCACGCGGGACTCCAGAAATGCCTACAACAGCAACAACCAGGCATTTCAATTGCGCCAGCCCCTTTACCGACCTTTTCTGAGTGCACTGGAAAAGCAGGCCGAGGCCCAGGTCGACGGCGCGAACGCCATGCTGGAACAGGACGAGCAAAGCCTGGTGCTGCGCGTCTCGCAAGCCTATTTCGATGCCTTGCTGGCGCGCACCCAGCTGAGCCTGGTGGCCGCGCAGAAGCTCACCTATACCTCGCAGCTCGATTCCGCCACCAAGGGCTTCAAGGCAGGCACGGGCATGCGCACGGACATAGACGAAGCCCAGGCACGCGTCGACATGGCACTGGCCCAGGAGCTCGAAGCGACACAGAACGTGGAGTTCACGCGCCGACGCCTTGAAGTGCTGATAGGCAAGCCGTATGACGATCTCGCCGATCTCGATGCCGCGAGCTTTCGCCCCCAGCAGCCCGTGCCCGCTTCGCTGGACGAATGGACCGCCCAGGCCGAAGCCGCCAACCCCGAGTTGCGCTCGCTGCAGGCCCAGGTCGATGCCGCGGCCAGCGAGATCAACAAGGCACAGGCCGGCCACAAGCCCACGCTGGACGCGGTCGCTTCCGTGTCGCGTTCCGACAGCGACTCCGTGACCAGCGTGAACACGGTCTACAACCAGAAGTACGTGGGCCTGCAATTGAGCGTACCCTTGTATGCAGGCGGGTATGTGAGTTCGCAGGTGCGCCAGGCCGTGGCCGACCACGAACGCGCACGCGAGGCCCTGGAAGCCGGCCGCCGCGAGACGGGCGCCAAGGTCTATGAGCAGTATCGCGCGATGACCGAAGGCGTGTTGCGTATCAAAGCGCTCGAACAGGCTGCACGCTCCGCCGAAGTGGCACTGCAGTCCAGCCGCAAGTCGCTTGCGGCCGGCGTACGCACCACGGTCGATGTACTCAACGCCGAACAGCAACGCACGCTGGCGGCGCGTGATCTGGCCCAGGCGCGCTACATGTATTTGCTTTCGCGCATCCGTTTGCACGCCGTGGCCGGGCATGACCGCTGGGTCAATGTGGACCAGGCCAATGCGAATCTGATCACCCCCCGAGCGACATCGTCGCTTGGGGCCGCCCTTCCCTAGAATCCCGCAACGAAACGGAGTTATCTATATGACCAAGACAACAAACACCACCAAGAAGAACAAGGCTGTGGCCGACGACCAAAACCAGGCGGCCACCGAACAGCAGACCGGTGCGCTGCCCGCAGCCAATCTGAGCCCTGAACAGGCGCGCAAGGACCTCGCAGAGATGTTCGCCAAGGCCACCAAGACGGCACCAAAAGCCGACTGACAGCCGTTTTGCGCCAGCGCCGCCCGAGGCAGGGCGCGCTGCGCGCCTCCTCAATGCCGCGTGATCGGATTCCAGCGCGCCCGTGAGAGCGCGGCAACTCGCGTCGCGACCATAACCGGCGTTGCCGCAGGGCTTGCTTTGCAACCGGCTGCGGAAATTTGAATACGCACCTGAGAATGCGTGCCGTACAACTGGACAGGAGAATCCTGGACTCCAGACTGATGTCGGCACTTCACCGGACGCAGGCCTTACCGTTTGGGCTTCGCAGTCTTGAGTGTGGTCGCGCAGCTCTTTTCGTCGCTGCCAGACGCTGTCTGGACCTGCTGCGGCGGACACTCGGTTTTAAGCGTGCCGAAAAAGCCCGCCATTGCAGCACCGGTCCGCCAATACACCGCACGTGTGATCAACCATGTGCAGCCCGCAGCCATGGACAGCCCGGCATCGGGATGAGCACCGCCCCATCGCAGCAGAGCCCTGCCGACATGTGCGCAGCGACAGGCTGCACGCAAGGACCACGATTTGTACTTAGAACAGTGCATAAGCCAACGCGACCCTGATATGTCGCCATGGCAAATCCAGGCAGCGGCGGGCCACACGCCTGCCTCGCCATGAAAAACACTGCCGGTTGGATTGCTGTCCGACTTGCGCCCATGCTTACAAATAGAAAAAACCCCGCCCCCTCGAGAGGGGCGGGGTTCGCTAGGCTTGGTTCAGCTCGACGGTGCCTGTGGCACCGTGCGCTAATTAAGCGAAGTTTGCTGCAGTCAAATCAGTCCAGTCACCGTTCACCAGCTCGATAGTGCCGACCAGAGTGGCCGTCACGCTGCCTGCGGCGACGCCGACAGTGTCGGTCACCGTGTACACAGTGCCAACGGTGCCGTCGTAGGCCACGTAAACGTGGTTCTGTGCGGTTGCCGAGTCGGTGTACAGCGCTGCGACTTCTGCAGCGGTGTCGTTGGTGGTGCCTTGAAGGGCGATAGAGATCGAGTTGTTGGCCGTAAGGACGTTGAATGTCAGAGCATCGCCGATACCACGCAAAGCGGTGAAGTCCAGCGTGTCAACACCAGTTGCTCCAACTGCTGTGAAGTTGACGATAGCGTCGTTGCCGAAACCAGGAGCGTACACCACGGTTTCCGCGCTGGTGGCACCCGTGCTCAGCACGATCACGTCGTCACCTGCACCACCGGTGATGGTGCTGTTGGTCACGGCAGACGATGCGACACCCGTCAGTTCATCCGTAGCGTCATTTGCCAGGGCCGACACGTAGTCAGCAGCGGTAGCCCAAGCGGTCACGCCAGCATCGATCAGTGTTTGCACATCGCTGAAGCTGGTAGCAGAAGCTCCGGTAGCCGCATTGAAGGCAGCCAGCTGTGTTGGCGAAATAGTCGTCAACGCGGGAGCGGTGATGTCCACTTCGAAGTCAGCTGCAGTGTATTCGCCATCGATCAGCGAACGGATCACCAGGGTGTTGGCAGGACCGTCTTCGGCAACGATCAACTTGCTCAGAACGTTGTCTTGGGCAATCGCGTTCTTGATCAGGTTGTTCAGGCTCAGGTCAGACGTCGTGAAGTCCTGGATCTGCACTTCTGCAGTGTGGCCCAGGAACGTCACGCTGACAGTCGAACGCCACAGGGTGAAGGTATCGTTGGCGTCGGACACGAGGTTGTCGATGTCGCGTGCGACAACAGCAGCACCAGCAGTAGCTTGGTCGGCGGTGTTCAACACCCAGGCGGCACGGCCCGAGTTGTAGTTCACGCCATCACCGCCATTGCCTTCCAGCGTGACGGGGTTGACAGCAGCATTCAGTTGGTTACCCGAGTTGTCCGAGTAGATCACGTCATTGCCAGCGCCAAGGTTCACCGTCCAGGTGCCTGCACCGAAGGTTTCAACGGTGTCGTCGCCTTCACCGGTGTTGATGGCCAGGTTCTTGTTCAGATCGCTGTTGATGAACCAGGCATCGGCGAGCGTGCCCACGCCGTCACCGATTTGGACCTGCACCTTGTCGTTGCCCGCACCCATGTTGGCTTCGAAATGGAAGTCTTCACGGTTGGTCGTGCCGGACTGGGCCAGATTGGTCTTGCTGATGTTCAGGTTCAGCAGATCGTTGCCACCGGCGAAGGTGTAAGCGAAGTCTGCATTGTCAGCCGCTGGCGAAGCCGCGTCATCCGTCAGATCCATGTACTTGGCCACGGATTCGTCGGAGATGTGAGCGTGCAGTTCGAGGTCGTTCTGGAACGAAGCGGCGTTGAACACCCGAACGTCCTTCAACGCGCCGTTCTTGAACGTCGTCTTGTCGTCGTCGCTGAAACCTGCTGCATTGACCACAACACCGGAGGTATGGCTGTTGCCGATGGTCAGGTCCGCAGCGCTGCCGGCAGCGGATGCCACGTTGACGATTGCCAAGGTGTTGTTGGTCGACTGCAGGCTGGCCAGCTTGCTGAATTGCGTCTCGTCACCGGACACGGTGATGTTGAACTGCTCGATGCCCTTGGAGCCGGAGCCCGAATTCCAGACATTTTGGCCGTTGGTGGACATGCCGCCCACGGTCAGGTCGCCGCCGTCGCTGCCGCGGCCGACTTTTTCCAGTTCGATGGTGGACGTCACAGGCAGAACGTTGCTTTCTGCGATGTTGTTGAAGTCACCGTAAACGTCGTAGTTGCCCAGAGCGTCTTCAACCTGTGCGAAGCCGACGGGAGTGACCACGCTCGCATCTGGAACGTTCAGAACGATTGCGGGGATGTCGCCCGACTGCGAGCCGTCGTCCAGGAAGGTCGCATCAGCCATTGCTGGGTTCAGCGTCAGGGTCGTGCCTTCTGGCAGGGTACCGGCGGCAATCAGCGCAGCCAGTTCATCTTGCAGGCTGGCGATGAAAGTCTCATGCGTGTCCATCTGGTCGGCGAGCCAGGCAGCACGGTCGTTCAGCGTGATGATTTCGCTGGTCACGCCGTTGATGGTCACGGTGAAACGCAGACCGTCGACGTTGATTTCGCGCAGGCGGGGAACCGTCAGGTCACCGTTGAGGCGGGCCAGTTCGGCCTTTTCGTCCAGCAGGAAGAAGAATGCGCTGGAGTTGGAAGTTTGGCCGGACACCAGGTAATCCTGGTCGAAATAGACTTCCAGGTCCGATTCCTTGGTCACTGCATCGCCGTTGCCGGTGTGATCCATGCGGATGGTCACGTCTTCGGTGTTGCGACGCTCAGCGTAGACACCGCTGTCGGTCAAGGTGGTCAGGTTGCTGATGACCAGCGAAGCATTGCTTTGCACCGAAGCGACCGAATCCAGACCCAGCATGAATTGGGCGTTCAGGTCGACGATTTCATCGGCGCCACGCACATTGGAGGTCGTGAGTGCCGTGATTTCGACATTTTCGACGTCCACGGTTTCAGGAGTGATGCCCATGGCAGGGCCGGCGTTCAGAGCCGAAGCAGAGATCACCTTGGCTTGCAGGGTGTCGTTGCCAGCGCCGCCGTTGATCTGGTCGCCGGTAGCCAGCTGGTTGGTCTGTTCGCCATTGGCGTTTTGCACCACGCGGGCAACGAACACGTCGCTTGCTGCGGTACCAGTCAGGCTGTCCCAGCCAGTGGTCAGCGAGAAAGTGGTGCTGTTGGCGCCTTCACCGACTTGGGAAGCGTTGTTGGCAGGGTTGGTGGAGTAGTTGTAAGCGGTCAGAACTTCTTGGTTCCATGCCTTGGCGGCGACGCCGAAGGTGCCGTCGTTTTCCTTGGTCGACAGGATCTGGCCCAGTTGCAGGGCGATGATGCCGATGTTCTGCGTGCCGTGGAAGGAGATGTAGTCGGTGACTGCAGCTTCCAGGATTGCCAGCGATTCGGCGTTCACGGTCGTGTTGTTCACGCCCAGGTTGGCGAAGATCAGTGCGGTCAGATCAGCAGCCGACTCGTTGCCCAGAGAAGCACCCAGCTTGTTGGCGAATGCGTACTCCGACGCATCGGTCGTACCAGCGTTGGCGACCTGGTTCAGGTAGACGCTGTTGGAAGGCGACGTATTGAACAGCGCGCGGTTGGCGAGGCTGACCGCAGCTTGTGCGCCGAAAATGGAGAGAGCCATTTGGTTTTCCTTGAGGGACTGTTGAAAAAAAACTCGTTACACACGGGGCAGGCACATATGCGCCTTATCCATACAAATTTGTTCAATGTTGACTGCCTGCCCCGACCAAAAACTATGTTCGGCAAGCCACTGATCCAAATCTGCGCCCATCTTAGGATTGGTCGAGACAATTAATTGGTGATCCGGATCACACGTTTTCGCAGTGTTTTGAGCTGCGGCTTTTATGCAACGGACTCACCATTGCGTGCGCAGCGCCATATAGGCGCCCTTGTTGCGCTGCTGAAAGAGCACCAGATTGGCGCGCTGACGCTGCCATTCGAGACCCAGCGCCAGATGCCAGCCCTGTGAACCAGCTTCCGTGAGAGGGAAGCTGTACTCGGCGCGCATGGCCTGACGGCTGATGCGGCGGCGGGCGGAATCTTCCAGAAGGGGGCTGTAACCCGTTGTGTCGGTTTGTAAGTATACCTCTGCGTCCACCAGCCATTGGTCGCGCGCACCCAGCCCCTGGCCAATCGCAACCAAACGCAACATACTCTGCTGCTGCGGGCCGCCTGCACGCTCGGCCTGCTCGGGGCGGTCTTCACCCAAGCGCAGGCTGGCTTGCAGAAACTGCATCCCCAGAGGCCAGTGGCTGCCAGTCCGGACCTCGCAGGTATGCTGCAGCAGCGCCCCGACATAGGTGCCAGACAGAATGCGGTTGTCCTGCAAGCGCCGCTCCTGCAACTCCAGGCCGCTGCGAATGGAACAGTTGCTCAGGCCCCAATGAAGGCCGCCCGAGAGACCCGCAGTGCGAAAGCGGGTGCCGGTGTCGCTGCTGAACGCTGCCACGTTGGCTCCCACATAGTGCGAAGACACGGCATATTCGGCCAGGCCCTGCACCTGACTCAATCGTCCGGCGCCAGAATGCACGCCCGTGCGCGCGCCCAGGCTCGCGGAGACCTGCCAGGGGCCCTTGCGCGCTGTCCAGCCCAGGTCGCTGCGCGCATAGTTGCCCGGCTGGCGCGCATAGCTGGCGTCCAGCGGTAGTTGCACGTTCTGTCCCTGGATGGTCAAGGTGAGGCTGGAAAGGTCGGGAGTGCCGAGCAGATTGGTGTCGTGGCCCAGCTTGACGGCCGCATAGCCGCTTTGGCGCCAGCCTTGCGGCTCGTCGGGCGCGCTCCAGCGCGCCACTTCGTGCGCCAGCGTGGCGCGCAGCGGCTCCGGCAGCTGCGGCTCCTGCAGCAGGCTTTGCATCAACTGAATGGAAGCCATGCCGTCACCGCTTCCGGCCAGGGCAATCGCGTAGTCCATCTGCACGCGCAACGGACTGGGTTCGAGCATCAGCGAACGTTCGAGGTAGTCGACGGCCTCGCTGTAGCGGCCGTTCTGGTTGAGCGCCCAGCCGACCCAGGCCAGCCAGGCGCTGTCTTGCTGGCATTCGGGTAGCTTGAGCAGCTCCTGCGGCAGTACGCCACGCAGCTGCTCGGCCGTGGTCGCGGCCAGGGCCTGCGGCGCGGGGGCGCACGCCTGCGCCTGCCCAGCCAGAGCAGCACCTGCGCCAGCCCAGAGCATGAGTGCGCCAACCAAGACCCGCGGAGGGAGCATGCGGCGCGGCTTAATTTTCATGCACCGTAATGTTGTCCCTCTCCCCCGGAGTCAGAGGGTAGGCGCAGATGTGGTGCGGAACACGCATGCCGTCGAGCATGAAGGTGCCCATCGACTCGAGACGCGACGCACCGACTTGGGCGGCCATGCCTTCACCGACCAGAATGGGGTGGGACAGGTCCATGGTCATCGCGACCAGCCGGTTGGCAATGGTGACGGTATTGCCCAGCACCATGTGTGTGCGTCGGCTGGCGCGGCCGAACGAGCCCACCATGGCGGGACCGCATTCGAGGCCTATTCCCAGCGCCAGCGGTTCAAGCCCGGCCGGCGCCGGATCGGGCAGCACGCCTTGCATGCCGGCGCTCAGCCGTACCGCGGCGCGCAGCGCACTTTGCGCATGCGAGGGATTGTCGGCCGCGCCGTCGTACCAGACGGCCAGCACCGCGTCGCCCTGAAACGCTTCGATCACGCCGCCTTCGGCTTCGACGATATCGGTGGCTCGCGAGAAGAAGGCATGCAGCACGGCCGCGGCTTCTTCCGGGGGACGCTGTTCGCAATACGCAGAGAAATTGCGAATGTCGGCAAACATCACGCTGACCTGGCGAATGGACGCCTTGATGGCGCTCGAAGGCGGCTGCAATGCCAGCGCCGCGGCGACGGGCTGGGGCAGGTAGCTCGAGAGGTGGGAGTAAAGGCGGTCACGATCCTTGCGGCTGCGCGCATGTTCCAGCCCCGCCCACAGCAGCGCGGCGCCCAGCACGGCGGCAGCGGCCGGAAGCCAGGCGACCCAGAGGTTGCCGCACAACAGCAGCACGGCATGGGCCAGCAGCAACAGCACGATCCAGCCCACGGCGGCCAGCGGCAGCCATTGGGCGGAGAACACCGAGAAACGACCGGTGTTCGATTGCGGCGCACTGCGGCGGCGCAATTGCAGCACAGTCAGCAGGCCCATGCCCAGCAGCACGGCACCGATCTGCAACAGCAGATGCCCCTTGGGGGTGTAGGGAACGCGGCCGTCCATGGCGGCGAGCATGAATTGGGCGTGGGCCTGCATGCCCGCGGCGGCGCTGCTGAAAGGCGTGGCGATGCGGTCGTTGAGCCCGAAAGCGCTGCTGCCCACAAGCACCCAAGCATTGCGCAGCAGGTCGGGTGGTACGCGGTTGGCGAGCAGGTCGGCGGCCGAGATGCTCACAAAGCTGTCTGGCGCCAGACGCCAAGGCATGCGCACGTCACCGTTGGCGTGCAGCGGCACCGGCGGGAAAGCGCCCTGCGCGCCCTGCAGGAACCACTGCGGGTCGAGCCAGCCGCTGCCGCGCACCAGCGCCAGATTGTCTTCACCACCGGCCTGCATGAGAGCGGCCAGCGCCAGCGCGCCATAGGCGCGGCCCTGGAAGCACAGCACCGCGGGCTGGTAGCGCACGATGCCGTCGTGCGACAGACGCGGCGTGATGTGGCCCACCAACGTGCCGGCGCCGGTCAAATCGGCATGATTACCCAGGTAGCCGCTGGCGGTCTCGAAAGGTGCGGGGCACGAAGGCCAGTTCAGCGCGCCGGCCAGCTGGCCGCCCTGGATGTCGTCGCCCTGGCCCGGCAGGGCGAAGATTTGCGAAAGTATGGGCTTGCTCTGCTGGATCTGCGCCTTGAGCACGGAAACGCCGTGGCGCTCGTCGGCAAACACGATGTCCCAGATTTGCTGATCGACGCCGTGCTCGGACAACTTCTGCATCAGCTGCGCGGTGCGCTCGCGCTCCCAGGGCCAGGCGCCCAGTTCCTTGAGGCTCAGTTCGTCAATGTCAACCAGCACCAGACGGCGCTCTTCGGCATGCAAGCCTCCCACGCGCCAGACGAGATCGGTGGCACGCTCCTGCAACGGTTGCACCCAGGTTGCGCCCCAGATGGCAAGAAGAGCCCATATGGAGAGCGCGAACAACCAGGCCAACACCGGAATCAGTGGCCGCAAAAACTTCGCTTGCTTCATCACACTTCAACTGTCCATGACGCATTGAACTGTATTGGTCCATCGCATGGGCGGCGACAGCCGCTCAGGGAGTGCTTCATTTCAGCGACCCCACAAGGTAATACCCTGCAATATTCCTGAAGATATGCCTTTTTGGAAAAGATAACCAGCTTCGCGACCATCGGCGCTGAGCCCGCCTTGCACGATGCTGCTGCCGCCGACCGAACGCATCAAGCCGGTTTTGCTGATGGTACCCACAGCCTGGACAACATCGGAGCCCATGTTCGCGCCCTGGACATCAAGGCGCGTGGCGAAGGTGCTGGCGTCAAAGTTCACACCCAAGGTCGCGGCAGTCACGCTCACATGCTCCACCGGCTTGCCCGCACTCACGACACTGGCAGCTGCGCCGGCAAGCCGAAATTGCGCCGTGCCCGAGCCCGGGGCATAGGCCACGGGCTTACCGTCCTCGAGCGGCCTGAACAGCGCATAGACACCGTTGCTGGCCAGTCGCTCGCTCGCTTGCAGCATGGCAGCGTCGATCTGCGTGCTGAAACTGTCGCCCGTCAATGACTGCGCCAAGGAGTAACGCCCCCAGCTGAGGGTCTTGACGACCGGCGGCTCGGGCGGAAGCACGGGCAGCGTTGGCAGTGTCGGCTGCTGGGGCTCGGGCGGCGTCGGAGGTTTGAGCGTATTGACTGCCGCGGCCACCTGTTCCTCGGTCAGCAGCGGTTTGTCGGCGGCCGCAAGCAAGACGGCCGTGCCGACATTCTGCGGCTGACGTTCGACCAGCGTGACCGCCTGCTGGGGCAGCGACGCCACCGCCAGATCGGCCAGGGGCACGAGGCGAGGCGCATTTTGCAGGCGCCCGAGCTCGACCATCTGGCCCTTCATGTCATCAGACAGCAGACGGCCCTCCTGGCAGGGGCCCAGACCCGCGCCGCATGCGCCCAGCAAGGGGGCCACCGAGATGGCGCCCGTGAACACCGAAGCCGAAGTCAGATCGGACGTGGCCTTGACCAGGAAGTCGGTGCCCTTGACGCCGATCGCCGCCACGGGAGTGTTGAGGCGAAAGCGATGGCGCGCGGCCGCGCCCCACTCGCCCGTGATGGAGCGCACGACACCTTCTTCGAGCTTGAATTTGATCGCGCTGGCCTGGGTATCGGTTTCCGAATACCCATAACTGTCTATCTGCAGACGGCTGGAAGGGCGTACGCTGATGCGTCCGCCATCGACGAAGCGCAAGTGCACATGGCCGCCCAGCTCGGTTTGCACCGTGTCGCCGACGCGCACTTCGAAGCCGCGCGTCATGGAGGAAGCGCTGCCGTCGGCATGCACCACACTGACCTGGCCGATGACCATCGTCGCCTGCGCGACCAAGGGCTGAACGGTGAGCGCGTGCGCAGCTGCGCCACTGGCCAGCATTGCCCCGATCACTGAACACCGCAGTACCTTGCTCATCGCCATAGTGCATACCCCAACGTAGTTCTGGCTAGTATCACAGAGTGGACCAGAACTTTCTGTGCGCCGGATCACACAAAAAGTCACATTACCGGCATAACGACCGAATCGCGCGCAGACGCAAATGCCTCATAGTGCAGCCAGAGGGAAAAGTCCGCACCGTCTTGACACCCGTGCCAGAAAGCGCACAAAAAGTCACACTCCCGGCATATTGACAGGAACATTGCGCATGAGCGCGCGCCTCATGGCGAATTCAGGGGGAAGAACAGAGCACCTGACGGCATTTTGGAAGCCGTTGAGAGTGGCCCCTGAATCTGATTGATACACTCTCGCCCTATGCCCGTTTCGGTTCAACTACTGACACAGTTCCCTTTGCTGCAGTCGCTGACTCGTGAAGAGCTGGAAAAGCTTTCAAGCCGCATGAACTTGCGCTCGTTCGCGCGCCGGGCAATGGTGTTGTCAAAAGACGCAAGCGTGTTCGAGCTGGGCTTTCTGGTGGAAGGCCGGCTGCAGGGCCTGGACTTCACCGTGGATGGGCGCAGCGTAGGCTTGTACTTCGTCGATCCCGGAGATTATTTTGGCGAGCTGACCGTGGTCGATGGCCAGCCGCCGGCGGAGTTCGTCGTGGCCGCCATGAAGTCGACCGTGGCGTTTCTCGATGCGGAAACAGTGCGTGAGGTGATCCTGAGCCATCAGGAGGCGGCCAAGGCGGTGATGCAGAAACTGGCGCGGCGCATCCGCGAGGTCACGGCGCAGCGCACGCTGCTGAGCCTGCCCAACCCGTTCCAGCGGCTTTGCGTTCTGCTCTTACAATTGCCGTCCAGCCAGATCAACAACCAGCGGGTTGTCGAGCAGATCCCGACCCACCAGGAGTTGGCGATCATGATCAATGCCAGTCGCGAGACCGTGACGCGGGCTTTTCAGCTGCTGTTCACC
Source organism: Acidovorax sp. CCYZU-2555 (assembly GCF_018413525.1). Lineage (GTDB taxonomy): Bacteria > Pseudomonadota > Gammaproteobacteria > Burkholderiales > Burkholderiaceae_C > Comamonas. Next base: position 109,447 of record NZ_JAHCDD010000006.1, read on the forward strand.
CAGCGCATCCTGGTGCGCGACGGGAACTCCTTGATCATCATCGACCCCGTGGTCATCAAGGATATTGCCGAGGGCCGCATGCCCCCGCCCAAAGCCTGACCCTGAGCCACCCTGAACCTTGAAAAAGCTTACTTCCTATTTCTTTCCTCTTGGCCACTCGGATCTGATCTTTCAATTCGCGCGCCGCGACATCGAAGCCAAATACCGCCAGTCATGGCTGGGCATGGCGTGGCTGCTGCTGGCGCCGCTGTTGATGCTGACCATCTACACACTGGTGTTCCGGCATATCTTTCAGGTGCGCTGGGCTCCGCCCGAGGAAGGCAACCTGGCCTTTGCGCTGCGGCTGTATACCGGCCTGCTGATCTTCAATTTCTTCGCGGAATGCATCAACCGCGCGCCCAGCCTTATGCTGGAGCAGCCGCATCTGATCAAGAAAGTGGTGTTCCCGCTGGAAATCCTGCCCTGGGCGACGGTGCTTTCCGCCGGCGTGCAGTTGCTGATCGGCGCCTGCATCTTGCTGACACTGCACCTGATCGGCCTGGGCAGCATCCCGCTGTCGGCGCTGGCCTTGCCGCTGGTCTGGCTGCCGCTGCTGCCGCTGTGCCTGGGCATGGCCTGGCTGCTGAGCGCCGTGGGCCTGTTCATCCGCGACATCGGCCAGATCGTGAGCCTGACCATGAGCGCGCTGGTTTTCATCAGCCCGGTCTTCTTTCCCGTCGAAGTCCTGCCCGCCAAGGTGCAGGAGTGGATGTGGCTCAACCCGCTGGCGCCCATCATGACGCAGACGCGCACGGTGCTGCTGCAAGGTCAGTGGCCCGACTGGGGTCAGTTCGCGCTGAGCTTCGGTGTCTGCACCTTGATTGCCGTGATCGGCGCCGTGGTATTCAATCGCCTGCGCGAGGGGTTCTCCGATGTCATCTGATTTCGCCATCGACGCCAGCGGCCTGTCCAAGCGCTATCCGCTCTACAACAACCCTTCGGACCGGCTGATGAGCCTGCTGTGGGGGCGCAAGCAGACCCAGGATCAATCTTTCTGGGCCTTGCAGGATGTCAACCTGCAGGTGGCGCGCGGCGAAGTCGTGGGCCTGGTCGGGCGCAACGGCGCCGGCAAGTCGACGTTGCTGCAGCTGCTGTGCGGCACGATTCCGTCTTCTTCGGGCCAACTGCGCGTGCAGGGCCGCGTGGCCGCGCTGCTCGAGCTGGGCGCGGGCTTCAACCCCGACTTCACGGGCATAGAGAACATCTTCATGAACGGCGCCATCCTGGGCATGAAGCGCCACGAGATAGAGCAGCGGCTGGACGAGATCGTGGAATTTGCCGATATCGGCGACTTCATCCACAAGCCCGTGAAGACCTATTCGAGCGGCATGTATGTGCGGCTGGCGTTCGCCGTCGCGACCAGCACCGACCCCGACATTTTGATCATCGACGAGGCGCTGTCGGTCGGTGACGGCGCGTTTGCCCGCAAGTCTTTCGACCGCATCATGCGCCTGAAGGAAGCCGGCAAGACGATCTTCTTCTGCTCGCATTCCATGTACCAGGTGGAAGCGCTGTGCGCGCGCGCGATCTGGATGGAAAAAGGCCGCGTGAAGATGGACGGCAATGCCGCGGATGTGACCAGCGCCTATGCCGCAAGCCTGAACGCGCCCACCACGCCCACGCCTGAGCAGGAAGCCGCGGCCGCCCCCGCACCCAGCGGTACGGGACGCATCATCAAGGCCGTGGCCCGCACCAGGACCGAGCAAGGCAGCGAGGTCAAGGTCCTTTCCGGGAAGTCCGATCTGACCATCGATATCTCCTTTGAAATCGACCCGCACCTGCCCGCCCCGGGAGTCGCCATCGGAATTTCCGATGCGAATGGGACCACCGTGACCAGCGCCATTTCCGTCAACGATGGCGTCGTCGTTCCCGTGGACGCCCAGGGTCGGGGACAGGCAAGCATTCTTTTCAAGAAATTCTCCTTGCTCAAGGGCAGCTACTGGGTGACATGCTTTTTGACTTCAGAGGATGGCTTGCATCCATACGACCAGGTGCTGCACTGCCTGCGCCTCAATGTGACCCAGGAAGGCACCGAGCAGGGCTTTGTGAGCCTTCCACGCGACTGGATCACCGCCGCCGCGCCAGCCGACCGTTGACTTGCGATGGCGCAAAATCTACAGATTGCCGGCCAGCCGCTTGAGTTGCGCGATATGGCCCACGGCGATGAGGGCGATGTGCTCGCCTTGCATCACCAGATTTTCAGCAGTGCACTGCAAGGCGACTGGTTCGAATGGAAATATGTCCAGGGCCAGGGCGACGGCGTCGGCATCTGGAATGACAAGCAGGACCTGATTGCCTATTGCGGCGGCTTTCCCCGGCGCATGTTGCACCACGGTCAGCCAGCGGATTTCCTGCAGGTGGGCGACTTGATGGTCAGCCCCGAATGGCGCGGCGTTCTCACCCGAAAAAACCCGTTTTGGTACGCTTGCGAGCATCTGTACACCACAAGGCTTGGCAAGAATCACCCCTACAAGGTGGGTTTCGGTTTCACGCATGCGCGCGCCGCGCGGCTTCACATCAAGCAGGGCCTGAGCTGGGACGGCGGCAATGTGCCGCACCTGCAATGGCAGGTCGCGCAGAGAAAGCCTCGCGCCGGCCCGCAGTGGCTTTGGAAGACGACGCTACTGGCTGCGCACGCGCCCCATTTTCGCGCCACGGTCGACAGGGCCTGGCAGGCCATGCAGCGCGAAGCGCAGGAATTCACCATTGGCATACGCGACGCCGATTACTTTTCATGGCGCTTCAATCAGCGCCCTGACAAGTCTTACCGCATGTTCACGCTGCGGCGTATCTGGGACTTGCACCCGCTGGGTGTGATCGTGCTTTCGCAGCCATCACACCCCGGGGAAACCGTGCAATGGATCGACTGGGTCGGGCCTGTGCGCCATCTGGCGCAGGCTTGTCTGGCCGCGCTGCAGATCGCGGACCAGGACGGCGCAGCGACCATGACAGCCTGGGCCAGCCCGGCCGTGGCTGCATTGCTGGCCAGCACGCAACCCGGATATCTGGCGCCAGCCGCTGAAATATGCATTCTCACGCCCTCTGACATAACGCCGCAGCAATTGCCTGCGCTGAAGCTCTGGGTGATGGCAGGGGATACCGATTTCCTCTAGCCTTGAGGTCGGGCACCAGCACATGGCGCCCATTTTCACATTCTTCCCGCGTATACATGTCCAGGCCACTTCCTCTCCCCTCCATTGCCGTCGTTACCAGCGTAAGCCGCCTTGATGTGCTGCAGCAGCGCCTGGCGCAGTCGGCTTGCCTGCAGCGCGGCGGCCTGCCCTGGTCGGCCTATTTCAACAGCACGTCGGCGGCTGCGGCCTTCAATCCGGCGCTGCAGGCACAGGCGGTGCAAGGTGCCGATTGGCTGGTGTGGGTGCACCAGGATGTGCACTTTCCGCCCGGCTGGGAAAATCTGTTCCGCCAGGCATTGAGCGACGCCTGTGCGCAGTGGCCCACGCTGGCCGTGGCCGGGGTATACGGCGTGCGCGGCGTGGGCGCACAAAGCGTTCGTGCCGGCCATGTGCTGGACCGCGGTCTTTTGCTGCAGGAGTCAGCTGCCCTGCCCTGCCTGGTCGACAGCCTCGACGAGCTGCTGGTAGCCGTGCGCGTGAATTCAGGCCTGCGCATGGACCCGGCGATGGGATTTGATTTCTATGCCACCGATCTGGTGCTGCAGGCACAGGAAGCGGGCCTGTGCGCCGCCGCGCTGGATGCTTTCTGTGAGCACTGGTCCGATACGCCCCCGCATGGCGTGATGCCAGCGGGCCTGATCGAACGTATCAAAAAGAACGCACAGGCGTTCGAACACAAGTGGGCCCACCGCCTGCCGGTCAAGACGCCCTGCTTTGAAATCCACCAGGCCGGCGATGTCGCGGCTTTCGTCGACAGCATCACCACTGCCGCACCGTGAAGAAATATCTATGGAAAGTGGCCCGGTGGCTGCATCACCTGGACTTCGCCTATGCGCTGCCACTGATGGTGCGCCTGCCGCTGAAGACGGCCTATACGCTGGGACGCTGGCGCGGCCTGCTCAACGGCGCCACGGGGCGCGACTGGCGCACGATGGCGCTGGGCTTTCGCCACATACAAAAGCAAACGCGCATTGCCTATGCAGAGCTCGCACCCGAGGCCACAGAGGCACAGCGGGAGACTTGGTGCAGGCAGCGTTTCATGGCCGAGGCCATGGATGAATTCGAAGCGCGCTGGATGAGTGCCGGCCGGGGCGCGGAGCTGACCTGCGAGTTCGATCCGCCCAACGCGCTTGACTATTGCCGTGATCGCAGCCGTGGACTGGTGATGCTGACGCCGCATTTTGAAAGCTTTTTCCTCGGCGCCAGTTTCCTCGCGCGCTCAGGAGAAACGGTCAATGCCATGTCGTCGGCGGTAACTCAGGACCCGCGCGTGGACGAGGCCGTACAGCGGCATTTCCACGCCAAGTACCGCGGGCTGGAGCAGTATTTGAACGGCGGCAAGGTCATCAACATGGAAGAAGGGTTGCGCCCTTTCTACGAGATGCTCAAGCGCCAGGAGATGCTGGTGGTCCTGGCGGATGCCCCGGTTTTGCCCAATGGCGCATCCATGACGGTGCGGTTTCTGGGTGCTGCACGAAAGATCGCAGGCGGTGCCTTGCGAATTGCCCAGCGTACAGATAGCGATATCGGTGCGTATTTATGCATTCCTGTGCGCAAAGGCCACTACAAGATAGTTTTTCTCCCGCCGGCACCCGCTCAAGACCCTGACACCATTCAGCGTATTTATGATTTTTTCACTGAAAACATCATGAGCCATCCGGGAGGATGGTTGGCCAGCGATCTGCTGCATGCCTTGCCCAAGGATACAGAAGAAAAGCCGACATCATCGCCAGATTGAGCATCGCTCCGCATGTGGAATGCAGCCGTACATGAATTCGAATCATGCAAATCGAAAATCAATCTGAAAATAAAGAATATTCCCCGAAAACTCCTGGAAAACCATGAAAAAACGGCCAGAAGAACATATTTCTTTAAAAACTGTAGAACCAAACATCAACAACAATAAATCCATCTCTCTGCTGTTTTTGCGAAATACTTCCTTGTGGATCGCACTTTCCCTCCATGGTTTATTCACAGCATTCTGGACGTTAATTTCGAGAAAAAGTCTTTTCGATTTCCTCCATCCTATCGTGGCTTTATTTCTCTTCACCCTCCCCAAATCCACACATTTGTTTCAGGGCGGCCCCAACTCCAGGCACGGCACCCCAAGAGTGACTGAGAACACACCGGGAATTTATGCCTTCCTACCGGGAGGCCATGCATGAAAATTCTTGACTCAAACTTTCTCCTCAAGTATTTCATCATTATTTTACTGGCTGTCGGGGGATCGTATTTCATACCCCCCATGCAGTCTCCGGATGAGAATCAGCATTTTGCCAAGGCCTACCTTGTCTCACACGGCGATATGTTGCTGACTAGCCCTGAGGGATTGATGTCTGGAGGTCATGTGGATGATGGCCTGCGTGATTTCATTCAGGGACACATGCAACTATCTGGACGCCCGGAAATCAAGCTGACACAGGAAGAAAAAGACAGATTGAAAAGCCTTGAATGGAGCGACGCAAAAAGCCGGTCATTCATGCAAATACCAGGGACTGGCTTCTATCTCCCCTTGATTTACTTGCCGCATGCACTGGCGATCAAGCTAGGAGAAATGGCCCAGCTTTCCATACATCACACATATTACTTGACGAGAATTTTCGTCATGGCGATCTCCATCGCACTGACGCTTTTTGCGTTCTCCATTCACCGCCCAGGCATTCTCGCGCTCGGTATACTCATGCTTCCGATGAGTATTTTTCAATTGCTGTCGCCAACGCTCGATGGCCTCACCACCAGTCTGAGCCTGATCGCCATCAGTCTGTTTCTCTCATTCCAGTCGAAAACGCACCGGCACGGAGCTTTTTACCTGCTGGCGTTTCTTCTAGTTCTGATTGCAACTACCAGAATTCATCTGGCACCGCTTCTTCTACTGCTTTTTATTATTGCTTTTCAGCAAAGAAATCGCAAGTTCCTTGCACTCAGCCTTCTCTCTTCTGGCTTTACATTGTTCTGGATTGTTTTTTCCATAAAAACCACGGTGGACAATAGAATCCCCAGGGACATCTCTTCTCTGGAGACGCTTGAGTATTACCTCATCCACCCGATGAATTTCATGGAAGTGCTGTTCAGCACTGTCACCAACAAGGACATGATGGACTTCTATCTTCAGTCCTTCATTGGAAAGCTTGGATGGCTTGACACTTCACTGCCCCTTTGGCAATACGCAGCGTTTTCCGCATGCCTGGTCCTTTTTGTGCTGCTCAATATCTTTGCCACAGCCCAGAACAATTCCATCGCACGATCTTCTCTTTTCGGCACTGCCCTGCTCTCGGTACTGGCAATTTTTACCGCTCTGCTCATTTCCTGGACGCCGCACCCGGCAACGATTGTGCATGGCATACAGGGAAGATATTTCATTGTTCCATCCCTGCTGCTGGCCTATGCGTTTAACGGCATGATCGACGTTAAATCACGCACTTTATCGTTTGCCAATCAACTGCTTCTATCGGTATTTTTCGCTTTCAGCGCCTACGCTCTGCTGAGCGCGCTGCAAAGCCGTTACTCCATTTATTGATCCCATGATAGCCAGCGTCATTGTTAATTATTTTGGCCACCGGCTGGTCCAATCAGCGGCCGAAAGCCTGTTGCGCGACCGGCCCGACATGGAAGTCATTGTTGTTGACAACAGCATGGACGCGGAAGAAAGCCGACAACTGCGCCAGGTGCTGGACAGCCGTGTCAAAGTCATCACCAATGACTGCAACACCGGCTTTGGTGCGGCCTGCAATACGGGTATCTCGAGCACGCAGGCGGAATTCATCATGTTGCTCAATCCCGATACCCAGGTGCGGGCGGGTTGCATGGACAAGTTACAGGCCGCACTGGCGAGCAATCCCGCACTCGGAGCCGTCAGCCCGGTCCAGCTTTGGGAGCCCGCAGGGCATTGGAAGCTGCCACCCGCCTGGCTGCCATCAGGAGTGGAAATGTGGTGTATCGAGCAGGCCTGGCGCAGCCGCAAGGTAGCCGCGAAGATGTCCAATGCCTACCGCAATCTGGCCTTGCGCATCTGGCGGCCCGACAACAGCGCGCAGTTGATCCCCCAGCGGGCCCTGTCGGGCGGCGCCATGCTGCTGCGTCGATCCGCGGCGCTGCAAAACGGCAGCGCGTTCGACCCGGCCTTTTTCATGTACTACGAAGATTCGGATCTGTGCTGGCGCCTCAAAAAAGCCGGCTGGCAACTGGGCATCGTGCCCGACGCCTATGTGCTGCATGAATGGGAGCACACATCGGCCAAGGTGGAGTTCATGGAGAAGTCCAAGCAGATCTACATCGACAAGCATTTCGCCGGGCGTGGCGCATGGCAGCAGAGAACGGCGCGCTGCATGCAGGCGACCCCGCTCGCCGCCCCCCTGGACTGCCAGGAACATGACAACAGCAGCCCGGCCCTTGAGGTGCCCCCCGCATGGCAAAACGGCTGGCTGCTGGAGATCAGCCCATCGGCTTTGCTGATTCCCGCATTAGGCTGCCTGGGCAGAGGCCCCTGGGCCGAAATTCCCGTGCACCTGACAGAGCGCCTGGGCTCAGGGCCGCTTTACGCCCGCATAGGGCCCGACACGCCGGTCAGCAACACTCGTTTGCCGGTGTTTCGACTGGTCTAACGCCGGAACCAGCGCACAAGCGCACGCAAGGGTGCAGTCATGCGCCATGAGTGGGATGAGTGCAAGGCCTCGATCACCTGCAGCGTTTTTAGCAATTGCTGCTCATGGTCGATCCGCTGTTGCTGCAAGGCATCTTCGGACGCCAGCACATGCTGCTGCAGGCGCTCGATTTCCTGCTGTAGCAACCGGCCTTCACCACCAAGTCGCTCGACTTCCTGCTGATGACGCTGGATGTAGTGCTGGATTTCCTGCTGGTGCCACTGAATGTCCCGGTGATACTGCAGGTTTTCCTGCTCGCGCTGCAACGCGCGCTGATCGCGCTGCATCTCCAGCTGCCTGCCGTGCTCTTTTTGCGCCAGCAAGGCCTGCTGCAGGCCTTCGGCATGCACACTGGCGCTTTGCAGCGCGGACTCGACCCAGCGGTCCACGTACTGGGCGGCGAGATTACGGGCCGTCGGAATAAGGTCCTCGCCGTTGCCCATCGCGGCGATGTCGTCAGCCGCCAAATAGTGATAGGCCTCCGCATAGCGAACCTCGCGCGGCAAGGTGTACGTTCTATAGGAATTCAGGCCTTGGACATGGCGAATGTAGTCCTGTTGTTGCAGCTGCGATGCAAAGTTTTGCATGGCCTGTTCTTTGGCATCCCACACCGAAGTAATGTCCACCAGCAAATTGGCGCGCAGAGGGCTGCCTATCTCATAAAGCATCAGCCCCACATCGGCCTGAGCCCTGCGCCGCCAGATCATCACCGCCGCCGCGACCGCACGCGCACAAGCCTGGTGGTCAGGATGAATCTCCCAGGGCGAAGGCGCTATCACTATTTGAGGTTGATACTGCTCGAGCAGCGCCACCATATGCGCGATCAGACCGCTTTTCGTGAGCAGCCCACGATCCTGGTAGGGCCCGAACTCGCAGTCAATGCCATCACCCAGACCGGCCAGGGCCTGGCGCGACTCCGCGTGGCGCGTGGCGCGGATGGCCGCGCGCTGCGCCTGCGGCGCATACCCGCCGCCATCCGTGAGTATGTGCACATGCACCGCTACGGCTTGCTGGGCATACAGCGCAATTGC
>NZ_JAHCDD010000060.1 GCF_018413525.1 Acidovorax sp. CCYZU-2555
TGTCCAGCGCTGCAAGCGCAGCGCCGGGCAGGCAATCAGTTCGCGAGTGCGGCCAGCGCGCGCGCGGTGATCTCTTCGACCGTGCCCATGCCGCTGATGGCGCGGTACTGGGGCGCCTGCGCGGCGTCCTTCTCGGCCCATTGGCGGTAGTAGTCGACCAGCGGACGTGTCTGGTCGCTATAGACCTGCAGGCGCTTTTGCACCGTTTCTTCCTTGTCGTCTTCGCGCTGCACCAGGTCTTCGCCGGTCACGTCGTCCTTGCCAGCCACCTGGGGCGGGTTGAACTTGACGTGGTAAGTGCGGCCCGAAGCAGGGTGCGAGCGGCGGCCGCTCATGCGTTCGATGATGGCGTCGAACGGCACATCGATTTCAAGCACATAGTCGAGCTTGACGCCAGCGGCCTTCATGGCATCGGCCTGGGGAATGGTGCGGGGAAAACCGTCGAACAGGAAGCCGTTGGCACAGTCGTCCTGCAGGATGCGTTCCTTGACCAGGCCGATGATGATGTCATCGCTGACCAGTTGACCCGCGTCCATTACCGCCTTGGCTTGCTGGCCCAGCGGCGTTCCGGCCTTGACGGCAGCCCGCAGCATATCGCCGGTGGAGATTTGCGGGATGCCGTACTTCTGGCAGATGAAAGCAGCCTGTGTGCCTTTGCCGGCGCCGGGAGCGCCCAACAAAATCAGTTTCATGGAAATCCTCGAAGTGTTGAAATATTTTTGGGCGACGATGGAACCTGGCGGCAGTTGCGCCGGCGCAGCCCATGTCGCGTTTTTTCGCGGCAAGGATAGCACGCGTGCAGCCCTGTGGACTGCGCGCCGCTGATGGATTCGTGACACCGGCCATGCCGGGCAAAGTGGCCAGTCAGGCCCAGCCGCCTGTGCTGTTCGTGCACTCCCTGAATTTGCGAATTGTTTTGATTTTCTGTTATTTCAGAAAGTAGTGGTTGAAATCGTGAAGATTTCTGCACCAGATAGGGGCAAATTTTTGCATCTTGCCCACATTGGTGCTCAGCCCAGCAGTGCGCGCACGCGCTCGAGGTCGGCTGGAGTATCGACGCCGGCGCCCGGCGCATCGTGTGTCACATGCACGGCGATCTTGTGACCATGCCACAGCGCGCGCAGCTGTTCGAGCGCTTCGAGCGCTTCGGTCGGTGCGGGCGCAAGCTGGGGAAAGCGGCGCAGAAAGCCCGCGCGGTAGCTGTAGATGCCCACATGGCGCAGCGGCGCAAAGCCCGTGTGGCCTGCAAGCGCCGCCGGGTTGTTCCACCAGGCTTCGTCGGCATGGTCGCGTGCAAAAGGAATCGGCGCGCGGCTGAAATACTGGGCCAGGCCCTGGGCGTCGCAGACGACCTTGACCACATTCGGGTTGCGCCAGTCTTCCAGCGTCTCGATGGCGTGGGCGGCCGTGCCCATGCTGGCTTCGGGCGCGTCGGCGAGCAGGTGTGCCACGGCATCGATCAGCTGCGGGTTGATCAGCGGTTCGTCGCCCTGAACGTTGACGACGCAATCGCTGCCATCGAGGTCGAGTTGTTCGCAGGCTTCGGCCAGGCGGTCGCTGCCGCTTGCGTGGTCGGCGCGCGTGAGTATGGCCTGCACGCCATGGGCTTCGCAGGCGGCGACGATGCGTTCGTCGTCCGCGGCCACCACCACTTTCGTCGCCTGGCTCAGCAGCGCGCGCTGGGCGACGCGCACCACCATGGGCAGGCCCGCAATGTCCGCGAGTGGCTTGTCGGGCAGGCGGCTCGACGCCATGCGCGCGGGAATCAGCACCGTGAAGCCGCTGCTGGTGAACAGCGCGGGCGTGGCAGGGGCGTGCGTATCGCTGGTCACGCTTCGAGCTCCTCGTCGCTCAGGGTGCGGGCTTCATTTTCGAGCAGGATGGGCATGCCGTCGCGCACGGGGTAGGCCAGGCGCGCGCTGCGCGAGACCAGTTCCTGGCGCTCGCGGTCATAAGTCAGAGGGCCCTTGGTCACAGGGCAGACGAGCAGTTCGAGGAATTTGGCGTCCATGGCGGTAGGGAAAAGAAGATCAGTGATTCGATGATAGTGAGAGAGCCTGCTCCAGGGCAGGGAAAAATCCCTCGTCAATGGAGATTTCCAGCGGCACGGCCCAGGCTTGGGGCTGCAGCGCCCACAGCTTGACTGCGTCCTTTTCAGTGCAGATCAATGCCTTGGCGGCGCTGCTCATGCCGTTCCAGCTCTCAAAATTATAGTGATCGGGCAAAGCCTCGGTCATTGCCAGCGTCAGGCCCTGGGCTTGCAGCATGGCGAAAAAGTCCGCGGGCCGCGCCACGGCCGCGAGCGCGTGCAGCGGCTGGCCGCGCAGCGCTGTCAAGGCCATGCACTCGCCGTGCCCATTGATCGCGTGATCCGCGAGCCGGCGCTGCAGCGCGAATGCGGGCGCCGGACCCGCGGGGCGCGCGCCCGCGTACAGCACCAGATCGACCTTGCGCGGCCAGGGTTCGCGCAGCGGGCCCGCGGGCAGCAGAAAGCCGTTGCCCGTGCCTTCGTCGTTGAACACGCAAAGCTCGACGTCGCGCGCCAGCGCAAGATGCTGCAGGCCGTCGTCGCAGACGATCACTTGCGTGGCCGGGTAGCGTGCGCGCAGCGCGCGAACCGCATCGATGCGCGCGCGCGCGACGAACACCGGCGCGCCGCTGGCACGCGCCAGCAGCGCGGGCTCATCGCCCACGCTGTGGGCCGGGCTTTCGGGCGTGGCTTCGCGGCAGTCCTGCGTGCTGCGGCCGTAGCCGCGCGAGACAATGCCCACGGTCAGTCCGCGTTGCTGCAGATGGCGCACCACGGCCAGCGTGACCGGCGTCTTGCCCGCGCCGCCGGCGATCACATTGCCGACCACGATCACCGGAATGCCGGCGTGCTGTTGGCGCAACAGGCCGCTCGCATAGAGCGCGCGGCGCAGGAGCACCAATGCGCCGTAGAGCAGCGACAGCGGCCATAGCGCCCAGGCCAGCGGCCCGCGTCGGCGCCAGGCAGTCTGAAGTTCGCAGGAGGAGGCCATCAGGTCGAAGCGGCCAGCCGGCACCAAGCGCTCAGCGCCGCTCGGTATGGGACGACTGGGTCGCAAACGTGATTTGCGACAGGCCGGCGCGGCGCGCGGCTTCCATCACCGAAATCACCGCCTGATGTGGCGCGGTGGCGTCGGCGCTGATGATCAGCACGCTGTCCGGGCCTTTTTGCGCCAGGCTGTTGAGGCCCTGGGTCAGTGCCGCCACGCTGGTGTCGGCCAGCCCGGTCTTGTTGATCGCATAGCGGCCGTCCGCGGCCACGGAAACAATGATTTCCTGCGGGCGGTTGCGCTGCTGTTCGACGTTGGCGACCGGCAGCGTGAGCTGCAGTTCGGTGAATTTGCTGTATGTGGTCGACAGCATCAGAAAGATCAGAATCACCAGCAGCACGTCAATGAACGGGATCAGGTTGATCTCGGGTTCGTCGCGGTGGCGGGGACGGAAATTCATCAGGCAGGCCTCGGGTTCAGGGCGTGGCTTACTTGCGCAGCCGGGACAGATGGCGCACGAACTGCTCGGCCGAAAGCTCCAGCGTCAGCAGGTATTCGTCGACACGGGCGCGGAAGTAGCGCCAGAAGATCAGCGCGGGAATCGCCACGATCAGGCCGAAGGCGGTGTTGTAGAGCGCGATCGAGATGCCGTGCGCGAGCTGCGCCGGGTCGCCGCCGCCCGTGGTCGGGCCGCTGCCTTGCGAGCCGAAGATCTCGATCATGCCGATCACCGTGCCCAGCAGGCCCAGCAGCGGCGCGGCCGAAGCGATGGTCGCCAGTGCGCTGAGGTATTTTTCGAGCTTGTGCGCCGCGGCGCGGCCCGCGCCTTCGACGGCCGCACGCAGCTCTTCCTCGGACGCGCCGGGGTGCACATGCAGCGTGCGCAGGCCGCTGGCCAGCACTTCGCCCAGCGTGGAGTTCTGCGCGAGTTGCTGCACCACATCGGGTGCGGGCACGCCTCTGGACGAGACCGCAAGGGCCTCATCGAGCAGTTGGGGCGGCGCGACGCGGGCGGTCTTGAGCGCCATGAAACGTTCGAAAACCAGCGCCAGCGCCAGGATGGAGCAGGCAATCAATGGCCAGATGGGCCAACCTGCGGCTTGTATGATCGACAGCAATTACTCTCTCCAGGCGAAGGGGTGCAGCTCGGGATTATGGCCCAGGCGCCAGGCCTCCCGGACGCAAAGTTCGAACGAATGCTGCGCCGCAGCGCAGAGCGGGCCTGCACCACAGTCATTTTTAGAAAGCGTTTTGCTGTATGTATGATTTTTCCGAGCCGCCGCGGGCTACGGTCTGGGAGGTGGGGGCGCTGTGCCGGGCGATTGCCGATGCGCTGCAGGCGCGCTTCAATCCGGTCACGGTGCGCGGTGAAATCACCGGTTTTTCGCGCGCCTCCAGCGGCCACTGCTATTTCAGCATCAAGGATGCGCAAGGCCAGATCCGCTGTGCGATGTTTCGCCGCGCGGCCATGCAGCTCGATTTTTCACCGCGCGACGGCGAACTCGTCGAGCTGCGCGGCAAGCTGGGCGTCTATGAACAGCGCGGTGATCTGCAGCTGATCGTCGACAGTCTGCAGCGCGCGGGCCAGGGCGCGTGGTTCGAGCAGTTCTTGCGCCTCAAGGCCCAACTGCAGGCCGAAGGCCTGTTCGACGCCGAGCGCAAGCGCCGCCTGCCCGCGATGCCGCGCGGCATAGGCCTGATCACCTCGCTGGGCGCGGCCGCGCTGCACGACGTGGTCACGGCGCTGCGCCGGCGCGTGCCGCACATTCCCGTGGTGCTGGTGCCGGCGCTGGTGCAGGGCGCGACCGCGCCGCAATCGCTGCGCGACGCGCTGTCCCAGCTCTACCGCATGGCCGGGCCAGGCGCTCAACCGTCCGGGCCGCAGATCGATGTGATCTTGCTGGTGCGCGGCGGCGGCTCCATTGAAGATCTGTGGGCATTCAACGACGAGCAACTCGCGCGGCTGATCGTGCAAAGCCCGGTGCCGCTGATCAGCGGCGTGGGCCACGAGACCGATTTCACCATCGCCGATTTCTGCGCCGATCTGCGCGCGCCCACGCCCACGGCCGCGGCCGAACTGGTGTCGCTGCCGCGGGACAGCTGGCTGGCCGAACTGGGCCAGGGCGCGCATCGCCTGCAGGCGGCCGCCCAGCGCCACCTCGACCGCCAGCAGCAGCGCCTGGACCACGCGACCCAGCGCCTGGGCCGGCCTTCGGGGCAACTGGGCCGCAACCAGCTGCAGCTCGCGCGCAGCGCGCAGCGCCTGCGCCATGCGATGCAGCTGCGCCTGCAGCGCCAGCAGCACATCCAGCAGCAGCTCGCGCGCCAGATTCCTCAGGGTTTGCAGCGCGGGCTGGAAGCCCAGCAACGCAGGCTCGAACGTTCGGCGCTGCGCCTCGAACTGCTCGATCCGCGCCATGCGCTGCAGCGCGGCTATGCCTTGCTGACCGATGCCAAGGGCCAGGCCGTGACGCGCGTCGCTCAGGCCAGACCTGGCGATGCGCTGCGCGCGTCGCTGTCCGACGGCGACATCGATCTGACCGTGAGCCATCCGCGATTGCTGTAAAGAAAACGCATGCCGACTGTCGGACACCAGCGAAACATGGCCGCATGCTTAAGCATATGCTGCGCGCGGCCCGCGGTTGTTCCTACAATGTCTGATGTGAGGACGGCGCGCTGCCAGTCGGTGCAGCCGGGCCCCATCAGATCTGCGAGCTGCAAGGCCCGGGGCCTGGCTTGTGAATAATTCAAACCACCACGAGGAAAACACCATGGAACATACCCTGCCACCACTGCCTTACGCCATCGACGCCCTGGCACCCAACTACAGCCAGGAAACGCTGGAGTACCACTACGGCAAGCACCACAACGCGTATGTCGTGAACCTGAACAACCTGCAAAAGGGCACGGAATTCGAATCGATGACGCTCGAAGAGATCATCAAGCGTTCGTCCGGCGGAATCTACAACAACGCAGCCCAGATCTGGAACCACACGTTCTTCTGGAACTGCCTGACCCCCAATGGCGGCGGTGAACCCACCGGCGCGCTGGCCGATGCCATCAACCAGAAGTGGGGCAGCTACGCCGCCTTCAAGGAATCGTTCGTGAAGTCGGCCGTGGGCAACTTCGGTTCGGGCTGGACCTGGCTGGTGAAGAAGGCCGACGGCTCGGTCGACATCGTCAACACCGGCGCTGCCGGCACGCCCCTGACGACCGAAGACAAGGCCCTGCTGACCGTCGACGTCTGGGAACACGCCTACTACATCGACTACCGCAATGCACGTCCCAAGTTCGTCGAGACTTTCCTCGACAAGCTGGTGAACTGGAAGTTCGCGCAAGCCAACTTCGCCTGATTGGCAGGGCAGCATGGCTGCCCATGTCATGGCAAAAGGCCTGAAGAGCAATCTTCAGGCCTTTTTTTTGCGCGCTACACGCAATTGCTGCACTGCGGCAAACTTTTTTCTGCGTTGGCTGGGGTTTGTCCCAGTCGGTAAAGCAGGGAAAAAGACCAACTCTTATACAAGACATAAGAAAAAAGCGGCCGGCTCGGGTTAGAATTTTTGCATTGTGAGAACCCGTTGCAAAAAATTGCGAACTGTTTTTGCGGTGCGCGCACAATCCCTTTGGTTCACTCCAGCGGACTGCGCGGCGCGCGGCTGGCCGGCGGCTTGACCCCCCTTTTTACTACCTGAGACAAGAGATGAGCACCCAGCAATCCACCATCATCTATACCCTGACCGATGAGGCGCCGCGCCTCGCGACCAGCGCTTTTCTGCCTATCGTGCGCGCGTTCACCGCGCCTGCGGGCGTCAATGTCGAAACCAGCGACATCTCGGTGGCGGCACGCATTCTGGGCGAGTTCCCAGAATTCCTGACCGAAGAACAGAAGGTTCCGAACAACCTGGCCGAGCTGGGTCGTCTGACGCTGCTGCCCGAGACCAACATCATCAAGCTGCCCAACATCAGCGCTTCGGTGCACCAGTTGGTCAGCGCGATCAAGGAACTGCAAGGCAAGGGCTATGCCGTGCCTGATTTCCCCGAAGATCCGAAGAGCGACGAAGACAAGGCCATCCTCAAGCGCTACTCCAAGTGCCTGGGCAGCGCCGTGAACCCCGTTCTGCGTGAAGGCAATTCCGACCGCCGCGCACCGGCCGCCGTGAAGAACTACGCGCGCAAGAACCCGCACAGCATGGGCGAGTGGAGCATGGCTTCGCGCAGCCACGTGGCGCACATGACCCACGGCGACTTCTATCATGGCGAAAAGTCGCTGACGCTCGACAAGGCGCGCGACGTCAAGATGGAACTCGTGACCACCAGCGGCAAGACCCTGGTGCTCAAGCCCAAGGTGTCCCTGCTGGCCGGCGAAATCATCGACAGCATGTTCATGAGCAAGAAGGCGCTGTGCGACTTCTATGAATACCAGTTCGAAGACGCACGCAAGACCGGCGTGATGCTGTCGCTGCACGTCAAGGCGACGATGATGAAGGTGTCCCACCCCATCGTCTTCGGCCACGCAGTGCGCATCTTCTACAAGGAAGCTTTCGAGAAGCACGGCAAGCTGTTTGACGAACTCGGTGTGAACGTCAACAACGGCATGGTCAACCTCTACGACAAGATCGCCACGCTGCCGACCTCGAAGAAAGAGGAAATCATCCGCGACCTGCACGCCTGCCACGAGCACCGTCCCGAACTGGCCATGGTCGACTCGGCCAAGGGCATCACCAACCTGCATGCGCCCAACGACGTGATCGTCGACGCGTCCATGCCGGCCATGATCCGCATCGGCGGCAAGATGTGGGGTGCCGATGGCAAGCCCAAGGACACGAAGGCCGTGATCCCCGAGTCGACTTTCGCCCGCATCTACCAGGAAGTCATCAACTTCTGCAAGACCAACGGCAACTTCGACCCCGTCACCATGGGCACCGTGCCCAACGTGGGCCTGATGGCCCAGCAGGCCGAGGAATACGGCTCGCACGACAAGACGTTCGAACTCGCTGAAGGCGGCGTCGCCAACATCGTCGACCTGGCCACGGGCGAAGTGCTGCTGTCGCAGAACGTCGAAGCCGGCGACATCTGGCGCATGTGCCAGGTCAAGGACGCCGCGATCCGCGACTGGGTCAAGCTGGCCGTGACGCGCGCGCGCAATTCGGGCATGCCTGCCGTGTTCTGGCTCGACCCCTATCGTCCGCACGAAGCCGAGATGATCAAGAAGGTCGAGACCTACCTCAAGGACCACGACACCAACGGTCTCGACATCCAGATCATGTCGCAAGTGCGCGCCATGCGTTACACGCTCGAGCGCGTGATCCGCGGCCAGGACACCATCTCGGTGACCGGCAACATCCTGCGCGACTACCTGACCGACCTGTTCCCCATCATGGAACTGGGCACCAGCGCCAAGATGCTGTCCATCGTGCCGTTGATGGCTGGTGGCGGCATGTACGAAACCGGTGCCGGCGGCTCCGCTCCCAAGCATGTGCAGCAGCTGGTCGAAGAGAACCACCTGCGCTGGGATTCGCTGGGCGAGTTCCTGGCGCTGGCGGTGTCGCTGGAAGACCTGGGCATCAAGAACGGCAACAACAAGGCCAAGATCGTCGCCAAGACGCTGGACGAAGCCACGGGTCAGCTGTTGGACAACAACAAGAACCCCTCGCCCAAGACCGGCCAGCTCGACAACCGCGGCAGCCAGTTCTACCTGGCTCTGTACTGGGCCCAGGCCCTGGCCGCGCAGACCGACGACGCCGAGCTGGCTGCCCAGTTCGCGCCGCTGGCCAAGCAGCTGGCTGACAACGAGCAGACCATCGTCGCCGAACTGCTGGCCGTGCAAGGCAAGCCCGTCGACATCGGTGGCTACTACCAGCCCGAACTGGCCAAGCTCGACGCCGCAATGCGCCCCAGCGCCACGCTGAACGCAGCCCTGGCATCGGCCAAGGCCTGATGCCTGGGCGCCCCGCTCGCGGGGCGCGGCTGAAAACAAAAAGCCGGCGGCGTCCGAAAGGAGCCGCCGGCTTTTTTGTGTGCGTGCCGCTCAGCGGCTGGTGAACGGCCTGCCCGTGAGCTTGGCGCCGGCCTTGAGATTCTTTTGCGCGAACCAGCCCTGGTTCATCTCCAGCACATAGCGCACGGGCTGGGCCGAGCAGTGCGAGGCCTCGCTCAGCGGCTGCATGTCGGCCAGGTTGACGATGGTGCCGTCGTCGGCGACGAAAGCGGCCGTCAGCGGCAGCAAGGTGTTCTTCATCCAGAAGCACTGGCGCGCGGGCTGCTCGAACACGAACAGCATGCCTTCGTGCGCCGGCATTTCCTTGCGGTGCATCAGGCCGATCTGGCGTTCGTTGAACGTCTGCGCGACCTGCGCGTCGATGCGGAACATGCCCGCGCGCAGTTCGGTGCGCGGCAGCTGCATCTGGGGCTTGTCTTCGGCCCGGACCTGCGGCGCGCCAGCGGCGCCGAGCAGCGCCAACAGCGCGGCGGCAAGGGCGAGGGCAGGGCGGCGCAAAGGCGTGCGCAGCGCGGTAAAGCGGGCGGAAAAAGCAGGCATGGCGTGGAAAATGTTCAGACGATGCATGGAAGAAAGAGGCATGCACGCAGTCTGCCAGAATCGGGGCTGTGTCTGTCGACCAAGGGCGGCGAAATCTGGCATTCGGGCCTGCGCCATTTTGGTGCAAACTCGCAGGACTTTGTCGCTAAAATCGTGGGGCTTTTCCCCTTGCTGAATGAATTCAGCGTTCTCACCGGAGAGTTTTGTCAATGACCCGCTACCAGCATATCCAGGTGCCCGCCCAAGGCCAGAAGATCACGGTGAATGCCGACATGTCCTTGAACGTGCCGGACGAGCCCATCATTCCCTATATCGAAGGCGACGGCACGGGCCAGGACATCACGCCGGTGATGCTCAAGGTGGTCAACGCGGCCGTGGCCAAGGCCTATGGCGGCAAGAAGAAGATCCACTGGATGGAAGTCTACGGCGGCGAGAAGGCGACGCGCGTCTACGGCCCCGACGTCTGGCTGCCCGAGGAAACGCTGGAAGTGCTGCGTGAATACGTGGTCTCGATCAAGGGCCCGCTCACCACGCCCGTGGGCGGGGGCATTCGCTCGCTCAACGTCGCACTGCGCCAGGAACTGGATCTCTATGTCTGTCTGCGCCCGGTGCAGTACTTCAAGGGCGTGCCTTCGCCGCTCAAGGCGCCCGAAAAGACCAATATGGTGATCTTCCGGGAAAACTCCGAAGACATCTACGCGGGCATCGAATACGAAGCGCGCAGCGACAAGGCGAAGAAGCTGATCGATTTTCTGATCAACGAGATGGGCGTGAAGAAGATCCGCTTTCCCGAGACTTCGGGCATTGGCATCAAGCCGGTGTCGATCGAGGGCACCGAGCGCCTGGTGCGCAAGGCCATCCAGTACGCGATCGACAACGACAAGCCCAGCGTGACCATCGTGCACAAGGGCAACATCATGAAGTTCACCGAGGGCGGTTTCCGCGACTGGGCCTATGCGCTGGCGCAAAAGGAGTTCGGCGCCGAGCCCATCGACGGCGGCCCGTGGCACAAGTTCAAGAGCCCGAAGACCGGCAAGGACATCGTCATCAAGGACTCGATCACCGATGCCTTCCTGCAGCAGATCCTGCTGCGCCCGGCCGAATACTCCGTGGTCGCGACGCTCAACCTCAACGGCGACTACATCTCGGATGCGCTCGCGGCCCAGGTCGGCGGCATAGGCATCGCGCCCGGCGGCAACATGTCCGACTCGGTGGCCTGCTTCGAAGCCACGCACGGTACGGCGCCCAAGTACGCGGGCAAGGATTATGTGAACCCGGGCTCGGAAATCCTGTCCGCGGAAATGATGTTGCGCCACATGGGCTGGACCGAGGCCGCCGATCTGATCATCCATTCGTTGGAAAAAGCCATTCTGAGCAAGCAGGTCACCTATGACTTCGCGCGCATGATGGATGGCGCCACCCAGGTCTCGTGTTCTGGTTTTGGCGCGGTGATGATCGCGCAAATGGACTGACCGGGTCCGCGTGGCGCTGCCGGCACACGTGCCGAAATCAATGGAAATCGGCGTCGAAATTGCTCTTCACTCCGGTAGCGCTGGCCGTGCCTTGTTCGCCCGGCACTGATACGGATGAATCCTCATCGGGCATGCAATCCATAGTGATATTGGCGGACGCCTGATTCAATGGATCTTCTATCGGTGTGTCATCGTCATCTTCCGGCAATGCTTGACCAGGGTGGGCAGGCCCGCCATTGGGGTCGCGGTTGTGCGTGAAGACTGGGGCAAAGACTCCAGTGCCGCCAGTACCGCCAGGGCCGCCCGCCGCGCCGGATCCATTGAAATCATCGCGACCTGGCGAGACTGTGGAATCGTCGGAGTCCTTCGAATCCCGCGCGTTGTCGAGATCGGTATAGTCGGTTTCGTAGTCCTTGGCGACGAACTTCTTGCCCCGGTGTATCGCCGAGAACCGTATATGGACAGCGCCCTCGGCAGCGTCTTCCATGTTGAGAAGCTCAGACAGCCTTGCTTGCAATTTCGCCAGCTTGGCCTGCTTTGTGTTGTGTGTGTTCAACAAGGCTTCCGACTCGCCAGCAAGGCGCTGCAGTTGCTCAGCGACTGACCCAGCGATATCGTCATAAATGTCAATTGCTCTGAGTGAAAGTATCTCTGCTTCCACTACATCGCGCGACTTGAGTAACCAGGAATATTTTTCTTCCGAGTTTTCCGCGTTTGTGAGCAACGATTCGAATTTCTCCATTTCTTTTTGTTTACGGTTCAAAAATGAAGAAATGAATTCCCGCATGTTGTTCGCTCCGTCCAATTTCTCATGCAGACGGTTCTCCCGCTGCTGAACATCCGCTATCGATTGGGTCAAACTGCTCACATCCAGATCAAAATGGATGAAGCGTTCCATTGCAGGAAGAATAGTTCCCCAGTCCATGTCATTCGGATCATCTTCGTTCGGAACCTGGCGTTTGGCGCTGCCGATCAGTTCTTCTATCCGGGAAGATGTGGATCCCCAGTCAGGATGGTTTACATACTCAGGAAAATTGCGCTGTAAAAATTGCTGGATCGGTGAAGCGGAGGAATCGATAAGTAACTGTTCTCGTTGTTGTGGCGAAAGAGCACCATAGACAGCAAGAGCTTCTAAGAATCCGCAGACGCACTAAAGAATGTATGTGGCGTAGAAGATGGATTGACTTTAGGCTCCGCTGGTTCATGGTGCCCCAAGGACTCGAAGGCGGGATATTCTGGCTCGGGTTCTGACTTAGCTTCGGATTCCGGTTGCGACTTCCGCGTGATGGGCATGCTGTAGACAGCCTTGGAATCCGTGTCATCGCAGAGCAATGGCGCGGGTGGGGCTTCGGCGCCGACCACCAGGTCCATGCCGCTGTCACTATCGTTGGAAGAGTCGGAAGCGCCGCTGGAGAGGGTTTTCACGGGTTTGAAAGGTCGTGGCATAACAATTGCAGTGGTTAAGAGAGACCGCATGCAGCGGTCTATCGGCGTTCGATCAGCAGCATCGCCAGCTGGGCTGACGGATGCGAGCAAAAAACGCGCTGGTTAAGGTTATGGCTATTAATTCTATATGTTTAATAGTATTTGTCAATCATGCAAGGCGTTTGTGACGGCTTGTGCGATGCGTGCAACACGCCTGGAAACCGCGAGGGTGGCATCCGCACGCAGCCGGCGTGGGCCGGTGCAACGACTCGAAGTCGTCCGCTTGAAGCGCAAATAGCTTTCGCCGGTTGCGTTGGCTTGGGTAATTTGTTTCGCTTGGACACGGAAGTGCGCAAGACTGTGCTATAGTTCATCCATCGACGTAGGGGAAGCAGCAATGCCTTCACTGCTGAAAAAATACCGCGCGATGGAGCAGTCTGGTAGCTCGTTGGGCTCATAACCCAAAGGTCGTAGGTTCAAATCCTTCTCGCGCAACCAACTTGTTCCAGCCCTGGCTGGAAATGCAAAAAGCCCACTTCGGTGGGCTTTTTGCATGGCGTTGGCAGGAAGCAAGGGGCTTTTGCTTGCAGTCGAAAAGTGGATGAATTCTTGCGCTTTCGAGGCTTTTGTCGCAAGACTGTGCTATAGTCGATCTCTAGGCGCAAATAAGTGTGAAAATACATCCCGCTGAAAAAATACCGCGCGATGGAGCAGTCTGGTAGCTCGTTGGGCTCATAACCCAAAGGTCGTAGGTTCAAATCCTTCTCGCGCAACCAACTTGTTCCGGCCTTGGCTGGAACGCGCAAAAAAGCCCACTTCGGTGGGCTTTTTTGCGTCCGTCGCTGCCAGCGAATGTTGAGGCGGTGGCAGTCCGCATGGAATCGATGCGGGAAAGCAGAACTCAGGCCGTCGCGCTCTTGACGCGCACGGGAATGTTCGCGGCGTGCAGAGGGTTCGCTTGTGCCTGCCGCGGCACGCAAAGCAGCGGATTGCACTCGGAAAAGTAGCCGCCCACGCTGCCGCGCGGCAGGTCGAAGGGCACCACGCGCATGCCTGCAAGCCCGCGACCCTGTTCGTCGCTCGACACCGTGGTGACATGCGCCAGATCTCCCTCGACCAGACCGCGTGCAACCATGTCGTGCGGGTGCATGAACAGCAGCTTGCGCGTGTCCCAGATACGGCGAAAGTGTTCGTCCATGCTGCGGCCGCTGGTGTCGAACGCAGCGTCGCTGGGCAGCGCCATGAGCCGCAGCACGGTGGGGTCGGCGCCGTCGTCGCTGCTCGCTGCAGGCGGGCGGCTTTGGGGCTTGGCCGGTCTGGACCAGGCGAAACCGCCGGTCTGGTTTTGTGGACGCAACACACCTGGGCCCGGGGCTTTCAGCGAGCCCCAGTTCACAGCCGGTTGGGCAGTCGGCGGCAAGGACGGCGAAGCTGGGTTGAAATCCATGGTGATGCTCGTGGGTAGGAGGGACAACCGACTGTCGATGGCTTTCGCGTCGTCGTTCGTCAGCCATGCGAGCCGCGCCGCGTAGGAGGTCGCGCCATGCGCGCCGTCGTGCGTCAGCCGACCATTCCGCCCCAGGCCATGAGCTGGCGCATGAGCCAGGCCGCGGCCGCGAGCGCGCTCACGCTCGCGGTCCAGATCATCAGCAGCCAGCCGAGCTGGCGCAGCAAGGGTGTGGTGCGCATGGGTCGCCTCAATGGTAGTGATCGCCGTGGCGGACCTTGCCGCGGAACACGTAGTAGCTCCAGGCCGTGTAGCCCAGGATGATGGGAATGATGAACAGCGCGCCGACCAGCGCAAAGCCCTGGCTGGATGCGGGTGCCGCAGCCTGCCAGATGGTCAGCGAGGGCGGCAGAATGATGGGCATGATGCTGATCACCAGGCCCGAGTAGCCGAGAAAGGTCACGAACAGCGCCAGCGAAAACGGGCTGGCATTGCGCTGCTCGGAGCCCAGCGTGCGCCACAAGGCGGCCAGGCTCAGAACGACCAGGAAGGGCACGGGCAGCAACCACTGGAGCGCATCCGCGCCGAACCAGCGCTCGGCGATATGGCCGTGCAGCAGCGGCGTCCAGAGGCTCACTGCGGCGATCGCGATCGCCATCACGATGGTGCTGGCGCGCGCGGCGCGGCGCAGTTCCTGCTGCAGCCGGCCTTCGGTCTTCATCACCAGCCAGGTGCTGCCCAGAAACACATAGGCCGCGACCAGGCCGCAGCCGGTGAACACGCTGAACGGGCTGAGCCAGTCCCAGGCACCGCCCACGAACACGCCGCCCTCCAGCTCTATGCCCATCAGGATCGCGCCCAGCGTCACGCCCTGCATCAGCGTCGCGAGCAGCGAGCCGCCCGCAAATGCCTTGTCCCAGATATGGCGGCGCGCGTCGCCGGCCTTGAAGCGGAACTCGAAGGCCACGCCGCGCAGGATCAGCCCGATGAGCATCAGCATGATGGGCAGGTACAGCGCGCTCAGCACGGCCGAGTAGACGACAGGGAAGGCGGCCAGCAGGCCCGCGCCGCCGAGCACCAGCCAGGTCTCGTTGCCGTCCCAGATGGGGGCGATGGTGTTCATCATCACGTCGCGGTCATGGCGGTCCTGGAAGAACGGGAACAGCATTCCCACGCCCAGATCGAAGCCGTCCATGACCACGTACATGAAGACGCCCAGCACGATGATGCCGGCCCAGATGATTGACATGTCGATTCCCATGGGGAAGGTTCTTTCACAAAGAATTCAAAGCGGGGTGGGAGCATTCGCGCCGGAGAGGGGGCGCATGGGCTGATTGGCTTCGCCGGGACCGCCTTCGGCCGGCGGCTCGCCTTCGTGGGGCGCGGTGGCGAGCATCTTCAGACCCATCAACGTGCCCGTGCCGAAGACCAGCAGGTAGACGACGACCAGCAGCGTCAGCGAGATCGCGAGGTGCGAAATATCGTGATTCGACACGCCCTGGGCGGTGCGCATCACGCCATAGACGATCCAGGGCTGGCGGCCGGTTTCGGTGACGAACCAGCCGGCCAGCAGCGCCACCAGGCCGGATGGCCCCATTGCCACGCAGAACCGGTGAAACCAGGCGCTGTCGTAGAGGCGCCCGCGCCAGCGCAGCCAGGCGCCGCACAGCGCGAGCGCGATCATCAGCGAGCCCAGGCCGACCATGACGCGAAACGACCAGAACACGGTGGCGACATGCGGCAGGTCTTGCGGCGCGAAGTCGGAAAGCGCGGGAATGGTGCCGTCCCAGCTGTGCGTCAGCAGCAGGCTGCCCAGTCGGGGGATTTCCAGCGCGTGGTGGTTCTTTTGTTCTGCCTGGTCGGGCAGGCCGAACAGCACCAGCGGCACGCCCGCGCCCGGTTCGGGGTGCTCCCAGTGGCCTTCGATCGCGGCGAGCTTGGCGGGTTGGTGTTCGAGCGTGTTCAGGCCGTGCTGGTCGCCGACAAAGGCCTGCAGCGGCGCCGCGATCAGCAGCATGCCCAGTGCCATGGAAGTCATGCGGCGCACCATGGGCGTGCGATGGCCCTTGAGCAGATGCCAGGCGCCCGTGGCCGCGACGATCAGCGACGTCGCAAGAAACGCCGCGATCACGGTGTGCACCAGCCGGTAGGGAAAGGACGGGTTGAAGATGATGGCAATCCAGTCGACCGGCACGACGATGCCGTTGATGATCTCGTGGCCCTGAGGTGTCTGCATCCAGCTGTTCGAGGCCAGTATCCAGGTCGCGGAAATCAGCGTGCCCAGCGCCACCATCAACGTCGAGAAGAAGTGCAGGCGCGGGCCGACCTTGTTCCAGCCGAACAACATCACGCCCAGAAAGCCGGCTTCGAGGAAGAACGCCGTCAGCACTTCATAGGCCAGCAGCGGCCCGGTGACGCCGCCCGCGAAATTCGAGAAGCCGCTCCAGTTGGTGCCGAACTGGTAGGCCATGACCAGGCCCGACACCACACCCATGCCGAAACACAGCGAGAAGAACTTGATCCAGTAGTGGTAGAGGTCGCGGTAAAGCGTCTTGCGCGTGTAGAGCCACAGGCCTTCGAGCACGGCCAGGAACGAGGCCAGACCTATGGTGATCGACGGGAAGACGATGTGAAAGGAGATGGTGAACGCAAACTGGATCCGGGCCAGGTCGAGCGCGCTGAGATCGGGGAGGGTAAGCATATGCGGCTGGAGTTTACTGAGTTTTCAGTAATTACTGAAAGTTCAGTAAGTTATGGGCGCGTGCCTGAAAGGGTCGGGTTTACGCGTACCGGCGTCGCGCGTGGAATTGTGTGTCAGAGACGCTCTTGCATCCAGGCCACGAAATGCAGCAACCGGCGCGAGAAGTCCTGGAGCGCGGCACATTGGTCGCTGAATGGATTTTGTTGCTTCGCGACGAATCTCCCATGGCGCATGGCCAGGCCTCGCGCGTGGGCGCTGTTCTAATACGCGCATGCTTTCCACTGCGCCATCGGTACACCAGATTCGCCTCGCCAACGTCGAGGATGTCGCCGCGATCTTTCGCGTGCGCACCGCCGTCACGGAAAACGTCCTGACGCTGCAGCAGCTTGCCGAGTTGGGCGTGACGCCGGACGCCATCGCCGAGGTGATACGCAGCACGCCTTGCATCTGGGTGGCCGAAGTCGACGGCGAGGTGGCCGGCTTTGCGATGATCGAACTCGACACTGCCTGCCTGTTCGCGGCCTTTGTGCTGCCGCTGCATGAAGGCCGGGGCATGGGCCGCGATCTGGTCGCGGTCTGCGAACAGGCACTGTTCCGCGAACATGCGCTGGCCTGGCTCGAAACCGACGGCCGCAGTCGCGCCGCGGGGTTTTATCACCATCTGGGCTGGTGCCAGACTGCTGATCTGGGAAATGGCGATGTGCGGCTGGAGAAGCGCCGGCCGTAGGCGCGCCTCAGTTTGTCGCCGCCGGCTGCGCGCCGTCCGCGGCCTCGGGCACATAGACCACCGAGCCGTCCTTCATGCGGTAGGCGACGCCGGCCTTGGCGCCTTCGCCCTGGCCGCTTTGGCCGTTGGCCTTGAAGCGTTCGACCTTGTCGCCTTTCTTGACGATCATTTCCATGCTTTCCTTGCCGGCGTTGGTGACCACGGTGACGTCGGGCTGGGACATCGCGGCCATCAGCGGGTTCTGGGCGATGGTGATCAATAGCGCGGCGATGATCACCAGGAAGATGTCGATCAGGTTGACGACCGACAGCAACGGGTCCTCGGCATCGCCTTCTTCAAGAAACTTGAGGCTCATGCGTGCACTCCGGTTGGGGCGGTCTGCGCGAGCGCGCCCGGCGCCAGCGCGGGCGCGTTGACGGCGGCATTCTGCTGCAGCCAGACCAGTTCCTCGGCAAGCCAGCGGCGGCGCACGGAGACGATCCAGTAGGTCAATGCCGAGGCGATCAGCGCCAGGATCACGGCCGAAAACGCCACGGCCAGGTTGTCGGCGACGGCGGCGATGTCGCCGCTCGAAATGCTCTTGAGCGCCGGGCCCATGGGAATCATGGTCGCGACCAGGCCCAGCATCGGCGTCACGCGCGTGGCCACGCGCGGCACTTCGAGCAGGCGGTGGGCCGCGAGGTCGCGTTCATCGGCACTTGCGCCCGGGTGCTGGCCGGCCCAGCGCAGCAGCGGGTAGGCGCTGCTGTGCGCGGCGGCCGCGCCCAGGCGCAGCTGGCGGCGCTGGAAATGCGCCATCGCGAACTGGCCGAAAGCGAACAGCGAATAGAAGAACAGCAGGGCGATGGCGAGCAGCGTGGGAATCAGGAACAGCTGGCCGATGGTGTACATCCAGGATTCGATGTGCAGGCTTGTCATGGGGTGGCTTTCAAAATCTAGAAGAGAAAAATAGCGGGTGGCGCGCTCGATGCGCGGTGGTGGGCAGGGCGCGTGCCGGGCGCAGCGACTGGCGCAGCGCGCCGGCCGCGATCACGCCCAACACCAGCAGCCACAGCAGCCATTGCTGCAGGCTCACAGGCGGTGGCGGCGCGGGGGGCTCGACCTTTTGCAGCTGCATGCCGGTGATGAGCGGCGGGGCTGGCGGCGGCTCGGGCGCGGCGGCGGGCTCTTCGGATGCGGGCGGCGTAGCGGCCGCGGGTGCCTGGGCCGCCGGGGCCTGGGACGGCAGCGCATTGCTGTCGGCGGCGCCGGCCACATAGTCCATCAGCGCCTGGTGGGGCGGCTGCACGCCGAAGCGCTGCTGCAGGGCCTGGTAGCGGTCCTTGAGCGTGGTCAGCGTCTTGTCGTCGGTCTGCCAGTAGCCCTTGCGCGCGGCTTCGAGCATGCGTTCCATGGTCTGTGCGTAGGCATGGGGATTGTTCTTCTCCATCCACTCCTTGACGCCCAGCTGGTGCTTGTCGTTCACATAGACTTCGGCCATTTCCTGCCATTGGTCGTCGCGCACGATCTCATGCGAAGTCGCGGTCCAGCCCCAGAGGTTGTTGGTCGCGTCGAGCACGCGCAGCGTGCCCGAGTAGCCTTCCTTCATCAGGCCTTCGATATAGCCGGGGTGGAACTGCCGTGTCGCGAGTTCCTTCGACAGGAAGTTCGCGGCCGACTCGGTGCGTGTCGCGCCCGGGTTGCGCAGGTTGGAGATGTAGAGCTGCGGCGCCTTGCCGTCGAGCGCGCGCACCGCCAGGCCGATGCCGCCCAGGTACTGGAACGGGTCGTCGGTGGTCAGCATGCCGTAGGTGTTGGAGCTGCGTGCGAGCACGGCGGCCTGCGTGCCCTTGAGGTGTTCGGCGTAGAGGTTGGTGCCCAGGCCCGCGACGCCTTTGGTGCCCCAGAGCTTTTCGTCGGGGCCATAGGCCGACTGCATGCGGTCCAGATAAAGCGCGGCGAGCTTGCTGTCGCCTTCGGCCTTGCTGCCCCAGGAGTCGCTGGCCAGCGTGGCTTCGGGCAGGCCCGTGCCGTATTCGCCGCTGGCCGTCGAGAAGATGCGCGTCTGGCTGGCGTTGGCCGCGGCCTTGGCATCCACGCCCTGGGAGATCAGGCGCTGGCGCACCTGCTGGCTGAAGCGCCAGGCAGGGTTGTCGGCTTCGTCGGCCGTGGCCGCGAGCTGGGCCGCGCGCGCGAGCTGGCGCAGCGCGTTGGGAAAGTGGTCGCGGTACAGGCCCGTGGCCGACAGCACCACATCGACGCGCGGCCGGCCCAGCGCCTTGCGCTCCACGCGGCGCACGTCGATCACGCGCCCGCCCTTGTCCCAGACCGGCTCCACGCCCATGAGCCACAGCGCCTGGGCTTCGAGAATGCCCTGGTGGCGCATGGTCTCGACCGACCACAGCGAGAACGTGACCTTGTCCAGGGTCTTGCCCGTGGCATCGCGGTGGGCGGCGATCATCTGCTCGGCGGCTTTCTTGCCCGCGGCCCAGGCCTGGGCGCTGGGAATGCGCGAAGGATCGAAGCCGTAGAGGTTGCGGCCCGTGGGAAACGCGTCGGGGTTCTTGATCGGGTCGCCGCCGTAC
This sequence comes from Acidovorax sp. CCYZU-2555, assembly GCF_018413525.1. Lineage (GTDB taxonomy): Bacteria > Pseudomonadota > Gammaproteobacteria > Burkholderiales > Burkholderiaceae_C > Comamonas. Next base: position 19,892 of record NZ_JAHCDD010000060.1, read on the forward strand.
GACGTGGGAATGTACTTGCCGTCGAGCGCGGCCAGCAGCGCGGGCATTTCACCCGCGGCGTCGAGCCGGCCGTACCATTCGCACCCTTGTTCGAGCTGGGCCTGCAGCGCCGCGTCCGATGCACCGGCCTTGCCTGCAAGAAACTGTTCGAGCAGACGGAACGGCGGGCTTTGCGTGAACTTGCGGTAGTCGCCGACCATGGCTTCGTCGATCTCGGCTTCGGCCACGCCCGCGGCGCGCGCCGCCGCATGCCAGTAGTCGCGGCCCAGCATCATCACCACGGTGGCGATGCGGTGCGCCTGCGCGGCCGGCTGGCCCAGCGTGTGCAGGCCCAGGGGCTGCACGGTTTCGGCGAGTTCATGCAGATGGCTGTGCAGCGCTTCGACGAAATCGGCGAAGTTGGCGGGCGTATGGCCCTGGGTCCAGCCCATGTCGGCGTCCATGCGTTCGGCCTTGACGCGCGCGAGGATGTCGGCGCGGTACTGGTCCTTCACGGCGCCCGTGTCCTGGTCCTGCCAGCTGTGCAGCAGATCGTGCACTTCGGTCCAGGCCTGGTGCATGCCCGCGGGCTGGAACGGCGGCGTCTGGTAGCTGATGGTCACGGCGCGCCCGCGGCGCTTGGCCTGCTGGGCTTCGCCGATGTTGTCGACGATGTAGGGGTAGACCACGGGCAGGTCGCCCACGGTGAGCGAGGGGTAGTCGGTCACGGCCAGGCCGCGCTCCTTGCCGGGCAGCCATTCCTGCGAGCCATGGGTGCCGAAGTGGACGATGGCGTCGCTGGCCATGGCTTCGCGCGCCCAGAGGTAGGCCGCGAGGTAGAAGTGCGTGGGCACGGCGCTCAGCGAGTGGTAGAGCGCGCGCTCCTGGTTGTCGCGCTTGTCGCTGCGCGGCGGCTGGGGCAGCAGCACGGCCTTGCCCAATTGCAGGCGCGGAATCACGAACACCGGCTGGCCCTGGTGCTGTATCACCATGTCGGACGCCGCGGGCGCGCCCCAGCGGCGCGTGACATCGGCGCGCACCTGCGGCGGCAGGTTGTTGAGCCAGGCTTCATAGCGGGCCACGGGCAGCGTCGCGGCCAGGCCGTCGCGCAGCAGATCATCGAGCTTGGCATCGCGGTACAGCGGCGCGAGCAGGCGCTGGAGCTTGTCTATCAGTTCGGCCTGGGCCGGCACTTCGGTGGTGTAACCGGCGGCGCGCAGGCGGGTGAGCGTCTCGATCAGGCTGGTTGGCACATTGAGAAAGGCCGAGGCCAGGTTCTTCTCGCCCGGCGGCGAATTCCAGAAGAACACCGCGAGCTGCTTGTCGGCCGCACTCTTGCGCTGCAGCTTCACCCAGTTCAGCGCCTTGGTCACGACCGACTGCGCCTGGGCGTCGATGGGTACCTGGGCGCCGCTTTCGGGGTCTATGGCCGAGGCGATCTGGATGTCGTTGATGCCCGTGTATTCGGCTTGGGCCACATAGAGAGGCAGATCCATCGCGGGAATGCCTTGCGGATCCTTGGCCCAATCGTCGGCCGAGCCGCGGCGGTAGGTAGTGGCCTGAACCACGGGAATGCCCAACTGCTCGAAGGCGCGCCGCGTGCCTTCGGCGTTGAGCATGATGCGGGTGTTGATCAGCACATCGGCGGCGCGCAGTCCGCCGGGCTGCAGGATCTGCAGATGGGCTTGCGCGTCCATCGACGGGCTGTAGTAGGGCAGGGCGACCGCGCCCGCGCCTTCGATGCGCGCGACCAGGTCATCGATCACCGCGGTCTGCAGGCCGCCGATCTGGGTCTGGTGAAAGCCGATGGCAACCACCGGCGGGCGCTGGCCGGGCGCGTCGAGCCTGATGCCGCGCCAGGCAAAGTAGTCGGCGGTGCTCGCAAACACCTGCTGCGGTGCGCGCGGGTGGTAGATGCCGACCTTGGGAAAGACCTGGGGCGCGGGAATGCCTTCGGGGCGGCGCTTTTCGAGCAGCGCTTTCACGGTCTGGAAGAAGTGGCGGTAGTTCGCCTGGCCGCCGTTGACGTAGTAACGCGTGAGCTGCTCGAGATCGGCGGCCGTCAGGCCCTGGCCCGAAGGCTGGGTTTCGAGCAGCCAGACATGGGGCATGGGCAGGCGCGCCAAGGTGCTGCCGAGCTTGGCCTGGACCTGCTCCTGTTGGTAGGCGTCGATCAGCACCAGGTCGAAGCCGGCGAAGCTGCCCGGGTCGGCCTGGTCGGGCAGCGATTGCAGATTGCGCTGCTGTATCTGTATGCCGGCGTCCAGGGCGATAGGCGCGAGCGCGGTGAACTTGCCCAGCGGCACATTGCTGGCGGAAACGAACAGCACGCGCTGCACGGGCGCGGCCGCAGCCGCGTGGCCGGCGCTGGCGAGCAGCAGCCAGGCCAGCAGCCAGGAAATCAGGGAGAAAAATTGCATCAATCAGCTTCGGGGGCGCCCGGTCGGTGGGCGGGCTGCGCGGCAAGTACATGGCTTGCGGGCGTCTGCCGTCTGAACGAGAAACAAGCCGCCGGCCGAAAAGCAGGAGGCTTGGAGAGCGGCGGGCGCATAGGCGCCCGCCAGGGCCAGGCCCTTAGAAGTCGGCTTGCAGGCTGACAAACAGCGTGCGGCCGCGTTCGGCGTTCTTGAAGTTGGGCGACTTCTCGGCCAGATCCACATTGCCGATGTTCTCCAGGCCGGCGCGCAGCATGTAGGTCTTGTCGATCTTCTTGCCTATGCTCGCATTCCAGACGCTGAACGCGGGCATGGGCGCGGCCGCGGCCACCTGGCTGCCGACATAGTTCAGGTCTACGCGCGCATTCCAGCCGGCGTTGCCGTTCCAGTCGATGGCTGAGTTGAAGCCCACGCGCGGACGGTAGTCGAGGCGGGTGCCGGTCGTCAGGTCCTTGGTGGCCATGAACGTGGCGTTGTTGCTCCAGCGCCATTGGCGGCTGATGTTCCAGTTCGCGCCCAGTTCCAGGCCCGTGATGCGTGCCTTGTCGACGTTCGAGTACCAGTACTGGTTGCGGTTGTTGACCTTGGGGCCGATGATCTTGCTGGCGATCAGGTTCTTGACGTCGTTGTGGAACAGCGTGCCTTGCAGTTCCAGCGCCGACGTGGCCTGCCAGGTCGCGCCCAGCTCGATCGAGTTCAGCGACTCGGGCTTGAGATCGGGGTTGCCGTAGATGTCGTAGCTCGTGCCGTTGTAGTGGTAGCTGCCCGACATCTGCTTGAGCGTGGGCGCCTTGAACGCATGGCCTATGCCGCCCTTGACGACCAGCGCAGAGGATGCTTCCCAGACCAGGTAGGCGCGCGGGCTGAACTCGCTGCCGAACAGTGCGTGGTGGTCGGCGCGCAGGCCGGTGGTGAGGCTCAGGCTTTCGGTCAGCGCCCATTCGTCCTGGGCGAACAAGGCCTGGTGGGTCACGCCGTCGCTGCCCTGGTTGAGTTCGGAATGGGTCAGCTTTTCACGGCGCACTTCGGCGCCCGTGGTCAGCTGGTGGGCGCCGAAGCGCCTGGATGCAAAACCGTCGATCACCTGTTCCTGCATGCGCTGGGGCGTGGCCGGCGCGACGCCGTTGCTCGCCGAGTTGGTGATGCGGATGTCGCTGGCATAGGCACGCGCCTGTGTCTTCCAGTCGCCGAACTTGGCTTTCCAGGTGACGTCGGCCTGGCGGCGGTCGAGGTCGTATTCGCTTTCGTAGACCGTGAGCAGCTTGTTGACGGTCTTGCTGGTGTCGAAGAAGCGTTGCTCCTTGCCTGCCATGAGGTTGAAGTCCAGCGACTGGTCGGCGTCGATCTTGAGCGTGCCGCCAATGCTGCCCTGGCCGTTGTGCTGGCCTTCGAGCGCTGACAGCGTGGGCGCGGAGGGCTTGGCGATCGCATCGGCATGGGCCGCCGTGCCCGAGACGCGCAGTGAAAGCATGTCGTTGACCTTGCCCGCGGAGTAGATCGACGCCTGGCCCAGATTGCCGCCCGTGCGATCGGTCTGCGTGCCGGCCTTGAGGTAGACCGATGTTTCCCAGCGATCGCCCTTGGGCTGGCGCGTGATCTGGTTGATCACGCCGCCCAGCGCTTCGGAGCCGTAGAGCGTGGACATCGGGCCGCGGATGATTTCTACGCGCTCGACGGCGGCCATGGGCACCCAGCCGAACTGGAAGTTCGAGTGGCCCACGATGTCGTCGGTGGCCGCAATGCGCTTGCCGTCGACCATGGTCAGCACATGCTTGCCGTCCATGCCGCGCATGGACAGGGTGCGGCGGCCCGCGGTGTTGGTGGCGTTGAAGCCTATGCCGGTCTGGCCGCGCATGGCTTCGAACAGGTCGGCCGGCTGCTGCTGGTCGAGTTGGGCGCGGTCGATCACGCTGACCGAGGCCGGCGCGGTGCGGGTGTCATGTTCCTGCAGCGTGGCCGTCACGGTCGTGGTCGCATGTTCCGTTGCGGGCGTCGTCTGGGCAAAAGCCATGGCCGGCAGCGCCAGGCACAGGGCCGAAGCCAGTGGAGTCAGGGACGTGGCGAGACGACGTTGCGCGCTTTGGTCAGCGCGTTGGAAAGAAGACATGGAAGGCTCCAGGCCCGGAAAGCGGCGTTACAGCGCTGCAGGCCAAATAAGAAGTGAAACTGTATACAAATTGTAATGCAAACAGGAACTATTCTTATTCTGGTTTAAGCCTTTTTGGCGTTATCGGCGCGAAGCCTTGCGAAGAGGGCGCGACATCGGCGCGCATGCGCCGAGCGCGCAAAGACGCGCAGCCCCCCGCTGCGCGTTCTTTTCAAGCCGTGCGTGCGCGCAGCCAGTGGTTGTCGAGCTGGATTTCGCCCACGCGCGCGGGCGCAATATTGCTGCTGCGGCCCGCGGCATCGAGCGCGATGGCCTGTTCGCCGCCGCCGACCCAGACGCGCGGGTCGTCGGCATGGCCTTGGCCAGGCACGGCCGCGAGCGCATAGGCCATGGGAAGTGCATGCTCCGACTGCCAGGCGATGGGCGCGCCGGGGCGGGCGCTGCCGAAAAACGCCACGCGGTCGACGCGCGGACAGCTCACGGCGAAGGCGTCGCCGGTGAACGCAATATCGCCGCCATAGCCGGCCACGGGCGCGGGCGTGGCGACGCTGCGCAGCGCCTCGCCGTCGAACACCGCGAGCACGGGCGCCTGGCGCTTGGCCTCGGCGTCATCGTGTTCTGCCTGCAAGGCCACGCCCAGCCAGCGGCGATCGTGGCCGGGTCGCACGGGCGCGCCCCAGGCCAGATGGCGCAGGCTCAGGCGCGGGTCGTCGAGCTTCCACTGGCCTAGTGGTTCGCCGCCCGCCTGCGCGGCCAGGCGCACCACGGACGAATCCATATGGTCCAGCCGCAGCTTGCGCCGGCCGGTTTCGGACTGGGTCGGAATGCCGCCGTTGGCGACGATCAAGCTGCCGTCGAAGTCGAGCAGCAGCTGGTGCGGGTCCATGCCGCCAGTGCGCCATTCGGCGATCTTTTCGAGGCTGGCTGCGTCACGCACGCCGATCAGCCCCTGGCTGTCGGCCAGATCGGTTTCGGTGGTGTAGATATGGCGGCCGTCGGCGCTGGTCAGCACATGGCCGTTGAAGACGCGGTCGCTTTCGATCCACAGCCATTGCGGCTCCTGGCCCGGGAGCCAGCGCACCAGCCAGTCGCCGGGCCGGCGCGCGACGCATACGATCGCGCCCGAAGCTTCCTGCAGCAGCGCATGCGCGCGCGTGGGCACTTCGAGCTTGTGCAGCGGCAGCAGTTGCGGACCGGCCGCCGTGGTGGCGCCGGTCCAGGCGAGCTGGCCTATGTGCTGCTGGGCGCCGTCCTGCCAGGCCGCGATAAAGCGCGGCAGTTCGTTTCCGACGGCAAACGGCGCCTTGGTCTGCGCGGCCAAGGGAAAGGCCGGCAACATGGCCCAGCCCAGCGCCTGCTGCAGCCATTGCCGGCGGTGCATAGCCTCACGCATGGCTCAATCTCCGTCGGCGTCTGAAAAGCCGATGTTGACCTGCAAGGCCGGCGCGACCTTGTCCTGCATCTGCTGCTTGACCTGGTTCAACGCCTTGACGGCCTGCAGCACCGCGTCCTTGTCGGTCGATGCGAGCTGCGCCATGGCCTGGTTGGCGGCCTGCACGGCGTTGACCCATTGCTGGGCCAGGTCGTTGAGGCCGCGGCCGCGCAGATAGAGTTCGATGGGAACGATGTCCTTGCCCGCGACCGGAACGGCGCCCGCGCTGTGCACGGCCAGCGTCTGCAGCGCCGACCATTGAGCGCGCCACGATTGCAGGCTGGTCTGGCTCGCGCTGCGCGCGAAGTCGGGCGTCGCGGCCTTGCCCTGGCTGCGCACCGGCTTTTCCATTTGCTGCCAGCGCAGGCGCTCGAGCCCGCCAATCCACTGGTTGATGAACTCGGCCATCAGGTCGGGAGCGGCCATGGATTCGTCTTCATCCCAGGGCGTTTGCGCGAGCTTGGCAAAGCCTTTTTGCAGCGCTTGCGCTTCGGCATGCACTTCGCGCGCGGCCAGCGTCGCGTAGCGGCAGGCCGGCGTGTTGGGCGCCGCGGCTTCGGTCCAGAGCAGCCATTCGAGCGCCGGGAAACCCTTGGCGGGCGCGCCCACGCGCTCCATGCCCAGCAGGTCGGTAGGCGCGGTGGTGATCGCCTTGCGCACGGCTGCGGGACGCAGCGGCTGGAAGTCGATCAGGCGCATGGAACGGCGCTCGATCAGCGGACCCAGCGCGACGGCCGACAGGCGTTCCCAATCGGTGGCCGCGGCGCGCCAGCGCTCACGTACTTCGGTGGCCGAGCCCTTGCCTTCGCAATATTGCTGCCAGCTGCCGACCATGGCCTGGGCGCTTTTTTCGAACGCGCTGGCGTTCGTGCCATACCACTGCGTGGCCAGGCCGGCGCTCAGGTGCGCGGGGTTGTAGAAGGGCAGGGCGACTTCGGCATAGGCCGCGGGAAAGCCCTGGGCGGAAGCCGTTCCGGCGACCAGCGCCAGCGCGGTGCAGGCCCAGGCGAACGGGCGGAATGCGCAATGGTGTTTCATGGTTTTCCTGCGGAGTCAGAGCGATTCGAGAAAACGAACCAGCGCGTCACGCTCCTGGGCGTTGAGTTGCAGCACGGCATCGCGCGAAGCTTGCGCCTCGCCGCCATGCCACAACACGGCTTCGAGCATGTTGCGTGCGCGGCCGTCGTGCAGCAGCCGGCTGTGGCCGTTGACGGCGGGCACCAGCCCCAGTCCCCAAAGCGGCGGCGTGCGCCACTGGTTGCCGTTGGCCAGGAAGTCGGGACGGCCGTCGGCCAGGTCCTTGCCCATGTCGTGCAGCAGCAAGTCGGTGTAGGGGAAGATCACCTGACCCGACAGCGCGGGGCTGCTCAGCCGCGGGAACGGCGGCTCGCCGGTCACATAGCTGGGCCGGTGGCAGGCGGCGCACTGCGCGCGCGCGAAGATCTGCTGGCCTTGCAGCACTTGCGGATCCGTCGGGTCGCGCCGCGCCGCGGGCGCGAGCGTGGCCTGGTAGAAGATCACGTCGTCGAGCGTCTTGTCGTCGATTTCCACGCCCTTGCCCTTGGCGCCGCGCGGTGCCTTGAGGCAGTCCTTTTGCGCGGGCGTACAGGTTTCGTCGGGGAAATTCTTGGACGTGATGCCGATATCGCCCTGGAAGGCGCCGGCCGTCTGGTGGGCCAGCGTGGCGACGTTGGCTTTCCAGCCGAAGCGTCCGATCATAGTGGTCTGCGCATACGCATCCCAGACGCGGTTGACTTCGCCGCGCACCGGTCCGCCCGCGGCCTTTTGCGCGCGTGCGTTGGCTTCGATTTCGGCCGCTGGAATGGCCTCGAGCAGGCCCAGGCCTATGACCTGGGGCGCAATGCGCGGGCTGACCATGGCGCTGGCCGCGAGCGGGCCGTAGCCCAGTTCGCGCAGCGTGTAGATTGGTTTTTCCAGCGTGTAAGGCGTGCCGTCGGCGAAGGCTCCGGTCAGCGTTTCATAGCGGATATGGACCTTGCCTTCTGGGCGCACGCCGCTGATGGCCAGGTCGTTGAATTGGTCGCCATAGGTCGGCTCGGGCAGCGGGCCGCCATGGGCGTTCTTGCCGGGCACCGACAGGCGCATCAGCAGGCCGGCCACACTGCGCGGCTCCAGTCCGCTGTGGAAGTCTGGCGGCTGGGCGCGGCCGTCCTGCACATGGCAGCCACCGCACGAGCGCGCGAGAAAATGCGGGCCCAGGCCGTCGCGCGCCGTGGTCGACGCGGGCGCCTGCACCCAGTTGCGCTTGAAAAAGGAATTGCCGATGACGAAGCGCGTGCGCTCGGCATCGGCAAGGTTCGCCGCGGGAAAGGAAAACGCATTGCGGCCAGTGGCGAACACCGTGGCGTGGCCGCCGGGAAGGTGGTCGGCCGGGGCCGCGCTGGCCGCTGGCGGGGCAGCCGCCGCGGGCGTGTCGGCAAAAACCTGGGCGGCGAGCGCCGCCGTGGCGGCCGCGGCAGCTGTCGCCACCACGGCCAGGGCCTGGCGGCCCGTCAATCTATTCATGGGACGCAGTCGGCTTACTCGGGTTGAACGATGTTCAGGCGGTCGATGCCCACGGCCTGGGCGGCGGCGGCGAGGTCCTTGCTCTGCTGGGTCAGGCTGTCGATGACGGCCTGGATCTTGGCGCGCGCGGGCGACGAGCGCTGGCCTTGTATGGCCTGGTCGAACGGCACGGGAATCTGCTGCGTACCGGCCACCGACTTGCGGATATGCGTGGTGGTTTCCTGGGCGAGGGCCGCGTTCTTCAGCGCCACCCAGTCGCGCAGGCCGGGGCCGCGCAGCAGGCTGCCGTCCAGACGCCGGTACTGGCCCAGCCACACGTTCTCTATGCCCTTGGCATTGGCGATGGCGTCGTTGTGGGTGTTGTCGGAGAAGCACGAGTGCTCGTCTTCCTGGTCCTGGCTGGCGAGCGCCACCTCGAGGCGTTCGCCCGCGAGTTCGCCGCGCGACAGCGAGCCCAGGCCGACGAAGATCTTGCGTATCGACTCATTGCCGCCGGCAACGAACTCGGCGCGGTAGTTGTCGGCGACGCCTGGCGCCCAGGCGGCCTGCACCGATTTGAGGTCTTCGATCAGCAGATCGGTGACGACTTGCAGGTATTGGCGGCGGCGCTCGGCATTGGCTTTCTTGCCGTTGACGAAGTCGGTGTGCGGGCGCGCGCCCGGGCCCTTGGCGCTCAGGTCCTGGCCCCACAGCAGGAACTCGATCGCATGCCAGCCGGTGGCGATGTTTTCTTCGCCGTCTTTCTCGTTCAACTCGGACAGCGCTTCGGCCGTGATCGGCTGCGCGGGGTCGTTGATGATGCCGGCCGTGTCGTTGCCTTGCACGTAGTCGACATACGACTCGTCCATGGGCCAGGCGTTGATGCGGCCTTCGGGGCCGTCTTCATTGTCGATAGGGCCGTCGTAGAAGCGGAAGGCCTCGGTCTGGCCGTAGAAATTGCGCGCGTGCAGCCAGGCCTTGCGGGCGGCGGCCAGTGTGCTGGCGCTGGGCTTGGCGAGCAGGGCGTTGATGGCCTTTTGCATCGCCTGGGCCGATTGCAGCGAGTCGGTGTAGCCGGCATGGACCAGCTGGGCGTAATGGCCGGCGATCTGGTCGGCGCTGAGCGCGGACTGCTGGGCAGCGATGGGGGCGACGGTCTGGGCGAAGGGGGCGGCCACGGGGGCGGCCACGAGCGCAGCGATCAACAGCAGTTTATGCATATCTGAAATGGCAGGGCGCGCGGCCCGACGGTGGTGGAATCTGAAATTGTAATGAGAATTTTTCTCATTGTTATGAGATAACCGTCTGGCGCGCTCGGGTCGGGTCAGGCCGGAGCCGCTTCGGCATCGAGCAATTGCTGCAGATGCGCCTGCCAGCCCGCGGCATTGCCCAGCCAGGGCGACATGTCGAGGCGCTGGCCCACGCGCCGGCCGCTCGCGGCTTCGGTGTACTCCAGCAGGAAGGTCGGAAATCCCTGGCCGCCCGAAGCCTGCAGCCATTCGCGGCTTTCCTGGATATGGTCTGCAGCTGTGTCGGCGAGCGCGCTCTGGTACTGCGCGGCGAATTCGTGCGCGTCCAGGCCCAGGTCCTGGGCCAGCGACTGCAGCACGCCCAGCGTGGAGATCTGCTGACCCTCCACGTAGTGGGCGGTCTGGGCGCGCGCCAGCATGTCGAGGCCGCGCCCGGCCATGGTTTCTGCGGCCAGCATGGCGGCGATGGGCGGGGTCGAGTCGAGCGTCGCGCCGATCTGGTGCAGCAGGCCGTTGTAATAGGCGTCGCCAAACGGCTGGCCCGTGAGCGCGGCGATGCGCTCGTCGTGCGGCATCACTTTCGCGCGCCAGTCGGGCGTGATGGTGCGCCGCGCCTGGCCGCTGAGCATGCCGCCCGCATGCCACTGCAGTTGCAGGCCGGGCAGGGAACTGGCCGCGAGCAGCGGGGCGGCGGCATAGCACCAGCCGCAGAGCGGATCAAAAATATAGTGCAAAACGGGAGCGGCGGCAGAGGGCATGGCGGCAAAGGAGTGAGCGTGCGGGATGCCTGCCAATGCTAAGCCTTCGTGCATTGTCGGGCATGGAATGCGACAATGGCCGCCGCTTGCCGGCATCCGCGGCAAGCGCATTCGCGGCGTCCAGCTCGTATCGAGGCTCGATCACTGGAAGCCCATGCCACCCTTTGCGGTGGTGCTTTCAGAAAGCCTCCCGTGTCCCATCGCTCTCCCGTACGCATCACCGACAAGCACCAGTTCCATACCCTGATCGACGCGCGCTCGCCCGCCGAGTTTGCCCTGGACCACATTCCCGGCGCGATCAACTGCCCGGTGCTGGACGACGAAGAGCGCGTGACCATAGGCACGATCTACAAGCAGGTCAGTCCGTTCGAAGCCAAGCGCCTGGGCGCGGCCATGGTCTCGGCCAACCTCGCGCGCCATCTGCGCGAGACGTTTGCCGACAAGCCCGCCGACTGGAAGCCGCTGATCTACTGCTGGCGCGGCGGACTGCGCAGCGGCTCCATGGTTACCTGGCTGCGGCTCGTGGGCTGGGATGCGCAGCAGCTCGCGGGCGGCTACAAATATTTTCGCCACCATGTGATGGCCCAGCTCGAACAGTTGGTGCCGCAGCTGCAGTTGCGCGTGCTGTGCGGCGCGACCGGCAGCGCCAAGACGCGCGTGCTGCATGCGCTGGCCGCGCAGGGCGAACAGGTGATAGACCTCGAAGGCTTTGCGCGCCACAAGGGCTCGCTGCTGGGCCAACTGCCGGGAATCGCCCAGCCTTCGCAGAAAGCCTTTGAAACCCAGCTGGTCGACCGGCTGGAAACGCTGGACCTCGCGCGTCCGATCTATATAGAAGGCGAAAGCCAGCGCATAGGCCGGATCACGTTGCCGCTGGCGCTGGTCGAACGCATGCGCGATGCGCCCTGCGTGGAAATCGAAGCCACGGCCGAGTCCAGGCTCGACTACCTGCTGCGCGACTACGCCTATCTGGGCGACGATGCGCAGGCGCTGTCGGCACAGCTGGACCGGCTCAAGGAACTGCAGGGCAATGTCTGCGTCGCGCGCTGGCAGGGTTGGGCGCAGGAGAACGCGCTGGCGCCGCTGTTCGCAGAACTCATGGCGCTGCATTACGACCCGCAATACGAGCGCTCACAGGCACGCCATTTCCGCGGCTGGTCCGAGCGCGCGCGCATCGCCTGCGCGGATCTGAGCGATGCGGGCATTGCGCGGCTCGCGCAGCAGGTCGGCGCAACGGCCTAGGCGCAAAGGCAGTCCCAGACTTCGAAGGCGAACGGATACAGGGACACCAGCAGCAAGCCCGCCATGGTGCGGTTGAAGCGGTGAATGGCCGCGGGTGAGCGCAGGGTGCAGGCCACGCATTGGCCGAACAGGGTCCAGACGCTGACGCTGGGAAAGCTCACCAGCACCAGCAGCAGGCCTGCGAGCAGCAGATGCAGGAAATAGCCGTCGCGCGGCGTATAGGTGGCGGCAATGCCCACGGCCATCACCCAGGTCTTGGGATTGATCCACTGCAAGGCCATTCCCTGCCAGAAGCGCAGCGGCTTGGAAGTGGGCGGGCGGTTGCCCGCATTGCCCGAGCGCGCAATGCACCACGCCAGCCAGACCAGATAGGCCGCGCCAAAGTATTTGAGTGCGGTGTGCAGCAGCGGCACGCGATCGAACACCGCGCACAGCCCGCAGCCCACCACCAGCAGCAGCAGCGCCGCGCCCAGGCTCACGCCCAGCATATGGGGCAGGCTGCGGCGGTAGCCGAAGGCCGCGCCGGACGCCGCCAGCAGCAGGTTGTTCGGCCCTGGCGTGATCGAGTAGACGAAGGTGAACGTGAGCAACGGATAGAAGACAGAGGCGTCCATGGCTGATTCCATTCAAGGTGAATCGAAGTGGCGTCCTGGCGCACAGGCTAGGAAAACCGGCGTAACCATGTCATGCTATTGACTATTGGTAAATTGATATCGATACAGTTAATTAATAATGTGGGCTGACTGGCCTGCCTGGAACACCATGACACTTGACGCAAGCAAGGCGCCGGGGACCGCCCGGACGCAAGACCTGCCGGGGCGCGGCTGGCAACCAGTACGCGGCTCGCCGCTGCCGCTGGTGGAGCAGTTGATGGCGCATGTCGTCGAACTGATAGGCAACCAGGGGCTGCGCCCGGGCATGCGTCTGCCGTCGGTGCGCGTGATGGCCGAGACCTCGGGCCTGAGCCGTTGCACCGTGGTCCTGGCCTATGGCCGGCTCGAAGCCCAGGGCCTGGTCTGCTCGCGCCGCGGCGCGGGCTTCTTTGTCTGTACGCAGCCGGTCGAGGCCGGCTGCCGCTCCAGCGGGCAGTGCGACTACGCGGTGCCCGCGGCGTTCGATACCGCGTTCCTGCTGCGCAGCATGTTCAGCGGGCCGCAGCGCGGCGAGCATGCGGCCGGCGCGGGGCTGCTTCCGCCCCACTGGCTGGACGGCGACATGCTCGGAGGCGCGATCCGCAGCGTCGGTCGCACGGCCGGCAGCAGCCTGCTGGGCTATGGCACGCCCTATGGCTATCGCCCGCTGCGCCAGCAGATCGCCACCCAGCTGCAGTCCCAGGAGGTGCCGGCCCATCCCGATCAGCATCTGATGACGGTGGCGGGCGTGACCCAGGGGCTGAACCTGGTGGTGCGCAGCCTGCTGCAGCCCGGCGATACGGTGCTGGTCGAGGACCCGGGCTGGTTCCTGATCTATGGCTTGCTGCAGGCCCAGGGATTGCAGGTGATAGGCGTGCCGCGCCGCCAGGATGGCCCCGATCTCGAAGCGCTGGCCCGGCTGGCCGAGCGCCATCGGCCGCGCATGTTCATCGTCAACACCGCCGTGCACAACCCCACGGGCTCGACGCTGTCATTGGGCGTTGCCCACGAAGTGCTGCGCATTGCCGAGCGCTTCGATTTTCTGCTGGCCGAGGACGATACTTTTGCCGATTTCCACCCCGGCACGCCGGTGCGCCTGGCTGCGCTCGACAGGCTGCAGCGCGTGCTGCTGATCGGCGGCTACGCGAAGACGCTGGGCGGCGGCCTGCGCGTGGGCTATATCGCGGGCCACGATGCCTTGATACGGCGGCTGGTCGACAGCAAGCTGCTCGGCAGTCCCACTTCGCCGGAGCTCGGTGAGCAAGTGGTGCACCGCATTCTGGCCGACGGCCAGTACCGCCGCCATGTAGACCGGCTGCGCGAACGCGTGAACCAGGCGCGCGGGCGCTGCCTTTGCCAGCTCGAGGAGCTGGGTTGCCATGTGGACCACAGGCCGCATGCGGGCATGTTTGTCTGGGTCGATTGCGGACGCGATTCCGAAGCGCTGGCGCGCGAGGCGGTTGGCCAGGGCCTGCTGCTCGCGCCGGGCGTGCTGTTTTCGCCGCAGTCGGCGCCCAGCCGCATGGTGCGCATCCCTGTTTGGATGGTCGATGAGCCGCGGGTGTGGGCACTTTTCGCGCAGGCCCTGGGCCGCGCCTGATCAATTCATTTGCGCACCACGAGCGTCAGCAGCGCCGAGGAATCTTCAAGCGCGCTGACCGCATGCGCGACATTGCCCGGCAGATGCAGCAGCTGGCCCGCATGCAAGGCATGCTGCCGGCTGTCGATGTCGACCTGCAGCCGGCCTTCGATGCAGTGCAGCACCAGGCCGCCCGCGACCTTGTGGGACGGCATGCGCTTGCCCGCAGGCAGCACCATGCGAATCACTTCCAGGTCATCCGACTTGAACAGCGCCACGGATTTCTCGTCTGCCAGGCGCGGGCCGAACGGGTGGACGTCGATGGCCTGTGCGGGCAAGGCGTGGGGAATGGCCATGGCGTGCGCTCCGGTAGGGGGGATGGGGAAATTCTGGCGGTTCTTGCGGCAATCGGCAAGTTGCGGCAGACCCCCTCCTGGACCGTCAGTCCGTTTTCGCGCTGATCACGCTGCCGTCCGCGGGGTTGATCTTGATCTCCATGCGCTGGCCGGCGGTGGTCAGCACATCGACGGCGATCACGGTGCGGCCCCAGTCGTTGCCCAGTTCCACATCGACGGCGGTGCCGGGCGTGTGCTTGAGCGCGGCGTCCAGTGCCTGCTTGAGCGTGATCTTGCTGGCTTCGAGCCGCTTCTTGTCCTTGGACGATGCCGAGCCCTTGTTCTTGTGCTGCAGCGCCGCGCCCGTGCCGGCATTGACATGCACTTCGACATGGTCGCCCTGGGTCGTGATCAGGTCGACGTCAAAGCGCGGCGAGCCGTCGTCGATGTCGAGCTGGGCGTCGAAGGCCCGGCCCGGAACGGCTTTCTCGGCCGCGTCGATCGCCTGCGACAGCGACAGACGGGTCTGCTGCAAGGCGGCCTGCCACTGGGCAGGCGTTTCGGCGTACAAGGGCGCGCTCGCGGTGCCCATGACCACCATGCTGATCAGGCTCAGGCCGCCGGCACGCAGTGCCGAGGCAATGGCGGAAGGTTGCAGGTATTTCATCCAGATTTCCTTTCGGGCAAGAAGCGCGCGCATGGCGCGCGAAAAGGGTGCCGCCTTGATTTTCCCGGCGGCATGGCCGGCCGGATGTCAGGGGGGCAGCTGCGTACCGTGCCGGAACGCAACCTGCATTGTTGCCCATTCGCGCGCATTGCGGTCAGGCCGTATGCGCGCGCCTTGATGCCCGTCAGTCGCCGCGCTTTTGCAGGCTTTTCACGATGCTCGAGAAGTCGAGTCCGCCATGGCCGGCCATCGAGTGCATCGCATACAGCGAGCGCGCCAGGCCGCCCAGCGGCGTCGCGGCCTGCACCGCGCCCGCGTTTTCCTGCGCCAGGCCCAGGTCCTTGAGCATCAGGTCGGTGCCGAAGCCGCCCGCATACTGCTTGCTGCTGGGCGCGTTTTCCTGCACGCCGGGCCAGGGGTTGTACTTTTCGAGCGCCCAGTTGCCGCCCGAGCTGCGGCGCATGATTTCGGACAGCACCTGCGGGTCCAGGCCGTTGGCCACGCCCAGCGCGATCGCTTCGCTGGTGCCTATCATCAGAATGCCCAGCAGCATGTTGTTGCAGATCTTGGCCGTCTGGCCCGCGCCCACATTGCCCGCGTGGAAGATGTTGCTGCCCATCTTCTCCAGTATCGGCCGCGCGCGCTCGAGCTGTGCCAGGCTCGCGCCCACCATGAAGGTCAAGGTGCCCGCAATCGCGCCGCCCGTGCCGCCCGAGACCGGTGCGTCGATGAAGTCCAGGCCCGCGGCGTTGGCGGCCTTGCCGACCTGCTGGCTGGTCGCCGCGGCAATGGTCGAGGAGTCGATCACCAGCGTGCCGGGGGCGATGTGCGCGAGCAGGCCACCTTCACCCGATGCTCCGAGATACAGCGCCTGCACATGGCGGCTCGCTGGCAGCATGCTGATGACGACTTGCGCGCCTTGTACCGCGGCTTGGGCGCTGGCCGCAATGGTCAGGCCTGCGGCCGCGAACTTGTCGCAGGCCTGCTGGGAAAGGTCGAAGGCCGCGACGCCGTGGCCGGCCTTCTGCAGATTGACGGCCATGGGGCCGCCCATGTGGCCGAGTCCGATGAATGCGATTTGCATGCTTGTCTCCTGGTGTGGTTATTGGAAATTCAGTCTTCGCTGTCCATGCGCACGGCGCGCGGCTTGCGCCTGGGGCTGGCCTTGGCCTGGGGGTTGTAGGCCAGCGCTTCGCCGAGCCAGAACTCCCACTGCGCGCGGCGCGCATAGCCATCGGGTTCGATGAAGAAATAGCCTTGCATGCCGCCGCCGGGCGACAGCTCGCGCACGCCGGGCTGCTCGGCGAATTCGTCGTGGCGCGCGGGCGGCAGGCGCACCAGCAGCTCGTCGCGCTTGACGCCCAGGCAGATCTTGCTGTCGACCATGAAGCACAGGCAGCCGAACATCTGGCGCTCTTCGACGTCGCTGCGGCTGTCGAGCGCCTGGCGCAGCGCGGCCACCAGGCCGGGAGAAAAAGCGTCGGGATTGCGCGGCATGAAAGGGCTTTCAGCGGATCACGTCGGGCGCGTCGGCCTCGAGCATGCGCCGCGCGATGATCACGCGCATGATTTCGTTCGTGCCTTCGAGAATCTGGTGCACGCGCGCATCGCGCATCAGGCGCTCGAGCGGGTATTCGCGAATGTAGCCATAGCCGCCATGCAACTGCAGCGCTTCGTTGCAGACCATGAAGCCGGCGTCGGTCGCGAAGCGCTTGGCCATGGCGCAGTAGGTCGATGCATCGCGCGCGCCGGCGTCGAGCTTGCTCGCGGCCAGGCGCACCATCTGGCGCGCGGCGACGAGTTCGGTCGCCATGTCGGCGAGCTTGAACTGCAGCGCCTGGAAGCTCGCCAGGCTCTTGCCGAACTGGCGGCGCGCGTGCAGATGCGCCTGGGCCTGGGCCAGCGCGCCCTGGGCCGCGCCCACCGAACAGCAGGCGATGTTGATGCGCCCGCCGTCCAGGCCCTTCATCGCGATCTTGAAGCCTTCGCCTTCGCTGCCCAGCAGGTTCTGCGCGGGCACCAGCACATTGTCGAAATGGATCACGCGCGTGGGCTGGCTGTTCCAGCCCATCTTTTCTTCCTTCTTGCCGTAGGTGATTCCGGGCAGGTCGGCAGGCACGGCAAACGCGCTGATGCCGGCCGCGCCCGAGCCCACGGCGCCAGTGCGCGCCATCAGCACCAGCATGTCGGTGCTGCCCGCGCCCGAGATGAAGGCCTTGCTGCCGCTGATGCGGTAGCTGTCGCCGTCACCCTCAATGCAGCGCTCCGCGCGCGTGACCAGCGCGGCCGCGTCCGAGCCCGCGCCGGGCTCGGTCAGGCAGTACGAGGCCAGCTTGGCGCCGCTGGCGAGCTGCGGACCCCATTCCTCGCGCACCGCGTCCTGGGCCCAGGTGCCCAGCATCCAGGTCGCCATGTTGTGGATGGTGATGAAGGCCGTGGTCGAGGGGTCCACGGCCGCCATTTCCTCGAACACCATGGTCGCGTCCAGCCGCGGCAAGGCCAGGCCGCCCGCGTTCTCGGGCGCGTACAGGCCGCAAAACCCCAGCTCGCCGGCCTTGGCGATGGCGTCGCGCGGAAAGTGGCCTTCGGCGTCCCAGCGCGCCGCATGCGGCGCGAGCTCGGCCTGGGCAAACTGGCGTGCGGTATCGGCAAAGGCCTGTTGTTCGTCGCTGAGTTCAAAGTCCATGGGTATTCCTATCGTTGTGCGGGGGCCCCGCCGTTTTGCAGCCAGTGCATGAGTGCAGAGCGGCGCGCTTCGGTGGCCTGCTGCAGGCAATGGTGATAACGCGCGGGCCAGTCGGCCAAGGTTTCCTCGCTGGCATGGGCCGTCTTGCAGGCCGTGATGCGCTGGCGCGCCCAGGCGGTCTGGTCCTTGCGCAGCGCCGGGCGCTCGTGCGCCGACAGCGCACGCATCACGTCGCCATACAGAATGGTGTTGGCGGTGTCCGCGGCCTGGAAGTCGAGCACGGCGCAGGCATTGCGCGCGCCGGCGTCAGCCGACGCTCGCTCGCAAGCCGCACCGGCCTGGGCCCGGCTGAT
>NZ_JAHCDD010000061.1 GCF_018413525.1 Acidovorax sp. CCYZU-2555
GCAGCGCTGCATGCTCGCCAGCAGGTCCTCCAGGTCGGCGATGTCGCCGGGCGTGCAGCGGCGCACGGCCATCGCGGCCGCCAGGCCTTCGAGCACGGCGCGCATCTCGAACACCTCCACGACCTCGGCTTCCGACAGCTCGCGCACGATCGCGCCGCGATTGGGCGGCATCACCAGCAGCCCTTCGGACGCCAGGCGGCGCAAGGCCTCGCGCACGGGCATGCGGCTCATGCCTATGGCATTGGCGACGTCATCGGCGACCAGGCGTTCGCCGGGTTTCATGTGGCCCATGCGGATCGCATGCGAGAGATGGTGATAGGCCTGCTCGTGGGCACTCGTGGCCGAGCCATCGAGCGGCGGCGAAGCAAAGAAATTCATGGTTGGTCCTCAAGGGCCTGGCCCCCACACCCATTCTAAGAGTGCACCCACCTTTCAGCCTTGATGCCGGCGGCCACCCCGGCCACGCACCAAAAGCGCGCGGCCATTGCACCCCAACGCTGGCACAAGCCTTGCATTCTCAAAAAAGCCAGATTGGATACAAAGATACAGGGATATCTCTAATCCTATAATTCCGCTGTGGGTTTAGGCTTGGGGCCTGCCCGCTCGCTGGTGGGCCTGCGCAGCGGACGCCTCCCTCTCATTGGCAAGAACAGCCTGAGCAACGCTAGAAGGAAAGAAACAAGTTATGCGCGATTTTCAGAAGCCCGGTCGATCCGTCGTCATGTCCACCCACGGCATGGCCGCCACTTCCCACCCCGCCGCGACCCAGGCCGCGGTTCGCATCCTCGAAGCCGGCGGCACCGCGATGGATGCCGCGATCGCCGCCTGCGCCGTGCAGTGCGTCGTCGAGCCAGGCTCGACCGGCATAGGTGGCGACTGCTTTGCGCTGTACAGCGAAAAGGGCAGCGACGACATCCACGCCTACAACGGCGCAGGCTGGGCGCCCCAGGCAATCTCCATCGACGCGCTGCTGGCCGCGGGCGAGAAAAAGCAGCTGCCGCGCCAGTCGCCGCATGTGGTCACGGTGCCCGGCGCCGTCGACGCCTGGTTTGCGCTGACGGAAAAATTCGGCCGCCTGCCCATGGGCCGCCTGCTCGAAGACGCGATCCGCTTTGCCGAGCAAGGCTATGCCGTGGCACCGCGCTCTGGCACCGACTGGGCCGCGCAGACCCAGCTGCTCGCGGCCACGACCGCGCGCGACAACATGCTGGTCGACGGCAAGGCGCCGGCAATCGGCTCGGTCCACCGCCAGCCCAAGCTGGGCGCGACGTTGCGCACCATCGCCGAAAAAGGCCGCGCGGGCTTCTACGAAGGCGCAGTCGCCGAAGACATCGTGTCGTACCTGCGCAGCCTGGGCGGCGTGCACACGCTGGACGACTTCGCGAGCTACCGCGGCGAGTTCGTGCAGCCGGTCAAAGCCGCGTTCCGCGACTATGTGGTGCACGAATGCCCGCCGCCCGGCCAAGGCATCATCGCCTTGCTGCTGCTCAACATCCTGCAAGGCGTGGAGCCCGGCCTGGACCCGCTGTCGCCCGAGCGCCTCAAGGCCGAGATCGACGCCACGCGCATGGCCTACCGGGTGCGCGACGCGCTGCTGGCCGATCCGCGCTTCGCCGATGTCGACGTCGACTACCTGCTGTCGCAGGAACTGGCCACGCAGCTGCGTTCGGGCGAGTTCCCGGCCGCGCTGGATACCTCGGCGACCAATGCCACGGTCGAGCACAAGGACACCGTCTACATCTCAGTGGTCGACAAGGACCGCAACTGCGCAAGCTTCATCAACTCGATCTTCCACCCCTTCGGCTCGGGCCTGATGGCGCCCAAATCGGGCGTGCTGCTGCACAACCGCGGCCAAAGCTTCGAGCTGACCAAGGGCCACCCCAACTGCATAGGCCCGCGCAAGCGCCCGCTGCACACCATCATCCCCGGCATGGCGACGAAGAACGGCAAGGTCGAACTGGTGTTCGGCGTGATGGGCGGCCACTACCAGGCCATGGGCCACGCCCACTTCCTGTCCAAGGTCATCGACTACGGCTGCGACGTGCAGGCGGCCAGCGACCTGCCGCGTCTGTTCCCCATTCCAGGCACCGACACGGTGGAGTTCGAAAGCACGCTGCCCCAGGATGTGCAGCAAGCGCTGGCGCAGCAGGGCTACCAGCTCGTGGCCCCGGTCCATCCCGCCATCGGCGGCGCGCAGGCGATCCGGGTGGATTGGGAGAATGGCGTGCTGCACGGCGCGTCGGACCATCGCAAGGACGGTTGCGCCATGGGGGTGAATCTGGGCTGAGCCTGTAGCACCATGAACGGCCGGTCCTCATGACTTGAAGGCAGGCCGTTCATCCTTCGACGCGGCCGGCGAGGCAGGCTCAGGGCGAACGGAGGGGTAAAAAGACAAAGAGGGCGCACTGTAAAACCCGTTCGTGGTGAGCTTGCCTAGCCGGCCGCGTCGCACCATGAACGGCCGGTCCTCATGACTTGAGCGCAGGCCGTTCATCCTTCGACGGGCTCAGGACGAACGGGGGGAGAGGCCCGCTGTTTCGTTCTAACGCCCTGCGAGGCTTTGGCTCGCTTACCCCGTCCAAGCCAGACGGGATACTCAAGCTGCCAGATTGGCCTGCAGAATCCCCGGCAGCGTGCGCAGGATATGCGCACGCATCAAGCCTTCGACCAGCGCGCTGTCCTTGGCCTTGAGCGCCGAAATCAGTTCGTGATGGCGGTCGTGCACATAGTCCGGCGACGGCCGCCCTTCGAGCCATACGCGCATCAGCGGCTCCGACACCGAGTGCAAGGCCGCGATCTGCCGCAGCAGCTGGGGCGCGTCCGCGATGATGCACAGGCGCTCGTGGAACTGGCTGTGCGCCGTGATCCACTCCGACGCATTCAGGCCGCTGCGGTGCATGCGCTGCAGCAGCTGCTCCAGGTCATGGATGTCGTTGGCCGTGACGTTCTCCGCCGCAAACGACGCGGCCAGACCTTCGAGCACCGCGCGCATGGAGAACACTTCGCGCACTTCCTTTTCCGTCAGCACCCGGACCATGGCGCCGCGGTTGGGGCGATTGATGATCAGACCTTCGGTCGCGAGCCGATTCAAGGCTTCGCGCACCGGCATGCGGCTGGTGCCGATCTCGGCCGCGATGTCGTCCGGCGCCAGCCGCGTGCCCGGGCGCAGCTCGCCCATGCGGATGCCACGCTTGATGTGCTGATAGGCCTCCTCCTGCGCGGTCGCGGGAGCGGTGTCAAACGAGGATAGTCGGGCGGTCAGCATGGAGCTCATAGGTTCTTTGTGTCATTGCCCCGAGAAAGGACCGGTCAATTTTACGGCGAGGTGCGTTGTCGCAGCGCCCCTGCCCCGCGCAAGCCGCCGCCTGGCGCGCAAATCTTTGGCGCTGCAACCGCCACACCCTGCGGTTTCCCCTAGCACTGGTTCGTTTATTGCTTGGTAGTCTTCGCTGGATTGGATACAAATATCTAAATATCCCTGAATGCCACTTCACCGGTGCAACGGCCCTGCTGTTGCGCACTATCCGCAACCCAACCTGATGCCGACCATGAACCTCCGCCTGATCCGTTCGCCCCTTGCCGCAGCCCTCGTTTCCACGCTTGCCTTCACGGCAGCAGCCCAGGGGCCCGCGACCTGGCCCTCCAAACCCATACGCATCGTGGTGCCCTTCCAGGCCGGCTCGGCCACCGATATGCTCAGCCGCCAGATTGGCACCGGCCTGAGCAAGTCGCTGGGCCAGCCCGTGCTGGTGGAAAACAAGCCGGGAGCGGCGGCGATGATAGGCAGCACCACGGCCGCCCGCGCGCCGGGAGACGGCTACACGCTGCTGATGAGCGGCCCGGCCTCCATGGTCACGAACCGCTTTCTGTACAAGAGCCTGAGCTACGACGCCGACGCGTTCGAGAAGGTCGCGGTCGTGGCCATCACGCCCAACGTGCTGCTGGCCGACCCGGCACTGCCCTTCAAGACGCTGGCGGAAATGGTGGCCTATGCCAAGGCGAATCCCGGCAAGCTGACCTATGCATCATTTGGCGCGGGCACCACATCGCACATGGCCGGCGAACTGCTGCGTCAGGTCGCGGGCATCGACCTGGTGCATGTGCCCTACAAAGGTGCTGCCGAAGCCATCCCCGCACTGATGGCGGGCCAGGTGTCGCTGTACTTCGACACCATCATGACCGCGCTGCCGCAGGTCAAGGCCGGCAAGCTGCGCGCGCTGGGCGTCTCGACCGCGGGCCGCGCCGCGATGGCGCCCGACATCCCGACGATTGCCGAGCAAGGCTATCCAGGCTTCGATATCGCGCCCTGGTATGGCATCGTTGCCAGCCCCGGCACACCGGCGCCCGTGGTGGCCAAGCTCAACACCGAAATCAACAAGCTGCTGACCACGCCCGAGTTTCGCGAGCGCCTAATCGCCACCGGCGCCGAAGCGCGCGGCGGCAGCGTCGCGGACTTCGAAGCCTTCATCAAGACCGAGATTCCGCGCACAGAGAAGCTGGTGCGCCAGTCGGGCATCGCCATGCAATAACGCTGCGCCGCCCCCGCGCTGACGGGGGCGGGCCGGGCCTAGCCCTGAAGCAACTGCCGCAGCACGTACGGCAGGATGCCACCGTGGCGGTAGTAGTCGGCTTCGATGGGCGTGTCGATGCGCAGCGTCAATGTGCGGCGCAACTGGCTGCCGTCGGCGTGCGTGATGCACAGTTCGGCATCGCTTTGCGGCGTCAGCAGCGGATCGGGAATGACTTCGATGAACTCGTCGCCCACCAGGCCCAGGCTGGCCCAGCTGTCGTCGCCGCGCAGCTGCAACGGCAGCACGCCCATGCCCACCAGGTTGTTGCGGTGAATGCGCTCGAAGCTGCGCGCGATCACGGCCTTGATGCCCAGCAGCTGCGTGCCCTTGGCCGCCCAGTCGCGGCTGGAACCCGTGCCGTACTCCTCGCCCGCGAAGATCACGCTGGCCCGGCCTTCGGCCTGGTATTGCATGGCGGCGTCGTAGATGGGCATCTTGCGCGCTTCGCAGGCTGCGTCGCGGTACAGCGTGAGCCCGCCCTCCTCGCGGCTGCCGTCGGCCAGCGGCGGCAGCATCAGGTTCTTGATGCGCACGTTGGCGAACGTGCCGCGCATCATCACTTCATGGTTGCCGCGGCGCGAGCCGTAGCTGTTGAAATCGGCCTGCTGCACGCCGTTGGCGCACAGCCATTCGCCTGCGGGTGACTTGGGATGGATGGAGCCGGCCGGCGAAATATGGTCGGTGGTGATCGAGTCGCCGAACAGCGCGATGATGCGCGCGCCATGCACCGCATACGGATTGCTCGGCTGTATGCCCGTGGTCACGGGCTGGGCGATGTCGAGCGTGAAATCGGTGAAGAACGGCGGCTCGGCGATATAGGTGCTTTCGGGCCAGGTATAGGTCGCGCCGCTGACGCCGCGGATCTTTTCCCAAAGCTTGCCCGGCTCGCTGCTGACCTTCTCGTAGTTCTCCTGGAAGGCCGCGCCATTCATCGCATGGTGCATCAGCGCCTGCACCTCCTCGGTGCTGGGCCAGATGTCGCCCAGGTAGATATCCTTGCCGCCCCGGCCCTTGCCCACGGGCTGGGTCATCAGATCGGTGAGCACGGTGCCGGCGAGCGCATAGGCCACGACCAGCGGCGGGCTGGCGAGAAAGTTGGCCTTGAGGTTGGGGTGGATGCGCGCCTCGAAATTGCGGTTGCCCGACAGCACGGCGGCGCAGACCAGATCGCTCTGGCGAATGGCGGCGTTGATTTCGGCCGTGAGATCGCCCGCGTTGCCTATGCAGGTGGTGCAGCCATAGCCCGCGAGCGCAAAGCCCAGCTTTTCAAGGTAAGGCAGCAGACCGGCTTCGGTCAGATAACGCGTGACCAGGCGCGAGCCCGGCGCCAGCGACGTCTTGATATGCGGCTGCACCTTGAGGCCGGCTTCCACCGCCTTCTTCGCCAGCAAGCCCGCGGCCAGCATCACGCTGGGGTTGGAAGTGTTGGTGCAGCTGGTGATCGCCGCGATCAGTACGTCGCCATTGCCGATGGTGAACGCTCCCGCATCGCTGGTGCTGGCCGCCACGGGCGTGGGCACTTCGGCCGAGGCATGGGCCGTAGCCGGCTCGGGCTTGTTCGACTCCATTTCAGCGAGCTGGCGCTCCGCGCCCGCGGGCGTGGGCCGCGTCGCGGGCAGGGCTTTATCCTCGGGGCGGTCCTGCACCAGATGGCGCGTGTGCAGCACTTCGCCTTGCTGGTTGAAACCGTTTTGCGCCGCCGGGGCACTGAACAGATGCGTGAACTGCGACGCCACCTGGCCCAGCTCGATGCGGTCCTGCGGGCGCTTGGGGCCGGCAAGACTCGGCGTCACGCTGCCCAGGTCCAGCGACACGACGCGCGAATAGTCGATCTCGCCGCGGTTCGGCACGCCGAACAGCTGCTGGGCACGGAAATAGGCTTCGAAGGCCTCGATCTCGGCCGCGCTGCGGCCCGTGCCGCGGAAGTAGTCGAGCGTCTTGTCGTCGACGGGGAAAAAGCCCATCGTCGCGCCGTATTCGGGCGCCATGTTGCCAATCGTCGCGCGGTCGGGAACGGCCAGGCTTTGCGTGCCTTCGCCAAAGAACTCGACGAACTGGCCCACGACCTTTTCCTTGCGCAGCTGTTCGGTGATGGTCAGCACCAGATCGGTGGCCGTGACGCCTTCGCGCAGCCGGCCCGTGAGCTCGAAGCCGACGACATCGGGCATCAGGATGTAGACCGGCTGGCCCAGCATCGCGGCCTCGGCCTCGATGCCGCCCACGCCCCAGCCGACGACGCCTATGCCGTTGATCATCGTCGTGTGGCTGTCGGTGCCGACCAACGTGTCGGGATAGTGCACGCCGTCGTCGCGCCGGTGCACGCCGCGCGCGAGATATTCGAGATTGACCTGGTGCACGATGCCGAAGCCCGGCGGCACGACGCCGAACGTATCGAACGCCTGCATGCCCCATTTCATGAACTGGTAGCGCTCCTGGTTGCGCTGGAACTCCAGCTTCATGTTCAGGTCCAGCGCTTTCTTGGTGCCGAAGTAATCGACCATGATCGAATGGTCGACCACCAGATCGACCGGCACCAGCGGCTCGATGGCCTCGGGCTTCTTGCCCAGGCGCGCGGCGGTGCTGCGCATCGCGGCCAGATCGGCGAGCAGCGGCACGCCGGTGAAATCCTGCAGCACCACGCGCGCCACGACAAAGGGAATCTCTTCCGTGCGCGCTCCCTGCGGCTGCCATTGCGCCAACTGGCGCACATGTTCGGGCGTGACCTTCTTGCCGTCGCAATGGCGCAATACGGCTTCGAGCACGATGCGCAGCGAGACCGGCAGGCGCTGCACGCTCGGATATTGCTTGGCCAGCGCGGGCAGTGAGTAGAACTTGCCGGTCACGCCGGACGAGGTCTTGAAGTTCTTGAGCGTGGTGGCGAACGCATGTTTCATCGGGGGCTCTCCTGATTGCTGTCAGACCATTGTGCCTCTTACGTGTGACGAATGCTGTGGGTCAAGAACGCATCTGCCCACGATCCATAGGCCAGCGCGGCGCTAACATCAAGTCATGCACCTGCACGAGAAATACCTGCCCCGACACCACTTCAGCGAACGCCATGCGCTGGACATCGCCGCGCCCCAGGCCCGGGTCATGGCCGCGGCGCGCGACTTCCGGCCCGAGGGCGATGCGTTTTTCAAATACGCGATCGCTGCGCGCGAACTGCCCATGCGCGCGCTGCACCGGCTGCAAGGCCGTACCGGCGCGCCCCAGCCGTCGTTCGGCATGAACAACTTCACGCCGCTCGAACAGCGCGGCGACCAGGAACTGGTGCTGGGCCTGGCGGGAAAATTCTGGCAGACCGACTACGGCCAGGCGCGCATTGCCGACGGCCAGTCGTTCCTGGCCTTCAACGCGCCGGGCGCGGCCAAGCTGGTGCTGAGCTTTGTCGCCGAGCCGCTGAACGGCACGCACACCCGGCTGGTCACCGAAACGCGCGTGTTCTGCCTTGATGACGAAGCACAACGCAAGTTCGCGCCGTACTGGTATCTGATCAGGCCCGTCAGCGGGCTGATTCGGCGGCGCATGCTGGCGGCCATTGGCCGACAGGCCGCGCGGCAGACAAGGGCTTAGAAGTCGTAGCGCAAGCTCACATTGAAGCTGCGCGGCTCGCCCCAGGAATAGTTGCTGTCGAAGACGGTGTAGTACTTCTTGTCGAGCAGGTTGTTGATGGCCATTGAGGCCGACAACTGCTTGCTGAACTGGTAGCGCGCCGACGCATCGAGCAACCAGAAGCTCTTGACCGTGTGCCGCATCTTGGTGCCGGAAGGATGGCTCACATCGGCCCAGGTGTCGTCCTGCCAGCGGGCGCCGGCGCCCAGGGTCAGGCCGGCGAGCGCGCCGCCCAGCTTGTGGCTCGCGTACAGGCTCAGCTGGCTCTCGGGCGCCAGGGTCGACACCGGCGCGCCCTGACGGCGCGACTTCTGGTGCGTGATGCCGGCATGCACTTGCCAGTGCGGCGTCAACGCGCCGGAGACCTGCAGCTCGACGCCCTTGGTCCTGACGCCGCTCACCGCGCGGTAGGCCGTCGTGCCGCTGGGCGTGCGCTTGCCGGTGCTGACCGCATAGTTGTCCTGGTTCAGGTGGAAATAGGCCAGACTGGCATTGAGCCGCCCATCGAAAAATGCACTCTTGGCGCCGATCTCGGCGTTGTTGCCTTCGAGCGGATCGAGCGTGCGGCCCAGTTCGTCCTGGGATGACTGGGGCTTGAAGATGCTGGTGTAGCTGCCGTACAGCGACCATTGCGGGTCCAGGTCATAGACCAATCCCAGGTAAGGGACGACGACGCCCGATTTCTGCAACTGTTCCTTCTTGTAGTTGGCCACGCGGCTGCCCGCGAGCAGCTTGAGATCGTCACGCAGATTGAGGCGCGTCGCCACATAGACGCCCTGCTCGCGCGTGGTCTCGGGCTTGCCCGCGGTGCGTGACCAGTTGGGCTGGGCATAGTCGCCGCTCCAGCCGTAGAAATCCGCGACGCTGGCCGCGCCGGCCCACTGCCCTTCGTTGGTCCATTTGGTGTGGGAAAAGCTGCCGCCCAGCACCAGTTCGTGCTTGCGCCCGAACAGCTGGAACGGGCCGCTGGCGTAGAAATCGGCGGCGTCACTGACCGTCTCGCCCACATAGCTGCCCAGCCAGAGATTGCTGCCCGCACCTGTGAAGGGGTTGGGAAAGCCGCTGCCCAGCGAGCCCATGCGCAGGTCGTAGCCATTGATCTGGTGGTTCAGCTGCAGCTTGGCCACCCACTCGTTGTCGAAGAAATGCTCCAGCGTCGCGAAGCCCGTGCGCGTGTATTGCTGCCAGCTGCTCCAGCGTGCGGCGGGATTGAAGGCACGCCCTGTTTGATTGAAATCGCCGTTGCTGTTGTAGATCGGCGTGCCGAACCAGGTCGAGCCCTTGGGATCGTTGTCCTGGTAGTCCGCGCCCACGGTCAGCAGGGTACTGGGCGTCAGGTCGGCCTCGACAACGCCGTAGAACACCGACGTCTTGCGCTGATAGCGATCCAGGTGCGAATGCTTGTCCTGGTAGGCGGCAACCGCCCGGCCGCGCACGCTGCCGCTTTCGTTGATCGGGCCGCTGACATCGAGTTCGCTGCGATAGTTGTCCCACGATCCCACGCCCAGCGTGGCATGGCCCTGAAGTTTGCGCGTCGGCTTCTTGCGGATCAGATTGATCGTGGCGCCCGGATCGCCGCTGCCGGTGAGCAGCCCGGTCGCGCCCTTGAGCACTTCCACGCGGTCATAGATCGCCATGTCGCTGAGCGTATTGCCCGACGAATAGCCCGAGAAGCGCTGCATCGGAATGCCGTCGTACTGGAAGTTGTTGATCTCGAAGCCGCGCGCGTAGTACATGGTGCGCTCGCTGTCCATGGTCAGCACGCTGACCCCGGGCGTGTGATTGATCACGCCGTCGATGGACGTCAGGCCGAAGTCGTCCATCTGCTGGCGCGTGACCACGCTGATCGACTGGGGTGTCTCGCGCGGCGTGAGCACCATCCTGGTGGCCGTTGCAATGGTGCCCGGCGTATAGCTGCCCGTGCCCTCGGTGATCTCGCCCAGCTGATTGGCCGTGACCGTGACCGCGCCCAGCGATGCTTCGGCGCCGCCCGCGGCCGGCGCGGGGCGAATGATGACTTCCGCGCCATTGACCTGCGCGGCCAGGCCGCTGCCGCGCAGCAGCTGGTCGAGCGCCTGTTGCGGCGTGAGCGTTCCCGACACGGCCGGGGCCTGCTTGCCCACGATGCCGTCGGGATGCACCATCAGTTGAAGCTTTGCCTGGCGCGCGAGTTCATTGAGCGCCGCGCCCAGCGGCTGGGCAGGCAGCACGATGGGCACGGCGGCGGTGACCGACTGGGCCTGGGCAGGTGCAAGCACCAGGGACGACAGGGCCAGGGCAATGGCCAGGGCAAGCGGCGCGGGCTGCAGGCGCGGGTGAGGCATGAAAGTGATCTCCACGGTAGACAAGAAAGGTTGCTACCTTTGCTGACGCACGAGCCCTCAATGTGTTGAGGTCAGGCGGCGCAATTTGTGCACTTTTTTCACGGCCTGCTGGAGATGATCTCGCTGCGCCCGTCGATGCGGCTCAGCCGCACGGGCAGCACCTGGGGCAAGGCGCGCGCGAACGCCCCCACCTGCTGCAGCTCGAAACTGCCATGCACCTTGAGCGCCGCGACGGCCGGGTCGCGCACCATCAAGCCGGTATCGCCATAGCGCTCGAACTCGGCCAGCGCCTGCGCCAGCGGCACGCCGTCGAAGCTGATGCGGCCTTCGCGCCAGGCGGCCGGGGCCGCCGCGCCCGTGCTGACAGGCCCCAAGGCGCCCGCGGCGTCGGCGCGCACGGACTGGCCCGCGCCTAGTTCGACCGGCGCGGTCGCGGTCGATGCAGCCGCCACACGCACCCTGCCCTCCTCGACCACCACGCCGATGGCGCCGTCATCGCCCAGCCCGCTGTGCGTGCGCCGCACCGCGAAGCGCGTGCCGACCACGGTGACGCGCGTGGCGCCGGCGAGCACGTCGAACGGCTGTTCGGCATTCGGCTGCACGGCGAACAGCACCTGGCCTTCGGACAGCCGCACTTCGCGCCGCTGGCGATAGAGGCGCACCTCGACCTGGGTCGCGGTATCCAGCCACAGCGTGCTGCCGTCGGGAAGCTCCACCTGCTTTTGCTGGCCGCGCGCCGTGGCCAGCGTCTGCGTGAACGTGGGCTGGCCCTGCCATGCCGTCCAGCCGTACCAGCCGCCACCCACCACGCCGAACGCCAGCGCCGCTGCCGCGGCCTGGGGCATGAGCCGGCCGACAAGATCGCGCATCCAGCCGCGCCGGCCCGGTGAAATGGGGGAAACAGGCGCGCCGCGCGCAGGCGGCGCGGGCGGCAAACCGGTCTTGAGCGCTGCCACGCTTTCTTCAGGCAACTCGTCCATGCGGCCCCAGACGCCTTCGACCTGCTCCAGCGCATCGGCATGCGCGGGATCGGCGGCCAGCCATTGCTCGAATTCGGCTTGTTCCTCGGGCGTGAGTCCGTCCTGGCGCCGCACCATCCAGCCGGCCGCGGCCGCATCGAGTGGATCCTGGCCCGCGATGAACTCGGCGAAATCGGCAGCATCGCGCGCCTGCGCCGCAGACGACGGCGCGGGCGTGCAGCGGTGGGAGTCAAGCGGCCGCATGGGAAGAGATGGAGCGTGCCACCGCGCGGGCGCGGCCATGGAATGCGTCGTCACAGGCCTTGCAGACCAGCACGCCGCGAATCACATGCTGGGCCACCATATTGCGCGAGATGCCCATCTTGTCGGCGACTTCCTGGTGCGACAGGCCGTCGAAGCGGTTCAGGATGAAAGCCTCGCGGCAGCGCGGCGGCAGGCTTTCGATCGCGCCATGAATGGCCTGGGCGTATTGGCTGAAAGCATAGATCTCTTCAGGCTGCAGGTGTCTGGGCGCGAGCGGCTGATCTTCTTCGAGCAAGGCATCGAGGCTTTGGTGCGCCCTGAATTCGGCGCGCCGGTGCTGGTCGGTGATCAGGTTGCGCGTGGTGCGAAACAGCAGCGCGCGCGCATCGGCAATGACCGTGCCCGACTGCTGGACGCCAAGAAAGCGCGCATAGGCTTCCTGCACCAGATCGGCCGCGGCATCGCGGTCGCGCAGGCTGCGCGCGCAGAAGTTCAGCAGTTCCTTGTAATAGTGCGCGGCCACGGGAAGTCCAGTCCATCGAATGCATTGACGCTGTCCGTCATGCAATGGCCGAGATGTGGCGTGGGCTGGACCTGTAGCGCGGGGTGTGACGGAAACATATTGATTATAGTTTGCAGATGAGAATCACTCGTATGCAGAACGCCACAGCGCCGCGCTGCAATGAAAAAACCCGCCGAAGCGGGTTTCTCACTCAACATGCCGCCGCGCGGCGGCAGCGAGATCAGGCGGCGACGCCCTTGGCGACTTCCGCGTACTCTTCGATCTGGTCGAAGTTCATGTAGCGGTAGACGCTGGCCTTGTCGGCGTCGATCACGCCCATGGCCAGCAGGTACTCTTCCTTCGAAGGCAGGTAGCCCAGCTTGGAAGCGATGGCCGCGAGTTCGGCCGAACCCAGGTACACGTTGGTGTTCTTGCCCAGACGGTTGGGGAAGTTGCGGGTCGAGGTGGAGATCACCGTCGCGCCTTCGCGCACCTGCGCCTGGTTGCCCATGCACAGCGAGCAGCCGGGCATTTCGGTGCGCGCACCGGAAGCACCGAACGCCGCGTAGTGGCCTTCCTTGATCAGCTCGCTCTCGTCCATCTTGGTCGGAGGAGCGACCCACATCTTGACGGGAATGTCGCGCTGGCCGCCGAGCAGCTTGGCAGCTGCGCGGAAGTGGCCGATGTTGGTCATGCACGAACCGAGGAAGGACTCGTCGATCTTGGTGCCGGCCACTTCGGACAGGAACTTGGCGTCATCGGGATCGTTGGGGCAGCAGACGATGGGTTCCTTGATGTCGGCCAGGTCGATCTCGATCACGGCAGCGTATTCGGCGTCCTTGTCGGCTTCGAGCAGGCTGGGGTTGGCCAGCCAGGCTTCGACCTTTTCGATGCGGCGCTGCAGCGTGCGCTTGTCGGCGTAGCCTTCGGCGATCATGTTCTTCATCAGCACCACGTTGCTGGTCAGGTATTCCTGCACAGGCGCGGTGTTGAGCTTGATCGTGCAGCCGGCGGCCGAACGTTCAGCCGAAGCGTCGGACAGCTCGAATGCCTGTTCGACCTTGAGGTCTGGCAAGCCTTCGATTTCCAGGATGCGACCCGAGAAGATGTTGATCTTGCCGGCCTTGGCCACGGTCAGCAGACCGGCCTTGATCGCGTACAGCGGAATCGCGTGCACCAGGTCACGCAGCGTGACGCCGGGCTGCATTTCGCCCTTGAAGCGCACCAGAACCGACTCGGGCATGTCCAGGGGCATCACGCCCGTGGCTGCGCCGAACGCGACCAGGCCCGAACCCGCGGGGAAGGAAATGCCGATGGGGAAACGCGTGTGCGAGTCACCACCCGTGCCGACGGTGTCGGGCAACAGCAGGCGGTTGAGCCAGCTGTGGATCACGCCGTCGCCCGGACGCAGGGACACGCCGCCGCGGTTGCTGATGAAAGCCGGCAGTTCGCGGTGGGTCTTCACGTCGACCGACTTGGGGTAGGCGGCGGTGTGGCAGAACGACTGCATGACCATGTCGGCCGAGAAGCCCAGGCAAGCCAGGTCTTTCAGCTCGTCACGCGTCATCGGGCCCGTGGTGTCTTGCGAACCCACGGTGGTCATGCGCGGCTCGCAGTAGGTACCGGGACGCACGCCCTGGCCTTCTGGCAGACCGACGGCACGGCCGACCATCTTTTGCGCAACCGTGAAACCGGCCTGCGTGGCGACAGGCGCCTGGGGCAGACGGAACACGTTGGACGCGGGCAGGCCCAGCGACTCACGTGCCTTGGCGGTCAGCGAACGGCCGATGATCAGATTGATACGGCCGCCGGCGCGCACTTCGTCCAGCAGCACATCGCTCTTGAGCTGGAATTCGACCACGGTCTTGCCGTCGCGCAGGATCTTGCCCTGATAAGGGAAGATGTCGATCACGTCGCCCATTTCGAGCGCCGACACGTCGACTTCGATAGGCAGCGAGCCCGAATCTTCCTGGGTGTTGAAGAAGATGGGAGCAATCTTGCCGCCCAGCGTCACACCGCCGAAGCGCTTGTTCGGAACGAAAGGAATGTCCTGGCCCGTGGCCCAGATCACCGAGTTGGTCGCCGACTTGCGCGACGAGCCCGTGCCCACCACGTCGCCCACGTAGGCCACGGTGTGGCCCTTGGACTTGAGGCTCTCGATGAACTGCATCGGGCCGCGCTTGCCGTCTTCCTCGGGCACGAAGGCCGCGTCGGGACGCGTGTTCTTCAGCATCGCCAGGTAGTGCAGCGGAATGTCGGGACGGCTCCAGGCGTCGGGCGCGGGCGACAGATCGTCGGTATTGGTTTCGCCAGGCACCTTGAACACCGTGACGGTGATCTTCTGCGCGACTTCAGGGCGGCTCGTGAACCATTCGGCTTCGGCCCAGCTCTGCATCACTTCCTGGGCCTTGACGTTGCCCGCCTTGGCCTTGGTTTCGACATCGTTGAAGAAGTCGAACATCAGCAGCGTCTTCTTCAGCGCCTTCGCGGCCACGTCCGCGACATCGGCGTCGTCGAGCAGCTCGATCAGCGGATGCACGTTGTAGCCACCCACCATGGTGCCCAGCAGTTCAGTGGCCAGTGCCTTGGAGATGAGCGCCACCTCGATGTCGCCATGCGCGACCGCCGCGAGGAAGGACGCCTTGACCTTGGCTGCATCGTCCACGCCCGGAGGAACGCGGTTGGTCAGCAGGTCGAGCAGGATGACGTCTTCACCAACGGGTGGGTTCTTGATCAGCTCGATCAGTTCCGCGACCTGCTTGGCATCCAGCGGCAGGGGTGGAATGCCAAGCGCGGCGCGCTCGGCCACATGATCGCGATAGGCTTTCAACATGGTTCTCTCTCCAATGGTTTTCTAAAGTGGGGCGGCGTGCTGCCTCTCCCAGGGACGGCTTATTTACTGCCGGTCGCCTGATCGAACACGCTCGGGGGTGGGTTTTTCTTGATGGCTTCCGCCACCTGGAACTGCTCAGGGCTCATGCACTCGTCGGCCAGGCGTTGGCCCAGCTTCTGGTTCATGAGCATGGACTTGTTGGCGATCTGCAGCCAGACCGCGCCGGCGGCCTTGTCTTCCAGACGCACGGTGCCGGTGGACGTGGCCACGGGCACCATTTCGTACTTGAAGCCCTTGCCGTCGACCTGGAAGTGGCCGGCATGCTGCTGGTGCTTGTTCACGTTGACATGCGCGCCCAGTTCACAGGCGATGCGGCCGGTGTGCACGCGGTCGGCAATGGCCAGCTCGTCGGGCGTCAATGCCAGGGCCACGGTGGCAACGCCTGCGGCGCCGGCTGCGGCTGCAGCGACCACGGGGGCCTTGGATCGGGCCTGGGTGGTCTTCTTGGCAGCAGGCTTGGCCGCGGGCTTGGCGCTGGCTTTCTTGGCCTGGGCAGCGGGCTTTGCCGCAGCGGCCTTGGCGGTCGGAGCGGCGCCTGCGGCCAGAGCCAGTACAGGAGCCAGGAGCAGGAAGGAGGCGATGAAGGATTTCATGTGAGCTCCAGCGATCATAAAAAAGGTCAGGAAAAAGAGGACGCAGCAAACCACGGCTGCACGCCGTCAGGCAGACTGCGCCCCGTCTGGTGCGCGCGCTCGAGCAACTGCCAGTAATAGCGGTAGCTCGCGCGATCATGGAGCACGCCGTCGGCACTGATGGGAGCCCAGTGCACGGCGGCGGCGGACAGCAGTATCTGCGCAGCCTGGTCGATTTCGGGCTGGGCCGGCGCAAAGGCCGTCAAAATGGAACGGATCTGGCCCGGATGGATACTCCACATCCGTGTATAGCCGAACTCGCGCGCGGCGCGCGAAGCGGCCGCCTGCATGCGATCAGGGTCTTTGAACTCGGTGACCACGCAGTGCGACGGCACCTTGCCATGCGCATGGCAGGCCGCGGCGATTTCGAGCTTGGCGCGCACCACCAGCGGGTGCTCGAACTGGCCTTGCGCGCCCATCGCCGAAGCGGGAATCGCGCCGCCATGGGCCGAGACGAAATCCATCAGGCCGAACGAAATGCTCTGCACGCGCGGATGGGCGGCAATTTCGAACGCACGGTAGACCGCGGCCGGCGACTCGATCAGCACGTGCAGCGGCAGATGACCGCCCGACGCGCGCTCCAGCGCCTTCTCGGCGAGCAGCACGTCATCGACGCTCTCGACCTTGGGCACCATGATGTAAGACAGGCGATGGCTGGCTTCACCGACGATGGTCGCCATGTCTTCGGAAAATGCGGGGTGATCGACCGCGTGCACGCGCGCCGCGACGCGGGCCTCGGGCGCGGACTCGCGCGCCAGCTCGGCGACCAGGCGTGCATGCGCGGCTTCGTCGCCCACGGGCGCGCCGTCTTCGCAGTCGAGCGTCACATCGAACACGCAGGTGCCGAATTCCCGCGTCATCTCGGCTTGCAGCTGCAGGCTCTTGCGCATGCGCAATTCCACACCACTGTAATGGTCGCAGACCGGCAGGCGCTGGGCGCTGGCCTGGGCATCGAGCAGCACCGTGGCGGGATGGGCGGAATCGGGCAACAGGCTCATGGGGCGCGCTTCGCAACAATGAACAGGCGGGGAAATGCCAGCAGGCGCAGGCCGTCTGCACGCGCAGGGTAAGCCAGCGCCACACGGCGCTCGTATTCTTCAAGGAAAGCGCTTTGCAGCGCTTCGGGCAGCGGGTCGACGAACGACTTCAGACCCGTGCTGCGCAGCCACTGCACGATGGCCCGGGCGTCGGTCATCGGGTGCTGGTAAATGGTGTGCCACACATCGACCTGCCGGGACAGCGGCGCGAGCAGATCGTAATAGTCATGGATGCCGAGAATGGCCCGGCCCGCGGCCACCTTCGCGGCTATGTGCGGCGCGAACTGTGGCAAGGCGGCGACCTCGCGCATCAAACGATGCGAAGGCTCATTGAAATTGTCCGGCATCTGGACGGCGAGCACGCCTGCCGGAGCCAGTGCCGCGAAAAGACGCGGAATCAGCTGCGCATGCCCGCCCACCCATTGGAGCGCGGCATTCGCGTAAATCAAATCGGGCGCCTGCGAAGGCGCCCAATCGGCGATGTCAGCCTGGTCGAATGCCAGGTCGGGGAGCCGCTCGCGGGCCTGGGCCAGCATGGCAGCGGAGTTGTCCACGCCCAGGACATGTGCCTGGGGGAAACGCTGAACCAGCAGCTCGGTGGAATTGCCGGGCCCGCAGCCCAGGTCCACCACGCGGGTGGGACCAGGATGCTCCACCCGGGCCAGCAGATCGCTGGCCGGGCGGGTGCGCTCCTGCGCAAAGCGCAGGTAGAGTGCGGGGTTCCAGTCGGCCATCGGGCTGCGCGGCTTTCTTTACAGCAGGTGCTTGACGCCGTCTTGCTCGCCTTGCAGCTCGGCCAGCGTCTTGTTGATGCCTTCTTGCGAGAAAGCGTCGATTTCCAGGCCTTCGACGATCTTGTATTCGCCGCCTTCGGTGGTCACGGGGAAGCCGAAGACCACGCCAGCAGGAATGCCATATTCGCCGTTCGAAGGCACGCCCATGGTGACCCATTCGCCGTTCGAGCCCAGGGCCCAGTCGCGCATGTGGTCGATGGCGGCGTTGGCGGCCGAAGCTGCCGACGACAGGCCGCGTGCGGCGATGATCGCTGCGCCGCGCTTGCCGACCGTGGGCAGGAACACGTTGGCGTTCCATTCCTGGTCGTTGATCATTTCCTTGACCGACTTGCCGTCGACCGTGGCGAAACGGTAGTCAGCGTACATCGTGGGCGAGTGGTTGCCCCAGACAGTCAGCTTGCGGATGTCGCCGACCTTGAAACCGGCCTTGGCCGCGAGCTGCGAAGCTGCACGGTTGTGGTCCAGGCGCAGCATGGCGGTGAAGTTCTTTGCTGGCAGATCGGGAGCCGACTTCATGGCGATGTAGGCGTTGGTGTTGGCGGGGTTGCCGACAACCAGCACCTTGACGTTGCGCGAAGCGACGGCGTTCAGTGCCTTGCCTTGTGCCGTGAAGATCTGGGCGTTGGCGGCCAGCAGGTCTGCACGTTCCATGCCGGGGCCGCGGGGACGCGCGCCAACCAGCAGGGCGTAGTCGGTGCCCTTGAAGGCTTCCAGGGGGTCGGAATGGGCTTCGATGCCGGCCAGCAGCGGGAAAGCACAGTCTTCCAGCTCCATGATCACGCCCTTGAGCGCGTTCTGGGCCTTTTCGTCAGGGATTTCCAGGAGTTGCAGAATGACGGGCTGATCCTTGCCCAGCATTTCGCCCGAAGCGATGCGAAACAGCAGCGCGTAACCGATTTGACCAGCAGCGCCAGTGACGGCGACGCGAACAGGTGCTTTGCTCATAGTGATAACTCCAGAAACAGAAAAAATGGTGGGCGCATCTTGCACCAGCCTCTGTTGTCCAGCCAAGCCTGTGCCCCCGCAAACAGCCTGCAAGTGTACTCGCGATTTTGCCCGCTGGTCAATTTGTCTTATGTCTTATATAAGATATGATAGGCCCGCTGTGCAATGTGCGCCACGACGCGTCGCCGGGCGCCCACCATTCCACAAAACAACATGTCTTCCTCTTCGACCACCACCTCTGACACGCCCGTGGCGCCACCCGCGCCGGGCCCGGCTTTCAGCCCCCTCTATCAGCAGATCAAGGGGCTGATCCTGCAGAGCCTGGAGGCCGGAGAATGGCGCCCCGGCGAGCTGATTCCCAGCGAAATGGAGCTGGCCGCGCGCTTTCGCGTGAGCCAGGGCACCGTGCGCAAGGCGATTGACGAGCTCGCCGCCGAAAACCTCGTGATGCGCCGCCAGGGCAAGGGCACGTTTGTGGCCACCCACGCCGCCCAGCAGGTGCAATACCGCTTTCTCAAACTGCAGCCCGACACCGGCGACCAGCGCGAGGAAGGCCGCGCCCAGCGCCAGATCATCGACTGCAAGCGCGTGCGCGCGCCCGCCGAGATCGCCCGCCTGCTCGCGCTGCGCAGCGGCGACGCCGTGATGCAGGTGCGCCGCGTGCTCGCCTTTGTCGGCACGCCGACCATTCTTGAAGATATCTGGCTGCCCGGCCAGGCGTTCAAAGGCCTGACAGCCGAGCAGATCAGCGCCTATCAGGGGCCAACCTACGCGATGTTCGAACTCGAATACGGCGTGCGCATGGTGCGCGCCGACGAGAAGATTCGTGCCGTTCTGCCCGACGCCGAGCAGGCAGAACTGCTCCATGTAAGTACTTCTACACCATTGCTCAGCGTCGAGCGTGTAGCCTACACTTACAACGATGTTCCGATGGAGTTACGGCGCGGGCTCTACCGCACTGATACCCACCACTACCGCAATGCCTTGAATTAATTCGGTAATTCATGAGGCAAGCGGCAGCAAACCAACGCAATTGGAGAAATACGCAGCAGCAAGCGGGCCTTTGCTGCTGCATTGCAATAGAATTTTGCGGCGATCGCCTTGCCCGATTACGAAGCAGTTACCACCCACGAAAGCGCATGACATGACAGAGTTAGCCAAAAAGCGGCCAGAGTTCCGCAACATCAACCTACTCAAGGACGTCCCCACCTACCGCATGCCAGCGGCGGCCGTGGTGTCGATCTTGCACCGCATCAGCGGCATCATCATGTTCGTGCTGCTGCCGTTCATCGTCTGGATGCTGGACCGCTCGCTGACCTCGGAAATCTCCTACGACGCTTTCACCGCGGTGTTCCGCGCGGGCGCTGGCTTTGTTCCCGGCTGGTTCTTCAAGCTGATGGTGCTGGCGCTGATCTGGGCCTACCTGCACCACTTCATCGCCGGCCTGCGCCACCTGTGGATGGACCTGAGCCATTCGTCGGTGAACAAGGAATTCGGTCGCAAGTCCGCCGTCACCGTGCTGGTGATCAGCGTAGCCCTCACCCTGGTGCTGGGCGCCAAGCTGTTCGGCCTGTACTGATCCGCCCCGCACACTGAACAAGAAGGAATAACCATGTCCGTGAATTACGGCTCCAAGCGCACCGTTGTCGGTGCCCACTACGGTCTGCGCGACTGGCTCGTCCAGCGCGGCACCGCGGTCATCATGACCCTGTTCACCATCGCGCTGCTGGCGCAGGTGATTTTCTCCAGGGGTGCCCTCGGTTACGACCTGTGGGCCGGTATCTTTGCCGCCCAGTGGATGAAGGGCCTGACCTTCGCCACGGTCATCGCGCTGGCCTGGCACGTCTGGGTAGGCATGCGCAACGTCTGGATGGACTATGTCCCCGCCGTGCTCTTGCGCCTGGTGCTGCAAGTCCTGACGCTGGCCTGGCTGTTCGCCTGCACCGCCTGGGCTTTCCAGGTGCTGTGGCGCATGTAAGCGGGCAAACGATCTCCACGATTGAAGGTTAAGAATGAGCTATACCAAAGCAAAAATCACCAAGCGCAAGTTTGACGTCGTTATCGTCGGCGCTGGCGGCTCGGGCATGCGTGCCGCGCTGGAACTGTCGCGCGCCGGCCTGAATGTGGCCTCGCTGTCCAAAGTGTTCCCCACGCGTTCGCACACCGTGGCCGCCCAGGGTGGCGTGTCGGCGTCGCTGGGCAACATGTCCGAAGACAACTGGCACTATCACTTCTACGACACCATCAAGGGCTCCGACTGGCTCGGCGACCAGGATGCGATCGAGTTCATGTGCCGTGAAGCCCCCAAGGTGGTCTACGAGCTCGAACACTTCGGCATGCCGTTCGACCGCAACCCCGATGGCACGATCTATCAGCGTCCGTTCGGCGGCCACACCGCCAACTACGGCGAAAAGCCCGTGCAACGCGCCTGCGCCGCGGCCGACCGTACCGGTCACGCCATGCTGCACACGCTGTACCAGCAGAACGTCAAGGCGAAGACCAACTTCTTCGTCGAGTGGATGGCACTGGATCTGATCCGCAATGAAGCCGGCGATGTCGTCGGTGTC
The DNA here is from genome assembly GCF_018413525.1 of Acidovorax sp. CCYZU-2555. Taxonomy (GTDB): domain Bacteria; phylum Pseudomonadota; class Gammaproteobacteria; order Burkholderiales; family Burkholderiaceae_C; genus Comamonas. The sequence goes on from NZ_JAHCDD010000061.1 coordinate 21,101, forward strand.
ACCGCGCTCGAACTCGAGACCGGCGACCTGTACGAGCTGCAGGCCAAGGCCGTGCTGCTGGCAACGGGCGGCGCAGGCCGCATCTTCGCGGCATCGACCAACGCCTTCATCAACACCGGCGACGGCCTGGGCATGGCGGCACGTGCCGGCATTCCGCTGCAGGACATGGAATTCTGGCAATTCCACCCCACCGGCGTGGCCGGCGCTGGCGTGCTGCTGACCGAAGGCTGCCGCGGCGAAGGCGCCATTCTGCTGAACAGCGAAGGCGAACGCTTCATGGAGCGCTATGCGCCCACCTTGAAGGATCTGGCCCCACGTGACTTCGTGTCGCGTTCGATGGACCAGGAAATCAAGGAAGGCCGTGGCTGTGGTCCGAACAAGGACTACGTGATGCTCAAGCTGAGCCACCTGGGTGCGGACACCATCCACAAGCGCCTGCCTTCGGTCTACGAAATCGGCGTCAACTTCGCCAACGTCGACATCACCAAGGAAGACATTCCCGTGGTGCCGACCATCCATTACCAAATGGGCGGCATTCCCACCAACATCAACGGCCAGGTCGTGGTGCATGATGGCCAGGCCAACCAGGTCGTCAATGGTCTGTACGCCGTGGGCGAATGCTCCTGCGTGTCGGTGCACGGCGCCAACCGCCTGGGCACCAACTCGCTGCTCGACCTGCTGGTCTTCGGCAAGGCCGCCGGCCGCCACATCGTCGACTTCGTGCGCAACGGTGTCGAGCACCAGCCCATGCCCGCTGACGGCGCCGACCGCACCCTGGCGCGCCTCAACCAGCTGCAGGAATCGACCGCAGGCACCTATGCCCAGGACGTCGCCGGCAACATCCGCACCACCATGCAACAGCACGCTGGCGTGTTCCGCACGCAAAAGAGCATGGACGAAGGCGTCGTGAAGATCAACGCCATCCGCGACACCGTGGCTGCCGTGACCCTCAAGGACAAGTCCATGGTCTGGAACACGGCGCGCATGGAAGCGCTGGAAGTCGACAACCTGATCGAGGTCGCTCAGGCCACGATGACTTCGGCCGCCGCACGCACCGAGTGCCGTGGCGCCCACACCGTGTACGACTACGAACACGACGCCGACCACGCTGAATTCCCGCTGGGTCGCAACGACAAGGAATGGCTCAAGCACACCTTGTGGCACAGCGCTGGCAACTCGCTCAGCTACAAGCCCGTGAACCTCAAGCCCCTGACGGTGGACAGCGTGCCTCCCAAGGTCCGCACGTTCTGATCGCCCCGCAGCCCGACGAGAAAAAAATCATGAAGCGCAAATTCCAAATCTACCGCTACGATCCGGACAAGGACGCCAAGCCCTACATGCAAACCGTGGAAGTCGAACTCGACGGCCACGAGCGCATGCTGCTCGACGCCCTGGTCAAACTCAAGGAACAGGATCCTTCGATCTCGTTCCGCCGCTCGTGCCGCGAAGGCGTCTGCGGCTCGGATGCGATGAACATCAACGGCAAGAACGGTCTGGCCTGCCTGACCAACATGAACACCTTGCCCGGTACCATCGTTCTGAAGCCCCTGCCCGGCCTGCCGGTCATCCGCGATCTGATCGTGGACATGACGCAGTTCTTCAAGCAGTACCACTCGATCAAGCCGTACCTGATCACCGAGACCATCACGCCCGAGAAGGAGCGTCTGCAGTCGCCCGAAGAGCGTGAAGAGCTCAACGGCCTGTACGAGTGCATTCTGTGCGCGAGCTGCTCGACCAGCTGCCCCTCGTTCTGGTGGAACCCCGACAAGTTCGTGGGCCCCGCAGGTCTGCTGCAAGCCTACCGCTTCATCGCCGACAGCCGCGACGAAGCCACGGGCGCGCGTCTGGACAACCTGGAAGATCCTTACCGCCTGTTCCGCTGCCATACCATCATGAACTGCGTGGACGTGTGCCCCAAGCACCTGAACCCCACGAAGGCGATTGGCAAGATCAAGGAACTGATGGTGCGTCGCGCCATCTGATGAACATGACGAACACTCTGCTCGATGAACGCGAACGCAACCTGCTTCAGTGGCGCAGCCGCCGGGGCCTGGTCGAGAACGACATCTTCATTGGGCAGTTCTTCGCCACCTACGGAGACCAGCTGACGCGGAGACACGCAGCTGGCCTGTCTGCCCTGATGGACTTGGCAGACAACGACCTTCTGGATCTATTCCTTGCACGCAAGGAACCCGAAGGCGAACTCGACACAGAAGAAATCAAAGAAGTGCTGGAACTGGTGCGCAAGCGCCAGCCCGGATCACTTTCACATGTAGGCTAGGCAAACTAGAGAAGGAAGTTGGAAATGAAACTCGCCGATAACAAAGCAACACTGTCGTTCACGAATGGCAGCCCCAGCGTTGAATTGCCCGTGTACCAGGGCAACATTGGCCCGGACGTGATTGATATTCGCAAGTTGTACGGCCAGACCGGCATGTTCACGTATGACCCCGGCTTCCTCTCGACGGCAGCCTGCCAGTCGGCAATCACCTACATCGACGGCGACAAGGGCGAGCTGCTGTACCGCGGCTACCCCATCGAGCAACTCGCGAAGAACTGCGACTACCTCGAAACCTGTTACCTGCTGCTGTACGGTGAACTGCCCAACGAAACCGAAAAGGCCGATTTCGTCGAGCGCGTGACCAAGCACACCATGGTCAACGAGCAGATGCAATTCTTCCTGCGTGGCTTCCGCCGCGACGCCCATCCCATGGCCGTCCTGACGGGCCTGGTCGGTGGAATGTCGGCGTTCTACCACGACAGCACGGACATCAACAATCCCGAGCACCGCGAAATCGCTGCCATCCGCCTGATCGCCAAGATGCCTACCCTGGTGTCCATGGCATACAAGTACGGCACGGGCCAGCCCTACATGTACCCCAAGAATGACCTGTCGTACTCCGGCAACTTCTTGCGCATGATGTTTGGCAACCCCTGCGAAGAGTATGTGGTCAACCCCGTGCTCGAGCGCGCTCTGGACCGCATCTTCATCCTGCACGCGGACCACGAGCAGAACGCTTCGACTTCGACCGTGCGCCTGTGCGGTTCGTCGGGCACCAACCCGTTTGCCGCCATCTCGGCCGGCGTGGCATGCCTGTGGGGCCCTGCCCACGGCGGCGCCAACGAAGCCTGCCTGAACATGCTCGAACAGATCCAGGCCAACGGCGGCATCGCCAAGGTCGGCGAGTTCATGGAACAGGTCAAGGACAAGTCGTCGGGCGTGAAGCTGATGGGCTTTGGCCACCGCGTCTACAAGAACTACGACCCCCGCGCCACGCTGATGCAGGAAACCTGCAATGAAGTGCTGGCCGAACTGGGCCTGGAAAACGATCCGCTGTTCGCACTGGCCAAGGCCGTCGAGAAGATCGCCCTGGAAGACGACTACTTCGTGCAGCGCAAGCTCTACCCGAACGTCGACTTCTACTCCGGCATCGTGCAGCGCGCCATGGGCATTCCCGTGAACATCTTCACGGGCGTGTTTGCCCTGGCCCGTACCGTCGGCTGGATCGCCCAGCTGAACGAACAAATGGCCGACCCCGAGTACAAGATCGGCCGTCCCCGCCAGCTGTTCACCGGCTCGCAGCACCGCACCGTCAAGCCTATCGGCCAGCGTTAAGACCCCGGCGGCCTGGGCCGCTGGACGACAAGCCCGCAGATGCTCCGGCCCTGCGGGCTTTTTTGCGTCGGCTGGCGACTCAAGGGCTCTCGAGCACGCCCACGATTTCCACTGCGCCAGCGTGCGCGCACGGCTCCTGCGCTGCCTCGGTGCAGCTCGGCGGGTCTGAAACAAATCCCGGTTCATCGCAGTCGTGTGGCGGCCAATGCGTACTTTGTGCCCCATGGCCCGGTGGCTGCGGACCCCTATCGCCATCCGGGTCACCGCCAGACCGGGCCTGGGTGCTGTTGACGATGGCCCACTGCATCTTCATCTTGTTCGCCCCCGAACCCCGAGCCGAGTACACCAGATCGCTGGCGTTCATATGCCAATGGTTCTCCCGTTCCGGGTCCGCGCCGGCCTCGAGCAAGAGCGCCACGCCCGGCGCCCATCCCCCCATCACCGCATGCATCAGCGCCGTATTGCCATTGCCGTCCGCCGCATCGATGTCCGCTTCCCGGGCGAGGATGGCCTGCGCCAGGTCCGCTCGGTTTTGCCAGACCGCGGCCATCAACGCCGTGTGGCCCATCTTGGTCTGCAGATCGACATTGGCCCCCCTGGCCAGCAAGGCATGCACCACGCTGTCGTATTGCTTGTCGACCGCGAGGAAGAGCGCGCTCGCGCCGTTGTGCATCACCACATCGACATCGGCATGGGCGTCCAGCAACTCTTGCACCACGGCCAGGAACTTGGCTTCCAGCATATGCCACCCGTCCCCAGCCGCTGAAGCGGTGGCATAGAACCCGTTGAGCGCTTTATCCAATGCCTGCGCGGGACCCAGATAAACCGCAGCCAGCAATGCGTTCGAGCCCAGATGGCTCTTGGCATCGACCTGTGCTCCGTGCTGTATCAAGGCGCTCACCACGTGCTGGCGTCCCAGCCCAGCCGCATACTCCAGCGGGCCGATAGCGTGCATCCCCAGTCCCAAATTGGGGTTGGCATTGGCTTCGAGCAGGGCCTGTACCACGCCCATGGGGGCATGTTGCACGGCATGCACCAGCGGACTCATTGCGTCGCTGTCGAGCGCATCCAGATCCATTCCGGTGGCGGCAAACGCCTTCACCAGCGCGATTTGTTGATTGCCATCCACGCTTTCCTCGTAGATTGCGTCCACCAACAACTCCAAATTGGGGCTGGCATGGGCTTCGAGCAGGGTCCGTACCACGGCCACGGGGGCATGTTGCGCGGCATGCTGCAGCGGGCTCACTCCCTTGCTGTCGAGAGCATCCAAATCCATTCCGGTGGCAGCAAGCGCCTTCACCAGCGCGATTTGTTGATCGGTATCCACGCTTTCCTTGCATATCGCGTCCAGCAACAGTTTCAAATACAGCTGCTGCTGGTCGCCAGGAACCAGCACGCCCTTGGCGCGCAACTCCACGACTTGCGCTGAATTGCCCTGCCGCGCCGCATGCAGCAACTGTGCACTGGCAATCTTCTCGACCATTGCGCCGCCGCGCGACAGCGCCATGTCCGCGACGCTGAGCTGGTGCCGGTTCTGATGAAAGGGGTTTGCGCCGGCCTCCAGCAACAGCTCCACGCTCTGCAGGTCGTTCTTTTCAACGGCAAACATCAACGCGGTAGATTCGTCATTGTCAGTGAGATCGATCTGCGGCGTTCGTTCCAGCAAGCATTGCAGCAGCTTGGGGCTACCGCTAGACGCGGCGCTCATCAACGGGGTAATGCCCAAATCGTCCGCGATCTCGATATTGACGTTGGCCTCCAGCAATATCTGCAATATTTCCACCATGCACTCGTGGTCCGCCCGTTCCGGTTGAAACACGGCGTACAACGGGACCTCCTTTGACTCCCCGCCCTGCCCATCGACGTTGGCCCCTGCGGCAATCAAGCACCGCACGAGGTCCGGACATTTGCGCCAGATGGCGGCCTGCAGCGCGCCGGGGCTGCCTTCCAGCAGCGGATTGGGCTCGGCTTTTGCGTCCAGCAAAGCCCGCACCACGTCCACTGGCGCAATGAGAATGGCACTGATAAGTGGGTTCATCTTCCGCACGGATACATCCAGATTCATTCCCGTTGCGCAGCAGGCCTTCACCATTTGCAGTTGCTGGGCGGAGTACGAGTCTCCATTGATGATTGCCCCAAGCAGCGTTTCCAGATACAGAGACTGTTGCGCGTCCGGCAGCTTGGGCTCTGCCATGGTCCGCAGTACCGTTACCACGTCCGGCCGTCCGTGCGCGACCGCGTAGTTCATCAGGTGGTGCAATGCCGGCGCGGGTAATTTCTGCGCGTCCCGCATCTCCGGACTCATGACATCGAACAGTTTCAGCATCACTTCGTGGGAGTGCTTAAGTAACGCCACGGTAAAAGCCGTCTGTTGATGCTTGCTCCTGTGGCTCAGGTCGGCACCGGCGTTCAGCAGCATTTCCGTGCCCTGCACCCAGTTTTCCTGTGCGGCATGCATCAGTGCCGTATTGCCGTGGTCGTCGGCAAGTTCGGTGTCCGGATTTCTTGCCAGCAGGGCCTGCAGCAGGTGCGGGCTGCCGCGTTTCACCGCGAGCATCAGCATGGTGCACTTCCCATGCCAGACATTGACATCCATGTTTTCAGCGGCATCGACCAAGGCCTGCGCGATGGCCACGGGTGCGTTGGTCAGCGCGAGCGCCAGCGGGCTTGAGCCGGACTTATCCGCGGCGCTCACGTCCATTCCCGTAGCGCCAAAGGCTTTCATTACCCGCACCTTGTGGAGATCGCTGGTGTTCTTGGCCGTGATCGCGTCCATCAAATGGTGCCAATAGTCTGCGAGGTCCTTGGCCCCAATGTCTATCTGCCTGGCCCGGCATTCCAGGACCTTGTGCAGGTTTCCCTCCAGTGCGGCTTTCAGCATCTGCAGGCAGGTCGTCGGTTTGGCGATGATGTGGGTTTTCTTTGGCGGGTTTTTCTTTGGCATGGCGAGCTGAGTGCCGTGATCCGGGCAGATGCCTGATTACAACATAATAGTTAAAATATAATTTTATACTTTAACAATAGTTTTTTGCAATCGATTGCCAGTGACGCATCCAGCAACTTTGTCGTGTCCGAAAGGCCGCAAGGCCTAGTGCGGCCAGACTCAGCGGCTGTACCCGCCAAAGCGCTCGCGATACACCACTGGCGTGATGCCCATATGCCGCACGAACAGATGGCGCAGCGCCTGCTTCGAGCGCAGGCCCACGCGCGCGGCGACGGTCTTGAGCGGCAGGTGGCGAGGCGCCTGCAGCAGCTGCTTTGCGCCTTCGAGGCGCGCCGGTCTCGACAAAGGCAGATGGCGCTCGCTCATCCATGCCTGCGCGGCCAGCACTTCCAGGTCCAACGGCTCGGCAAGATTTGCCAGCACGTAGTCCTGCACCGCCTTGACGACGCCGGTCTGCACGGCCTGGCTGGAAAACTGCACGCTGAACTGCGACTGCCCGCCCGGACGCTTGGGGTACATCACCAGATCGCGCGCCACATCGAGCGCCAGATCGATGCAGGCCGTGACGCCGGCCGAGGTCCAGAGGTGGCCGTCGCGCACAACGATCGCGTCGGCATCGACATCGACTGCGGGATAGCGCTGCTGCTGCAGCGCGGCAACGCTCCAGTGGGTGGCAGCGCGGCGGCCTTCGAGCAGGCCGGCAGCGGCCAGGAAGAAGCTGCCCGAACACAGGACAATGACGCGCGGCACGCGCGCAGCCACGCGCGCCGTCCAGGCCAGGAGTTCGCTCCGGGCATCGACGGTCTCGGTAATCTGGCGCGAGCCCGCGAGCTCGCGAGCCCGCGAGCCGGATGGCAGGTTTGCCGCGCACTTGATCAATATCGATGATCTGATCACCCACCATCTGAAACTGGAAGACATCAACAAGGGCTTTGACTTGATGAAAGCCGGCGAATCCATTCGCTACGTGGTGGTCTACTAAGACGCTTCCCGCCCGTGCTGGCACACTGCACGGGCCTTATTTTTCTGGAGAGAACCCGCATGTCCGACACCCTCGAATTGCTCAGCGCCCATGCCGCCTTTGGCGGTGCCCAGCGTTTTTACCGCCACGCCTCCAACGAGATCGGCCTGCCGATGAAGTTCTCGGTCTACCTGCCCCCCAAGGCCGTGGCTGGCGAGAAGGTGCCGGCCCTGGTCTATCTGGCGGGCCTCACCTGCACCGAGGAAACCTTCATGACCAAGGCCGGTGCCCAGCGCCTGGCGGCCGAGCTGGGCCTGGCGCTGATCGCGCCCGACACCAGCCCGCGCGGCGCCAACCTGCCGGGCGAAGCCCAGAGCTGGGACTTCGGCGTGGGCGCGGGCTTTTACCTCGACGCCACGACCCGGCCCTGGGGCCTGCACTGGCGCATGGAAAGCTATCTGGTCGAGGAATTGCTGCCGCTGCTGGGCCGCAAGCTGCCCATAGACCCGCAGCGCGTGGGCATCTTCGGCCACTCGATGGGCGGCCATGGCGCGCTGACGCTGGCCTTGCGCCACCCGGGCCGATTCAAGAGTGTTTCGGCGTTCGCGCCCATTGCCAACCCCACGCAATGCGCCTGGGGCCGCAAGGCTTTCACCGGCTATCTGGGCGAAGACGAGTCAAGCTGGGCCGCGCATGACGCCAGCTTGCTGATGGCCGCGCAGAAGTCCGCGCCCTACCCTGCGGGCATTCTGGTCGACCAGGGGCTGGCCGACAAGTTCCTGATGGAAAAGCAGCTGTTGCCCGAAGCTTTTGAAGCCGCCTGCGCCCAGGTCGGCCAGCCGCTGACGCTGCGCCGCCAGCCAGGCTATGACCACGGCTACTACTTCATTCAGACCTTCATTGACGACCATTTGCGCCACCACGCGCAGCAGTTGACGGGTTGAACGCCGGCCCGGCAGCGGGCTGTCAATTCGCACCGAAACAGTGCGGGATTGATGCATCATCTACAGTGGAGCGTTAGTCTTCAGCAAGGTACACCATGTCGCGCAAACCGCAGATCATTCTTTCGTCCCTCGATCTCGATCGCATCGAAGCCTTGCTGGCGGCCATTCCCGCGTCCGTGTTTCCGGGCAAGGCCGATCTGGAAGCCGAACTCGACCGTGCCGACGTGGTCGAGCCGGCGCAGATGCCGCCCAACGTGGTGACCATGAACTCGACCGTGCAGTTCGAGATTCTCGAAACGCGCCAGGACTTTCGCCTGACCCTGGTCTATCCGCGCGACATCGACGGCAGCGCCGACCGCGTGTCGATCTTCGCCCCCGTGGGCAGCGCGCTGCTGGGGCTGTCCGTGGGCGACGAACTCGCCTGGCCCGGCCCCGGCGGCAAGACCATGACGGTGCGCGTGACAGGCATCATCTATCAGCCTGAAAGCGCGGGCGAACTGCACCGCTGAAGCTGCGCCAAGGCAAAAACGCATACGGGGACTTCGTCCCCCAGCGTTCGGCACACTGCGTGTGCCTAGCGTGCGATGCAGATCAAGTCCAGGCCGTGATCCACGTCATCAGCATGCCCGTGCCCACCAGGCTGGCCTGCCAGCGCAGTGCATCCTGCCAGCTGGGCATATGGCGCTCCACGCGTTGATACAGCAGCCGGCCCGTGGCCAGCGACAGCGCGAACGCGGCCCACAGGCCCACCAGATTGATCGCCAGCGAATCGGGCCAGAACCAGGTCACCACGGCATTGACCAGCAGGCAGACGGGAAAGTGGACCAGGAACACCGAATACGACATCTGGCCCAGTTGCTGCAGCCGCGCGGGGCCCGGCACGCTGTAGAGCCTGGGGCTGCGCATCACGGCGACCAGGGCCAGTGCGGCAGAGCCGGCGAGCGCGATGCGCGTGCGCCATTCGAGCCACAGCGCCACGCCCAGCAATGCAGCCATCAGCGCGCTCCAGGCCCAGGGACGCGCCGCGCGCACGGCCCAGAATGCCATCATGCCCAGGCCATAGGCGCCAAAGAAGTAGACGGCCCAGTTATCGAAATCGGCGTCGCGGTTGAAGCCCCAGAGCGAGGCGGCGGCGAGCAGCACGACCACCACCTGGCCCGGCGTGGGCCGGGCAGATGCGCCGGCCTCGGAGCCGAACCAGCGGCGGCCCGCGGCGAACAACAGCGCCGTGAGCGCAAACAGCTGGAAGTCGATGGCGACATACCAGACGCCGGCCGACAGCGACTCCTCGCCGACGATGCCCTGCAGCAGCAGCGCATGCGCGAGCAGCTGGAACAAGGTGGGCGCGCCCGACATCGACGCATGGTCGAACCAGGGCCGCACCAAGGCCGATATCAGCACCGCGAGCACCAGCGCCACGGCCAGCGGCACGACCAGGCGCACGAAGCGCCGCGCGATCTGCGGCAGCACTTCGCTGTGGCGCGCCAGGCCCGCGGGCGCGAGGCTGGCCGCAGCCAGGTAACCGGCGAGCACCAGGAACAGCTGCACGGCCATGCGTGCGTCCTGATCGAGCCATTCGATCAGCGCGGGCAGCAACGGTTCCACCACGTCCGCCATGGGACCGTAGAAAGCCAGGTGGTGCCAGACAATGGCGGCGCAGGCCAGGCCCTTGGCGCAGTCGATGACCGCGTTGCGCGAGGCAGGTAACGAGGAAGACATAGACAAAAAATGGAGCGCGAGACGGTGCCAACCTACAAGGGGGGCAGCGGCTGCGTGGCTGAATGGGCGAAGGCCCGGAACATGCAACCGGTATTTTGCGCTTTTCCGACATTCGCTGCTTGGACCGGCGCAGGACGCGCGTTCAATGACCCTACACAGATATTTCGAAGTTCCAGTAGGTACTGAAAATCCAGTCAACAAAGGGACAATGCCTTCATGACGCAAAGCAATCCTCTTCCTGAACTCAACCGCCAATTCATTTCTCACTTTGGCGAGATGGGCAGTCGCTGGGGCATCAACCGCACCGTGGGCCAGATCTACGCGCTGCTGTTTCTCTCGCCCGTGGCGCTCAACGCAGATCAGATCGCCGAAGCCCTGGCGTTCTCGCGCTCGAATGTGAGCATGGGCCTCAAGGAACTCCAGTCGTGGCGGCTGGTGCATCTGCGTCACCACCCGGGCGATCGCCGCGAGTACTTCGATGCGCCCCAGGACGTCTGGGAAATCTTCCGCCTGCTCGCCGAAGAGCGCCGGCGCCGTGAGATCGAGCCCACGCAGTCGATGCTGCGCGGCGCGCTGCTCGAAGACCCGGCGAGCGATGACGAGCGCTATGCGCAGGAGCGCATGCGCGACATGTACGAGCTGATTGAAAAGCTGATGACCTGGTTCGACGAAATCCAGCGCCTGTCGCCCGACACCGCCAAGCAGCTGATGGGCATGGGCGCGGCCGTGACGCGCGTGCTCGAATTCAAGGACAGGCTGACCGGCAAGAGCCCTGCGGCCCGCCCTCTGCCGCCGGCAGCGCCCTGATCAGCCCAGCGCCAGGCGTGCGCGCGCGGCCTGGTATTCGCTGCGCAGCTGCGCCACGCGTTCGGCGACGCTGGTCACGGCATTGATCGTGCCAATGCCCTGGCCGCAGCCCCAGATGTCTTTCCAGGCCTTGGTCGATGCACCGCCGAAGTTCATCTTGCTCGGGTCCGACTCGGGCAGGTTGTCCGGGTCCAGGCCCGCGGCGCGTATCGACGGCGCGAGGTAGTTGCCGTGCACGCCGGTGAACAGGTTGCTGTAGACGATATCGTCCGAGTTGCCGTCGACGATGGCCTGCTTGTAGGCATCGCTGGCGCGCGCTTCATGGGTGGCGATGAACGCCGAACCGATATAGCCGAAGTCGGCGCCCATGGCCTGGGCCGCGAGCACCGCCCCGCCCGAGGCGATCGCGCCCGACAGCGCCAGAGGCCCGTCGAACCACTGGCGAATTTCCTGGATCAGCGCGAACGGGCTCTTGCCGCCCGCATGGCCGCCCGCGCCCGCGGCCACGGCGACCAGGCCGTCGGCGCCCTTCTCCACGGCCTTGTGCGCGAACTTGTTGTTGATGATGTCGTGCAGCACCACGCCGCCCCAGCCGTGCACCGCCTGATTGACGTCCTCGCGAGCGCCCAGCGAGGTGATCACGATCGGCACCTTGAAGCGCGCGCAGACTTCCATGTCGTGATCGAGCCGGTCATTGCTCTTGTGCACGATCTGGTTGATCGCGAACGGCGCGGCCGGCTGGTCCGGATGATCGCGGTCATGCGCGGCCAGGGTCTCGGTGATTTCGGCAAGCCAGTCTTCGAGCTGGGCCGCGGGCCTGGCGTTGAGCGATGGCATGGAGCCGACGATGCCGGCCTTGCATTGCGCGATCACCATCTGCGGATTGCTGATGATGAACAGCGGCGAAGCGATCACCGGCAGGGACAGGCCCTGCAGTGCCTTGGGAAGTTGCGACATGTTTGTCTCCTGTCTGGAAAATGGAGGGCTGGAGCGGGATTTAAAAATCCTCTATGCCCAGCGCCATGACGCTGTCCGCGCCCTGCACCACGCTGTCGCGCAGCGCCGTGACCCTGACCAGCACATGCTCGGCATAGAACTGGGCGGTAGCGATCTTCGCGCGCAGGAAGCGGTTGTGCTGTCCCGTGGGCAACAGCTGCTCGGCCACCCACAGCGCGCGGCCCAGCTGCCAGCCGGCCATCAGGTTGCCGGCGAGCATCAGGTAAGGCACGCTGCCCGCGTACGTGGCATTGGGCTGCTGCTTGGCGTTCTCCAGCACGTAGTCGACGACTTCAAGAAACGCGTGGCGCGCGGCCGCCAATTGGCGCGCGACCGACAGCGCGGCCGGCGTGCCGCAGGACTGCAGCTGCTGCTCGGTTTCCTCGATCTGCGCGGCGAACGTGCGCGCCGTCTGGCCGCCGTCGCGCACCGTCTTGCGGCCCACGAAGTCGTTGGCCTGAATGGCCGTCGTGCCTTCGTAGATGGTCAGGATCTTCGCATCGCGGTAATGCTGGGCGGCGCCGGTTTCCTCGATGAAACCCATGCCGCCATGCACCTGCACGCCCAGGCCCGTGACTTCCTGGGCCATCTCGGTGCTGTAGCCCTTGACCAGGGGCACCATGAATTCGTAGAGCGCCGCGTGGTGGGCGCGCTGTGCGGCGTCGGGGTGGTGGTGGGCCAGGTCGTAGGACGCGGCGGCCGTGGTCGCCATCGCGCGGCAGCCTTCGGTCGAGGCGCGCATCACCATCAGCATGCGGCGCACGTCGGGGTGGTGAATGATGGTCGCGCTGGCCTTGACGCTGCCGTCGACCGGGCGGCTTTGCACGCGCTCCTTGGCAAAAGCCGCGGCCTGCTGGTAGGCGCGGTCGGCGATCGCGATGCCCTGTACGCCCACTGCGTAGCGCGCGGCATTCATCATGATGAACATGTACTCGAGGCCGCGGTTCTCCTCGCCCACGAGATAGCCCACGGCACCCGCGCCCGCGCTGTCGGCCACGCTGCCGGCAACGCCATCGCCGAACTGCAGCACGGCCGTGGGCGAGGCTTTGATGCCCAGCTTGTGTTCTATGGACACGCATTGCACATCGTTGCGCGCGCCCAGGCTGCCGTCGGCTTGCACCAGGAACTTGGGCACGACGAACAGGCTGATGCCCTTGACGCCTTCGGGCGCGCCCTGCACGCGGGCCAGCACCAGATGGACGATGTTCTCGGCCATGTCGTGCTCACCGTAGGTGATGAAGATCTTGGTGCCGAAGACCTTGTAGCTGTTGTCGGCCTGGGGCTCGGCGCGCGTGCGCACCAGCGCCAGGTCGGAGCCGGCCTGGGGCTCGGTCAGATTCATGGTGCCTGTCCATTGACCGGTCACGAGCTTCTCGAGGTAGTGGGCCTTGAGTTCATCGCTGCCGGCCGTGAGCAGGGCTTCGATCGCGCCGTCGGTCAGCAGCGGGCACAGCGCAAAACTCAGATTCGCGGCATTGAGCATTTCGACGCAGGCCGCGCCAATGGTCTTGGGCAGGCCCTGACCGCCAAAGTCGACCGGATGCTGCAGGCCCTGCCAGCCGCCTTCGGCGTACTGGCGAAACGCCTGCTTGAAGCCTTCGCTGGTCGTGACCACGCCGTCTTTCCAGCTCGAGGGCGCGATATCGGCCGGGCGATTGAGCGGTGCAACCACGCCTTGCGCGAACTTCGCGCATTCCTCGAGCACCGCCTGCGCGGTGTCGAGACCGGCTTCCTCGAAGCCCGGCAGCTGGGCGACCTGGTCGATTCCGGCCAGGTGCTCCATGTTGAACAACATGTCTTGCAGAGGTGCTACGTAGCTCATGGAATTTCCTTTCGATGGCCGGACTTGCTTACTGACTGATGCGTCCCGAGGCGCTGACGATGGACAGATCGACATAGCGCGAGCCGAACTGCGACTCGGGCTTGAAAGTCACCCAATAACCGCCAAGGTCATGGGCACTGAAATTGCGCAAACTCGCAGTGACTTTTTCGCGGCTTGGTGACTGGGCGCGGCGCAGCGCTTCGGAGACCACCTTGGCGTTGACGTAGCCTTCCATCATCGCGTAGCTCACGGGAATGTCCGCCGCCTTGGGATAGGCACTCACCGCGTCGCGGAATTCCTTGTTCAGGCGCATCGAAACCCGGTAGGGGCTGGGCACCACCTGGGCGATCGACAGCCCGCTCATGAATTCCGGCGGCAGGCGCGTCGTCAGCTGCTCGATGTCCGAATCGGAGTTCGCATAGATCTGCGCCGTTCCCGAATCCATGCGGTAGGCTTCGACAAACGCGGCGGTTGCCGGGCTGGAAGCGACCAGCAAAATGGCCTGCGGTCCGGGCTTGGTCTTCTGCAACTGCTCCACGGCCTGGGTCGCGGTGCTGCGCCCGCTCTTGAGCGTCACCTGGGCCACCAGCTTGGCGTTGGCCGGCGTCACGGCCTGCTGCACCAGTTGGGTCACGGCTTCCAGATCGTCACGCTCTTCGACCACCAGCGCCAGGCGGGTGATGCCGACGATGGCCAGGTGGCTGGCGATCTTCGCCATTTCATCCTGCAGGCCGGCGCGGGTGCTGAATATCGACGCCGCGCGCGCCACCTGGGCGTTGTTGCCCTGATAGCCCACGAGGCTGATGCGCTCCTTTTCGAGCATGCCGCTGCTGAGCAAGCCGGCGACGTTGCTGTTGCCCATGTAGCCGGCAAGCACGACGGGATTGGACTTGGCCAGCAGTTCACGCGTGCGCGCCACGGTCTCTTCGGAGTGGCCGCCATCGTCCATGACCACCAGCTGCACCGGCTGCCCCTGGATACCGCCGGCCTTGTTGATCTGGTCGAAATGCAGTCGCATGCCTTGCGCATAGGCCCGCCCCTGAGGGCCGCCCTTGCCGGACAACGGTGCCACCTGCCCCACCACCCACTGAGCATGCACGCCCACACAAGCCAGCGCACAAGCCAGCGCAACTGCAGCCCGGGACCAGGGTGCCATGATCGATTCCATGCGGTCGTCTCCCTCTCAAGCGCGCCGGGCGCGCCACGGTATTTTTTATAGGAGGGGGGCCTGTGCGCCAGGCGACAGGCCCCAAGAGACAGGCCCAGAGGGCCAGGTCCCTCTTTTTGCAGCGATGCTTACAGCGCCTTGACCAGCTCGGGCACGGCCGTGAACAGATCGGCTTCGAGGCCGTAGTCGGCGACGCTGAAGATCGGCGCTTCGGGGTCCTTGTTGATCGCGACGATCACCTTGGAGTCCTTCATGCCGGCCAGATGCTGGATAGCACCCGAGATGCCGGCCGCGATGTACAGCTGCGGCGCGACGATCTTGCCGGTCTGGCCGACCTGCAGATCGTTGGCGGCATAGCCCGCGTCCACGGCAGCACGCGATGCGCCGATGGCCGCGCCCAGCTTGTCGGCCAGGGGCGTGATCACTTCATTGAACTTCTCTGCCGAGCCCAGCGCGCGGCCGCCCGACACGATGATCTTCGCGGCCGTCAGTTCGGGGCGGTCGTTCTTGGCGATCTCGCTGCCCACAAAGCTGCTCTTGCCGTTGTCGGCTGCTG
>NZ_JAHCDD010000062.1 GCF_018413525.1 Acidovorax sp. CCYZU-2555
CCAACTCGGCCGCACTGGGCCTGCGCACCGGCGTCGATTCGCTGCGCCGCGGCCTGGTGATGCTGGGCTACGGCACGCTGCAGCGCTGGCTCGCCGACCAGCTGCCGCATGCCGACACCGAACCCGATCTGCAGCCGGTGCGCGCCGCGATGGTGATGCGCGGCCAGCTCACGGAACGCCTGGTCGAGGCCGGCATGGGCCACGAACTGCAGCGCGAAGTCTATTTGTGCGGCATGTTCTCGCAGCTCGATCTGCTGCTGGGCGAGCCGCTGGCCGGCAGCCTGCGCCGCCTGCCGCTGTCCGATCGCATCTACCAGGCGATCATCGGCAAGACCGGCCCCTACGCGCCCAGCCTGGCGCTGGCCCAGGCGCTCGAAACGCCCGACGGCGCCGCCATCCGCGCGCTGTGCCAGACGCACGAGATGGAACTCGAAAGCGTCAACCGCAACCTGCTGCGCATGCTGCGCGACGGCTGCGAGTCCGTACGCCCGATGCGCGCGGAACCACGCTGAGCCATCCCCGTTCGCCCTGAGCCCGTCGAAGGGTGAACAACCAGGGCTCGGGATGGGAGCGCGCGGCTTGCGTGAAAACACTCTAGGGCGGATGCCGCATTGCGCATACAGTGGCATCCACTGCCTACTTTTCTCCCCCTGCCCACGCGCCCATGCCCGCTGTCGAATTCACTGCCCTGCTGGTGCTGGCCGCCGCCATGAGCTTCAGCCCCGGGCCGAACACCACGCTCGCCACCACGCTGGCCGCCAACCATGGACTGCGGCCCAGCCTGCGTTTCGTCTGTGCCGTGCCTTTCGGCTGGTGCCTGCTGCTGCTGCTCACCGCCGCGGGCGTGGGCGCGCTGGTGCTGGCCGTGCCGGCGCTGCGCTGGGCGATCAAGGCGCTGGGCATAGGTTATCTGCTGTGGCTGGCGCTGCGCCTGAGCCGCTCGGGCCAGCTCGCGCAGGCGCAGGGCGGCGGCCTCGCAGTGCAGTTCTGGCAAGGCGTGGGCCTGCAGTTCGTGAACATCAAGGCCTGGCTGCTGATGCTGACCGTGGTCGCGGGCTGGGTCGCCGGCCATGCCGATGCCTGGCAGCGGCTGGCCGTGGCGCTGCCGGTCATGGCGTTCTTCGCGCTGACCAGCAATCTGCTGTATGCCTGCATAGGCGCGCTGCTGCGCGGCTGGCTGGCCCATGGCCGGCGCCTGCTGTGGTTCAACCGCCTGATGGCCCTGCTTTTGCTGCTGACCGCGGCCTGGATGGTGACCGCTTGAGCGCCGTTCGCCCCCCTGTGCACCAAAATTGCCATAGCCGCGCCTGTTGCCATTTTTTCGGTTTTGCACGCGATGGGCCCCGCAGGCGACAAAATGGGTGCATTGCTGGTGCGCCAGCGCGGACATTTACGCCGAGCCCGACGCTTCGCCCCCTCGCCAGCACATGCCCCACGACGGCGTGCCCCGATCCCAATCGCATTTCCGAATGCCGGTTTTAGCAAAGACAGAGAGATAGTTATGACGAATTGGACCCTGGCAGCGCGTGCGGCCAAGATGAATCCTTCTGCAATCCGCGAAATCCTCAAGCTCACAGACCGACCCGGCATCATCAGCCTGGCCGGCGGCTTGCCTTCGCCCAAGGCGTTTCCGCTGAGCGCCTTCACCGAAGCCTGCGCCACGGTCATGGCCCGCGACGGCGCGACCGCGCTGCAGTACTCGACCAGCGAAGGCTTCGCGCCGCTGCGCCAGGCCGTGGCCGATCTGCTGCCCTGGGACGTCAATCCCGACCAGGTGCTGATCACCACGGGTTCGCAACAGGCACTGGACCTGATCGGCAAGGTCTTCCTCGACAAGGACAGCCGCATGCTGGTCGAGACGCCCACCTACCTCGGCGCGCTGCAGGCCTTTGCGCCGCAGGAGCCGATTGCCGTGAGCGTGGCCAGCGATGACGAAGGCATCCTGATCGACGACTTCGTCGCCCAGGCCGGCACCGGCGCCGACAAGGCCCGCCTGGCCTATGTGCTGCCCAACTTCCAGAACCCCACGGGCCGCACCATGAGCGAAGCGCGCCGCGCGGCGCTGGTCGCCAAGGCCGCCGAACTCAACATTCCGCTGATCGAAGACAACCCCTACGGCGACCTGTGGTTCGAAGAAGAGCCACCGCTGCCGCTGGCCGCGCGCAATCCCGAAGGCGTGATCTACATGGGCTCGTTCTCCAAGGTGCTGGCTCCCGGCCTGCGCCTGGGCTACCTGGTCGCGCCGCTGGACGTGTACCCCAAGTTCCTGCAGGCCAAGCAGGCCGCCGATCTGCACACGCCCGGCTTCAACCAGCGCGTGGTCGCCGAAGTCATCAAGGACGGCTTCCTCGACCGCCATGTGCCGACCATCCGCACGCTCTACAAGGCGCAGCGCGACACCATGCTGACCGCGCTGACGCGTGAAATGGAAGGTCTCGACGTCAAGTGGACCCGCCCCGTCGGCGGCATGTTCCTGTGGGTCACGCTGCCCGAAGGCATGGTCGCCCAGACACTGCTGGCCGCGGCCGTCGAACGCCACGTGGCCTTCGTGCCCGGCGCGCCGTTCTACGCCGAGCATGCCGATCCGCGCACGCTGCGCCTGTCCTATGTGACCGCGTCGAGCGACGAGATCAACACCGCCATCGCCGCGCTGGCCGACGCCATCCGCGCAACGCTCAAAGCGTAATGCCGGCGCCGCGCACTCGCGCTTTCGCGCAGGTCGACGTGTTCACGCAGGTCGCGCTGCGCGGCAATCCGGTGGCCGTGGTGCTCGACGGCGAAGGTCTGGACGACGCCGCCATGCAGGCGTTCGCGTCCTGGACCCAGCTGTCGGAAACCACGTTCGTGCTGCCGCCCACCGCGGGCGCGCGCGCGCAAGGCGCCGACTACCAGCTGCGCATCTTCACGCCCGGCGGCGAACTCGCGTTTGCGGGCCACCCGACGCTGGGCAGCTGCCACGCGTGGCTGGCCCATGGCGGCCAGCCGCAGTCGGCGCAGCATATCGTGCAGGAGTGCAAGAAGGGGCTGGTGACGATTGCCCGCCGCGACGGCGCACTGGCATTTTCCGCGCCCTCGCTGGAACGCAGCGCACCCGCGCCCGACTTGCTCGCCGCCGTGTGCCAGGCGCTGGCGCTCGCGCCCGGGCAGGTGCTCGCGGCCCAGCAGCTCGACAACGGCACCCAGTGGCTGGGCCTGCTGCTCGACAGCCCCGACACCGTGCTCGCGCTGGACCCCGACCACGCGCGCCTCAAGGCGCTGCGCCAGAAAGTCGGCGTCGCCGCGCTCTATCCAGCCGAAGACGACAGCGGCCCGGCGCTGGTGCGGCGCTCCAGCCGCGAAGCACGCGCGTTTGCCTCCACCGCGGCGCCCGCAAGGCCCGCGGTACAGCTCGAAGTGCGCGCCTTTGCCGCGGCCACGGGCGTCAACGAGGACCCGGTCACGGGCAGCCTCAACGCCGGCTTCGCGCAGTGGCTGATCGCCGAAGGCCGGCTGCAGGCGCCCTATGTCGCCAACCAGGGCAGCTGCCTGGGCCGCGACGGCTGGGTGCATGTCAATGCCGACGACCAGGGCCAGCTCTGGATAGGCGGACATACCGTGGGCTGCATCCAGGGTTCGGTGCTGCTGTAACGCCCGGTCCCGCAAGTGACAGCGGGCGTGCGCCCCGTCGCTTGCGTGACTTGCGCCGCCGCGCGCCCTGCCCACAATCGCGCCCATGGGAACCCTCTACCTTGTGCGCCATGGCCAGGCCTCGTTTGGTGCCGATGATTACGACCAGCTCAGCGCGCGCGGCCACGATCAGGCGCGGCGCCTGGGCGAGTATTGGCGCGAGCGCGGCATGGTGTTCGATGCGGTGCTGGTCGGCACGCTGCGCCGCCACCGCCAGACGCTGGACGGCATAGGCGAAGGCCTCGAAGGCTTGACCGCGCCGGTCACCGCCCTGCCCGGCCTCAACGAATACGACAGCCATGCGCTGCTCACGGCAATCCACCCGCAGCCCCTGCCCCGGCCCGACACGCCCGAACTGTATCGCCAGCATTTCCGCCTGCTGTGCGACGCGCTCGCGCAGTGGATGGCCGGCGTGATCAGCCCCAAGGGCATGCCCAGCTGGGACGACTTCTCGGCGGGCGTGCACGGCGCGCTCGAACAGGTGCGCCAGCAGCATTCCGGCCAGAACGTGCTGCTGGTCAGCAGCGGCGGCCCGATCTCGGCGGCCGTGGGCCAGGTGCTGGGCACCTCGCCCGAAGCGACGATCGCGCTCAATATGCGCATTCGCAACAGCGCCGTGACCGAGTTCAGCATCAGCCCGCGGCGGCTCATGCTGCAGACGTTCAATACGCTCAATCACCTCGACAGCGACGCCCACCGCGATTGGGCAACCCACGCCTGAACCACATGTTGTACAAAGTGGCATGACCGCCACTTCCACCACGAATGCCGTCCCACCCTGCGTGACCCTGCATCTGGGCGCCGTGCAGGGCTGGCTCGCGCTCTCCGACGACGAGCGCCACGACCTGCCGCTGGGCCTGCACACGCTGGCCCAGTACCGCTTCAAGGGAAAGATGCCCGATGCGCTGGCGCTGGAGCAAGGCATAGAGGAAGTCGAGGACGCGATCATGCCCGCCGGGCCCTGGCTGCCGCGGCCCGTGCGGCTGCAGACGCACGATGCGCTGCTGCACGACATCGCGCGTGTCGCGACGGCCGACAAAGTGCTCACGCGCGACGCCGTGGAGCAGTTGTTCGAACGCCTCGCGCGCCAGGCGCAGCGCGCCGGCCCGGCCGATGCGCTGCTGCCGCAGGACCCGGTCTGGGCCGCGGCGCTGCTGGTGTTGCGCGAATGCCTGCACCATTGGCAGGTGAGCGAAATCCACCTCGCGGGCGTCAATCCCTAATAAGGCTTGGCTTCGTCGACCAGCGTCGACGCGGGCAGCGCATGGATCTCCTGCAGCAGTTGCACCAGCCCCCTTGCCGAAGCCTCGACCATGGCCTGGCCGCGCTCGGCGGTCGCGGCCGCGGCGTTGCCTACCGCGCCCGCGGGGTTGTAGTCCTGTATCGCCCAGCCCATCTTGGCGCTGCGGCCATTGCCCAGCAGCGCGTACTGCTTTGAACGGTCTTCCGACGTGGAGGCGAAATTGCGCGCCTGCACCATGTCGACCGTGCCCGGCGCGAGATGCAGCATCATCGAAGTCTCGACTTCGCCGCCGTGAATGCCGAAGCGGTGTTCGTGCGCGCAGAACTGCTGGTTGGCCGCATCGCCCGCGAGCCCGAACCAGCTCGTGCTGTAGACCAGCAGCCGGTGCTTGACGCGCAGTTCGCGCGCGACGATGTCCATGGCGCTGACCTGGCCGCCATGGCCGTTGAACAGCAACAGCTTGCGCACGCCCGCGCGCGCCACGCAGGCGCCGATTTCGCTCCACAGCGCGATCAGCGTCGCGGGCTCCAGCGTCAGCGTGCCGGCGTAGGCCTGGTGCTCCATGCTCAGGCCTATGTTCTGCGGCGGCAGGCACAGCAGCGGCAGTTCGGGCGGCAGCAGCGCCAGCGCGGCGTCGAGCACGCCCTGGGCCAGTGTCGCATCGACCGACAGCGGCAGGTGCGGCCCATGCTGCTCGACGGCCGCGACCGGCAGCAGCGCCACGGTATCGGCCGCGAGCCCGTTGGTTTGCGCCAGCGCGAAGTCGCGCGCGGACGCCTGGGCCCACCAGCGCGAAGGCCAGCGGGGCGGGGATGCAGAAGAGGTCGCAGACATGTTCGCCATGGTAGTGCAGATGGCTGACAGCGGACCGCGACCGAACCACGCACAATGCGCCATGGCATCCACTACCCGTGACCTTACCCAAGGCCCGATCGGCAAGACCCTGCTGGTCTTTTCGCTTCCCATCCTCGCCGGCAACGTGCTGCAATCGCTCAACGGCTCGATCAATGCGATCTGGGTCGGGCACTACCTGGGCGAGGCCGCGATCACCGCCACGGCCAATGCCAACAACCTGCTGTTCGCGCTGATCGGACTGATGTTCGGCATAGGCATGGCCGCGACCATCCTGGTCGCCCAGGCCATGGGCGCGCGCAACCTGCCCCAGGCCAAGCGCGTCATAGGCACCAGCGCCACGCTGTTCGGCGCGGCCTCGATAGGCATTTCGGTGCTGGGCTGGCAGTTTTCCGGCCATATCCTGGCGCTGCTGGGCACGCCGCCCGAAGCGCAGCCGCTGGCCGTGGCTTATCTGCGCGTGATCTTTCTCGCGATTCCGCTGCTCTATCTGTTCACTTTCGTGTCGGCCGTGATGCGCGGCGCGGGCGACACGCGCAC
The DNA here is from genome assembly GCF_018413525.1 of Acidovorax sp. CCYZU-2555. Lineage (GTDB taxonomy): Bacteria > Pseudomonadota > Gammaproteobacteria > Burkholderiales > Burkholderiaceae_C > Comamonas. Next base: position 6,302 of record NZ_JAHCDD010000062.1, read on the forward strand.
GCCGTTCTATTTCCTGCTGCTGGTGGTGCTGCTCGACACCGCGCTCAACCCGCTGTTCATCTTCGGCTGGGGGCCGGTGCCGGCCATGGGCATTGCCGGCTCGTCCATGGCGACACTGGTCGCGCACAGCATAGGCTTTGCGGCGCTGCTCGCCTGGCTGCGCTGGCGCGCGCATCCGCTGTGGATAGGTTCGGCCGAGCTGCACCTGTTCGTGCCCGACGGTCGCATCCTGCGCGCGCTGATCGTCAAGGGCCTGCCCATGGGCGCGCAGATGGTGCTGATCTCGATGTCCATGCTGATGCTGATGGGCATGGTCAACAGCCATGGCGTGCAGCTGTCGTCGGCCTATGGTGCGTCGCTGCAGCTCTGGACCTATGTGCAGATGCCCGCGATGGCCATAGGCGCGGCGTGTTCGTCGATGGCAGCGCAGAACGTGGGCGCGGGGCTGTGGAAGCGTGTCGACGCAACGGCGCGCGCGGGCGTGCTGTGCAATGTGCTGATGACCGGCACGCTGATCGCGCTGGCGGTCGCCGCCGACCGCCAGGTGCTGTCGCTTTTCCTGCCCGACGGCAGCGCGGCGCTGGAAACCGCGCGCCACCTCAACCATATCGCCATAGGCTCGTTCCTGTTCTTCGGCGTGACTTTCGTGATTTCGGGCGTGGTGCGCTCCACGGGCGCCGTGGTCGCGCCGCTGGTGATCCTGGCGCTGGCGCTGTGGGGCGTGCGCGTGCCGTTCGCGCAGTGGCTGCAGCCCATCCTGGGCGTGGACGCGATCTGGTGGAGTTTCCCGGTCAGCGCGGCCTGCGCGATGCTGCTGTCGCTGGGCTATTACCGCTGGGGCGGCTGGCGCAAGGCGCGCATGCTCACGCCGGCCGCAGACCCGCTCGCCACGCCGGCCGAAGTCGGCGGCCTGCCGCCGTCGCCTGTCTGCTCGCAGTCCGACGACAGGCTTGCGACGGCACGCTGATGCGCGGCGCGCTACCATCCCTCAAGCCTGTTGCGGAACCAAACCGCCTCCGCCGGGCTCCCACCTTGCGAACATGACCTACCGCCTCTCCTCCTCCCGGCCCTGGGCCGCAGCCTGGCTGCTTGTCCTGGCCCTGCTCACGCTCGGAGCAGCGCCAAGCAGCTTCGCCCAGATTCAATTGCTAGGCAGCAGCCAGGCGTCCGGGGGCGCGGTCGTCACCACGCCGCGCGTGCGCGCGGAGCTGGTCGCCCATGCGCCAGACGGCGTCACGCCCGGCCAGCCGCTGTGGCTGGGCCTGCAGATCACGCATCAGCCCGAGTGGCACACCTACTGGAAGAACGCCGGCGACTCGGGCCTGCCCACGCAGCTGCAATGGCAGCTGCCCGCAGGCCTCGAAGCCGGTGAAATCGACTGGCCGCTGCCCGAAGCGATTCGCGTCGGCCCGCTGGTCAACTATGGCTATGAAGGCCAGTTGCTGCTGCCCGTGCCGTTCAAGGTCGCCGCCGACTTCAAGGCCCCGGCCGGCGACACCGTGACCCTGCGCCTGCACGCGAGCTGGCTGGTGTGCCGCGTCGAGTGCATTCCGGAGGAAGGCGACTTCACGCTGCAGCTGCCGGTGCGCGGCGCCATCGCGATGCACGCCCAGGCATTCGCCGCGGCCCAGGCGAACCAGCCCACGGCGCTGGCGGGCCAGAGCACGGCCAAGGTCGACGGCGCGCGACTGCAGGTGCGCATCGCGGGCCTGCCTGCGTCGCTGCAGGGCAAGGAACTCACGCTGTTCCCCGAAACGCCCGAAGTGCTGGAGCACGCGGCCATTGCCGGCAGCGGCTGGACCCAGGCCTGGGACGGCGCGGTCTGGACCGCCGACTGGCCGCTGTCGGCGATGCGCGGTGAAACGCCCAAGGAATTGCCGTTCGTGCTCGCACCCGTGGCCGCAGCCACTGACGGCCCGGTCGCCTGGCGCACCGTGGCCGCGGTCGAGGGCCGCTGGGACAGCGCGCCCGTCGCCGGCGTTTCGCCCGCGCTCGCCGCGGCGCTGGCCGCCAATGCACAGCAGCCCGCGGCCGCGCCGCCCGCATCGGGCACTTCCGGCTTCTGGATGGCGCTGCTGGGCGGACTGGTCGGCGGGCTGATCCTCAATCTCATGCCCTGCGTGTTCCCGGTGCTGGCGATCAAGATCGTCGGCTTCGCGCGCCACGGCCAGGACCGGCGCGCGCTGCGCATCGGCGGCCTGGCGTATGGCGCGGGCGTGCTGTTGTCATTCCTGGCGCTGGGCGGCCTGCTGCTCGCGCTGCGCGCGGCCGGCCAGCAACTGGGCTGGGGCTTTCAGCTGCAGTCGCCTGGCCTGGTCGCGGCCATGGCCGTGCTGTTCACGCTGCTGGGGCTGAACCTTGCCGGCATGTTCGAGTTCGGCCGCATGCTGCCCCAGCGCTGGGCCAGCGCCCAGGTGCGCAACCCCGCGGGCGAAGCGTTTCTTTCGGGCGTGCTGGCCGTGGCCATCGCCTCGCCCTGCACCGCGCCGTTCATGGGCGCTTCGCTGGGCCTGGCGATCGACATGCCCGCGGCCCAGGCGCTGACGGTGTTCGCCGCGCTGGGCGTGGGCATGGCCCTGCCCTATGTGCTGGCGAGCTTCCTGCCCGCGCTGGTGCGCTGGCTGCCGCGCCCCGGCGCCTGGATGGAAACGTTCCGCCGCGCCATGGCGTTCCCCATGTTCGCCACCGTTGCCTGGCTGGTCTGGGTGCTGGGCCAGCAAAGCGGCATCGACGGCGCGGGCGCGCTGCTGGTGCTGCTGGTCGCGCTCAGCGCGCTGGTCTGGGCGTTGACGCTGGGCGGCAAGACCCGCTGGCTGCTGGGCAGCAGCCTGCTGCTGGCCACGCTGTGGCTGGGCAGCGCCGTGGGCCCGCACATCACGCGTGCCGCGGCCGCCGAGAGCGCGCCCACGGCCAGCGCCAGCGCTGCCGAGTGGCAACCCTGGTCGGCCGAACGCGTGAGCAGCCTCACGGCCGCGGGCACGCCGGTGTTCGTCGACTTCACCGCGGCCTGGTGCGTGACCTGCCAGGTCAACAAGCACACCACGCTCAACCGCGACGACGTGCGCGCCGATTTCGCCGCGCGCGGCGTCACGCTGCTGCGCGCCGACTGGACACGGCGCGACCCGGCGATCACGCAGGCGCTGGCCGCGCTGGGCCGCAGCGGCGTGCCGGTCTACGTGCTGTATGCGCCGGGCAAGCCGCCGCATGTCATGACCGAGCTGCTGTCGCCCGCCGAAGTGCATGGTGCCTTGCAGGCGCTCTAGGGATTTACCCTTTCCGGCATGGGCGCGCTCCCCGTACCGGGAAGCAGCGTCAGCGTAAACCTACAAACACAGGCCGTTTGATCGGCCTAGACTGAACGCACGCTGCACCTTCTTGCAGCGCGCCGGAGTCGCAGTCCAGGCGTACCGGCGTCGACCTTCAGGAGGTTTGCCATGACCGCTACACTGCGCCACCATTCCCCCCACAGCGACGATCGCCATTCGCACCCGGACAAACACCTGCTGCCGCGCCGCTGGCGCTACGGGCTGCTGGCGCTGCTGGTCGCCTGCCTGGCAATAGCGGGCGCGGTCGTGCCCGCGGTCTGGAATCTGCTGGATGTCTTCGACCAGTTGCCCAAGATCGCCTGGTTCCAGGATCTGCTCGCGCGCTCGCCGGCCGTGAGCTGGTCGCTGATGCTGGTCTGGGGCACGGCCGTCTCGATCGCGCTGCTGTCCCTGCTGTCGCTGCGCAACGGCTGGCAGGGCGTGCTGCTGGTCGGCGCGCTCACGCTCTGGGCCGTGACCTGGTACGTGCACATGCCGCATGTGGAGCAATGCCATGCGATGTACGGCACGGGCAATATCTGCAACACCTGGCAATGGGTGTTCACCATCAGCCTGTCGCTCGCGACCGCGCTCTATATGTTCGTGATCTTCCTGCTGAGCCTGTCGGCGCTGGGCCTGCTGTTCACGCAGCCCGACGAAACGCCCGACGAGTGAAGCGGCTTCAGCCGTGCTGGCGCCGGTAGCGCGCGGGCAGGTCGGCGATGCGCGCCATCAGCGGCAGGTCGGCAGTCTGGAAGTCCGGGTCCCAGGCCGGAGCCCCCAGCACTTTCGCGCCCATGCGCAGATAGCCCTGGATCAGGGCCGGCGGCTGCACATTGGCTGCGGCCGGCGTGCCGCGGCCTTCGGCCGGCAACGGCAAGGCGGTATAGGGCTTGACCTGCATCGCGGGCTCGGCCAGGTAGCGGGTGCGCAGCTGTTGCCAGATGCTGGCCGCGCCTTCACCGTAGGCCAGGCCGGGGTGATACATGGGCATGCTCGCGCAGCCCAGCATGGCTTCGAGCCGGTTGCGCTGCATGAACTCGGCCAGCGCGCCCCACAGGGCGATGATCGTCGCGCCGTTGCGCCATTCGGCATGCACGCAGCTGCGGCCCAGCTCGACCAGGCGCGGGCGCCATTCCTCTATGGGGGCGAGGTCGAATTCAGTGTCTGAGTAGAGGCCGCCCGCGCGCCGCGCTTCGGCCGGCGTCAGCAGACGGTAGGTGCCGACCACGGCCTGGCTCACCGGATCGCGCACCAGCAGGTGTTCGCAATAGGCGTCGAAGTGATCTATATCGTGGCCCGCGAGTTCGGTGGGCAGGCGTGCGCCCATCTCCTGTACGAACACCTGGTGGCGCAGGCGCTGGGCTTCGCGCACTTCGTCCTGGTGGCGCGCCCACTGCACCAGCAGACGCGCGGGAGGCCTGGTCTCCACAGGAGGCCGCAGCAGGGCGGGCAGCGCCCGGGGCTGGTAGACGGGCATCGATGCCCAGTCTCCGATCGGCATGGCTTGCAGGTTCTCGTCCATACATTCTCCCCGACGCGCAGCGTTGAATTGGCGTGATACCGGGGGGGATCGGGTGGGTGACGGGTGACCGCGTCACTCCCCTTTTTTTCAGCCCCGGCTCACGCTATGCATTGTTGGCGCGCGATGTGACAGGGGCGTGATGGAGCGGTGACAGTTGCGTGTCGAGGGGGATGCCCGCCCTTCGACAGGCTAAGGGCGAACGGTGGTTGAGGGCGCGCAGGCTCGCTCAAAGCGAATGGAAACGGCAAAACAAGGGAAAGGGAGGCGTTGCGCCCCCCTCTCATCTCGCCAACCATTGAATAACCAGCGCATTGACGATATCGACAAAGAACCCGCAGACCAGCGGCACGACGATGAACGCGCGGTGGGCAGCGCCATGGCTGTGGGTCACCGCGGTCATGTTGGCCATGGCCGTGGCCGTGGAGCCCAGCGCGATGCCGCCAAAGCCCGAGCAGATCACGGCCGCTTCGTAGTCGCTGCCCATGCAGCGGAATACCACCCAGACGGTGAACGCCACGGTAAGCAGCACCTGCAGCACGAGCACGCTGAGCACAAAGCCCATCACGCCGTCGAGCATCCACAGCTGCAAGCCCATCAGCGCCATGGTCAGGAACAGCCCCAGGCAGATATCCGAAATCAACGCCAGGCCCTGGCGTATGCCCTGCCAATGCTGGGTATCGCCGTTGCCGCCGACCAGCCAGCGGCCCAGCAGGTTGCGCAGCAACATGCCGGACATCAGGCAGCCGACAAACATCGGCAACTGCAGACCGATTTCGTGGAACAGCGGGGTGATCACTTCGCCCAGCAGCAGCGCCAGGTTGAGCCACAGCAGCGCGCGCAGCACGCCCATATAGTCCAGCGGCGGGCTGTGCTCTGCCGTCACGCCGACATCGAGCGCGCCCACGCCGCCGATCAGCCGGTGGCGGCGCATCAGGTAGCTGGCCACCGGGCCGCCAATGGTGCAGGCCACGATCAGCCCCACCATGTTGCTGGCCATGCCCAGCTCGACGGCGTTGGCAATGCCCAGGCGCTCGACAAAGTCCGGCCCCCAGGCCAGGGTGGTGCCTATGCCGCCGGTCAGCGAGATCGAGCCGGTCATCAGTCCGGCGCGCGGATCGAGACCGAACACGCCGGCCACGCCCATGCCCAGCAGGTTCTGCAGCACGATGAAACCCGAGGACAGGCCCAGCAGCCACACCACAGGCTTGCCGCCCTCGCGCAGCGTGCGCAGATCCGACTTGAGCCCGATGCCGGCGAAGAAATACAGCAGCAGCATGTCGCGCACGCCGAGGTCGAATTCAATGCGCAGGCCCAGCACCATATAGGCAGCCCCAACCACGCAGGCGCACAGAAAGCCTCCGACCACCGGCTCGGGAATGCTGTAGCGGCGCAACAGCGCCGATTGCTGGCTCACCTTCTGCCCGACGAAAAACAGCAGGATGGCAAGCGTGAAGCTCTGGAAAGCAGGTATGGCGAGCGTTTCAGGCAGATGCACAAACATTTCCAACGTCAGGCAGCGCACCGGAAATCCGGCGCAAAAAAGTCCATTGTGCCTGCGCGCAAAGACAAACGCCTGCGCGCATGCGTGCCCCAGGGCCAGCGTGCGACATGCGCGATCCGTTAAACTCCCTGATTGTCCGACCCAACCATTGACCGCTTGACCAGACCCGAAACCGGCCTGGCGCAGGCGCCGTCCATGGCCGCCGGCTGGCCCCTTGCGGGCCCAGCATCCGGCCCGGCCCAGCCCCCTTTGTGAGTGAGCACCATGTCTTTTGCCCCCCTCCAAAACGACACTTTCCTGCGCGCCTGCCGTCGCCAGGCCACCGATTACACCCCGCTGTGGCTGATGCGCCAGGCGGGTCGCTACCTGCCTGAATACAAGGCCACGCGCGCCCAGGCCGGCAGCTTCATGGGTCTGGCGACCAACGTCGACTATGCGACTGAAGTCACGCTGCAGCCGCTGGAGCGCTTTCCACTCGATGCCGCGATCCTGTTCAGCGACATCCTGACCATTCCCGACGCCATGGGCCTGGGCCTGAGCTTCGAGGCCGGTGAAGGCCCGCGCTTTGCCAAGGTGGTGCGCGACGAGGCCGCCGTGGCCGAACTCGCCGTGCCCGACATGGACAAGCTCAGCTACGTGTTCAACGCCGTGACGTCGATCCGCCGCGCGCTCAACGGCCGCGTGCCGCTGATCGGCTTCTCGGGCAGCCCCTGGACGCTGGCCTGCTACATGGTCGAAGGCCAGGGCAGCGCCGACTACCGCCTGGTCAAGAGCCTGATGTATGCGCGCCCCGACCTGATGCACCGCATCCTGCGCGTCAACGCCGACAGCGTGGCGGCCTATCTCAATGCGCAGATCGACGCCGGCGCCCAGGCCGTGATGATTTTCGACAGCTGGGGCGGCGTGCTCGCCGATGGCTGCTTCCAGGAGTTCAGCCTGGCCTACACGCGCCGCGTGCTGTCCCAGCTCAAACGCACGGGCGTGGACGGCACCGACGTGCCGCGCATCGTCTTCACCAAGGGCGGCGGCATCTGGCTGCCCGAAATGAAGGACATGGACTGCGAAGTGCTGGGCCTGGACTGGACAGCCAATCTGGGCAAGGCGCGCGCGATTGTCGGCGGCGACGTCGGCGGCCCGGGCAAGGCCTTGCAGGGCAATATCGATCCCAACGTGCTGTTCGCCCCGCCCGAGCAGGTCGCGGCCCAGGCGCGCGCCGTGCTCGACAGCTTTGGCAAGCCGCATACCGACCGCAGCACCACCGGCCCCACGCATATCTTCAACCTGGGCCACGGCATCAGCCAGTTCACGCCGCCCGAACATGTGGCCGCGCTCGTCGAAACGGTGCACAGCCACTCGCGCGCGCTGCGCCAAAACTGACCGATTTGCGCTTCGCCGCGGCGGCGCCGGGCGAAGCGCTTGAGGCTTGCAGTGCAGGCCAGGGTGAGCGAGCGCCCACCTTGAGCCGTCATCAGTTATGCACAGCGATGGGGCAGCCTGGTGCAGGCGCTTGTGGTGCAACGGCTGCGGCACGGATGCCTTGAAACCCTTGAAGAAAACACGCAAGTCGTTGATTTAAAACAATATTCCCCAACAGCCGCTGAACTCTCCTACAGCGTCCGGCAAGAAATTGCGCAAGCGGGCGGTTTCAACCCCGGCGCTTGTGCACAAAGTTATCCACAGAAACTTCAGAAATTAGCAAATAAACTCTGAAATCAAGGACTTGCGGCTGGTTTCTCGTTTTTTTCTGCGAAACGCTCAGGGTTTGGCCCGAAAACTAGTGGATTTCAGGCGCTTGACACCAACCCGCATTCCGACTTATGCACATCAGCGGGCGATCGAAAAAGCCGCCAGGGAGGCTGTCATGCCACCGTCACAGGTGTTGCAGCCCCCATGCAAGCCCTTGTTTTATAAAGAGAAGCCGTGCCGGCCACAAAACGAAAAAAGCGACACCGAACACCGCAAAAGCTTTCCTGCCTGCACAAGCCCTGACAATTCCCACAAAGTTATCCACAGAAAATCGCTGAAAAGCAGGGAATCCGCTGATTTCCTAACCGAGCGCTTTCTGCCTTCCTTTTACCCGCCGCAATGACCGCCCAGTTTCCCGTCCAGATTGCCCTGCAGATGCCGGCCCACAGCGCCGTCGGTCACCTGCTGACCTACGCGGCCAGCACGCGTCTGGCGCCGGGAACGCTGGTGCGCGTGCCGCTGGGCAAGCGCGACATGCTGGGCGTGGTCTGGGACGACCCGGCCGCGGCCGAAGACCCGCCCGCAGCGGAATCGACCTTGCAGCTGCGGCCCGTGACCGGCGTGCTCGAAGGCATTGCGCCCTTGCCCGACGCCTGGCGCCGGCTGGTGGCGTTCGCCGCGCGCTACTACCAGCGCAGCATCGGCGAAATCGCCATGGCCGCGCTGCCGCCGCAGCTGCGCGAACTCACGGCCGAGCAGCTCGCACGGCGCCTCAAGCCGCCCAAGACCGCGCCCGCGGCGCCCGCCCCGGGCGTGGCGCCCGCGCTCGTGGCCTTGAGCTCCGAGCAGGAGCAGGTGGTGGCGCAGATTGCGCAGAGCGCCGCCGCGGCCCGTCCTTTCCTGCTTTACGGCAGCACGGGCAGCGGCAAGACCGAGGTCTATCTGCGCTGCGTGCAGGCCGCGCTCGACGCCGACCCCACGGCCCAGGCGCTGGTGATGGTGCCCGAGATCAACCTCACGCCCCAGCTCGAAGCGCGCTTTGTCGAGCGCTTCGCGCCGCAGTACGGCGCGTCGGCCGTGGTCAGCATGCACAGCGGCATGACCGGCCCGCAGCGCCTCAAGAGCTGGCTCGCGGCACACACGGGCCAGGCGCGCATCGTGCTCGGCACGCGCATGGCGGTGTTTGCCAGCCTGCCTGGCCTCAAGGTCATCGTCGTCGACGAAGAACACGACGCGAGCTACAAGCAGCAGGAAGGCGCGCGCTACTCGGCGCGCGACCTGGCGATCTGGCGCGCGCGTGCCCAGGGAGCGCAGGTCATCCTGGGCAGCGCCACGCCGTCGTTCGAGAGCTGGCACGCGAGCCGCCCGGCCAGCGAGCAGGACCCGGGCGGGCGCTATCTGCGCCTGCACATGCCCAGCCGCATCGGTTCGGCGGCCCTGCCCAAGGTGCGGCTGGTCGACATGACCCAGCAGCCCAGGCGCGCGGTGTTCTCGCCGCCGCTGCTCGCGGCGATCACCGAGCGCGTGCAGCGCGGCGAGCAAAGCCTGGTGCTGCTCAACCGCCGCGGCTTCGCCCCCGTGCTCTATTGCGCCGACTGCGAATGGAAAAGCGACTGCCCGCATTGCAGCGCCCACCAGGTGTTCCACAAGGGCGACCGCACGCTGCGCTGCCACCACTGCGGCTTCACGCAGCGCGTGCCGCATGCCTGTCCCAGCTGCGGCAACCCCGACATCCTGCCGCTGGGCAAGGGCACGGAGCAGCTCGAGGAAGAACTCGCGCGCCTGCTGCGCAATGTGCAGCGGCCCGACCATGAACCGGCGCGCGTGGCGCGCATAGATGCCGACACCACCAAGGCCAAGGGCGCGCTCGAGGAGCAGCTCGCGCAGATGCATGCGGGCGACATCGATGTGCTCGTGGGCACGCAGATGGTCGCCAAGGGCCACGATTTCCGCCGCATCACGCTGGTCGCGGCCGTGCAGCCCGACAACGCGCTGTTCTCCAACGATTACCGCGCCGCCGAGCGGCTGTTCTGCCTGCTGATGCAAGCCGCGGGCCGCGCCGGGCGCGACGCCGACTATCTGCAGGCCAGCGGCAGCCGTGCCGAAATGTGGATACAGACGCGCGACCCGCAGCACGCGGTGTTCAACGCGCTGCGCACCCACGACTATCCGGCGTTCGCCGCGCAGCAGCTGCAGGAACGCGCGGACGCGGGCATGCCGCCGTTTGCCTACCAGGCGCTGGTGCGCGCCGACGCCCGCACCCAGGAAGACGCCCAGGCCTTCCTGCTGGCTGCGAGCCAGGCCGCGCGCGACGCCCAGCTGCCGGGGCTGGACGACGTATTCCTGTTCCCGCCGATTCCCATGACCATCCAGCGCGTGGCCAACGTCGAGCGCGCGCAGATGCTGATAGAAAGCCTGGACCGCACGGCGCTGCAACGCTTCCTGCACGCCTGGCAGCCGTTGCTGCACCAGCTGCGCGCCCAGCCCCAGCACCGACCTTTGGTGCGTTGGCTGGTCGATGTAGACCCCTTGGCGATCTGACAGGGAACTGTCAAGGGCATTTTGTTACTGGGGTCTGCTCTTGCCAAGGCGTGGGCGGCAGTGCATTGTCAGCGGCTGACGTTCCGCGGGACCCCGCGGCGCGCACCACCCTGTGCTGGAGCCAATAACTATGACTGCTTCCACCCCTTCCCTTTGGCGTCTGGCGGTATGCGCCGGCGCCCTGGCCCTTGCCGCGTGTACGACCGCCCCGCCACGCGACAGCATGGCCGCGATGCCGGCCGCGGCACCTGCCGCCAGCGCCCCCGCCGCTGCCGTGACCACGTCGGCCCTGCCGCATGTCGTGGTGCTCGCCACGGGCGGCACCATTGCGGGCGCGGGCGCTTCGGCGGCAAGCAGCGCAACCTACCAGGCGGCCAAGGTGCCGGTGGAGCAGTTGCTGATCGGCCTGCCCGAACTGGGCAAGGTGGCTCGCGTCACGGGCGAGCAGGTGTTCCAGATCGCTTCCGAAAGCTTCACCAACCAGCAGTTGCTGACGCTGGCCCGGCGGGTGCAGGAGCTGGTGCGCCAGCCCGACGTGCAAGGCGTCGTCATCACCCACGGCACCGACACGCTGGAAGAAACCGGTTTCTTCCTGAACCTCGTGGTGCAGACCGACAAACCCATCGTGCTGGTCGGCTCCATGCGTCCGGGCACTTCGCTGTCGGCCGACGGCGCGCTCAACCTGCTGGGCGCCGTGAGCGTGGCCGCCAGCCCTGACTCCGTGGGCAAGGGCGTGCTGGTCAGCATGGCCGACGAGATCCACACCGCGCGCGACGTCGCCAAGCTCACCAACATCAAGACCAGCGCCTTCGCCAGCGCCTGGGGCCCGCTGGGCATGGTGGTCGAAGGCAAGACCTACTGGTTCCGCGCACCCGTCAAGCGCCACACGCGCAACAGCGAGTTCAGCATCGAGCGCATCACCACGCTGTCGGCCGTGGACATCGTCTACAGCTACGGCAATGTGCCGAGCACGGCGATCGACGCGCTGGGAGCGGCCGGCGTGCAGGCCATCATCCACGCGGGCACGGGCAATGGTTCGGTCGCCGACCGCATCGTGCCGCGCCTCACCGACCTGCGCAGCAAGGGCGTGGTCATCATCCGCAGCTCGCGCATTCCCGGCGGCTTCGTGCTGCGCAATGCCGAGCAGCCCGACGACAAGTACGACTGGGTCGTGGCGCATGACCTGAACCCGCAAAAAGCCAGGCTGCTCGCGGCCGTGGCGCTGACGCAGACCAAGGACACACGCGAACTGCAGCGCATCTTCTGGGAGTATTAACCTCCCGTCATCAACGCCACGGCGCCCGAGAAGGTCACAAAGGCCAGCGCCGTGCTGACCAGGATGATGCGCGCCACGCGCCCGCCGTGGGCGCCGAAGCGTTCGGTCAGCAGCGCCACGTTGCTGGCGCTGGGCAGCGCCGCCAGCAGCACCAGCACCACCAGCGCCTGCTCCGACAGCGGCACGCCCAGCGCGATTGCCGCGCGGCCCGCGAGCCACACCAGCAGCGGGTGGGCAATCAGCTTGGCCAGCGCCACGGGCACATAGTCGCGCGCCGGCACGCGCTCGTGGGCGTTCATCTGCGAGCGCGCGAGCACCGCGCCTATGGTGAACAGCGCCACGGGCGAGGCCGCGTCGCCCAGCATGGCCAGCGTCTGCTCCACGGGCTGGGGCAGCGTCCATTGGGCCCATGAGGCCAGCGCGCCCAGCGCGATCGCCCAGGGCATGGGGTTGGCGGCCATGCCTTTGAGCGCATTGCGCAGCGCCACTCCCACGCCTCCTGCCATGCCCAGGCGCGACAGCGCTATGCACAGCGAGGTGGTGACCAGCATGTCGAGCGCCATGGTCAATATCACTGGGCCCGCGCTGTGCGCGCCGAGCAAGGCCACGAGCAGCGGCACGCCCATGAAGCCGGTATTGGGAAAAGCCGCGACCAGCGCGCCGAACGCCGCGTCGTTCCAGCCCAGGCGCCGGCGCGTGAGCGCCACCACCGCACCGACCAGCACCAGGGCGCTGACCAGATAGACGCCGGCCACGGCCGGATCGAGCAATTGCGCGATCGGCGTGCGCGCGCCGAAGCGGTAGAGCATGCAGGGCAGCGCGAAATACAGCACGAAGCTGTTGAGTCCCGCGATCGCCGACAGCGGCAGAATGCCGCGCCGGGTGGCAACAAAGCCACACAGCACCAACGCGAAAAACGGCGAAGTAACCAGCAGAACGGACAGCATGGCGACGATCAATCAAGGGAGAGCTGGCGGCATGCCAACCATGGCCGCGAGTTTGGCACGAACTGTTACCTCGATGACACACCCATGCCCACTCCGGGCATGCTGCACTGCAACACCAATCCAGGCCCCAGGCCAGTATCATGCGTGCTGCCCCGCGCCGCGCACGCCGGCGCGCCGCTCGCCCTCTCTTTCTGTCTTCCAACCGCCGATCCCCTCCCTGCCTATGTCCGCCGGTCTCAATCTTGCCCAGCTCCAAGCTGTCCACTACACCGAAGGCCCTTGCCTGGTGCTTGCGGGCGCGGGTTCGGGCAAGACGCGCGTGATCACGCACAAGATCGGCCGGCTGATCGACACCGGCCTTTCCCCGAAGCGCATCGCCGCGATCACCTTCACCAACAAGGCCGCGGCCGAAATGCGCGAGCGCGCCAAGGGCCTGATAGGCCGCGCCGCCAAGGATGTGCTGATCTGCACTTTCCACGCGCTGGGCGTGAGGATGGTGCGCGAAGACGGCCAGGCGCTGGGCCTCAAGCCCCAGTTCAGCATTCTTGACTCCGACGATGTGGTCGGCATTCTCAAGGACGCGGCCGGCGGCACCACCGATGTGGCGACTGCGCGCCAATGGCAGTGGACCATCAGCAAGTGGAAGAACATGGGCTACAACAGCCGCGAAGCGCTGGCCATGGCCCAGGACGACAGCGAGCGCAGCGTCGCGCTGCTGATGGCGCGCTACGAGGAGCGCCTCACGGCCTACCAGAGCGTCGACTTCGACGACCTGATCGGCATGCCGCTGCGCCTGCTGCGCGACCACCCCGAAGTGCGCGAGAAATGGCAAAAGCTGCTGGGCCATGTGCTGGTCGATGAGTACCAGGACACCAACGCCACGCAATACGAGCTGCTCAAGCTGCTGATCGGCGAGCGCGGCCATATCACCGCCGTGGGCGATGACGACCAGTCAATCTACGGCTGGCGCGGCGCGACGCTCGACAACCTCAAGAAGCTGCCGCTCGACTACCCGCAGCTCAAGGTCATCAAGCTCGAGCAGAACTACCGCTCGACAAGCGCCATCCTGCGCGCCGCCAACAATGTGATCCAGCCCAACCCCAAGCTGTATCCGAAGACGCTGTTTTCGGAGCTGGGCGAAGGCGATCCGGTGCGCGTGGTCGATGCCGACTCCGAGGAACACGAAGCCGAGCGCGCCGTGGCCCGCATCCAGACGCTGCGCGCGGCCAGCAACCCGCCGCCGAACTGGAAAGACTTCGCCATCCTCTACCGCGCCAACCACCAGGCCAAGCCGTTCGAGAAGGCGCTGCGCAAGGCTGCGATTCCCTACAAGGTATCGGGCGGCACCAGCTTTTTCGACCGCGCCGAAGTCAAGGACCTGTGCGCCTGGTTCCGGCTGTGGATCAACAACGACGACGACCCGGCTTTCCTGCGCGCGATCACTTCACCCAAGCGCGGCATAGGCCACACCACGCTGGGCAAGCTCGGCGAGTTCTCGACCCAGCACAAGCTCAGCATGTTCGGCTCGCTGTTCAGCAGCATGCTGCCCGCCGTGCTGCCGACCAAGGCGCATGACAGCGTGATGGAGTTCGGCCGCTATGTGAACGACCTCGAATACCGCGCGCGCCAGACGCTGGGCGCCGAGGATTCGCGCGCCTTCCTGACCGACTGGCTCAAGGAAATCGACTACGAGAAGCACATCTACGACAGCGAAGACAGCGAGACCGTCGCCGCCGCGCGCTGGAGCAATGTGCTCGAGTTCTGCGACTGGATGGCGCAGCGCGCGGGCGGTCAGGTCGACGACACCAGCGGCAGCGTGATCACCAGCGAGAAGAAAAGCCTGCTCGAAGTCTCGCAGACGATTGCGCTGCTCTCGACGATCAGCGAACGCGAGAAAGAGCAGGACATGGTGATCCTGTCGACGCTGCACGCCTCCAAGGGGCTCGAATGGCCGCATGTGATGCTGGTCGGCGTGACCGAAGGCATGCTGCCGTTCAAGCTCGACGACGACAACGGCCGCCAGGAGAAAGTCAGCGACGAAACCGCGCAGCGCCTGCAGGAAGAGCGCCGGCTGATGTACGTGGGCATCACGCGCGCCCAGCGCAGCCTGGCCGTGAGCTGGACCAAGCGCCGCAAGAAAGGCCGCGAAATGGTCGCCGCCATGCCCAGCCGCTTCATCAAGGAGATGGGCCTGGACCAATCCACCGCGCGCGAAGACCCGCGCGAGAAGCTGCGCCAGCTGCGCGCCGAATTCGCGCGCAAGGCGGCGCTGCAGACGCCTGCCCCCTGATCCCTGATTCCGACATTTATGCCCTTGTCCCTTTCCTCTTTCCTGCGCTGCATTGCGGCGACCGCCCTGCTGCTCGCCGGCAGCGCCTTCGCGCAGACCGCGCAATGCGTGGACGCCACCGAGGCCAGCCACCAGACGCTGCTGGGCCGCTGGAACGCCGAATTCACGCCCGCGGCCGACACGCCGCCGGCCCAGGCCACCACGGCCCGCCTTGAACTCACGCCCCACCCCGAACTCGCGGCCAGCGTGCGCGGCCGGCTGCAACGCGCGGGCGGCGAAGCGCTGCTCGCCGGCGATGTCGACCAGGGCGACTTCACGCTCGAAGAATCAATCAACGGAACGAATATCAGCGCGACCTGGATTGGCCAGGTCGTCGCAGACAGTTGCGGCAAGGAAATTCGCGGAACATGGACACAGGAAAACCCTCCACTCGCCCTTTCTTTCGTGCTGCGCAAGCAGCCCGGAGAATGAACGCGTTCAACGCGCCCACGCTCGCCGCCGCCGCGGTCTGGAGCCTGCTGTCGCTGCCCGCCGTGGCCGCGCCCGGCAGCCCGGTCAGCAGCACGCCCACGGATGCCTGGCGGCTGTGCACCGCGGCCGTCGATGG
The DNA here is from genome assembly GCF_018413525.1 of Acidovorax sp. CCYZU-2555. GTDB lineage: Bacteria > Pseudomonadota > Gammaproteobacteria > Burkholderiales > Burkholderiaceae_C > Comamonas. The sequence goes on from NZ_JAHCDD010000062.1 coordinate 21,980, forward strand.
CGCCGAGCGCCTGGCCTGCTTCGACGCATGGGCCGACAAGCAGCCCTGGCAGGCCCCGGCCGCCAGCGCGCAGACGCTGCCCGCGGAGCCCACCTTGCCGGTGCCCGCGCCCATCGTCGCGACATCGGCCGCGCCGCTCACTGCCGACCCCATGCCCGCCGACCCCGTGGTGCGCGGCTGCAACGACGCCAAGTACAGCGCGATGACGCGCTTCTGGGAGCTGACCGAAGGCACGGACTGCGGCACGTTCGCCGTGCGCGGCTACCGCCCCATGTCGATCTCGGCCGTGGCCAGCAACAGCGTCAACCGCCAGCCTTCGTCGCCCGCACCCGACCACCAGAGCACGACCGCCACCGACTACCGCAGCACCGAAACCCGGCTCAACATCTCGGTGCGCACCAAAATCGCCAAGGGCCTGTTCGCGCACACGCCCGAGCGCAAGGATTCGCTGTGGTTCGGCTATACGCAGCAGTCGTACTGGCAGGTGTTCAGCCCCGACCTGTCGCGGCCGTTCCGCACCACCGACCACGAGCCCGAAGTGATCTACGTCTACCCGCTGTCGCTGTCGCTGCCCGGCGGCTGGAACTGGGCCTATGCGGGCGGCGGCCTGGTGCACCAGTCGAACGGCCAGAGCCTGCCGCTGTCGCGCAGCTGGAACCGCTGGTATCTGATGACAGGCCTGGAAAAAGGCAACGACTTCGCGATCACCAGCCGCATCTGGAAGCGCGTCAACGAGGGCGCACTCAGCGATGACAACCCCAACATCAGCGACTACCTGGGCCGCGGCGAACTCACCGGCACCTGGAATCCCAACCGCGTGCACACGCTGAGCGCCACGGTGCGCAGCTCGCTGGGATCGACGCCGCGCGGCTCCCTGCGGCTCGAATGGCTGCGCACGCTGGGCGACGGCATAGGCGGCGGACGCAGCAATCTGCGCCTGCACACGCAGCTGTTCTCGGGCTATGGCGACAGCCTGATCGACTACAACCGCAAGCGCACGGTATTCAGCGTAGGCTTCAGTCTTCTTGATTTCTGAGTTCGCGACGGCAGCGCGCACAGCGCTGCCACCGCGAACAGCCCGACTTTCGCACCGCTTACCCGACTTTGTAACGCCCGCAAGGCCGCGCAGAATGGGGGCTTGAAGGAGGATCGATGGATCAGCAATACCAGCTCAAGGCCGGCCACTATTACCTGTACGACATGCGCGACACGCCCAGCGCAGTCACGGGTGAGCGCCGCTTTCGGCTCAGGACAGAGACCGTGGCCATCGCATTCGACCTGCACACCGGTGAAGTCCACCAGCACGGCACGCCCACGCGCATCCACTCCTGGGCACTGACCGCGCGCCGGCGCCTGCGCGCCGCCGGGGCCTGGGACTCGGCAGACGACATCGTGGTCGTCTCCGGCCCGCTGCCCGTCGATGAAATCAACAACTGCCTGCGCATCAGCGGCTATTGCCGGCGCATGTTCCAGCGGCTTGCAAGCCTGCCGCATGGCAAATGGCAGGCCGGCAAGACGGCGTCCAGCCAGTCTCGCCGGGCCTGACTGCGCGCTTTACTCCTCGTCGAGCACATCCTGCGCATCGGCCAGATCCGCGGGATCGGGATGCTTGACGATGGTGACGGGCACCTGGCTCAGGCGCGCGACTTCGCGTGACACCGAGCCGATCAGCGCGCGGCGCACGCCGCCCTGGCCCCAGGCGCCGATGACGATCATGTCGCAACCGTTGCGCTCGGCCATGTCGACCAGCGTAGGCGCGGGTTCGCCCAGGCCGACTTCGGTTTCATAGCTCGCGCCCGCGGCCTCGACCAGCGCCACGGCGGGCTCCATCAGATGACGGCCCGCGGCGACGCTGGCGCGTGCGATCAGGTCGGGGTCCTGGGTCGCGAGCTCGAACAGCGAGGCTTCCTGTTGCACATGGGCGAGCACCAGGCTCGCATGCAGCCCCTGGCGCACGAGCTTCACGCCATGGCGTACGGCGTCGAGCGAGGGTTCCGATCCATCCACTGCGATCATGATTCTGAGCATCTAGGCCTCCGCAAGTTATCGATACCCCAGTGTGCCAGACCCCGGGCTTCCCCTCGGCAAGCACGGCCCACGGGCAGTCTGGGACAATGGCGCCCATGCTGCAGTTCGAAACCCTCCAAAACGACCCCTCCAGCCACGCGCGCCGTGGCAAGCTCACGCTCAATCATGGCGTGGTCCAGACCCCGATCTTCATGCCTGTGGGCACCTACGGCACCGTCAAGGGCGTGATGCCGCGCAGCCTCGAGGAAATGGGCGCGCAGATCATCCTGGGCAATACCTTCCACCTGTGGATGCGCCCCGGACTCGACATCATGGAAAGCTTCGGCGGCCTGCACGGCTTCGAGAAGTGGAACAAGCCCATCCTGACCGACTCGGGCGGTTTCCAGGTCTGGAGTCTCGGCGCGATGCGCAAGATCACCGAGGAAGGCGTGCATTTCGCTTCGCCGGTGAACGGCGACAAGCTGTTCATGTCGCCCGAAGTGAGCATGCAGATCCAGACCACGCTCAACTCCGACATCGTGATGCAGCTCGACGAGTGCACGCCCTATGAGACCAAGGGCCACCTCACGACGCAGGCCGAAGCGCGCAAGTCGATGGAAATGAGCCGCCGCTGGGCCCAGCGCTCCAAGGACGAATTCGCCCGCCTGGAGAACCCGAACGCGCTGTTCGGCATCGTGCAGGGCGGCATGTTCGAGAACCTGCGCCAGGAATCGCTCGACGCCTTGGTCGAGATGGACTTCCCCGGTTACGCCGTCGGCGGCGTGAGCGTGGGCGAGCCCAAGGACCTGATGCTGCAGATCATGGCCCACACGCCCCACCGCCTGCCCGCGCACAAGCCGCGCTATCTGATGGGCGTGGGCACGCCCGAAGATCTGGTGCAGGGCGTGGCCGACGGCGTCGACATGTTCGACTGCGTGATGCCCACGCGCAATGCGCGCAACGGCACCATCTTCACGCGCTTCGGCGATTTGAAGCTGCGCAATGCACGCCACAAGACCGACCACCAGCCCATAGACACCACCTGCACCTGCCACGCCTGCGCGGGCACATCGGGCGTGAGCTGGGACGACGGCGGACGCGACGGCTTCTCGCGCGCCTACCTGCACCATCTCGACCGTTGCGGCGAGATGCTGGGCCCCATGCTGACCACCATCCACAACCTGCACTACTACCTGCGCCTGATGCAGGAAGTGCGCGATGCGCTGGACGCCGGCACTTTTGCGGCCTTCCGCGCACAGTTCAAGAGCGACCGCGCGCGCGGCGTCTGAGACCCTGAGGGCGACCGGGGTAAGCGGCTACTTCGGGCGCAGCGCTGTCCTGCTATCTGACAAGAGTTGACAAACCCTGTCGCAGCCCACCGCTATATTGGCCGAGACCACGGTTTCTCGTCCAATAAATGCCTCTGCCCTCTTTTGTCTCCGCTGCGCGCAACGCCTCGCTGCCCGCGCTCGCCCCGATGGCGAGCGTCATGGGCCTGGGGCTGTGCCTGTTTGTCGCCTGTCTGGCGGGCATACTGAGCCGGCCCACGGGTTTTCTGTCTTCGTTCTGGCCCGCGAATGCGGTGCTGCTGGGCATGCTGCTGCGCTGGCCGGCACTCGCGCAAAAAGCCTCCTGGCTGATCGCTCTGGTGGTCTTCGTGCTGGCCGACCTGCTGACCGGCAGCAGCCTGCTGGCCGCGGCCTGGCTTTCGGCCGCGAACCTGTGCGGCGTGGCCTGCGGCTGGTGGTTTCTGCACCGCCTCGACGCGCCACGGCTGTACCTGCGGCGCCAGACTTCGGTGCTGTATCTGCTCGTCGGCTGCACGCTCGCCGCCGCGGGCTCGACGCTGGTCGGCGCGGGCACCGGCCCCATACTGTTCCATGCCAGCTGGGCCGAGACCGCGATGATGTGGTTCAGCACCGAGCTGATGAACTTCATGCTGATCCTGCCGCTGATTCTCAGCATCCCGACTTGCAGCGCCAGCCACTGGTTCGCACGCGCCAGGTCGCGCGCGTCATGGACCCTGGCCCTGCCCTTGCTGTCCGTGATCGCCACCGAATACGCGGCGATCACGCTGGGCGGCCCGGGCGCGCTGGCCTTCACCGTGCCGTCGTTGCTGTGGTGCGCGCTGGCCTATCGCCTGTTCACCACGACCTTGCTGAGCCTGCTGGTCTGCATATGGAAAATCGCCACCATCTCATGGGGAATGCTTGAATTCACGCCCGCCGACCTCGACGTCGCGGTGTCGCTGCGGCTGGGCCTGACGCTGCTGTCCATGGGACCGCTGGCCGTGGCCTGCTCGCAGCTGGCGCGCAGCGAGCTGCTGCGCCGGCTCGACCGCGCGGTAAGCCACGACTCGCTGACCGATGTGCTGGCGCGCGGCGCCTTCCTGGCCCAGGGCCAGCGCCTGCTCGAGCGCCTGCAGCACCCGCAGGAGCCCGCGGCCGTGCTGATGCTGGACCTTGACCACTTCAAGCGGGTCAACGACCGCCACGGCCATGCCGCGGGCGATGCCGTGCTGCGCGCCTTCGCCCAGACGGTGGGTGAGGCGTTGCGGCCCCAGGACCTGTTGGGCCGCGTGGGCGGCGAAGAATTCGCCGTGCTGCTGCCGGGTGTGCGCGCCTCGGCGGCGCAGCAGATTGCGACGCGCATCTGCACGGCCGTGCGCGCGCAGCGGCTGGAGCTGTCGCCGGACGTGCAGTTGAGAGTCACGGTGAGCATAGGCGTGGCATTGACCGATGGCACGCCACAGACGCTGGCAGAGCTGCTGCAGCGCGCCGATGTCGCGCTGTACCAGGCCAAGGCCGCGGGCCGCGACGGCTGGCAGCTCAGCACCGCCGACAGCGACAACCCGCAGCTAGAGGCGAGGGTCGGGGTCTGAAGGCAGCTGCGGCGCAGGTTCGACCGCGGCCGGCGTGCCGCACGCATGGCAAAAGCGCGAGAACGTGCTCTTGCGCGTCACGCAAGTGCCGCAGCGGTCGAACAGGCCTATGCCGCAATGCGGGCAGTAATCGATCAACGGGTCCTTGAGATCCACAACGCGCTCGCAACCCGGGCACACGCCCTTGGCCAGCCGCGACAGCGCGACGTCATAGCTCAGCTCCACGCGGCGCTGGGCATCGGGCATGGCTTCCTGGCGCTTTTGCCGTTCGAGATAGCGGTTGAACGCCTGGATGGCCGCTCGCCCCAGCACCACCGTGAGCACAATTCCGACGATATAGCGCACATAGCCGCCGTAATCGGGCAGGTAGGGCACGAGTTCGACGAAAAACGCAAACAGCGCAAAGAAGATGAAGCCCCAGACGAAAGGCCAGGCGTTGCTGCGGCGCTTCTTGGCGAACAACCAGCCCGCGATCAGCAGCAGGGGCAGTGTCAAGGCGAGGCGGTAGAGAAACACGCGCAATTCCTGCGCGCGCTGGGCGGCCTGCCATTGCGCGCGCGCGCCGTCATTGAGCAACCGCCATTCGTTCTCGGCGCGCGACAGCGCCTGTTGGGCATCAAGCTGCTGCTGTTGCTGGGCCTCGACCGCCACGCCCGCGCGGCGCTCGGCATCCTTGAGTTGGTCGAGCGCGCGCGTGCGCGCCAGCAGTTCGCTGTCCTGGTCGGCGCGCTGCGTGGCGCTGCGCGTCGCGACCCAGTTGTCGAACGCTTCGCGCGCCGCGGCATAGGACTTGCGCGCCGCGCGGTACTTGAGTTCGGCCTGCTCGAGCGCGCTGGTCGCCTGGTCGCGCAGCTGCTCCGATGTCTGCTGCTGCAGCCTGACCTGGGCCGCGCGCTCGGGCGGCATGAAGTCTTCGATGCGCTGCACGCTCTCGACCTGGGGCAGATCGCCGACCACCAGGCTGCCCAGCCCGACCAGGAACCAGGCGAACACCACGGCCACCAGCCACAGGCCGCGGCGAAACCATTTCTCGGGCAGACGCAAAGCTTTGCTCATGGATGCTCCTAATGCTCAGGATTCAACAGGCGCGCGCCCCGCACCAGCGCCGCGCAGCGCGACAGGTATTCGGGCACCAGCAGGAACACGGCCAGCGACACCAGCAGGTTGGCGCCAGCGATGATCAGAAACAGCTGCGGAATGCTGCAGCCCGCGGACAGCAGCGCGCCCGCGATCAGGCTGCTGGCGATCATGAACAGCGCATTCAGGATGTTGTTGGCCGCAATGATGCGCGCGCGGTGCGTGGGCTGGCTGCGCAGCTGGACCAGCGCATACATGGGAACGCTGTAGATGCCGACCGCCATCGACAGCAGCAGCAGATCGGCGACCACGCGCCAGTGCGCGGGCTGCGCCAGGAATGCCGAGATATCCATCAGGCTGCCCGGCGGAAGACTGCGCGACGCCAGGTACAGGTCGGCGGCAAACAGGCTCATGCCCAGCGCGCCCAGCGGTACCAGACCGATTTCGACCTGGGCGCGGCTCAGGCGCTCGCACAGCAGCGCGCCCGCGCCGACACCGACGGAAAACACCACCAGCAGCAGCGCCGCGACCTGCTCGTTGCCGTGCAGCACCTCTTTCGCGAATGCCGGAAACTGGGCCAGGAACACCGCGCCGAAGAACCACATCCAGCTGATGCCCAGCAGCGAGCGGAACACCACGGGCTGCGTATGCGCGAGCCGCAGGTTGCGCCAGGTTTCGCTGAACAGATTCCAGTTGATGCGCAGATTGGGGTCGGTCGCCGGCCCCGCGGGAACGAACTGCGCCGACAGCCGGCCCAGCAGCGCCAGCACCAGGCCCGCGACCGCGACCTGCGCATGGCCCACTTCGGGCACGGCGACCAGCAGGCCGCCGGCGACATTGCCCAGCAAAATGGCGACGAACGTGCCCATCTCGACCATGCCGTTGCCGCCCGTGAGCTCGCGCTCGGACAGCACCTGGGGCAGATAGGCGAACTTGGCCGGACCGAACAGCGTCGAATGCGTTCCCATCAGGAAGATGCAGGCCAGCAGCAGCGGCACGTTCTGCGCGAGCATGCCCCACGCGACCAGCGCCATGATGGCGATCTCGAGATTCTTGGTCAGCAGGAAAATGCGCCGCTTGTCCCACTTGTCGGCAAGCTGGCCCGATGTCGCCGAGAACAACAGATAGGGCAGGATGAACAGCGCGCCTATCACCAGGCCGGCGAGCGACGGCGGCAGCCACGACACGCTGAGCTGATAGGTCACCAGGACGGTGAAAGCGAACTTGAACAGGTTGTCGTTCGCCGCGCCCGCGAACTGGGTCCAGAAGAACGGGCCGAAACGGCGCTGGCGCAGCAGCGCGTACTGGTTGGGGCGGTCCGCGCCATCTTCATGCATGCCGGCAATCCTTCAGGTTAAGCATTGCCGGCATTGTGCCGCGATCAGGGCGCGCGGCGTGGAGTCTTGCGGGGCGCCGCCGGGGCTTTCGTCGCCGCCGGCTTGCGTGGCGCGGCCTTGGGCGCGGCCGCGGCGGGGCTCGGTGCGGGCTTGCGCGGCGCGGCTTTCTTGGCCGCAGGCGCCGACGCCTTGGCGGCGGACGCGCCGGCCGCGGCCACAGGCACGGCCTTGGCCAGGTCGGCGGCGGACTGCATCGCGCTGCGCGCGAACTCGCCCGCCATCTGCGTGCCGGCTTCCATCACTTTCTGCCCCGCGGGCTCCTGCAGCGCCTGGGCGGCGATCTGCTGGAACTGCTGGGTCAATGCGCCCCACCATTGCAGCGGGTCGACCGCACCGGGCGCCGCGGCATCGGCATCGGCGCCGGCATCGGCCGCCGCAGGCGCGGCAGCGGGCGGCGGCGTGGCAGGCGCGGGGGCAGGCGCAGGAGGCGCAGGGGTGGGACTGGGTGCGGCCGCGCCCGCCTCGGGCATCTTGAACGGCGAGGCCTTGGCCCAGTCGTTGATGCCGCCCTGCATGCTCTGCAGCGCGGCCAGCGTCATCTTCTGTACTTCGAGCGCCTGTATCGTCGCGGTGAGCGCGCGCCCGTTCTGTTCGAGCCAGAACTGCACGGCGCGCAGCTCCTGGATGCGCTTGTCGATTTCCTCGACGCTGACCGTGGGCGCGACCCACTGCGCCATTCCCGCCAGGGGAGCTTCGGCACCGGCGCCCGCGGCACCGGCTGCGCCCTGCGACAGGCTTTGCAGGAACTCAAAACCGGGAATGAATTTGGCAAAGCCGAAAGGATCGGTACCGTTGGGATTGCTCATCGCCTACCTCGCTGGGGACATGGGACATCATGCGACAACCCCAGCCAGGCCGGGGGGCGCTACCGAGCTTACTGTAACGGCGATCCAGCGATCGCACCACCCGGGCGCGCCCTGTGCGCAGGTCAGTGCGCGTGGCCGTGGCTGTGGCCGGCAGCCGGGGTGGCACCCGCGGGCGCCGACGTCGCGACGGGCAGGCGCAGATTCAGGCGCGACAGCTCGCCCTTGGCGTCCTTGAACTCCAGCGTGACCGGCACTTCGCTGCCCTTGAGCAGCGGCGCCTTGAGCTGCTGCAGCATCAGGTGGTAGCCACCCGACTTGAGTTCGACCGTCTGGCCCGCGGGCAGCGCCAGCGCGCTGATGGCGCGCATGCGCATCACGTCGCCGTCCATCTTCATTTCATGCACTTCGGCCACGCCAGCCGCGGCCGAGCGCACGCCGACCAGCGTCAGCGCCTCCTTGGCCTTGAGACGCATGAAGCCGCCCGTGCCCTGCTGGCCCGGCACCGTGGCGCGTATCCAGGCGCCGTCGACTTCGACATGCGCGGCTTCAGGATGGGCGAAAGCGTTGCCTGCAAAAAGGGCGGCGGCAACGAGGAAAGGGGAAATCCATTGGTTTTTTGTCATGGGAAAGCTCTTGTCCCCTGCGGGGAATCTGTGTGATGAAAGCGTCCGGGGCCAGGCCCGGGAAAAACAAGGGTCTGCGTCATCACACAGGCGGCCCGCGCGCGGGCGGCGGGCAGGCCGAAGGCACGGGCGTCCAGGCCATGGCCGGCGCACGCAGCGGCTGGGCGGCGTGCGGCGCGGCGGCCAGCAGCGCGTCCACCTTCGGCGGCGGCGCGGCCAGCTGCGGCAGGCACTGCGGGCAGTCGAGGCCGTGCAGCGCATGCGCCAGGCCATCCGCGTCGGGCCCCAGCATGTAGCTGCGATGGCCCGCGCCCGAACACACGGCATCGAGACTGCGCGCCTGCACCCAGGGCGTGAACAGCCCGGCAACGAGCACCAGCAGCCAGGCGGCCAAAGTGGCGCGCACCAGCCCCGTCTGCCGCGAGGGCAGCAACGCAGGTGAGGAGGAGCGCAGCCATGACATCCACACATTGTAGGCAGGCCCCGTCATCTGCGTGACGCCGGGCCCGCGCGCCATCGCCTAGCATGGCACGCAGCCCATTCCCTTCCCCCCGCCATCAAGGATTTCCCATGCTCCAGCTCTGTGGTTTTTCTGCCAGCAACTACTACAACAAGGTCAAGCTCGCGCTGCTCGAAAAAGGCCTGGCTTTCGAGGAAGAACTCGCATGGCTTGGCGAAACCGATCCCGCGGCTTCGCCGCTGGGCAAGGTGCCCTATATGCGCACGCAACATGGCGCGCTCAGCGAGTCGGCGGTGATGCTCGAATACATCGAGAACGCCCATCCCGCGCACCCGCTGCTGCCCGCCGACCCGTTCGCCGCAGGCAAGGTGCGCGAGCTGGCGCTGTACCTCGACCTGCACCTGGAACTCGTGGCGCGCAATCTGTACCCGCAGGCCTTCTTCGGCGGCAAGGTCAGCGACGGCGTGCGCGACCGCAGCATGGCCCAGCTCGACAAGAGCGCCAAGGCGCTGGGCCAGCTCGCGCGCTGGAGCCCGTTCATCGCCGGCGACCAGTTCACGCTGGCCGACTGTTGCGCCATCGTCCACCTGCCGCTGGTCAGCGCCGCCAGCAAGATCGTCGGCGGGCGCGACGTGCTGGCCGATCTGCCGGTGCGCGATTACCTCGCGCGCATGGGCGAACGGCCTGCGGTGCAAAAGGTGCAGGCGGATCGCAAGACCAATACCGCGGTGATGATGGAGCGCATGGCGAAGAAGTGAACCTGGATTGAGCGCGGGCCGTTCATCCTTCGACGGGCTCAGGACGAACGGGGGACCAAACACCGACCTCAAACTCCCAATTACCGTTCGCCCTGAGCCTGTCGAAGGGCGTTTGCAGGGCGGGCTGTATGCCTTCCGACGGCTTGAGGCCAGGCCGTTCATCCTTCGACGGGCTCAGGACGAACGGGGGGACCAAACACCGACCTCAAACTCGCAACTACCGTTCGCCCTGAGCCTGTCGAAGGGCGTTTGCAGGGCGGGCTGTATGCCTTCCGACGGCTTGAGGCCAGGCCGTTCATCCTTCGACGGGCTCAGGACGAACGGGAGGCCCAAACACCTTGGAACCTCAATCCACCCAAGGCGCCAACTCATCCAACGGCACCGCCACCGGCGCAACGCGCGCCACCAGCGCCTGCTGTTCGAGAAACCGCAGCAAGCCGCTGGCGCGCTGCGTGGGGCTATGGATGGCCGTGGCCAGCAGGCCAGGCGCCTGGGCCATCAAGGTGAAGGCTTTTCGCGCGCGCGTGATGCCGGTGTAGACCAGCTCGCGGCCCAGCACGCTGCCCGCGTGGGCCGACAGCACCAGCGCCGTGTGCTCGAATTCAGAGCCCTGGCTCTTGTGCACCGTCATCGCGAACGCGGTCTCGACATGCGCGAGCCGGCTCACGCCCACGGCGCGCAGTTCGGGTCCGTCCATGAAATAGACGCGCAGTCCGGCGCCCGCTGCGGCACCCGGCAAGGCCACGCCTATGTCGCCGTTGAACACGCCCAGCGCCGCGTCGTTGCGCGTGATCATCACCGGCCGCCCCGCATACCATTCGCCGCGCGGCGTGATCGCGCCCTGGGCATCGAGCGCCTTTTCTATGGCGCGGTTGAGCCCGGCCACGCCCCACTCTCCTTCGCGCACCGCGCACAGCAGGCGAAAGCGTTCGAACGCCGTGAGCACGTCGCGCACCCAGGCGGTGTGCGCTTGCGCGCCGAGCGCGGGCGCGGGACGCGCGGCCAGCGCCTGGGCAAACGCCTGGTAGTTGACTCGTCCGGGCGCGGCTTCCACCGCCATCTGCCAGACGCTGTGCGCGGGCGTGCCTTCGCGCAGGCGCAGCACGCCGCCCTCGCCGGCCTGCAGCAGCGCCAGCGCACGCACGCTGTCGCCGGTGTTGACGGCCTGGGCCAGCTGGCCGATGGGGCCGCCAAAGCGCCGGCTGGTGCGCAGCATCACGGTCTGCTGGGCCAGCGGCAAGGCGTTGTCGGCAGCGGCGAGATAGGCAGCGGGCAAATGCTGTCCGGCCGCGGCCAGCGCATAGCGCGCGGTCTCGGGCGTGTAGTGGCCGGCTTCGGCGCTGCGGCACAGGTCGCCCAGCACGGCGCCGGCTTCGACCGATGCCAGCTGGTCCTTGTCGCCCAGGAACACCACGCGCGCCGTCGCGGGCAGGGCGTCGAGCAGCGCGGCCATCATTTCGAGGTGGATCATCGAGGCTTCATCGACGATCAGCACGTCGATGTCGAGCGGCCGGCCATGGTGGAACGCAAACGCGCGCGTGTCGGGGCGCGCGCCCAGCAGCGAGTGCAGCGTGCGCGCCGCGCCCACGCGCTGCACCAGCGCTTCGAGATCGAGCGCGCCGCCCAGGCTTGCGTGCAAGTCCTTGAGCGAAGCGTCGATCGACTGCTTGAGCCGCGCCGCGGCCTTGCCCGTGGGCGCGGCCAGCGCCACGCGCAGCCGTTCGGGCTCGGGCGCGGTCGCGAACAGCAGCGCCAGCAGGCGCGCGACCGTATAGGTCTTGCCCGTTCCCGGCCCGCCCGTGATCACCGAGAAGCGGCCGCGCAGCGCGACCGCGCAGGCCAGGCGCTGCCAGTCGAACGCCTCGGGCGACGGCGCGAACATCTTGTCGAGCCAGTTCTTCACTTCGGCCGCGTCGACCGGCAGCACGGCCGTGCTGCGTTCGGTGATCTGCGCCGCGACCTGGCGCTCGTAGTCCCAGTAGCGGCGCAGATAAAGCAGGGGCGCATCGGCCGGGCCGCCCAACACCAGCGGCTGGCCCTGGTCGGGCGCACTGTCGGCAACGCGCACCAGCGGGCTGCGCGCCAAGGCCTGCTGCCACGGCGCAAGCCGCGCGGGCAGTTGCGCCCAGAGCGCGTTGAGACTGTCCTGCGCATCGGCGGGCCAAGCCAGCACCGCGTTCGGATCGGCGACCAGCGTGGCCAGCGGCAGGCAGCTGTGGCCGCGGCCTTCCATCTGCACCAGCACGGCCGTGGCGACCAGCAGTTCGGGCGCGGCCTCGGCATCTTGCGCGGCGATGAAGCGCGCCAGCGCGGTGTCGAGGTGGCGCAGCAGGCCTTGCTCGCTCCAGTCGCGCAAGATGGCGAGCACGTCGAGGGGCAGGGCCGGTGCCGGCGCCGCCGGTTCGGGCTCGGCAAACAGATCGAAGGTCAGGTTGTCGACGGGTCTCATGGCAGTTCGGCTTCCATCTCAAGATCTGGCGCATCCAGCAGCGCGCCCAGCGCGTCGAGCAGCGCCAGCGAAGGCGGCACGACATGCATGCCCAGCGCCGGACCGTCGATGCCGCGCACGAAGAAGTACAGCGCGCCGCCGAGCTGGCGCGCGGGATCGTAGGCATCGCCCAGCCGGCTTTGCAGCAAGCGGTGCAGCGCCAGCAGATAGAGCGCGGCCTGCACGTCGTAGCGGTGGGCGGCCATGGCCTCGCCCAGCGCGCGCTCGTCGTAGGCCGCGGCGTCACGGCCCAGGAAGTTGGTCTTGTAGTCGAGCACCCAGTAGCGGCCGTCGTGCTCGAACACCAGATCGGCAAAGCCCATCAGCATGCCGTGCAGCTGGCGCGCGGGCAGCGCAGGCCGGGCCTGGCCGGGCAGCAGATGCTGCTGGCACAGCCTGTCGATATCGGGCGCGGGCAGGCGCGCCGCGGGCAGCCAGAACTCCATTTCGGGCAGCACCTGGTCCAGCCCCGACAGCGGCACGCCCAGCGGCGCGAGCGGATGGTGGACCACGGCTTGCAGCCACTGCAGCAGATCGGCGGCCTGGGCCGCGCGCCCGGCGCGTTCGCTGCGCTGCAGCAGGCGCTGGGCCAGCGGGCCCTGGCCATCGGCTTCGAGCGCAAAGCCTTCGCCGGCCAGCCATTCGAGTTCGTCGTGCACCCAGTTGCCTATGACCGGGCCTTTCATGAAGCGGTGCCAGACCGCGCCCTGCGAAGGCGTAGCAGCCACAGCCACTGCGGGCTCATCGGTCTCCATGGGCCTTTCGTCGTCGGCCGGCTGCTGCAGCGGCACGGGCGAGACCGGCAAGGTGGGCGCGGCCAGCGCGCGCACCAGCGAGGAGAAGCTGCCTATGCCCCAGCGCCGGTCGAACTGCGCGGCATAGGGCGGCGCGTCCAGCAATTGCGGCGGCGCTGCGCGCGCCTGCAGCAGGCTGCGCGCGGGCGCGTCCTGCACCGACTGCCACTGCACGCTGTGCGGGCCCGCGCTGAACGCGTCGAGCAGCGCGCGCCAGTCGTCGGGCGTGCGCTCTTCGGGGCCGGCCAGCGCATAGCCGGTCGCGCTCTTGTGGTTGATGGTGGTCGTGGCCTTGCTGCGCGCGGCCTGCAGCATGGGCAGGCCCAGCCACAGCGCATGGCGAGCGCGCGTCAGCGCCACGTAGAGCAGGCGCAGGTCTTCGCGCAGGCGTTCGTCGTCGGCCTGGGCGAGTTCGGCGTCGTCATAGTCGAGGCGCAGCGCACGCCCGCCTTCGGGCCGGGGCAGGCTCACGAAGCGGTCCATGCGGCGGTTGATTTCGCGGAAGCTGCAGGCAAAAGGAAGGAACACCACGGGATACTCGAGCCCCTTGCTCTTGTGCACCGTGACCACCTTGACGAGATCGGCGTCGCTTTCGAGCCGCACGATCTGTTCGTCGCTGTGGCTGCCTTCGCCCGCGCACTGCATGGTGAGCCAGCGTATCAGCGCATGCTCGCCTTCGAGCTGGGCGCTGGCGCTCTGCAGCAGTTCGGCGAGGTGCAGGTAGTTCGTCAGCCGGCGCTCGCCGCCGGTCTCGGCGAGCCAGCGCGCGGGCAGATCGAACTGGTGCAGCGTCTGGCGCAGCATCGCCAGCACGCCCTGGCCCTGCCACACGCCCTGCAGCACGCGCAGCTGCTCGCAGCGCGTGTCGAAAGCTTCGTCGTCGGCCGCAAGCCAGCCGAGTTCGTCGAGCGACAGGTCGAGCAGGCGCGTCGCCAGGCCCGCGCGCACGGCGCGCGCATCGCGCGGCGCGGCGACCGCGTGCAGCCACACGACGAGGTCCTGGGCTTCGCTGCCCGCGAACACCGATTCGTTGTCGGACAGATAAACCGAAGCCACGCCGCGCGCGCCGAGTTCGCGCCGCACGGCGCGCGCCTCGTTGCCGGTGCGCACCAGCA
>NZ_JAHCDD010000063.1 GCF_018413525.1 Acidovorax sp. CCYZU-2555
ACCCGACCAATCCTACGAATCCGACCAACCCTACGGATCCAACGGACCCGACCAATCCTACGAATCCGACCAACCCTACGGATCCAACGGACCCGACAAATCCTACGAATCCGACCGATCCCACTGATCCAACGGATAGCACCGGATTGATCACGGAGGTCCAGACTGTCGTCAACACGGTGTTGCAAGGCACCGTCGCAGCGCCAGTCATCGATCTGGTCAATGCACTGGTGGATCCAGACAGCAGCACCTTGAGCACGATCACCGGCCTGCTGGAAGACCTCACGAAAACCGATGGGGGTCTGGGTGCACTGACCGACCTGGTCGCTGGTCTGGTCAACACTGACAACGAAGGCCTGGCCCCGCTGATCGACACGCTCAATGGCCTTGTGGCCGGGGCGGCAAACGACTCGGGCGGCGGTGGGCTGCAGGACGTTGTGAACCAAGTAGTTGGCAGCCTGCTGGGTGCTGGTGGACTGGGCGGCTTGCTCGGCGGATTGCTCACCGGCGGCAGCAACGGCGGTGGCGGCAGCGGGCTGGTCGCATCGACGCAAGAGGTCGTCGACAACCTCGCTGGCGGTACGGTGGCGGCGCCAGTCGCAGACCTGATCAACGCACTGATCAACCCCACCGACGGCACGCTGTCCGCAGTGACCAACGCACTTGAAAGCCTGACCAGCACCGACGGCGGCCCGCTGGGCGTGCTCACGGAACTGGTCGATGGACTGACCACGCTGCCAGGCGAAGGCCTGGAGCCTCTGGTCGACACGCTCAACGGCCTGATCGCCGGACTGGCCGAAGCCGAAGGCGGCGCAGGTACGCTGCAGGATGTGGTCGAAGGCGTTCTCGGCGACGAGGGCGCGCTGGGCGGACTGCTGGCCGAAGGTGGCCTGCTGGCCGGCGTGGGCGATCTGCTGGGCAGCCTGTCGGGCGGCACCGGCGGTGGATCCGGTCAAGGCAGCGGTCTCGTGACCTCGGCGCAGCAAGTGGTCGACAACCTGCTGGGCGGCACAGTGGCCGAACCCGTCGCGGACCTGATCAATGCGCTGACCCACCCCACCGACGGAACGCTGTCTGCAGTGACCAACGCGCTGGAAAGCCTGACCAACACCGAAGGCGGCCCGCTGGGCGTGCTCACGGAACTGGTCGCCGGACTCACGACGCTGCCCGGCGAAGGGCTTGCGCCTCTGGTCGACACGCTCAACGGCCTGGTGGGCGGACTCGCCGGTGCAGGCAACGGCGAAGGCGCGCTGAGCGGCGTCGTTGAAGGACTGCTGGGTGAAAACGGCGCGCTGGGCGGATTGCTCGCCGACGGCGGCCTGCTGGCCGGCGTGGGCGACCTGCTGGGAAGCCTGTCAGGTGGCATAGGCGGCGGAACAGGTGGCGGCAGCGGCGTCGTGACCTCGGCGCAGGACGTGGTCGACAACCTGCTCGGCGGCTCGGTGGCCGAGCCGGTGTCCAACCTGCTCGACGCACTGCTCTCTCCGACCGACGGAACGCTGTCGGTGGTGACGGGCGCACTGGAAGACCTGACCAACACCGCCGGCGGCCCGCTCAGCGTGCTCACTGAATTGGTGGACGGACTGACACAAGTTCCTGGTGAGGGGCTGGAGCCTGTGCTCGGTGTGCTGCAAGACCTGATTGCGGGCATTTCCGAGAACGGCGCGACAGAAGGCCTGGGCAGCATTGTGGCCGGCGTGCTGGGCGACAACGGCCTGCTCGGCGGACTGCTGGGCGGCGATGGCGGCCTGCTCTCCGGCGTGGTCGGCGAAGAAGGTCTGGTCGGCGGACTGCTGGGCGGCGATGGCGGCCTGCTCTCTGGTGTGGTCGGCGAAGAGGGACTGCTCGGCGGACTGCTGGGCGGCGATGGCGGCCTGCTCTCCGGTGTGGTCGGCGAAGAGGGACTGGTCGGCGGCCTGCTGGGCGGCGACGGCGGTCTGCTCTCCGGTGTAATCGGCGAAGAAGGCCTGGTCGGCGGACTGCTGGGCGGCGACGGTGGTCTGCTCTCCGGCGTGATCGGCGAAGAAGGACTGGTCGGCGGCCTGCTGGGCGGCGACGGTGGTCTGCTCTCCGGGGTCATCATCGGTGAAGAAGGTCTGGTCGGCGGCCTGCTGGGCGGCGACGGTGGCCTGCTCTCCGGCGTGATCGGCGAAGAAGGACTGGTCGGCGGACTGCTCGGCGGTGACGGTGGCCTGCTCTCCGGCGTGGTCGGTGAGCAAGGCCTGGTTGGCGGCCTGCTGGGCGGCGACAGTGGTCTGCTCTCCGGTGTGATCGGCGACAGCGGTCTGCTGTCCGGACTGACGGGCAGCCAGGGTCTGGTCGGCGGCTTGCTGGGCCCGAACGGCGCGGTTGGCGGTTTGCTCGGCGGCGGTGGCTTGCTGGGCGGTTTGCTCGGCAATAGCGCTGCGCAGGCACTCGCCAGCACTGAATCGGCTGACCAATCCATTGCCACGGCGATCAGCAGCCAGGCCGACGCTGCTGGCGGCCTCACGTCCATCCTGCCGCAGTCGCTGCATCACAACCTGCTCGCCTGACCCGCGCCACGCCAACGCCCATGTCGCTGCCCCTTGGGGGACCCAGCGGCATGGGCATGCAAGGACTCATATGCCCAAGAACTCCCCGCTCTACCCCTCGTTGCTGCTGGCCTTGACCCTCGCGGCTTGCAGCAGCACTCCCGTTACCACGTCGCAGCGCGTAGAAGGCACCTATGCGTTTCGCAAGCCGCCTGCACCCGCAGTGGTCGTGGACAACTCGCGTGTCGCGCCTGTCACGGCCCAGCCCGTGCAAGGTAAAAAGGGCCCGGACAATGTGGCTCACATTGTCTATTTCGATTTCGATTCGTACACGGTCCGGCCGACCGATAGACCGATTCTGGAAAGCCATGCGCGCTGGCTGCGCAGCAATCCGCAGCAGTCGCTGGTGCTTCAAGGGCACACCGATTCGCGTGGCGGCATCGAATACAACCTCGCGCTCGGACACAAGCGTGCCGAGGCCGTGCGCTCCGGCCTGCAATTGCTGGGCGTGGAGCAAAACCGGGTCGAAGCCGTGAGCTATGGCAAGGAACAGCTCGCCGACCCGGGCAGCAGCGATGCGGCGCACCAGCGCAATCGCCGCGTGGAATTCGAGTATCGGTAAGTTGATCAAGCCACCTTGAACGCTTGCGTGCTAGGAAAGCCTTGATCCACAAACGCCCCCTCATCACTGCCGCGCAAGCTCTGCCCATGCAGAGCGCGACGCGACCCGGGGACACCCGGATCACGCTCTCCACCCAGCTGAGCGCAAGCTTGCAGCATCTGAAACAGCACATCACGCTGCTGCCAGAACCCTATTCATGTTGCGTGCTGTTTTTCACGGTGGCCGCTCAAGGCGAGCAGGCCGGCGTTTTCTTTGTGCGCCGTAGCACTCTGGAAGCAGCATGGCGCGAGGGCTCGACACGGGTGCGCCAGTGGGCCTGGGCGCGCAAGCTCAGCGTGGTCGAATTTCGCATCGACTGGCCGAGCGAGATCGTGGTGATAGGCAGCCGTATCCCTACGTTGGGTCAGTGGGGCCCAGCCTCGGCGTGGGCATTGGCGGACGACAATCTCGAACATGCCGAGTTGATACCGTCCCTGGAACTGCCTCCTGCGAGCCAGGGCAATATCGACATGCATTCGAAGCCGTCGGTTGCCACGCCCATGTTCCCGCTGCTCGCCGATGTGAATCTGCTGCTGCGGCTCCAAGCCCTGCACATCGGTGAGGATGGGGTGCACACGCACCTGCCGCACGGTCGACCCGTTCAAAGCATGCCGCTGCGTCCGCCGCGACCCAGAATGCCTGCGCCCGAGACCACGCCCCCCTGGTGTGAGCAGCAACAGCACGACGGATCGCACGGCTTCGGTTGCGATCGATTGTGCGTGACCTATGCACTGATGCTTGCGCAGCACCATATCGCGGAAACATCGTTGGCGCAGAGCGACGTGATCCAGGCGATAGAACGCGCATTTGCCTGTGTGGAGAAGAACATCGATGACCTGCGCGTGCGCGCCGATGCCGCCTACATCGAACAAACCATGTGTCTGCTGATTTTCACGCGCTATATCGCCAATCGCGACACGGATGGAGCGTTCAACAATCTGATCCGGCATATGGAACGACTGGCACAGCATTTGAAGACAATCAACAATGTGCCGCCCACCGGCAGCGGGCTTTAAGAGCGGCTAACACAACCCTTGCTACGTCGTTGCGGCGCCTTGTCGTGCTACTCGCACTGCCTGCGGCACCGCGCCTAGTAGCAACCGCAAATCTTCGATTTGCTGGATCGTGTTAGCCGCTCTAAAGAGCACATCTTGTAAATGTATCTATCCCAAGCAGGGATAACCAGCAGATGGGGCATTGAGCCCAATGGTTCATATATGCGCATCGAAGTGCACCGATATGGTGAGCAGCGCCCACCATTCACACCATATGTTGGTATTCCAAGGGTTTTCCATTAATCATAAATGGTGAGTCTCAACAAAGAAAATCGTTACCTACATTTCAGGGCTAATCACAAACTTGCCTATCGCCCGGTCACCATTGCATCACCCTCCTCTTCCGACCAGATTGTGGCAATGGGCCGCGGTAGATTCCTGATTTTTTCTCTCAGCCCCGCCCCATTCCGACGATTAACTGGACGAAAGCCTCGGGTAAAGGCACGACCTGATTCAATCAAAAACGAATCCAATCGATCAATAACGAAAAAATTAGCTACAAAAAAGTATCTGATATCTGTATTTTTTGCATATGCAACCTCCTTTTTCAGCAAAACAGGGAAGACTGCAAAGCAAGCAAAAAATGCAAGCCGTGTAGGCCAAACGCCAATGCTGCATTGCATATCTTTTTCAAAAAAATCCCATGATTTAAAAAAACTATTTATCCCAACGAGAGTTTGGTAAAGTAAAACCCATTCAGAAAACAGGTTGAAAAAACAACTGATTACTGATTTAAACTAATACAAACATGATTAACATCAAAGCATCATCGTTGTAACCAGCCCCACCCATTTGACCTAGCAACGAAAGCTATCAACATTAGATAACCATAGAGATATGGCTTTAAACCCAGCCAAATAGAGGCCAGCGCCATTAACCGATAGAGACCGCCAGCCGCCCATGCTTCAATACTTGCTACCCCGCCAGCTGCTGACTGCCATCGACAAGGATGAGCAGGCAGACAAGACCTCAGGGTATAGCTCGGCCATAAGGGATTCATTTGACAGAGCGTCCCGGCATCTGCGCCGGGCGGCATGGTTGTCGCTGCCTATAAGCCTGCTGGGCTTACTGCCCTCGATTTTCATCTTGCAGGTCTATAACCGGGTGATCTCGCGTGGCGGCATCGCGACGCTCACCGCGATGGTTGCCGGTGTCCTGTGCTTCCTCTGCCTGGAGTTGTGGCTGCGCCGCAGGCGCGCCCTGGCACTGCGCGAAGCGGGCGCGACCATAGACCGCGAAGTCTCCCAGTCATTGATGAACTGCATGCTGCGCCACCCGCTGCTGACGCTCGAGCGGCGATCGGCCAGCCAGTGGCTGCAGCTGTTTCGCGATATCGGCACCATGCGCTCCTGCGTATCGGGCGGCCTGGCGGCCTCGGTGCTCGATCTGCCTATGGCCCTGCTTGCCCTGGTCGTGATCGGCATCATCGCCTGGCCCGTGCTGCCGGTAATCCTGGTGGCCATGCTGATCCTGGGAGTGCTTGCCTGGTGGTGGGCCGATGAAGTGCGCAATTCCCGCGTCGAGGAAATCGAGCAGGCGCGCTTGCTCGATCGCGGCACGGCCGAAATCTGCAATGCGCGCTCGACACTCAAGGTGCTGGGCTACGACGATGCCGCCAAGCAGTCCTGGCAATCCGGTTACGACCGCTGGCTGGGCGAGAGCTTTCGCAAGAACGGCGAAATCGAAAATGCGCGCGAAACCGGCCATGTGCTGCTGACGTTCTTCTCCGTCGCGGTGATCACCATGGGCGCAATTGCCATCAATGCCCAATGGATGAGCATAGGCAGCCTGATGGCCGTCAACCTGCTTTCCGGCAAGGCGCTGGGGCCCATCGCCCAGCTCGCGAGCAATTGGCGCTCGCTGGCCCGCGCCAATGAATCCGCCGCACGGCTACAGGACGTGCTGCGCGAGCCGCTCGAGCCCGCGGCCCAGACCATTGAACCCCCACGCCCGCGCGGTGCCTTCCGGCTCGACAACGTGAGCTTCCATTACCCGTCGGGCCACGTGGCGCTCGAGCAGGTCTCGCTGCAGATGGGACCTGGAGGCATCCATGTGATCGTGGGCCGCAACGGCGCCGGCAAATCCACCCTGGCCAAGCTGCTCGCAGGCCTGTACCAGCCCACGCAAGGCAGCCTGTTCATCGACGAATACGACATGGCGCAGTTCTCGCGCAATGACCTGGGCCGCTGGGTCGGCTGCCTGCCCCAGCAGTCTTACTGGTTCAGCGGGCCCATCATCGACACGCTGCGCATGGTCAACCCCGATGCCGACAGCAACCGGATCTTTGTGGCCTGCCGGCTTTCGGGCGCGCACAACTTCATCAGCCGACTGCCCAACGGCTACCAGACCGAGCTGGGCGAAGGCGGCGCGGGCCTGTCGGCGGGCGAGTTGCGCAAGCTGGGCCTGGCTCAACTGTTCCTGCGCAATCCCTCGGTGCTGATCCTGGACGAACCCAGCAACGATCTCGACTTCGAAAGCGAAACCGAGCTGCTGCAGACGCTGCGGCAGATTGCGGTCAAGCACACCATCATCGTCGTGACGCATTCACTGCGCATGGCGTCGCTCGCCCAGCATGTCTACCACGTGCGCGGCGATGGTCAGGTCGACCATGGCACGCCGGACAAAATGCTGCCCGAACTGTTTGGCGTGGCGCGCTCCACCAGCGCCAGCGCCGCGGGCGATGTGCCTGCCACGGGCGCGGCAGCGCCGCAAACTTCACAAGTGGCGGTGTGACCATGAACGCCCCGCACGAACTCCCCGAAGTGCTGCGCAATGCGCTGCATACGCCCGACGCCGAAGCCGCGGCACAGCCGTCGACGCGCAAGATTTCCCTGGTGAGCCGGCAACGGCTGCTGATCGCGGCGATTGCCGTGCTGGTACTGATCGGCCTGTTCTATCCGGTCGAAAACGTGGTCGTGGCCAGCGGCCAGGTCATTCCCTCGGACCGGGTGCAGTCCGTACAGCATCTCGAAGGCGGCATCGTCACGCTGGTGCATGTGAAGGAAGGCCAGATCATCCGCAAGGGCGATCCGATTCTGGAGATCGATCTGGGCGGCACCAGCCTGAACCTCGAACAGCTCACCGCGCGCAGCGCCACCGCCCTGGCCGTCAGGACGCGCCTGACCGCCGAAAGCCAGGGCCTCACGCTGGATGCCAAGCAATTTCCGGCCGAAGTCGATGCGCGCATCGTGCGCTCCGAACTTGGGGCATTCAGCGCGCGCGCGCTGGAATTCCGCGGCGGCCTGGCCTCCTCGCAAGCCCTGCTCGCCCAGTCGCGCGGCGACGTGGCACAGGTTCAGGCGCGCATTCAAGGACTGGAAAACAGCCTGCGCCTGTATGAGCAGGAAGCCGCGATCGCCAACCAGCTCGCGGCCGAGCAGCTCATTGGCCAGCTCGAAGTCATCGACAAGCAGCGCGCGCTGGAACAAGTCCGCGCCGATCTCGCCGCTGCCCGGCAGAACCTGGTGAGCAACCGCGCCAAGATCGAACAGGCCGAGGCCAAGCTGATGGAAACGCAGGGCGCGTTTCGCCGGCGCGCGTCCGACGAGTTGGCACAGACCGAACGCGAGTTGCTGAGCCTTTCGGAAGACCTGTCGCGCGCCCAGAATCAGCGCACGCGCACCGTGGTGCTCGCGCCTACCGACGGCATCGTCAAGGGCCTGCGCAGTTCCGGCGCGGGCTGGGTGGTCAAGCCCGGGGAGCCGATTCTCGAAATCGTTCCGGACAAGGACGAAGTCGTGGTCGAAGCGCGCCTCAATCCGTCCGACCGCGGCTATGTCCATGTGGGGCAAGCGACCAAGGCCAAGATCACCGCCTACGACTATCTGCGTTACGGCTTCGTCCAAGGCGAAGTGCGGCTGGTGTCGGCCGACGCCGACAGGGACCCGAACCGGCCGGATTCGCCTTCGTACTTCCGCATCCAGGCCAGCTTGCAGCAGCCCTGGGTCGGCCGTGTCGACAATCGCATCACCACCGGCATGCAGGCCGAACTGGACCTGCTGGTCGGCCATGAGCCATTCATCTGGTATCTGCTGCGCCCCGTGCTGCATATCCAGAGCGAAGCGTTCCGGGAGCCATGATGATGACGACCACCCGCATCGCTCACGGATCCTCTGCGCTGGGACTGCTCGCCTGGATGCTGGCCCTGTCGGCGCCCGCGGCCGCGCAGGGAACCACCGACAGCCTCGCCGCTTCCGTGCTGGTGGCCGCGCACAGCCTGCCTGCGCCCGCCTCGGGCACGCTGTCGAGCGCCCCGCCGCTGCAGCTCGCGCAGCAGCTCACGCCCGGCTCTCTGGCCGTCAATCAGTCGCAAAAGCAGTTGCTGCAAGCCGTCTACGAGATGCTCGACGCCCATCCCGACGTGCTCAAGGCGCGCGCCGCGCTCGAATCCGCGGGGCATGACCTGAATTCGGCGAAGAACGCGCGCTGGCCCAGTTTCAAGGTCGGCACCTCGTCGGGCAATGCGTCGATAGGCCAAGGCCAGCGCCGCGAGTCGTACACCGCCATCAACGCCGAAGTGCGCGTGAACCTGCTCGACGGCGGTGCGATCGGCGCGGGCATACGCTCCGCAGAGGGAATGGAAGCCGCGCAGGACAGCGTGCTTTACAGCGCACGCCAGAACGTCTTGCTCGAAGCCCTGACCGCGCTGCTCGAATTGCACCGTTTCGATCGCAAGGCCCAGGTCGCGGGCGAATCGGCCGAGACCATAGGCCAGCTCGCGCATGTGGAGCAGCGCCGCGCCGAACTCGGCGCCGTGGGCCGCAACGATCTGCGCCGGGCCGCTTCGCGCCGCGCCAGCGCGCTGGCCCAGCAGCATGAACTGCAGTCGCAGCGCATGGACGCCATCGCCCGCTTCACGCGCTATTTCAACTACTCGCCCACGGGCAAGTCGCTGCCCGAACTCGAAGTGCCCGAGTACTGGATGCCGGCGAGCGAGCAGGCCGCGCTGCGGGCATCGGAAACACACAGCTCCGAGCTGCGCGAATCGCGCCATCTGATCGAAAAGGCCACGGCGGAAGTCGAGCGCAGCAAGGCCCAGCGCTTTCCCACGCTGGCCGGCGTCGTCGCCCAGACGAAGGACCCCAAGGGCGTGATCTACAACGAAGGCACGCGCTACGGCCTGGAGCTGAACTGGAATTTCGGCAATGGCTTCGAGCTGCGCGACCGCATTCTCAAGGCCATCAACGAATTGCAGGCCCAGGAAGCGCAGCAGGAAGCCGTGCGCCGCCAGGTGCAGGAAGCCGCCTCGGCCGCCTGGGGCCGCTGGCAGGCCGGCCGCGAACGCGAAGCCCAGTTGACCGAGGCGGTGCGCGAAGCGCGCACGGCGTTCGAAGGCTACCGCCGGCTGCTCGAAGTCGGCCGCGGCAGTCTGGCCCAGGTGCTCGATGCCCAGCTCGACATGCAGCGCCTGATGCTCGACGAAGCCGATGCGCTTTACGACCAGCGCATCAACGGCCTGCGGCTGGTGCGCACCACCGGGCAGCTGCTGCCCCGGGAACTGCCCGAACATTGGCTGGACCGGCTGTTCGACCAGCCCACGGTCAGCCGCATTCCCAGCACCGTGCCGCCCACGCCGCCAGCCCCATCGCCCGCCTACGCCGGCGAAGCCACCGCCCCGATTTTGCTGAGCCAGCGCCTGCAGCTGCGCCTGGACACCCGTCTGGACGCGAGTCTGCGCGCCCTGCCCGAACACGCTCCCGTCAGCCACGCTCTGCGATGGTGACCTCCTAGTTTTCCGCAGCGGCAGCGAGCGCTAGCCCATCGCCCGCCACCCGCTTTCAATCCATGGGCCTGTTTTTGAATGGAATCAAGATGACCAATCTCATCCAACGCTTCTGGAATGACGAAGAAGGTGCTACCGCCATTGAGTACGGGCTGATTGCGGGGCTGGTGGCTGTGGCGATCGTGACGATTCTTGGAACCCTCGGAGGACAGCTCCAAGTGATCTTTACCAAGATCTCGACAGCCCTTACAACAGCTGGCACACCATAAGCAAGCACATGCCAACCCCCGCCTTCCTTATGTCCACATGGCTGCTCTGGCTCATCGCCATTGCGGTCATGGACTTGCGCACCTGCAAGGTTCGTAACTGGATGGTGTTGCTGGGTCTGGGTATGGGCCTGATGGCACTTGCAACCGATATACAGCCCTTCCAGGTCACGGCCTGGAAGGCGCTGCTCGGCATGCTGGTGGCATTTGTCGCGCTGCTGCCGTTCTATGCGCTGCGCTGGATGGGCGCCGGGGATGTCAAGTTCGCTGCCGTCATCGGTCTTTGGTTTGGCTTGTCCTCTTACCTGTTGATCATCTGGATCGGGGGAAGTCTGCTGGCCGGAATCCATGGACTGCTGGTGCTCGCGCGGCGCAGGCTGCAGATGACTCCTGTGGGCAGCTGGCTGCAAGCCCATTTGCCCTTGCGCGCCACGACGGTGCTGTTTGCGCCGGACCACCACGCTGCGTCCAGCAGCGCGCCGCGCCCGATCGAGCGCAGCATTCCCTACGCGGGCTATATGGCGCTGGCGGCCATCTGGCTGGTGCTGGCTTTCGAGCCTGCGCTGCCGAATTAAAGGGGCGATGACATGCACAGCCATCACGCACACGGGCATTTCGCTTTCGAGACCGGCCAAGGCCTGACGCCGCCACGCCCCGAAAGCCAAATTTCTGCGCTGCGACAACGCTTGGTTTTCCCAGCTTTTTCACCATAACGATAAAGGGCACGCACGCGATGAACCTCACCAAGATTCTTGCCGGGTTGTTGCTCGTTCTGGCCATTGGCCTGGCCATCGGGGCGTGGATGCTCAGCCGCCCCAACGAACGTGCGCTCGCGCCGGTGGCGACGGATTCAACGCCCAGGGAAAAAGTGGAGCAGCACGCCGTGGTGGTTGCAGCCAAGGCGATTGCCGCGGGCCAGCGCCTGCTGGCCGAAGACGTCAAGATCGTTCAACTGCCCGCCGCTGTCGCCAGCAGTTTCAGCCGCATCGATGCGGTGCTGGGCCGTACCACCGTCATGGCAATGTCGGCCGAGGCCCCCCTGTTCGAACAGCACCTGATCCAGGGGCTGGCGCTGCAGCTCGAAAACGGCCAACGCGCGGTCTCGATCGCAGTCAAGGAGCCCATGGCAGCCGGCCACCATGTGCGCCCAGGCGATTTCGTTGACGTGTTCTTCACGCTGGACGGCAAGACCGATCAAGCGTCGGTGGATACCCAGACCCGCTTGTTGCTGGCCCGCAGCCGCGTGCTGGCCTACGGCGCGGCCAGCGTGGAAAACCCGCCGCCCAGCGCGGACCCGCTCAAGGCGCAAGATCCGGACAGCGGCGCTGGCGTGCGGCGCGGCACGCGCGACAACCAGAACGCGCGCAGCGACAACGCCAACACCGCCGTGCTGGCCGTGCCGCTTGACGATGTGCAACGGCTCACGCTGGCCGAAAAATACGGCCAGTTGACCTTGGCCCTGCGCCACCCCGACGACAGCAGCGTTCCCGACGCCTCGCTGTTTGCCGCCCTGCCTACGGTGCTGCAACCTGTGGCCGGCCGACTGCCCAAAGGCGAATCGCTGCAGCCCGTCGATCGCTCGTATGCAGGCCTGCGCTTCAAGGATCTCGCAACGGGAGCCGATGCCAAGAACATGCGCCGCCCACCGGCCACCGTGCAAACAGCGGCCGCGGTGCGCCCCGCACCCACCCCGCCGCCACGCCAGCAGACCGTGGAACTTCACCAGGGGAGCGCCGTACAGACCGTGAGCTATTGAGACCCCTCATCGCCTACGGGCGACCGCCACAGGCCTTTCTCAAGCACACAGGGTGAGAGACCATGAAAACAACAACCATTTCGCAATCGACTGTCTTCAGCCTCCTCGGCAGCCTGGTCTTGTGCGCAACCCCGTTGAACGGCATTGCACAGTCGACACCCTTGCCCACCGCTGCACGCGCCAGCCTGGGCGATGCCGGCCCGGCGCTGGATCTCACGGTAGGCCAGCAGCATCTGCTGCAGGAAAATGCCGCCGTCGAGCGCATCGCGGTGGGAGACCCCACTGTGCTGGATGTGAAAGTGCTGCGCGATCTGGGCGCGGCACGTGCCACGGGTCCAAGGGCCGCGCAATTGCTGCTCACGCCCAAGGCAGCGGGAACCACCACGCTGGTGGTCTGGCCCGTCAACGGCGCACCCCATACCAGGCAGGTGCGTGTGGGCACGCAGCGCCTGCTGCTCGATCGCCGCCTGGGGTCGCTGCAGCAACATGCGCAGGCGCTGGCAGAACTGCGCTCCAACGCACCCAAGGACGCCGTGCTGGTGGACAGCTCCGAGGTCAAAGTCGCCAGCAATACCGTGCAAGTCGATGTACAGGTAGTGGAATTCAAGAAGTCGGCGCTGCGCCGCGCGGGCATGAACCTGACCAGCGGCCGCAACAACCATGGCTTCCAGTTTGGTGTCTTCACTCCCGGAACCGCGACGGTCAAGGGCAGTGACAGCGGCACTTCGTCGGACACCGACGGCAGCGGCTCGAATGCGCTGGCCGCTGCGATGAACCTGGTGCTGGGCTTTGGCAAGGCGTTCAGCGGCCAGGGCATCACCGCCCAGTTGGGCTTTCTTGAAGGCAATGGCCTGGCACGGGTGCTTGCCAAGCCGACGCTGGTCGCGCACTCGGGTCAAAGCGCGAGTTTTCTTGCCGGCGGCGAAATTCCCATTCCTGTGCCGGCGCGCGACGGCAATATCGCGATCGAATACAAGGAATTCGGCGTCAAGCTGCAGCTCACGCCGACGATTCTGTCCGATGAGCGCATCGCGCTCAAAGTCGCGCCCGAAGCCAGTGACCTCGACTACTCCCAGGGTCTGAGCATCAGCGGCGTCTCGGTGCCGGCCGTGCGCACGCGCCGCGCCGACACCATGGTCGAGCTGGGAGATGGCGAGAGCTTTGTCATCGGCGGACTGGTCAGCCGCGCAACGATCTCCAACATCAACAAGGTGCCGCTGCTGGGCGATCTGCCCATACTTGGCACCTTCTTCAAGAACCTCAACTACTCGCAGGAAGAGACCGAGCTGGTGATCATCGTGACGCCGCGTCTCGTGCAGCCGCTGCCGCCCAACACGAATCTCGAGGCCTTGCTGCCCGGCGCGCGCTCGGAAAATCGCAATGCGGCGCAGGTCTGGACGCCGTATCTGGTGGGCGCGCCCTATGTCAACTCGGCCGTGCCGGGTTTCTCATATTGATGCCATGAGCAAAGAACCATTTGGCCCCCTGCCTCCAGGCGACAAATCCGCGGTGCCGTCGCTGGCCGATCTTCTGGCCGCGCATGCGCCTGGGGACGAAGCACCGGCAGAGCCCGCAGCGGCCCCCGTGCGGCACGAGCCGCTGCCAACGCCTCCCAGCAGAACCTTGGCGGCCCCGCCGCTGGACGCAACGGCCACAGCGCAGACCGACAAGGTGCCACTGCTGCTGGTGCATGCCGAATTCTCGGAAGGCGCGCTGATACAGACCTGGATGCAGCATGTGATGAGAGGCCCGGCCCTGCATCTGGCACGCTTTCAGGAAGGGGTCACCGACCTGGTGCTGGACCACCAGCCGTATGCCGTTCTGATCCAGTTCGATCCCTGCTGCATCGATGCCGCGGTCACG
This sequence comes from Acidovorax sp. CCYZU-2555, assembly GCF_018413525.1. Taxonomy (GTDB): domain Bacteria; phylum Pseudomonadota; class Gammaproteobacteria; order Burkholderiales; family Burkholderiaceae_C; genus Comamonas. Next base: position 13,837 of record NZ_JAHCDD010000063.1, read on the forward strand.
CTTTCGGCGCAACTGCAGACGCATTACCCGCAGATTCCCCGGCTGGCGATAGGCCGCGCGCGCCACGCCCAATGCATGCTGGCCGCGCTGCGCACGGGCGTGCAGGATTTTCTCGATATCGACGGCTCGATCGAGACCGCGCAGCTGGTCGTGCGCAAGCTGCTCAGCAACCCGCCCTCGACAGGACTGCATGTGTCGCGCGCACCGCAGACCGCGATTCTTTCCGCGCGCGCGGGCCTGGGCTGCAGCCTGCTCGCCGCCCACCTCAGCTGGCATCTGCAGATGCGCCTTGGCGGTCCGCCGTCTTCCGCGGCGCCCGCCACGCAAGAAAAAGCAGCCACGCCTGCAGACAGTACGGCCAAGGAATCGCTGTCGAGCCTGCTGATCGAACTCGGCACCCCGGGCGGCGACTGCGCGATCTATCTCAACACGCCTGGCGAATTCGGCTTCACGGACGCCGTCAACCAGCAGCGCCGCCTGGACCGGCGCATGGCGCAAAGCGCGCTGGCGCGCCACGGCAGCGGCTTGCGCCTGCTGACGCTCTCGCGCCAGGCGCATGCGTCACCATCGCAGGAAGTCCAGGCGCTGCTCAACCGCCTGGGCCACTACTTCCGCCATATCGTGCTCGACATGGGGGCGACCGAGTCACCGCAGATGCTCAAGGACGTGCTGCCCACGGCCAGCGAAGTCTGGGTGGTCTGCGACCAGAGCGTGGCCAGCGTGGTCTGGACCGCTGAATTGCTGCAGCAGCTCGATGTGCTGCAGATTCCGCGCAATCGCCGCCAACTGATCATCAGCCGGCACGACACAGGGCTGGAGCTGAGCGCCGAACAGATCGCGCGCCAGTTGCAGCTGCCGCTGCTGGCCCATCTGCCCGAACGCCGCCGCGAACTGGCCCAGGTCGTCAATCAGGGAAAACTGTTCACGCCCCAGCAAAAGCGCGAACCCTATGTGCAGGCCGTCGAGAAGCTGGTGGACCGGCTGCTGGCCGACCACCACCCGGAGATGGCGCCACCGACTGCATCCGCGAATCCGCTCAACCGGCTGCTGCACCGCATCAGCCATCACTGAACGCACCATGATGAACACGGCTTACTCCCCGCATGCGTCTGCCAGCCCGTCCGAGTTCGAGCACAGCGGCCTGCTTGCCGACCTCAAGAACAATGCCTACGACCACCTGCTGAGCCGCATCGAGGAACTGGGCGCGGAGTTCGGCCGCTGGTCGCCGGCCGCGATTTCCCAGTTCGTGTCGCTGGAACTCGACAGTTTCATCCGGCTGCACGCCGTGCCCGTCAACGAGCAGGAAGCCCACCTGGTCGCGAGCGCGTTGACACGCGAACTCACGGGGCTGGGGCCGCTGCAGACCCTGCTCGATGATCCCAACGTCGAGGACGTGCTGATCAACGGCCACAAGGACATCTACGTCTCGCGCGGCGGCATTCTCAAGCGCGAAACCTCGCAGTTCAAGGACGACGACCATGTGCTGCGCATCGTGCGCCGGATTCTTGCACCGCTGGGCCGGCGCCTCGACGAATCCAGCCCCATGGTCGATGCGCGGCTGCCCGATGGCGGGCGCATCAACGTCATCATCGCACCGCTGTCCATTGACGGGCCGTCGGTGTCGATACGCAAGTTCCGCAAGGACCCGCTGACGCCCAAGGACCTGGTCAAACTCGGCACCTTCAACGCCGATATCAGCCGCATTCTGGAAATGGCGGTGCAGTCGCGTTGCAACATCCTGATCAGCGGCGGCACCAGCTCGGGCAAGACCTCGCTGCTCAACGCGCTGGCGACGTTCATTCCCGGCCGCGAGCGCATCGTCAGCATCGAGGACACGGCGGAGCTGTCGCTGAACCACAGTCATGTGGTGCGGCTCGAAAGCCGGCCCGGCAGCTTCGACGGCACGGGCCATGTAAGCATTCGCGATCTGCTGGTCAACAGCCTGCGCATGCGCCCGGACCGCATCATCGTCGGCGAAGTGCGCAGCGGTGAAGTGCTGGACCTGCTGCAGGCGATGAACACCGGCCACGATGGTTCCATGGGCACGATACACGCCAGTTCTCCGCGCGAATGCCTGTACCGCGCCGAGATGCTCGCGGGCTTCGCCGGCTTTCAGGGCAGCGAAAGCAGCCTGCGCAGGCAGATTGCCAATGCCATCGACTTCATCGTGCAGATTGGCCGCCTGTCCAACGGCCGGCGCCGCCTGCTGTCGCTGACCGAAGTGACGGGCATGTCGGACAACGTCATATCGATGCAGGAGCTGTACCGCTACGAGCCGCAGATGGGCGCCGACGGTCAAGAGAACGATCATTGGGTCTCGATGGGCATCTCGCCGCACTCCCCCAAGCTGCTGAGCTGGTGGCGCTCGCAACAGCAGAACAATGGAGGCGATCGATGACAGGGGCTGTGCCCGCCATCCTGGTGCTGTGCGCGCTGGCTTGCGTGCTGCTGGCGCTGGCGCTGTGGCTGTTTGCGAGCGCCCGGCGCAAGCAGGCGCAGCAGTCCGTGCAGAGCACGCTGCGCCGCGGCCTGGACATCCGCCGCGAGCTGCAGGCAGGCGAGCCATTGCACCTGCCCGATGCATTTGCGCTGCCGCTGCCTGCGCAGGCGCAGCAGCTGCCACAGTCCGATGGCTTGCGCCGGATCAAGGAGTATCTGGGCTACAAGGCCTGGGGTATTTCACCGCGCACGCTCAACACGCTGGCGCTGACCGCGCTCGGACTCGCGGTGATCGCGGGACTGCAGGGCGGCGCCCTCATCGGGGCGATGGTGCTGGGTCTTTGCCTGCTGCTGAGCACGTTCGCCATCTGGCTGCGCCTGGGTAGGCGGCGCGCAAAAATGCTCACGCAATTGCCCGGTTTCCTCGACAACATGGTGCGGCTGCTGTCGATCGGCAACTCGCTGCATGCGGCCTTCCAGTTCGCGAGCAGCAATGTGCCCCAGCCCCTGGGCACGGCGCTGCAGCATGCCTCGGCCTCGTTGAACGTCTCGCCCGATCTGGGCCAGGCCATGGCGCAGCTCGAACGCACCTGGGGCCTGCCCGAGTTCGGCCTGCTGGCCGCGGTGTTTCGCATGACCACACGCTACGGCGGCCGCGCCGACATGGTGCTCGAGCGTGTCTCGAGCTACATCCGCGACCGCCAATCGGCTGAGCGCGAACTGCATTCGATGTCGGCCGAAGTGCGGCTGTCGGCCTGGATTCTGGCGCTGCTGCCCATCGTGGTCGGCACCATGATCATGCTGCTCAACCAGGGCTACTTCATGCGCATGTGGAACGACGTCATCGGCCAGAAGATGATTTTCATCGCCGCTGCGCTGCAGGTTTTCGGCTCGTTTCTTCTGTACCGCCTGGCAAGGCTGCGCTGAGGGCCTGCACCATGACCCAGCAAACCATTGTCCATCCGCATGCGCCGCTGTTGCGCGCTTGTTGCAAGGAGCAGCCATGACAGCGCAACAACTCTGGATTGCGAGTCTGGCGTTCGCGGCGTTGGCCGTACTGCTGCTTGCAGGGGCGATGGTCTGGCAGCTGCGCCGCTCGGCGCGCGCGGAAGCACTGGTCTGTGAAGTGCTGCACGCGCGCGAAGCCAGCGCGGCGGCGCTGCACCCGTTTCCCATGCCCGGCACTTCGGCGCCGTCGACGCCCGGCAGCGAAAAAGCCGAAGCGGCCATGGCGCAATCGGTAGCCAACAGCCTCAAGCCGCCGGCCTGGCTGCAGTCGAGCCTGTCCAAGGCGCTGTTCGCGGACGAGGACCGCAAGTTGATGGAGCTGGCCGGCATGGAGATCGCGCGCGGCGGCCTGGTCTATGTCATCAGCCGCGTGGTGCTGGCGCTCTGCTTGCCAATGCTGGTGTTGATGCTGCTCCAGCCCAAAGGCCACTATGCGCTGATCTATGGCTTTCTGGGCTTTGGCCTGGGGTTGATGCTGCCCAAATGGCTGGTGCGCTCCAAGGCCAACAAACGCCGCCAGTGTGTGGTCGAGGAACTGCCGCTGTTTGTCGATCTGCTGCGGCTGCTGCAAGGCGTGGGCTTGAGCATAGACCAGAGCATGCAGATTCTCGCCACCGAGTTCACCGGCGTGCTGCGTGTGATCGGCTCCGAGCTGGCGCTGGCCAATCGTTTGTATGCCAGCGGCCGCACGCGCGAGCAGTCGCTGCAGCGCCTGGCCCATATCGGCGCCGACGACGACCTCAGCGCGGTCGTCAATCTGCTGGTGCAAGTGGACCGGCATGGCGGTGCGGTGCAGGACCCTTTGAAGGAATTCAGCATGCGGCTGCGCGAAAAGCGCCAGGCAGGTTTCAAGGAAAAGATAGGAATCATCACCGTCAAGATGACCGGCGTCATGGTGTTGACGCTGCTGCCGGCGCTGATCGTCATCACCGCGGGACCGGGCTTTACCGCCGTCATCCGTTCGCTGTCCACGATGGGAGGGAAATAAGCCATGACTATCAAGGCACGCTTTTCGCCAACGCATCGCGCAACTGCCGGCCTGGCATTCGCGTGCGCGGCGCTGCTGCTCGCGGGCTGTGCGGCCAAACCAGCGCAAGGCTATGGCGCCGCCGCCGAAGCCGGCCTGGCGCAGCAGGCACAGCAGCAGATGGAAAAAGCCGAGCAGATGACGCAGGTCGACCCCAAGCAAACCTATCTGGGCCTGATCACGCAAATGCAGCAGGCCAACCAGTGGTATGCCGCGCTGGCGCACACCGAAGCGTTCGAGCGCCAGTACGGCAGCAGCGTGCCTATGCGCCTGTTGCGCGCCGATGCGCTGCGCAATACCGGCCAGGCATCAGCCGCCGAGAACGAATACCGCGCGCTGCTGGGTGAGTCCGACAGCACGACCCAGGCGCGAGCCCACCGGGGCCTGGGGCTGCTGCATGCCAGCCAGAAAAGCTATGCCCAGGCCGTCGCGCAACTCGAGCGCGCGCGCCAGCTCAATCCCATAGACGCCGATCTGCTCAGCGATCTGGCCTATACCCATATGCTCGACGGCCAGCTGGCCGCGGCATCGCTTCCCATTTTGCAGGCCGCCCAGCTTGCCCCGACAAATGCCCGGGTGCAGCTGAATCTGGCGCTGTACTGGCTTGCGAGCGGCGCCCAGGATCAGGCCACCCAGCTGCTGCAACGCCTGCGCCAGCCACCCGCCCGAAACGCCGCGCCATTGATCGACGACACCTCGCTGCAGACCTTGCAGTCCCAACTGGTGACGGTGGCCCAGGCCGTGCAGCGCCGCACCGATGTCGCCGCGCCCGGCAGCGTCGCCGCACCTGCGGCCGCCGAAGTGCGCGCGCCAGATCCGGTGCGAACCATCGTTCTCGGGCTCACGCCGCGCACACCGGACGCGGCGACGCTCACCGCGGACCGCAGCCAGATGCCCGCCCCATCGCAATAAGGAGTCCGCATGACTTTCCATTTCGCATTCCCTGCGCGTCGGCACTTCAGCGTGGCGTTGCTGCTGGGCCTGGCCGGCGCCGGTGGCGCCCATGCGCAGGCCGACCGCGATGTCGCCGCCGTGGAAGTGGCGCAGCTCAGCCCGGCGGCCGAGGCCGGCAACCTGATGCAGCCTGCGGTTGCGGCGCATGCAATCCCGGTGCAGATGGCCGCCGAGCCCTTGCGCGTCAGACGCATCGAGATCGGCAGCGCCGCGCAGACACTTTGGGACCTGCAGCGCGCATCGCCCGGCGTGCGCCCACGTCCCATCGATGGCGATCAGGCCAGCCGCAGCTACCAGCGCTATCTCAAGAGTTTCGAGACCACCATTCCGGAGCATTACAACTCCGGGCTGGGCCTTGAGAAGAAAAAGTAGGCGCGTCCTTGCCTGAGCACCACGCCATGCTGCAGCCACCACGCACCTCTGGACGAACCGCCGCTGCGCCACGCCGCCAGCGAGGTGTCTATGCGCTGGAGTGGGCGCTGGTGTTCCTCGTGTTCTTCATGCTGCTGTATGGCATCCTGGGCTTCGGCCTGGGCTTTCTGGTGCGCGAATCCATGCAATGGGCCGTAGAAGATGGCGCGCGCGCCGCGCTGCAATTCCAGACCAGCCGCGAAGCGCGCCAGGCGCGCGCACTGCAGGTCGTGAAGAACAACCTGAACTGGCTGCCCCCGGAACTCAGAGGCACGATCGACAGCAACTTCAGCTTCAAGGTCTGCGAACTCAACAACAGCGCGAATTGCGCGGCCAACCTCGTATGCGACCTGGAGACAAATGCGCCGTGCATGCTGCAGGTACAGCTCACGTTGCCTTACGCAAAGCATTCGTTCACGCCATCGATCACGCTGGGCCTGCTCGAAGTCGCGATGCCCGATTTGCAGGCCCGAGCGCAGATGATCGTCGATCAGAAAGGGTTCTGACATGCGCTGTGCCCGCCCCCTTTCCCGATCCAGGCACATGCAGCGGGGCATTGCTGCGCTGGAGTTCGCCTTGCTGGCACTGTTCGTGATGTTGCCGGTTTCTCTCGGCGTATTCGTCTTCTGGGAAGTGCTGCAGACGCAACAGGTGGTCACGCGCGCCACAGGAGACGGAGCGCGCCAGGTTTCACGCCTGCTCAATGTGCCGCGCGTTCCCAAAGCCAATGGCAGCCTGCCCTCGGAACAGGAATTCCGGGCCAGCGCCGCGGCACTGGTCACCGATTCCGTGCGCGCCAGCTTGCGCAGCCACCTGGGCCAGGGCAGCACGCTCGACAGCCGTGTCACGGTCGCGCTGGTGCCTTTCGACGCGAATCACTGGGCGCTCGATGTAGCCTATGCACGCCCGGCGTTGCTGGGCGGCGCGGCCGGGCTGAATTTCATCGAGCCCGCGAGCATCAAGGCCCGCAGCGTCATCCAGACGCAGTGACCCACCATGAAACAGGAGGAACCCGCAATGCAAACGATGGCCTTTCCCCATGCCGTGCGTCTGCGTCGTTTCGCCAGCACACGCATGGCAGCCCAACGCGGCAGCCTGCTGTTTCAGTTCGCGATGTTTCTGTCGACCACGTTGCTGATACTGGGCGTTGTCGATCTGGGCTATTCGTTCTACGCCAAGCGGGATCTGCAGCGCATTGCGGATCTGGCGGCGATCGAGGCGGTGCAAGGCATGAAGTCGCCCAACGACAACGCCACTTGCGTCAGCGCCGGAATGAGCAGCGTTGATTCCAATTGGCCTTCGCCTATCGAACGCGCAACCACCAGCAGCGTGGTGTGCGGCGAATGGAACAAGGCGAAATACGCCGCGCCGCGCCATTTCCTCGCCAATACAGCGGACACCACGGCCGCCCAGGTGATGCTGGAAGGCACCTCGCCCACCTTCATTCCCATCCAATGGAACCGGCGCGTGCGCGCCGAAGCCATTGCCCAGCGCACCGAAGCCGCCACCTCGTTCCAGATCGGCTCGCAGCTGTTGAACCTCAACAAGGACGCGCCGCTGGGCCGGGTCCTGACACTGATAGGCCTCGATGCCGGCAAGCTGACGGTGCTCGATGCCAACGGTCTGGCGAATGCCAAGATCACACCGTCGGGCCTGTTGAAGGCGCTGGGAGTGGACCTGGGGATCGAAGGGCTGGCCGTGCTGACACCAGCACAGCTGGCAGACCTCAACAACCTGACCTTGCTGGAGATTCTCAACGCTTCGGCGGAAGTCCTCTCCGACAACATCGTCAAGGCCAATGTGGATGCGGCCATCGTGATCCTCAAGGATCTGAAGATCGGAAGCGAAAAACTGCTGGACATCAAGATTCCATTGCTGGGGGATTCCAGCGCGGGAACCTCAGGCATCCTGACCTTCCTCTCCCTGGGCAAGCCGTCCTCGCCCAACGCCGCCGCGCTCGATGCCAAGGTCGGCATAGGCGCCATACTCAACACGGCCATCATGATTGCCGCCAACGGCCATGCGCTGCAGGTGCAGGACACCTCGCTGCTGAACACCGTCAGGTTGGGCCTCACGGTGGTCGAGCCTCCGACCATCGTGGTCGGCCGCGGCGTAGGCAACAGCGCTCAGGTGCGGCTCAATCTCGACATCGACTCCAAGGGCCTGCCGCTGCTGGGCAACTTGCTGGACACGCTGGGCGTGCGCATCAACCTGCCCATCAAGATCGACGGTGTGAGTGCCGATGGCATGCTGAACGAAGACAACGGCGTGAACTGCCGCAGCAATCCGCCGTCGCTCAATGTCGATGTGGCGTCGCGCGTCGCGAAGATCACCATCGGCAATCCGGCACTGGGCTCCATGGACCCGAGCAATCTGCTGATCAAGACACCGCTGTCGGTGAATGTGCGCGGCCCGATCGGCGTGAATGTTCTCAAGGCCCATGACGAAACGCTGCTGGACATCGCCAAGGACCAGTCCAAATGGACGCAGACCAATCCGCTTCTGCTGGGAGACACCTTGGAGGCGCTGACTGATGCCATATTCCAGTTGCTGGGTGGATTGTTTTCCCCGCCCAGCATGAACACGAACTGGCAGGGCATGACGACGGACGGCACGGCCGCGCAGACCCAGCAGGCCCAGATCGACGCACTGGCCAAACTCTATCTCGAGGAAACCAAGGACAAGGTCACCGGCTTCTACAAGATCGATCCCGTGATCGATCTGCTGCTCAATGGCCGGGGCACCGAAGGCACCGACGGCTATCTGGGAAAGCTGGTCACTTCGAATTTCACGTTCAACAATGCGATCCCCAAGAGCTGTCTGCTGGTCATCTGCGCGCCCAGCGAATGGACTGCCGGCACGTTCTCGCAGGCGTTCAAGGCCTACACCAGCACCACCTACGGCGTGCTCGATCTGGTCGGCATCAGCACCCTGGGCAATGGCTACTCCAGTTGTTCCGGCCTGCTGGCAGCGCTGCTGGCCTGGAATGCCTGCGTGCAGTCGAACCTGAACAACCTGCTCAACAGGCAAAGCGCCAATGTGAACCTGACCGATGCCAACACCCTGGTCGCTTCGCTGAAAAACACCGCGTCCAGCAGCGTGAACTGCAACGGCGTGCTGTGCGTTCTGCTCAAACCCATTCTGAACCCGCTCAAAGGGCTGCTCAACGGCGTCGGCCAGGCACTGCTCTCCCCGTTGCTGAAGAGCGTGCTGGGACTCGAACTCGGCCGCAACGAAGTCAAGGCCCTGGACATCAGCTGCAACTCCGCAGAACTGGTGTTTTGACCGCAATGCATAAGGAACCACAGTGAATCAGAGTGATTTGGTCATCTACGTCTGGGAAGGCCAAGCCGATATCGCGGAGCGGGTGGAGCGTTGCATGCTCAGCATGGATGTGGAAGTCGTGCGCGCCGATGGCCTGAATCTGCCGCCGACTTCCACCGTCAGCCAGAATGCGATTTCGGTCGTGAGCGTGTCGGTGCTCGAAGGCGCGCGTTTCAGCCGCAACCATGTCGAAGGCACGTTTGGCGGCATGCCGGTGCTGTGGGTCAGCTCCAATCTGCGCGGCGCCACCGCGGGCAGCTATGCGACGGAGTACTCGCATGTGTTGCCGTTCGACTTCACCGGCGCGGAACTGCGCGCGATGCTGGCGCGCATACTGCAGCGCCTGCAAAGTTCGCACAACCAGCCCCAGCGTTCGGACGACATCATTGCCGTCGCCGACTGCATGCTGAGTCTGCTCAATGACGCCGACACTTTCGCCGACTGCGAACACAGCGTGCTCATCAGCGGCGAGACCGGCACCGGCAAGGAGCGCATCGCCGAGCGCCTGCATGTGCGCAACACCCATTACGGCCAGGGGCCCTTCGTCGTGGTCAACTGCGGCGCGATTCCAGACGGTCTGTTCGAATCGCTGTTCTTCGGCCACGCCAAAGGCTCGTTCACCGGTGCCGTCACCGCGCACAAGGGGTTCTTCGAGCAGGCCAGCGGCGGCACCTTATTCCTCGATGAAATTGCCGACCTGCCGCTGTACCAGCAGGTCAAGCTGCTGCGCGTGCTCGAGGAGCGCACCGTCACCCGGCTGGGCTCGGCCACGCCCGTGCGGCTTGATTTCCGGCTCGTCGCCGCGACCAACAAGCCCTTGCGCGAGCAGGTGCATGCGGGGAAATTCCGCGCCGATCTGTTCTTTCGCCTCGCGGTCATCGAGCTGCAGATGCCCAGCCTTGAGGAGCGCGGCGAGGCCGACAAGCTCGCCATCTTCTCCAGCATCCTGCACAAGGTCGTCGGCGAGGAGCTGATGGTCAAACTCGGCGAACCGCCGTTTTTCATACTCGACGCGGTCGCGCAGATGTACTTTCCAGGCAATGTACGCGAGCTGCGCAACCTGACCGAGCGCATAGGCGTCGCCGCGCGCCAGACCAAGGACTGGCTGGCGGGCGGCGCGACCGAGCGCATTCTGCGCCAGGCACAAAGCCTGTCGGCGGTGACGTTTCCGCTGCAGATCGGCAACAGCGAGCCCGCACCTGTCAACCGCGCCAACTGGGACCAGGAAGAACGCAACCGCATCATCGCCGCGCTGGGCGCCAACGACTGGAAACGCCAGCCCACGGCCGACCAGTTGGGCATCAGCCGCAAGGTGCTGTGGGAAAAGATGCGCAAGTACCAGATCAGCAATGGCGAGCCCGAAGTCCCGCTGTCTGTCGGCATCCCCGCGGAGGCCGAAGACGAAGCGGAGAAATGACGCTGCCACTTCATACGCCCTCGCCTGTTTCCGCAAATCTTCATTCCATGCAAAAACCTCTGATCGTTTTCGTCGGCGCCGTCTATCCCAGCCAATACAGCCTGCTGTGCAGCCACATGCGCGCCAGCGGCATGGCAGACAGCTGGTTCATGACCACGCCGGGCCACAAGGCCAATCATGAAAAGGACTGCGACCACCTGCTGTCGTTTCAGCCCGACGGCAACATCGTCGGCCCGCAAAGCTACTACTACTCGAGCAAGGTCGAGCGCTCGGCGCGCATCTGCCGCGGTGTGCTCAAGGCACTCAAGGAGTTCGAGAAGGCGCAGGAGCGGCGCATCGACGTGGTCGTCGCGCACTCGCTGTGGGGTGCGCCCAACTGGCTTTATGACGAGCTGGACGCGGCCATCGTCAGCTACATCGAATTCCCCAGCTACCGCGCCCACGGCTGCGACGCGGCCTATCCGCCCGACGAAGCCCAGCGGCTGGCCGATCGCAATACCGAAATGCTGCACTTTCACCAGGTGCTGTGCAGCGACCTGACGATCGTGCCCAGCGCCCATGCGCGCTCGATGTTTCCGCCGCTGCTGCAGGACAAGATCGCGGTGCAGTTCGAAGGCTTCGACATCCAGCCGCCGCTGCGCGCCAGCGCGCTCGACGCGACGCCGGGCCAGCCGTTCACCATTGCGTTTTCGGCGCGCGATCTGTCGAGTGCCAAAGGCTTCGAAACCTATATGCGGCTCGTGGACCGCATGGTGCGCGAAGGCGACGCCGAGAACACACGCTTCATCGCCATCGGCGACCACCAGGCAGCGACCTATGGCTACGAGCAGCAGTGGGTGGAGCGCCGCTATGGCGGCAAGGTCACGAGCTTTCGCGACCATTTGCTCAAAGTGCATCCCGGCGCACAGGTCGTCGAGTTTCCGGGGCGCCTGCCCTATGCGGAATTCGCCGCGATGCTGGGCGGCGTGGACCTGTTTCTCTACCCGCTGCGCCATGGCGTGGCGAACTGGGGCCTGATGGAAATTCTCGCGCGTGGCGGCTGCGTGATCGGCACCAACTGGGGCTTTCTTCCCGAGCTGGTGCAAAACGATGTCAATGGGCTGCTGCTGCCCGACAACGACGACGCGTGGATAGCGGCGATTCGCGCGCTGCGCGCCGACCCGGCGCGGCGCGCGCGCTACAGCCAGGCTGCGCAGGAGACCGGCAAGAAGTACCACATCTCGAACATCGCGCCGCGTTTCATGGCGCTGTTCGAACGTGCCATGGGGCAGCGCCGCGCGCCACTGCTGGCGCCTGAACAGGGTACGCTGCCGGCCGGCCCGCGCAGCGCATAGATAGTCGGTCCATGGGCCCTGCGTCAACACGGGGTGCACATCGATACAACGCGGCAAAGATATCGCTTACCAGCGAGCGTGTTTCGTTATGATACTTATGTAACATAATTAAAGAGGCGCGACGGGCATGCGCTGCCATCCAGAAGGCGGCGAGCCAAGACCCTGCGCACAGACACCGCTTCATGCCCCGTTCGTCTTCCCCGACCAGCGCCCCGCCCCGCCGACGCGGCGCCATGGTGCGTGATGCACTGCACCTCGGCGCGGCCAGCGATGGCTGGCGCTGCCCCGGCCCGGCGGCGCTTCTGCTGGGCTTCGTGCTGCTGGCCGCGGTCTCGTTCGGCATGCTGTGGCTGGGCGACAAGATCAATGCCCAGGGCATGGCGGTCACGCGCTTCATGGCCCGGGCCCAGGCGCCGGTCAGTGCTCAGCTGGCCTATCCCGGCCAGGCACGCGACCAGATCACCGTCGTGCTTTACGACCAGGCCTTCCTGAACACCCTGGGCACGGCCTGGCCGATTTCCTACCAGGAGCATGCCGACTGGCTGGGCCGGCTCGTCGAACTGCCGGGCCCGCCGCCCAAGGCGTTGATGGTGGACATCACTTTTGGCCAGGAGCGCCCCGACCCGAGCTGGGCCGCGCTCAAGGACCAGCTCTGCGCCATTCAGCGCGAACGCGGCATTCCGGTATTCCTCGCCGCCTTGCCCGATGCCGCCACGGGCCAGCTCGCGATACGCCCTGAGCTGATGGATGCGAGCCGGCCCGGCAGCGCACGCTGCTACACGCTGGTGGGCGTGGACTATGTCCCAGACCCGCTGGACGCCGTGGCCTGGAGCTACGAGACGCACCGGCACTTCGACGGCAACCAATGGGTAGTCGGCAAGCCCGAAGCGCCGTCCACCCAACCCTATTACCGCAGCGCGGCGCTGGCGATGGCCGAAGACGTGGCCGGCCTACAGGCCGATGACCATCCGCAGCCCATGGCCCTGGTCTGGGGCCACAACTCCGCGCCCGCGGCCACGGCGAACGCGCGCCACTGCGTTCCAGGCGAGCGCCGCTGGAGCAGCCTCGTGCCCGGCCTGCTGCGCCAGCTCTGGGAAGCCGCGCCCGCCGGCCCGCTGTGCCCCTACCACCGCACGCTGACGTTCAGCGAAGTGGCCGAACTCGACGAAACCGCGCTGGCTGCGCAGGTGTCGGGCAAATACCTGTTTGTTGGCGCCCAGGCCGCGGGCTACAACGATTTTGCGCAGTCGCCGGTACACGGCCGCGTGCCCGGCGTGCACATGCATGCGATGGCGCTGGACAACTTCCTGACCTATGGCAACGATTACAAGCAAAGTGCCGAATGGAGCCTGCCGCCGCCCAAGGAGCTGCTGCTGCCCGGGCTGGCCGCGATCGCCGCGGTGTTCGTCGTGCACCTGGGCTGGAACTGCGTGCGCGCAAGGCTTCGTCGGCGCTGGTCCAGGCTGCACGCCGGCGCGCTGCGGCGCTGGCCCGGTCTCGCACTGGACCCCGACGCACCGTCTTCCCTGCGCTCGCGCCTGACCTGGTGCGTGCTGGGCGCCGTCACCTGGATCTGCGGCATCACGCTCAAGGCAATCGCCGCGATGGCGCTGATCGCCGGGTTCCAGCATTTCTCACGCATCGGCATGCTGCCGGTCGTCGAACTCGTCGGCATGACGCTGCTGGCCGAAGGCCTGGGGTATCTGGCGCGCCTGCGCTGGCTGCTTCTGGGGCCCGAGCCCGCGCCCGCGCAAATGCCTGCCGCACCCTCGCCATTACCAGGAGACCGTGAATGAAACTATCCGTCTTTCTCGCTGCAATTCTTGCCGCGGCGGCTTGCAGCGCACAGGCCCAGGACCGTATCGTCGCCCCCAGCCCCAGCAGCCGGGCCGCGGTCGACCTGTTCGAGTCGGCGGGCGCAACAGCGCCGGTGCGCCAGGCGCCCGTGGCCGAACTCGGCCTGCCGCTGGCCATCCAGGAGTCGAAAGCCAGCTACCACCGCGTCGCGATCGGCGGCCAGGACTATTGGATCAAGGGCGTGCATGTGCGCATTTTGCGCAGCGCCGAAGCCGGCTGTGCGACCAAAAACATCGACACCCAGCCCACCATCGCCACGCCCGGAGCCGGCCAGCATGTCTGCAAGTAATCGCACCCGCCTCGGCCCACGCCGTGCGCTGTGGCCATTGACGCTGGCGCTGGCATTGCTCGCGGGCTGCGAAAGCATGCCGCAGGCGCTGACGCAGTTACCCGGCATCTCGAGCCTGGCGCAAAAACCCGCCAGCCCGCTGGACGCCCTGCCCGCACCCGAGGCCCGCACCTGGCCGGATCCGGCGCAGGACATGGTCAACCAGCGCGCGCGCGGATTCGGCCTGGTCAACGCCCCGGAAGCCCAGCGCTATCTCAACGGCCTGCTGGCACGCATCAAGGCCGCGGCGCTGGTGCCCCAGTGGCCCGGCGAAGTCTATCTGCTCGCGCAATCCTCGCTCAGCGCCTATGCAACAGGCGCGGGCAACATCTACATTTCGCTGCCCTGGTTGCAGTCGGTGCAAAGCGAAGACGAACTCGTCGCGCTGCTGGCCCACGAGTTCGGTCATATCTATCTGCACTATCACAGCCTCGAAGGCGCGATCGCCAGCGCCGACACCGCGGCGGGCTTCGCTTCGCTCGGCCTGGGAATTGCCTACAAGACCGCGCAAGCCCAGGGCTGGAACCAGGTGGACACACTGCAGGCCTCGTATGCACTGGGCAAGACCTTGACCACGGCGCTCTACGGGCAGTCGCAGGAAGGCGCGGCCGACCGCTTTGCCCTGCACATCACCCACAAGCTGGGCTACAGCTATGAGCATGGACCCAAGGCCTTTCTGGAGCGCCAGGCCGGCTGGGAGCAACAGAACGAAACGCTGCAGTTGCAAAAGCAGGAAGCCTTGAAGCGGGCGCTGCATGCGAACACGCTGGCGCAGGCGGCACGCACTGCGCCCAAGAGCAACAACGCGGTGTCGACCGCGCTCAACGACGCATCGGCCAACCTGCAGGCGGATCTGAATGTGGGCATGAACCAGGTCGGCTTCGATCTGACCCAGTGGATAGGCAAGATCACCAGCTCCCACCCCGACACCGTCAAGCGCCAGGACAGCCTTGCCGAAATCGCCGAGCTGTACCCGGCCATTGCCGAAGAGCGCACGCCTGCCCAGGCACCGCTGCAGGCCGCGCTGGCGCAAAAACGCACGCAGGACATTTTGAAGAACTACCAGACCGCCTACAAGGCGATGGAAGCGCCCCAGTCACCGGGCGCCGTGGCGCTTGCGCGGCAGGCCGCATCGGGGCCTACCGCCACCCATGCGGTGCCGCTGTTCGCGCTCTACACCGCGGCCAGCGCTCAATCGGGCACGGTGCGCGGCCTGCCGCGCGACCTGGGCAGCCTGTTCGACGCGAACTTCAACTCCGAGGCCGACCGTGCCTGGGCGCTGTACACCGAGCGCAGCACCAGGCTGCGGCAAAGCGGCCAGAAGGACGCGTCCAAACGCGTGCTCGAACGCGGTCTGCAGCACTTTGCCGTGGCCGAGGAGACCATGCCTTACGCGGTCAAGTTCTATGGAGAAACCGACGGCTGGGAGAAGGCCAGGCAGCAGGCCCAGCAGTGCCGCCAGCGCTTCCCGCGCGTCGCCGACCGCTGCCAGACTGCCGCGCGCAGCCCGCAGGAAGTCGCCGAACTCGACAAGCGCAGCGAGAAAAAAGCCAGCGAGCTGACCGATCGGCTGTTCAAGAAGAAGAAGTGAGCCGCAGGCGCACAAAGAAAAAGGCCCTTGATTGCTCAAGGGCCTTTTAAATTTGGGGTGGCTGATGGGGCTCGAACCCACGACAACAGGAATCACAATCCTGGACTCTACCAACTGAGCTACAGCCACCGTAGATTCAAATTATAGCGCGTTTTTCTCACCCGAAAACCAATCGTGCGATTTCGGGTCGGCAGGCCAGCCCGCGTCTATGCGGCCAGCGCATATCCATGCTCCAAAAACTCACTTGTTCGGCGTCATGCGCGCTCCTACATTCAGTTGCAAGTGCTGGCCCAAAAGCTCATTCAAAAAATAGCTGGCGCGAAAGTTCCACCCCTTTCTGAATCCACAAGGACCACCATGACAACGACCGTTTCTGCCTTCGGCCCGCGGGCCCTTGCAATCAAAGTGGGCAGCACCGTGCTGCTCGCCACGCTGGCTGGCACGGCCTTGGCAAACACCGCGGCGAGCAGCAGCGCCGGCCCGCTGGTCACCGCCGAATGGCTGGCGCAGAACCTCAGCCGCCCCGACGTGCGCGTGATCGAAGTCAGCGTCAACCCCGGTCTCTATGAACGTGCGCATATCCCTGGCGCGGTGAACTTCTCCTGGCACAACGACCTCAACGACAAGCTGCGCCGCGACATCGTCGGCAAGCAGGACTTCGAGAAGCTGCTGTCCAAGGCCGGCGTGAAGGACGACACCACGGTCGTGCTGTACGGCGACACCAACAACTGGTTTGCCGCCTGGGGCGCATGGGTGTTCGACATCTACGGCGTGAAGAACGTCAAGCTGCTCGATGGCGGCCGCAAGAAATGGGAAGCCGAAAACCGCCCGCTGAACAACCGCGCGCCCGAATACGCGGCCACGACCTACCGCGTGGGCAAGGTCAATCTGGACCTGCGCGCGCGCCTGAGCGATGCGCTGGCCGTGGCCGAAGGTAAGTCGCAGGCCAAGCTGATCGACATCCGCTCGGGTGACGAGTACCAGGGCAAGGTGTTCGCCCCGGCCGGCGTGCCCGAGCTTGCCATCCGCGCCGGCCACATTCCCGGCGCGGTCAACGTGCCCTGGGGCCAGGCGGTGCAGGAAGACGGCACGTTCAAGACCAAGGAAGAGCTGCGCAAGCTCTATGCGGGCGTGGGCATCGACGGCAGCAAGCCGGTGATCACCTACTGCCGCATCGGCGAACGCTCCAGCCACACCTGGTTCGCGCTTTCCAAGATCCTGGGCTACGACGTGAAGAACTACGACGGCTCGTGGACCGAATACGGCAATGCGGTGGGCGTGCCGATCAACAACCCGGCCGGCACGGTCTGGGCGGCCAAGTAGGAACGGGCTGCGGCCCCGCCACTTCCGAATGCCCGCCTGCGCGGGCATTTTTGCGAGCAGACAGGAAAAGATGATGTCCACAGCCAGCAATGCCGACCTGCAGTCGGCCCCGCAAATCCATGCCGCCTGGCAGCCCTGGGCCGCGGCCGGCCTGATCGTGTTGCTGGGAATCTTCGCCAACCAGGCACAGACCTGGACCGGCGGCCGCACCCTGGTCTTTGCCCTCACACTGGGCATCGCCCTTGGCGTGGTGCTGCAGCGCACGCGCTTTTGCTTTTACTGCCATGCGCGCGACTGGCTGCAGCGCGACGACCCGCGCGGCATTCTTGCCATTGCGCTGGCCCTGGCCGTCGGCGTGGTCGGCATGACCGTGGTGCAAAGCAGCTGGGTCGCGAATCCGCAGGCCGGGCAGTTGCCGCCCGAAATGCATATCGGCCCCGTGAGCTGGGTACTGGTGCTGGCGGGGCTGGCGTTCGGCGCGGGCATGTCGGTGTCGGGCTCGTGCATCAGCGCCCATTGGTATCGGCTGGCCGAAGGCTCCACCGTTTCGCCGTTTGCGCTGCTGGGCACGGGCCTGGGTTTTGCGATCGGCTTTCACACCTGGAACCCGCTGTACAGCGTGGCCGTCGCCGACGCGCCCGTCGTCTGGATGCCCCAGCATCTGGGCTATGGCGGCGCGCTGGCCGTGCAGCTGGGCGGTCTGGGGCTGTGGGCGGCGTGGATCTGGCAGCGCCATGTCAAGCGCCAGGCGGGCGCGCCCAGGCCCCTGGCCGCGCCCGTGGCACGCGATCTGCGCAGTCTCTGGCAGTCTCTGTGGACCGGCCGCTGGAACTATGCGCTGGGCGGAGCGCTCGTCGGGCTGATCAGCGTGTTCGCCATCGTGCGCATGCGGCCGCTGGGCGTGACGGCCACCTTGGGCAGCCAGGTGCGCGGCGCCCTGCAAACCCAGGGCTGGGTGCCCGAGCGGCTCAACGGCCTCGACGGTTTTGCGGGCTGTGCCACCCTGCCCCAGGAAAGCTGGGCCACGCCCAACGCGCTGGTGCTGGTGGGCCTGATGGGCGGCGCATTTGTCGCCGCGCTTGCGAGCCGGCAATTCACGCCGCGCCTGCCCACGCGCCGCGACGCGCTGCGCGGCATTGCGGGCGGCACGCTGCTGGGCTGGGGCGCGATGACCGGCCTGGGCTGCACCATAGGCACTTTGCTGTCGGGCGGCATGGCCGGCGCGCTCAGCGCCTGGGTGTTTGGCGCGGCCATGCTCGCTGCGCTGTGGCTGGGCTTTCGCTTCCAGGCCTGGCAATCCGCGCGCGCGGCGGTCTGAGACGCAACAGCTTATTGGGCGCGCACCACGCGCCAGATCACGTTGCCGACGTCGTCGGCGACCAGCAACGCGCCCTTGGCATCGAGCGCCACGCCCACGGGGCGGCCATGGGCCTTGCCGTCCTTGTTGAGAAAGCCGCCCAGAAACTGCACGGGCGCACCCGATGGGCGCCCCGCGGCAAACGGCACGAACACCACGTTGTAGCCCGTGAGTTCCTTGCGGTTCCACGAACCATGCTGGCCGATGAAAGCGCCGCTGGCATAGGGCGCGGGCATGCGCGCATCCGAGAACGCCAGGCCCAGCGGCGCGACATGCGAGCCCAGGCCGAAGTCGGGCGCAATGGCCTTGGCCACCATGTCCGGGTTGGCCGGTTGCACGCGCTCGTCGACGTTCTGGCCCCAGTAGCTCCAGGGCCAGCCGTAGAAAGCGCCGTCCTTGACCGAAGTCAGGTAGTCGGGCACCAGTTCATTGCCCAGTTCGTCGCGTTCGTTGACAACCGTCCACAAAGCTTTCGACTCGGGCTCCCAGCCCAGGCCATTGGGGTTGCGCAGGCCGCTGGCGAACAGCCGCTTGCTGCCCGTGGCCAGGTCCACTTCCCAGATGGCGGCACGGCCTTCTTCCGACGCCATGCCGTTGTCGCCGATATTGCTGTTCGAGCCCACGGTCGCATAGAGCTTGCTGCCGTCGGCGCTGGCGATGATGTTCTTGGTCCAGTGGTGGTTCGCGCCGGCCGGCAGATCGGTCACCTTGACGGGCGTGGCCGAGATAGTCGTCTGCCCGGTTTCGTACGGCACCTTGACGATGGCGTCGGCATTGGCGATGTACAGCTGATTGCCGACCAGCGCCATGCCGTAAGGCGAGACCAGACCTTGGAGGAAGATGGACCGCGTTTCGGCCACGCCATCGCCGTCTGCATCGCGCAGCAGCGTGATGCGGTTGGCGCTGGGCGTGCCCGCGCCCGCGCGCTTCATCACCATTCCCATGGCCTTGCCGCGCAGGCCATCGGCATGCACGTTCTTCGCGCCGGGCGCGGGCTCGGGCTTGTTGCTTTCAGCGACCAGTACATCGCCATTGGGCAGCACCTGCACCCAGCGCGGGTGGTCCAGGCCCGCGGCCAGCGCCGTGACCTTGAAGCCTTCCACGGCCTGCGGCTGCACGCCTTCGGGCCAGCCCAGCGCGGGCGCGATGTTGACGGTGGGCAGCAGCCCCTTCTTTTCCGGCGCGGGCAGCTGCGGGTTGGGACCCAGACCGGGGCCTGCAATCTGTTGGGCCGAAACGCCGGCCATGCTGCCGACCAGGGCCAACAGCAGGCAAAGGGAGTGGGAGTGCTTTTTCATGCGCCCAGTATCGGTGGACGGTTTCACGCCGCCCTGTAGTCCGAAACCGCAAGCAGCAGCCGCCCATGCACGCGCACAAGCAAAGCATGGGCACCATGCAAAAAAGCCAGGCGTGCCCCGAGGGACACGCCTGGCTTGCGCAGCGGCGCGCCAGCGCGCCGCGACCGTTCAGGGCTGGACGTACGACTTGGTGCTGTAAAGCGCCGAGTCGAGCTTGCGCAACACCGGCAGATTGCTGGTCGCATCCTTGGTCTGCTTGTCGATGTAGGACTGGAACACATCGGAGTCGAGCACGCCGATGTCGAGGCGGCGCGCAGCGGGCACGGCTGCCAGCGTCGTGTAGCCGTCACCGCCGGTGGCGTTGAAGCTCAGCACGAACAGCTTGTAGGTCTTCGTCAGATCAAGCACGCGCCACACGCCGGTGGCCGCGTCGCGCACCTCGACGTTGGACACGCGGCTGCCGCGCGCCAGGGTAGCGTTCACATCGAAGCGCATGCCGCCGGTGTACGGGTAGGGGCCGGTGGAGCCACCGGGGCCGTACACAGCCTGCATGCCGTCTTCCAGCATGTTCTTCACTTCCTGGCCGGTGACGTCCAGACGGAACAGCATGTTGCCGAAAGGCAGCACTTCAATGACGTTGGCAGCCGTCACATTGCCGTTCAAAGGCACGCGCACGCCACCACCGCTTTGCAGCGAAATGTCGGCGCCGCCGTAGTTCGCGTTGGCCACTTCCAGGTAGGCCTGGGCCACGAGCTGCTGGATGTCGCCACCCCGCAGGCTCACATCGCCCTGCGTATTGCAGGCCACGCTGGAGCGGGAGTAGTCGGAAGTGCCGACACCGCCCGGAACACGGCGCGAGCACAGTTCCGCGGGCACCGTCGCAACCAGACTCTTGCTGAAGACGTCGACCTTGTCCTTGAACGGTTTGAGCGTGGCCGCGGCGGTGGCGCTGGGCGCCGTGACGCGCAGGAAACCGCTGGCTTTCAGATCCGCCTGGATATTTGTCTTCTGCTCTTCGGTCGCCGCCTTGCCGGCCACGGTGAAGGTGTCGCCGATCAGCACATGCGGCGTGCCTACGCAGCGCGTCACGTCGCCGTTGGCGTCGAACGATACCTTGAGCTCACCCACCACCTGGCTGTACTCCCAGGCCTGCACCAGACAGACCTGCTTGCCGTCCTTGTTAGTGAGCTGTGTCGGATAGGCGCCGGCCGGCGAGCCCACGCCATAGGTGGCGAGGCTTGCGGGGCCGAGCAGCGTGTGCGAGTCGGCACCGACGACCACGTCCACGCCGCTGAGCTTGGGGATCACGGTCTTGTCGTAGTCGTAGCCGATATGGCTCATCACCACGATCTTGTTGACGCCCTTGGCGCGCAGTGCATCGATCTCGCGCTGCGCGGCCACGGTTTCGTCTTCGAACGTGGTGTCGGCGTCAGGGCTCGACGAGGCCTTGGTCTTGCCGGCAATGGTCAGGCCGACCACGCCGATCGACTGGCCGCTGCGCTGCAGCACGACCGACTTGTTGACATAGCCCGGCGCCTTGGCCGGCAGCAGCGCGGAGTTCGCGCCGAAATTGACGTTGGCGCTGAGCACCGGCGTCTTGCAGCTGCCCTTGTGCAGCAGGTCGATGAAGCTCTTGAGGCTGGTGTCGCCCTTGTCGAACTCGTGGTTGCCCAGCGTGAACGCGTCGAAGCAGACGGTGTTCATCATCGCCGCGTCGGCTTCGCCGTTGGCGCCCGCGCGGTTGAAGTACAGCGTGCCGGTCTGGGCATCGCCGGCGTGCAGCTTGAGCACATTCGTCGACTGGGCCGCGAGCGACTCGATGGCGGCAGTCACGCGCGGGAAGCCGCCTGCATCGGCGACCACGGCGCTGGTCGTGCCGGCCGCGGTCTTGAGCTGCAGTGTCTTGCTCTTGCTGTCGAGGTTGGAATGATGGTCGTTGATGTGCAGGATGGTCAGATCCATGGGCTGGGCGGCGACGCTGTCGCCACCTGTACCGCCACCGCCGTCGCCACCACCGCAAGCCGTCAGCACGGCGGAAACCACCAGACCCAGGGAAAGAACGTAAGGAGTGCGTTTCAAGGACTGTCTTTCAGGATGCAAAGCGCACATGTTGTCCCGCGCTCATGAAACCCTTATGACACTCCCTGTGCCGCCCGACTGCAGGCTTCAGCCGCCCATCCATGCCGGCAGCCAGCGCACCAGCGCCATGCCGACCAGCCCCTGGGCCACGACGCCGTGGAACATCAGCGCCGTGTTGTCGAGCGTGGCGCGCGCATTGGTGCGCAGTCGGCCGGCAAATGAGCGCGCGAGCACATAGCCGCCCATGACCAGCAGCACCAGCGCGTGAAAGCCCTGCCAGGCAACGAGCGCAGCGACCGTGGCGCTCCAGGCATCGGCGCGCGGTGCGAGGCCGTTTTGCA
>NZ_JAHCDD010000064.1 GCF_018413525.1 Acidovorax sp. CCYZU-2555
ACCACGGTCAGCATCGCGGCCAGCAGGCCCACGGCCGAAAACACCGCCATCTGCCGCAGGCCAGGAAACGCCGCCGCGCCCAGCGCAAGGTAGGCGATCATGCTCGTGACCAGCGCCAGCCACAGCGCGGGCAGCAGCGTGCGCATCAGCCGCCGCGGCGGCACATCGGACTGGCTCTGGCGCGCGGCGAAATAGTGAATGCCGTAGTCTTCGGCGACCCCGACCAGGCTCGCGCCGAACACCAGCGTCAGCAGATGCACCTGGCCGAACAGCCAGGCGGTGACCGACAGCGCGACCGCACAGCCCAGCAGCAGCGACAGGCCCACGAGCGCAATCGGCCGCAGCGAACGAAAGGCCAGCCAGGTGAGCAGCAGCACGCCGGCCAGCGATCCCCAGCCTATGGTGTTGATCTCGTTGTGGGCCTGCACGGCCGCGGCTTCGGCATGCAGCGGCACGCCCGCGCGCAACACCTGCAGCTGCGGCCAGCGCGCCTCAATGGCCTGCGTGGCGGCGGCAATCGCCTCGCCATGCTCGGCCTGCCCCGACAGGCGAAATGCCGAGCCCTGCACTTCATAGGCGAGCACCGCCCAATGCCGGCCTTCGGACTGCAGCCACAGCAGGCCGTCGCGCGGGCGCGCCTGGCTTTGCGCCGCGCGCGCGGTCCACCACTGGCTCCACAGGCCCAGCGGGTCGGCGACCCACGACGACAGCCGTGCCTGCGCCGCGGGCTGGTACAGCGTGGCCAGCGCGCGCTGCGCGAGCTGCGGCGTGGCGCTGGCCGCCAGCATCTGGCGCTGCTGCGGCGTCAGCAGACGGTCGCGCCACGGCAGATAGAAGTCCAGCGCCGCCGCGATCGAAGTTTCATCGGCCAGCGGCTGCTCCTGCAGGCCCGCACCGCCGGCCGGCAACTGCGCGCGCAGCAAGGCCGTGGCGGCGCGCACCTGTTCCCAGTCTTCGCCGCCGACGAGCAGCATCACCTGGCGCGAAATGCCGTCGACCAGCTTGCGCGTCGCGAGCCCGACTTCGGGCGCCTGCTCGTCTTCGGGCAGCAGTGCCAGCACGTCCATGTCCACGCGCCCCTGCTGCCAGAAATGCCACTGGTGCCAGCCCACGGCCAGCACGCACAGCAGCCAGGTGATCGCCGCCAGGCGCCACCAGGCACTGGGCTGGTCCTGTGCAGTCGACAGGGAACGGGGCAGGAAATTGCGCATGCGGACTTATTCGAAAAGACGCGCGTCTTCGGCCTGCAGCGCGCGCTCGGCCACGGGGTTCTGCAAAACGATCACGCTGGCGTCGCCTTGCGCTTCCTGCAGGCGCACTTCGCGCACGAAACGGTCGCCCTGCAGATCGATGCGCACCAGCCATTGGGCCAGCATCTTGTCGCGCGGAACCAGCGTCAGCCGCCAGCCCTCCTTGCCCTGCAGGCTGCCCTGAATGTCGAAGTGCTGGGGCAACACCGCCACATCGGCCGCCATCACGGCGAACAGCATGCTGTTGATGGCGCGCAGCGCGGGCTCCTGCTGGGCCTGCAGCTGAAAGTCCACCTGGCCGTCGGCCTGCACCGACTGCAGCTTGTCGGGCGTCACGCGCAGCACCGACGCAAACGGCTGCTGCACCTGCCAGACGATGCCCTTGCCCTGGGCCACGACAAAACGCCCCGACGAGCGCAGCGGATTCTGAAAGCCCTTGATGGTCTTTTCCTGCGTGAACGCGCCGCGCACGACCGGCGACTGCACCAGGCGCTCGCGCACCGCGCGCAGCAGCTGGGTGGAAGCCGTGGCACCGGACGAAGCAGCCGCGGGCGCCGCGGTCGTGCCCGCCGCGTGGGCCGGCAAGGCCCCCAGCAGACAGACGCTCAGCAGACAGGCGACGGCGCGCATCATGCGCTCACCCCGAGCCGGTCATGCAGCACGGGCGGGCACACAAAGCACATTTCGCGCGTGGCGATGTTCACCGCGACCTGGATGGTATGGGCGACGTTGACCTTGTGGCCCGTGGCCGCGTCGCGCATCACATAGTCGATGCGCAAGCGGTTTTCCCACTCGGTGATGGTCGCGCTGACCTTGAGCTTCTGCCCGAAAGTCGCCGAGCGCACATACTTCAGGCGCATGTCGACCACGGGCCAGGCATAGCCCGAGTCGCGCATGCGCGGGTAGTCGTAGTCGTACTGCGCCAGCAGCGCGCTGCGCGCCAGCTCCAGGTACTTGACGTAATGGCCGTGGTAGACCACTTCCATCACGTCGATGTCATAGAACGCCGGCGTGACTTCCACCTCGTGGGTCAGGCGCGCGCGTGCCGCCAATTCATTCTCAGTGGGCATTTTCAGGAGCCGTAAGGCTTGTGGGATACGCAGGCCGCGCCGGGCAAGGGCGCTGCGCCCTGCTCCCAGAACGGAAAGAAGTTGAACCAGTCATAAGGCGCGCGCTGCAACAGTTGCTCGACCTGCTGCACGAAGTCCCGGGCATAGCTCTCGAGCGCCGGCTGGCGATCGGCCCGGGGCAACACCACCTGCTGCGCCAGGACGGTGAAAGTGACCGCATACCCCGCGCCGGCATGGATGCATCCCATGAAATACAGCGGGCACTTGAGCACCGCGGCGATCACATAGGGCCCGCAGGGAAACGCGGCTTCGCGCCCCAGAAAAGGCACGCGAACTGTTCTGCCGTCGTGCAGCGGCACGCGGTCGCCCGCGATGGCGATGAACTCGCCGCGCGCGACCTTGTCGGCCAGCATCATCGCCATGGCCGCGTCGAACTCGCTGACCTGCAGCAGCTGCACGCCGCTGTCGGGCGCCAGGCGCGCCATCAGGCGGTTGAAGCGCTGGGCATGCCGGGTATGCACCAGGATGTTGAGCTTGAGTTCGGGCTGGCGCTGGGCCATGGCCTGGCACAGCTCGATGCAGCCCATGTGGGCGGTCACTACCACCGCGCCCTGGCCGCTGCGCAGGCGCTCGAGCAAGGGCTCGCGCCCCTCGAACACGATGCGCTCGCTGCGGTAGCGGCCGGTCATGGCCAGCGTCTTGTCGAGAATCACCTGGGCGAAGACCATGAAATGCCGCAGGCTCTCGCGCCAGCCCGGCGCCTTGCCCAACGTGCCGTGGCTGGCCTGCAGCCGCTGCAGATACTCGAGCGAAGCCGCACGCGCCACGCGGCGCGTCGCCCAGTAGTAGAAGACCACGGGATAGAGACAGGCAAGAAACGGCCAGCGGCCCAGCCAACGGTGCACCTGATAGAGCAGCCACATGCCGCCCACGAAAGTGCTCTCGCCTATCTGCGCCCAATGCGGGCTCGCGGCCTGCGGCTTCATGCGCTCACAGCCCGGCGCAAGCGGCGCGCCAGCAGCCAGGGGCTGCGCACCAGCATGCCTGCGAACAGGCGCGCATGCATGCCCGAGATCAGCACGTTGTCGCGCCAAAGCTGGAAATGGGAAATGCCGTCCTGCGGATAGACCACCGGCGTGCGCAGCGTGCGCATCGGCACGCCGCGCCAGTGCAGGCGCACCAGCACTTCGGTATCGAACTCCATGCGCCGGCCCAGCCGGGCCTGGTCGAAAAGACGGATGGTCTCGGCCAGCGGATAGACGCGCATGCCGCACATCGAATCCTCGATGTCGAGCGACAAGGTGTTGATCCACACCCAGACATGGGTGAAATAGCGCGCGTACAGCCGGCCTTTGGGCACGCTGGCGTCATAGCGCGGCGCGCCGCAGACCATGGCCAGCGGCTGGGCGCGCGCGGCGTCGACAAAGCGCGCGATCTCGTCGGTGCGGTGCTGGCCGTCGGCGTCGATCTGCACCGCATGCGTATAGCCCTGGCCCAGCGCCGCGCGCAGGCCGGTCATCATCGCCGCGCCCTTGCCCTGGTTGTGCGCCAGATGCATGACTTGCACGCGCTCGCCGTGACGGTGCGCCAGCGCGTCCAACACGGCAGCGCCATCAGCCGATGAGCCGTCGTTGACGACGATGCAGGGGAGTCCCGCGCGCAGCACGCCTTCGACCATCGCGCCTATGGTCGAGGGGTGGTTGTAGAACGGAATCACGGTGACCGCGGAAAATGCCATACGCTCACGCACTCCAGATCAAACGGCCGCTCGCATGCGTGCCTGCGGCCGAACTCAGCACGAACTGCAGCGCAGACTTCTGCGCGCTCCATTGCAGCGCCACCTCCACCACCGCCCCCGGCAGGATAGGCGCCTGAAACTTCAGCACTTCGGCGCGCACGAAGCACGCGGGCATGGCAAACGCCTGGCGCCCGGTCCACTCGACCCAGTGCAACTGGGCCACGCCCGGCACCAGCGGCGCATCGGGAAAATGGCCGTCGAACACCAGCAGATCCGCATCCACCTGCCAGCGCGCGCCGGCCTGCTCGGCATCGCGCTGCAGCCACACCAGGCCCGGCAGCACCGGGCGAAACAGCTGGGCCAGCTGCTGCTGGGTGCTCTTGCCCTGGGCGTTCACGGGCAGGCTTTCGACATAGCGCCAGTGGCGCGGCAAGGCCACGCGCTCCACATGCGCGGCGACCAGCGCGCGCAAGGCGACCTGCATCGCGCGGCGGCCTTGCGACTGCAATTGCCGCCAGCCCGCATCGCTCAATGCGACCACCATGCCTATGCGCTCGGTCGCCACGCCAGCCACGCGCTCGAGCACCACGGCACGCGCCGTCTGCACCCAGTCACTGGCCTGCAGCGCCTGCTCCATGGCCGTCAGCGAAACGCGCTTTTCGGCGATCTTGACGATGCGGTCGGCACGCCCCAGCAAAGTGAAACCCTGGCCGCCCGCATCGACCTGGGCACGGTCCGAGGTTTCCCACCAGGCATGCGCATCGGGCAGATGCGGCGAGCGCACTTCGAGCACGCCTTCGGCGTTGACCCGGCAATCGATGCCCGGCAGCAGATTCCAGCCATCGCCGTGCTCCGCGCGCCGGCGCCAGGCGATGCCGCCGGTCTCCGAACTGCCGAACACTTCGGTGGGCGACTGCGCCAGCAGTTGCCAGGCCTGCTCGGACGCCGCGGCCGGCAAGGGCCCGCCCGACGAAAAGACGGCCTGCAAACTACCGCGTGCCCGCGCCCAGTCCAGGTGCGCGGGCAGGCGCGCAAGAAAGGCCGGGCTAGACACCAGCAGGCCTGCGGGCCGCTCGGCGAGCTGGCCCAGCACTTCTTCGGGATAGGACAGCGCCAACGCCGCCGTGGGCAGGCCCGCGGCCAGCGGCCACAGCAGGCGAAACAGCAGCCCGTAGATATGCTGGTGCGAGACCGTGGCCAGCACGCCAGGCACAGAGCCGGCCGCGAAGCGCTGGCCGAACAAGGCGTGCAGCGACTGCACTTCGGCATCGAGCTGGGCCAGGCATTTGTCTATGCGCGCCGGCGCGCCGCTGGAGCCCGAAGTGAACAGGACCAGATGGGTGTCTCTCAACGACAGCGGCGCCAGCTCCTGCGGCCCGGCTTCAGTCAGCGGCTGCAGCGCGCCGGGCAGCTGGCCCGCGCAGGCGTCAACGCCCGCGAGCAGATGCTCCAGCGACGCCGACTGGGTATCGCCGGGAAGCACCACGGTCTTGCCCGCATGCCAGGCGCCGTAAAGCGCGGCCGCGCACTCCAGTGCGTCGTCGAAGTAAAGCGCCACCACCGGGCCGGGAACGCGGCGAAACGCCGCGCACCAGGCATGGACCCAGGCGACGAATTGCGCGCGCGTCACCGCCTGGGCGCCCCGCCAGCCCACCACCTGCTGCGCCGGCGCCGCGTCCGGCGCGCACAGCTGCGTCAATGCCATGCACACCGTCACGCCGAACCCCGCTCTTGTCGGCGACGCACACGCTGTCGCACACACCATTCCGCTGCCATCAAAGATCCCATCAACACATACGCGATCAGGCCGTTGTACAAGGCCCACTGCTGGTCACTGCCCCAGATGGCGGTGCAGCCGGCCATCGCCCCATTGAAGACAAAAAATGCGCACCAAACGCGCGTGACCTGTCGCGTGTAGCGCACGCCCGACGGCGGCAGATCGGGCTCGCGCAGGCGCGCCAGCCGCTCGACCACGCTGGGCGGGCGCCAAAGGCTGAACGCGAACACGCACAGCAGCACCCCATTGACCAGCACCGGATAAAGCCGCACCGCCAGCGTATCGCTGCGAAACCACGAGGCCGCGCACAGCAGCGCCGCGCCCGCGACCACCACCCACCAGAACCGCTGGCCGGCGACACAGGCCCGGGCCAGCGCCAGCAGCACCAGCATCAGCGCCAGCCACTGGGGCGCGAGATGTCCGATGGACAGATATACCACCAGCGGATAAGCCACCGTCGCCGCGGTCAGCGCGGCCGTGATCCAATTGCGCAATGCCAGCTACCTGCGGGCCTCAGGCCGACGCGCCCTGCATGTGCACCAGCGCATGCAGCGCATCGACCACGTCCTGGATGGAGCGCACCGACTTGAAAGCCTCGGCGTTCAGGCGTTTGCCCGCCAGCGGCTTGAGTTGCACGATCAGATCGACGGCATCGATGCTGTCGATGTCCAGGTCTTCATAAAGCTTGGATTCCGGCGTGATGCGCTGCGTCTCGATGTCGAACGTCTCGTGCAGGATCTGGACAATGCGTTGGTAGATTTCGTCCTTGGTCATTTGCATTTCCTTGTAATTGGTCAGAGCGTGCGGCTGGCCGCGACGAAAGCGGCCAGCGCCTGCACGCTCTTGAAGTGGGCGCGGGTTTCCTGGGAGTCGGCCGACAGGCTCACGCCGTAGCGCTTTTGCAATGCCAGGCCCAGCTCGAGCGCGTCTATCGAGTCCAGTCCCAGGCCCTCGACGAACAGCGGCTGCGCGGCATCGATGTCCCCAGGAAAAATGTCCTCCAGCGCCAGCGCGGAGATGATGAGTTCCTTGATTTCCTGCTCAAGTGGAGACACGGGAAGCTTTCTTGAAAAGTTGAACCGAAAGGTGTTCAGTGACCGCGCGTGCGGCCAGTGCCTCGTTGCCGGCTTGGGAGACAAAGGGCGCGACGGCGATGTCTTCGCGCACTTCGATGGTGAAATGGGGGCGCTGCCGCGGCACCTGCCACCACGGCGTGCCTTTGGTCAGCATGGGCAGCGTGCAGTCGATGTGCACAGGCGTGATGTCGAAGCCGCCGCGCACCGCGACGTTGGCCGCGCCGCGCTGCAGCCGCACCGGGCGGCCGTGCAGCGGCGTGCGCGTTCCTTCAGGAAAGATGACCAGGTTGTTGCCCGATTGCAGCGAGCGCATGCAATCGTCGACCAGGCCCGCGCCGGCGCTGTTGGCGATGAAGCCCGCGGCCAGGATGGGCCCGCGCGTGAAGACATTGCGCAGCAGCGCATCCTTGACGATGCAGTCCGTGTGCCGGGTCAGCGAAATCAGAAACACCACATCGATCAGCGATGGATGATTGGCCAGCACCAGCAGACCGCGGCGCTGCAGGCGCTCGAGGCCGCGCACTTCATAGGTCAGCACCCGCACGCCCGCCATCAGGCCGACGAAAGCGCGAAAGCTGTGGTGAATCAGGCTTTGCGACAAGTGCACGCGCCGCGCGGGCGCGCGCACGCAAAGCATCATCAGCGGATACACCACGCAGCGAATCACCAGCCCGCCCAGGCCGAAGACCGCAAAGCAAAAGCCCGTGGCCACTACGCGCCAGGCCCGGCCCAGGGCGTCAAACATGCGCATGCCGCCACCGCCCATCGCGACTGCAGCCGCCCTGCCCCGGGGCCAGTGCCCAATGCAATACGTCCAGACCATGCGGCAATCGACCTGCGGCAGGCGCACCAGGCGCCGGAGCCGCCGATACCGTAAGCTGCTGCAGCGCCATCACGCGCTGCGCGCCGTCGGCGGCTGCCGGCCCCAGCAGCCAGGCCCAGGCATAAGCGCACGCGGCTTCGTCCTGGAACTGCGCATAGTCTTCGGGCAGCGGCGCGTCATAGCAGACCAGCAGCACCCGCGGCGCCCCTTCGGCCAGCAGGCCCAGGCACTCGATCAGGCCGGCCTCGACCGTCGCCTGCGCGGCGGCAACGCACAGGGCATTGCCTGTCATGCGGCGCGCAATGGAGTGCTGAGCACCGATCGCGTTGTGCACCGAAAGCGCAAACGATGTGGGTGACAAGGGATCGGCCTGGGCCTGTTCGCGCAGCAGATCCAGCGAACGCTGGGCATCGCCATAGCGCGAGGCCCAGACCACGGGCAGGTCGCGTTCCTCATCGGACAACGGAGCCAATGCCTGGTCGGCGACCGACACCGCCATCTTGCCCAGCAGGGCCAGGCGGCGGCGCGACATCGCGGGAAAATCCGGCAAGGCCGCGTCGATCTCCAGACCCTGGGGCAAAAAAGGCGCACTCGCCCATTCAAGCCAATGCTCTGGGGAGGAAAGACCGGCCGCGACGGCGGACCAGCGAAGAATGGCAAAAGTTTGGCGCACGAACGGAACTATTACGAAGTCAAACGACCCAAGGCACGATGTGCGCACGAACTCCCGATTTTACCATTGGAAACATTTTCATTCGCGCAATGATGTGCGCAGCAGGTGCGCGAATACCACGCCAATTTGCAGCCTTACAAAAGCAAAAACCCTCTTGAGCCAAAACTCAAGAGGGTTTTCAAATTGGTGGGCGATACATGGATCGAACATGTGACCCCTGCCGTGTGAAGGCAGTGCTCTACCGCTGAGCTAATCGCCCGAATCGCTACTAGCGACCAGACCTAAATTATCGCACAGCTTTTGAGGCTAGCCGGCGACATTGCGCCAAATAGTTTTGGCGCCGCTCGATTTATCGATCTGCACCAGCACCGCTTCATGCGCCGCGCATTCCTGTTCGCTGGCCTGGATCACGGGCAAGGTGATGCTGCGCAGATCGAGCGCCACAATGGGCAGGCCCGACGCATCTTCCTGCGGCTCGTCGCTGATCAGCAGCGCATCCTGACCGCGCGTCAGGTTGATGTAGACATCGGCGAGCAATTCCGCATCCAGCAGCGCGCCATGCAGCGTGCGCCCGGAGTTGTCGACGCCCAGGCGATCGCACAGCGAATCGAGCGAATTGCGCTTGCCCGGATAGCGCTCCTTGGCCATGGCCAGGGTGTCGATGACCCCTTCGACCCAGCTCTTGAGCGGCGGCTTGCCCGTGCGCTGCAGTTCCTTGTTGAGGAAGCCTACGTCGAACGGCGCGTTGTGGATGATGATCTCGGCGCCCTGCAGATAGGCGAGGATCTGGTCGACCTGCTGGTCGAAGCGCGGCTTGTCCTTGAGGAACTCGGTCGTGATGCCGTGCACCCGCAACGCGTCTTCGTGGCTGTCACGGCCCGCGTTGAAATACATGTGCAGGTTGTTGCCGGTGAGCTTGCGGTTGAGCAGCTCCACGCAACCGAGCTCGATGATACGGTCGCCGTTTTCGGCAGACAGACCCGTGGTTTCGGTATCAAGGACAATCTGGCGCGACATCTCAGTGGTTTTCCTTGGCGTGGTTGATCGAGTACTTGGGAATTTCCACTGTAACGTCTTCCTGCGCCAGGATGGCCTGGCAGCTCAGGCGCGACAGCGGCTCCAGGCCCCAGGCTTTGTCCAGCAGGTCTTCTTCCTCTTCCTCGGCTTCATTGAGCGAGTTGAAGCCTTGGCGCACGATCACGTGGCAGGTCGTGCAGGCGCAGACCATGTCGCAGGCATGCTCGATCTTGATGTTGTTGTCGAGCAGGGCTTCGCAGATCGACGTGCCGGCTGGCACCTGCAGTTCGGCGCCCTGGGGACAGTATTCGGCGTGGGGCAATATTTTGATGACAGGCATGGGTTCTCTTCTATCGGAATCAGGAAATGCTGTGTACGTTCTTGCCCGCCAGGGCCTGGACGATGCCGCGGTTCATGCGCTGGGCCGCAAAGGCTTCCGTGCCCTTGGCCAGGGCCTGGGTCGCGGCTTCGACCACGGCAGGGTCGCTTGACGCCTGCTGCGTGCGCAGCGCGGCCATCAGGGCATCGACCGTCGCGCGCTCGGGCGCCGTCAGCAGATCGCCGTCGGCGTCCAGCGCGCTTTGCGTGGCGATCAGCATGCGGTCGGCGTCGACCCGTGCCTCGACCAGCGCGCGCGCCTGCATGTCTTGCGCCGCCGTGGCAAAGCCGTCCTGCAGCATGCGCGCGATCTGATCGTCAGACAGGCCATACGAGGGCTTGACGTCGATATGCGCCTCGACGCCGCTGATCTGCTCCTTCGCGCCCACCGACAGCAGGCCGTCGGCATCGACCGTGAAGGTCACGCGGATGCGCGCCGCGCCGGCCGCCATGGGAGGAATGCCGCGCAGCTCGAAGCGCGCAAGGCTGCGGCAGTCGGCCACCAGATCGCGCTCGCCCTGCACCACGTGGATGGCAAGCGCCGTCTGGCCGTCGACATAGGTCGTGAAGTCCTGGGCGCGCGCCGTGGGAATGGTCTCGTTGCGCGCGACGATGCGCTCGACCAGGCCGCCCATGGTCTCCACACCCAGCGACAGCGGAATCACATCGAGCAGCAGCAGATCGTCAGCCGAGCTGTTGCCCGCGAGCTGGTTGGCCTGGATGGCCGCGCCCAGCGCCACGACTTCGTCGGGGTTCAGATTGGTCAGCGGCGTCTGGCCGAAGAATTCGCCCACCGCGCCCTGCACCTGGGGCATGCGCGTGGAGCCCCCGACCATGACCACGCCCTGGACTTCGTCCTTGGCGAGATCGGCATCGCGCAGCGCGCGGCGCACCGCGGCCAGCGAGCGCGCCGTGAGGGGCTGCGTCGCCGCATAGAACTCGGCGCGCGTGACTTCGCGTTCCACCGCACCGCTGGACAGCGCGGCACGGAAGGTGGCGCTCTCGGCGTCCGTGAGCGCTTCCTTGCAGCGGCGCGCGGCCAGGCGCACGGCGGCCTTGTCTTCGGCGGTCGTCGCCTGCGCGCCGCTTTGCTCCAGCACCCACTGCGCCAGCGCCGCGTCGTAGTCGTCGCCGCCGAGCGCCGAATCGCCGCCCGTGGAGATCACTTCGAACACGCCTTGCGTGAGGCGCAGGATGGAGATGTCGAAGGTTCCGCCGCCCAGGTCATAGACCGCGTAGACGCCTTCGCTGGCGTTGTCCAGACCGTAGGCGATGGCCGCCGCGGTCGGCTCGTTGATCAGGCGCAGCAGGTTGATGCCGGCCAGCTGGGCCGCATCCTTGGTCGCCTGGCGCTGGGCGTCGTCGAAATACGCGGGCACGGTGATGACCGCGCCATAGAGCTCGTCGTCGAAGCTGTCTTCGGCGCGAAAACGCAGCGTGGCGAGAATTTCGGCGCTGATTTCCACGGGCGTCTTGACGCCGGCACGCGTCTGCAGCGAGACCATGCCGCCCTGGCCTTCCTGCTGCACGAAAACGTAAGGCAGGTTGTTTGCATCGGCCACGTCATTGAGGCCACGGCCCATGAAACGCTTGACCGAGACAATGGTGTTTTGCGGATCGGTGGTCTGGGCCGCGATGGCGGCGTCACCGATCAGGCGCTTGCCTTGCTCGGCATAGCTCACGATGGACGGCAGCAGCACGCGGCCCTGGTCGTCGGGCAGGCATTCGGCCACGCCGTTGCGCACCGAGGCCACCAGGGAATGGGTAGTGCCCAGGTCGATGCCTACGGCGATGCGCCGCTGGTGCGGATCGGGGGACTGACCGGGTTCGGAAATCTGCAAAAGCGCCATGGGAACTCTCGAAAAATGGGGTGCAGGCGGCTGCCCTCGCAGATCGCGCCTTCCAGAAAAACAGGGGGTGCTTCAGAGCCGCCCGCAGAGATGTCTATTGTTGCAGTTGCTCTCGCCGCGCCTCGATGTCGCGCGCAAAACGTGCAACAAACATAAGGGCTCTCACCTGCTGGGCCGCGGCCGCGGGATCCTGGGCTTCGTCGAGCAGCCGC
Source organism: Acidovorax sp. CCYZU-2555 (assembly GCF_018413525.1). Taxonomy (GTDB): domain Bacteria; phylum Pseudomonadota; class Gammaproteobacteria; order Burkholderiales; family Burkholderiaceae_C; genus Comamonas. The sequence goes on from NZ_JAHCDD010000064.1 coordinate 11,865, forward strand.
GCGCATTCGGCGAGCATGCTGCGGCGCGCTTCGGACACCTCGTCGTCGAGCTGATCGACATCGGCTTCGGTGCTTGCTTCTTCGAGCGCTTCGCGCCATTCCATCTGCTGCATCAGGAACGCGGTCGGCATCGCCGTGTTGTCCTCGGCGCGCAAGGGCGCACCGCGCAGCTCGCAAAGATAGGCCGCGCGCTTGAGCGGGTCCTTGAGGCGTTGATAGGCTTCGTTGATTCGCACCGACCACTGCATGGCCACGCGCTGGGCCGCCGCACCCTGGGCCGCGAAGCGGTCGGGATGGGCTTCGCGCTGCAGCTCTTTCCAGCGGCTGTCAATGTACGTACGGTCCTGCGCGAACTGCGCGGGCACGGCAAACAGCTCGAAGTCGTCGGATTGAAGGTTCATATCAAGAAAAAACCGCCAGCACGCAAAGTGGTGGCGGTTGTTGGGTGCGGTAAAAAAATCGCCGACGCCATGCGTCGTCAGACGCGAAAGCTCTCTCCACAACCGCAGCGATCGCGCTCGTTCGGATTGTTGAACTTGAAGCCTTCGTTCAGGCCTTCGCGCACGAAGTCCAGTTCGGTGCCATCGATGTAAGCCAGGCTCTTGGGATCGATGATGATCTTCACGCCATGGTTCTCGAACACCATGTCTTCGGGTGCTTGATCGTCGACATACTCGAGCTTGTAGGCCAGGCCCGAGCAGCCCGTGGTCTTCACACCCAGACGCACGCCCAAGCCCTTGCCCCGTCGGGACAAGTAGCGGTTCACATGCCGGGCCGCCGCATCAGTGAGCGTGATGGCCATGTCAGGCGGCCACCACCGCTGCGTGCTTGGCACGGTAGTCGTTGACTGCTGCCTTGATGGCGTCTTCAGCCAGGATGGAGCAATGCACCTTGACGGGCGGCAGCGCCAGTTCTTCGGCGATTTCGCTGTTCTTCAGCGCAGCGGCCTGGTCCAGCGTCTTGCCCTTGACCCATTCGGTGACCAGCGACGACGAAGCGATCGCCGAGCCGCAGCCGTAGGTCTTGAAGCGTGCGTCTTCGATCACACCGGTTTCCGGGTTGACCTTGATCTGCAGCTTCATCACGTCGCCGCATGCGGGAGCGCCGACCATGCCCGTGCCAACGGAGCCGTCACTCTTGTCGAACGAACCCACATTGCGGGGGTTTTCGTAGTGGTCTACCACTTTTTCGGAATAAGCCATGATGTCTACCTCTTCTAATCTTCAGACCGTGGATCTCTGAACCAAGCTCAGTGGGCCGCCCACTGGATGCTGCTGATGTCGATGCCTTCTTTGTACATGTCCCACAAGGGGCTCAGTTCGCGCAGCTTCTCGACGTTGGCGCGGATGGTGCCGATCGCGTAGTCGATTTCTTCTTCGGTCGTGAAACGACCGATGGTCATGCGCAGGCTGCTGTGGGCCAGTTCGTCGCTGCGGCCCAGAGCGCGCAGCACATAGCTGGGCTCGAGGCTGGCCGACGTGCAGGCCGAACCCGACGACACCGCCAGGCCCTTGATGCCCATGATCAGCGACTCGCCTTCGACGTAGTTGAAGCTGATGTTCAGGTAATGGGGAACGCGCTGCGTCATGTCGCCATTGACGAAGACCTGTTCGATATCCTTGAGACCGTCGAGCAGACGGGTCTGCAGGGCACGCGCCTTGGCGATGTCCTGGCCCATTTCTTCCTTGGCGATGCGGTACGCTTCACCCATGCCGACGATCTGATGCGTGGCCAGCGTGCCCGAACGCATGCCGCGCTCGTGACCGCCGCCGTGCATTTGTGCTTCGAGGCGAACGCGGGGCTTGCGGCGCACGTAGAGTGCACCGATGCCCTTGGGGCCGTAGGTCTTGTGCGCGGTCAGGCTCATCAGGTCGACGGGCAGCGTGGCCATATCGATTTCGAGCTTGCCGGTCGCCTGGGCGGCGTCCACGTGGAAAATGATGCCCTTTTCACGGCACAGTGCGCCGATGCGGGGGATGTCCTGGACCACGCCGATCTCGTTGTTCACGAGCATCACGCTGGCCAGAATGGTGTCAGGGCGGATCGCCGCCTTGAACACTTCGAAATCGAGCAGGCCGTTGTCCTGCACATCAAGATAGCTGACTTCAAAGCCCTGGCGCTCGAGTTCGCGCATGGTGTCGAGCACCGCCTTGTGCTCGGTCTTCACCGTGATCAGGTGCTTGCCCTTGCCTTGGTAGAAATGGGCCGCGCCCTTGATCGCCAGATTGTCGGACTCGGTCGCGCCGCTGGTCCAGACGATTTCACGCGGATCCGCATTGATCAGCGCCGCCACATGGCCGCGCGCCTTCTCGACGGCTTCTTCCGCTTCCCAACCCCATGCATGGCTGCGCGATGCGGCATTGCCGAAGTGCTCACGCAACCACGGAATCATGGCATCGACCACACGAGGGTCCACTGGCGTGGTGGCGCCGTAGTCGAGATAAATGGGGAAGTGCGGGGTCATGTCCATGGCTGGCTCAATGCAATGTCTGGCTGGCAAAAAAACGAAATTTCTCTACACACCTTGCAGTGCCCCGCCCCCTGGCGCTGGCACCGTTCCTCGGCGCAGATTACGACTTGGCGAAAACGTTGCCCAAGGCAAACACCGAGTTCGGTGCATTCACGCGGATAGGCTTGACCACGGGTGCCGTCGAGATGGCACGGCGCACCACAGGCTTGTCTTCGATCTGCACGCCCTTGGCGATCTGTTCGTCGACGAGCTTTTGCAGGGTCACCGAGTCAAGAAACTCGACCATGCGCTGGTTCAGCGCAGCCCACAGTTCGTGGGTCATGCAACGGCCGGCTTCGCCCAGACAGTTTTCCTTGCCGCCACACTGGGTGGCGTCGATGGGTTCGTCCACCGAAACGATGATGTCGGCAACGGTGATGTCAGCGGCCTTGCGGGCCAGCGTGTATCCACCGCCGGGACCACGGGTCGATTCGACCAGTTCGTGGCGACGCAGCTTGCCGAACAGCTGTTCCAGGTAGGACAGCGAAATCTGTTGACGCTGGCTGATGGCAGCCAGCGTGACGGGACCGTTGTTTTGGCGCAGGGCCAAGTCGATCATGGCAGTGACCGCAAAGCGGCCTTTGGTTGTGAGACGCATCGCGAGCTCCTTTGTCAGGCTTGTTCGTTACAGAAATACCCTAGGCAGGTTCTTGACCCGTCCGGGCACCGTCTCCGCCCATACTCCGCCCTACAAAAGGTCCAGAGCCCTTCTTCATCGAAGTCTTTGTTGTTATTGAATGTGGGGTCTAGTGTAGCACAAACCCCATCAATTTTGTCGGGTACCCCAAGACAAACCTCGCGCGCCCACTCACACTACTGGCGACTCGCGGCCGGATGCACCGAAAAATCGTGCTTTCAGTTGCGCCAATTGGTCGCGAATACGGGCCGCCTGCTCGAACTCCAGGCTGCGTGCATGCTCGAGCATCTGCTTCTCGAGGCGCTTGATTTCGCGCGCAACATCCTTCTCCGACATCTCTTCCACGCGCACTCTTTGCGCGTCGGCCTGCTCCAGCCGCTCGGCTTCCTTGCCACTTTTTTCGCTGTAAACACCGTCAATCAGGTCTTTCACCTGCTTGACAATGGCCTGCGGCGTGATGCCGTTGTCCAGGTTGAATTGCGTCTGCTTGGCGCGCCGGCGTTCGGTCTCGTCAATGGCCTTGCGCATCGAATCGGTGACGCGATCGGCATAGAGAATCGCCTTGCCGTTGAGGTTGCGCGCCGCGCGGCCAATGGTCTGGATCAGGCTGCGCTCGGCGCGCAGAAAGCCTTCCTTGTCGGCGTCGAGAATCGCCACCAGCGAGACTTCGGGAATGTCGAGGCCTTCGCGCAGCAAATTGATGCCCACCAGCACGTCGAACAGGCCCAGGCGCAGATCGCGGATGATTTCCACGCGCTCCACCGTGTCGACATCGGAATGCAGGTAGCGCACCTTGACGCCGTTGTCGGTCAGATAGTCGGTGAGCTGCTCGGCCATGCGCTTGGTCAGCGTGGTGATCAGCACGCGCTCGTTGATTTCCGAGCGCAGCCGGATTTCCTGCAGCACGTCGTCGACCTGGTGGGTCGCGGGCCGCACTTCGATCTCGGGGTCGACCAGGCCCGTGGGCCGCACCACCTGCTCGACCACCTGGCTCGCATGGGTCTTCTCGTAATCGGCGGGCGTGGCCGACACGAACACGATCTGGCGCATGCGCTGCTCGAACTCGGCGAACTTGAGCGGCCGGTTGTCGAGCGCCGACGGCAGGCGAAAGCCATACTCGACCAGCGTGGTCTTGCGCGCCCGGTCGCCGTTGTACATGGCGTTGAGCTGGCCGATCATCTGATGGCTCTCATCGAGGAACATCAGCGCGTCGGCCGGCATGTAGTCGGTCAGCGTGCTCGGCGGGTCGCCCGGCGCCGCGCCCGACAGATGGCGCGTGTAGTTCTCGATGCCCTTGCAATGCCCGATTTCGCTGAGCATCTCGAGGTCGAAGCGCGTGCGCTGCTCCAGCCGCTGGGCCTCGACCAGCTTGCCCTGCCCCACCAGCTCGTTCAGGCGCTCGGCCAGTTCGAGCTTGATGGTCTCCACGGCCGCGAGCACCTTGTCGCGCGGCGTGACGTAATGGCTGCTCGGATAGACCGTGAAGCGCGGAATCTTCTGCTTGACCCGGCCCGTGAGGGGATCGAACAGCTGCAGGGTCTCGATTTCGTCGTCGAACAGCTCGATGCGAATCGCCAGCTCGGAATGCTCGGCCGGGAACACATCGATGGTGTCGCCGCGCACGCGGAACTTGCCGCGGCTGAAATCCTGGTCGTTGCGCTGGTACTGCATGCGTATCAGCTGGGCGATCACGTCGCGCTGGCCCATGCGCGCGCCGGTGCGCAGCGTCATCACCATGCGGTGGTAGCTTTCGGGCTCGCCGATGCCGTAGATGGCCGACACCGTGGCGACGATCACCACGTCGCGCCGCTCCATCAGGCTCTTGGTGCACGACAGTCGCATCTGCTCGATGTGCTCGTTGATCGCGCTGTCCTTTTCGATGAACAGGTCGCGCTGCGGCACATAGGCTTCGGGCTGGTAGTAGTCGTAGTAGCTGACGAAGTACTCGACCGCATTCTTGGGGAAGAACTCGCGGAACTCGCTGTAGAGCTGGGCGGCGAGCGTCTTGTTGGGCGCGAAGATGATGGCCGGGCGCCCCATCTGGGCGATCACATTGGCCATGGTGAAGGTCTTGCCCGAGCCCGTGACCCCGAGCAGCGTCTGGAAGACTTCGCCATCCTGCAGCCCTTCGACCAGCTTCGCGATCGCCTGCGGCTGATCGCCGGCCGGCGGATACGGCTGGTAAAGCTCGAAAGGCGAGCCTTCATACGAAACAAATTGGCCAGTCAATGGCAGATCAGTAGCTTGGTGCATAACGTGGTGATACTAGCCTGCCCCGCAGGCCGCTAAAATTCCGGGGCTAACCCAAATGAATAATGCAGATTGGGGCTGGCAGCCATATTTTCATCCTCCGAGGATTTTTTTCATGTCTTTGTTTACCGCCGTCGAAATGGCCCCCCGCGACCCTATTCTGGGTCTGAACGAGCAATTCGCCTCTGACACCAACCCCAACAAGGTCAACCTGGGCGTGGGCGTGTACTTCGATGACAACGGCAAGCTGCCCTTGCTCCAATGCGTGCAGACCGCCGAAAAGGCCATGATGGCCCAGCCCACGGCACGCGGCTACCTGCCCATCGACGGCATCGTTGCCTATGACAACGCCGTCAAGGGCCTGGTCTTCGGTGCAGACAGCGATGTCGTCACCTCGGGCCGCGTGTCCACGGTGCAAGCCATCGGCGGCACGGGCGGCCTGAAGATCGGCGCCGACTTCCTGAAGAAGGTCAGCCCCGAAGCCAAGGTGCTGATTTCCGACCCGAGCTGGGAAAACCACCGCGCGATCTTCCAGAACGCCGGCTTCGAAGTCGATTCCTACGCCTACTACGACGCCGAAAAGCGCGGCGTCAACTTCGAAGGCATGCTCGCCAGCCTGAACGCCGCAGCTCCCGGCACCATCGTCGTGCTGCACGCCTGCTGCCACAACCCCACGGGCTATGACATCACTGCCGCCCAATGGGACCAGGTCATCGCCGCCGTCAAGGCCCAGCAACTGACAGCGTTCCTCGACATGGCCTACCAGGGCTTTGGCGAAGGCATTGCCGAAGACGGCGCCGTGATCGGCAAGTTCGTCGCCGCCGGCCTCGACATCCTGGTCTCGACTTCGTTCTCCAAGAGCTTCAGCCTGTACGGCGAGCGCGTGGGCGCGCTGTCGGTGGTCGCCAAGGACGCCGAAGAAGCCAAGCGCGTTCTGAGCCAGCTCAAGATCACGATCCGCACCAACTACTCCAACCCACCCATCCACGGCGGCGCCGTGGTCGCGGCCGTGCTCAACAACCCCGAGCTGCGCGCTCTGTGGGAAAAGGAACTGGGCGAAATGCGCGTGCGCATCAAGGCCATGCGCCAGAAGCTCGTCGACGGCCTCAAGGCCGCTGGCGTGCAGCAAGACATGTCGTTCATCACGAAGCAGGTCGGAATGTTCAGCTACTCGGGTCTGTCCAAGGACCAGATGGTGCGTCTGCGCAGCGAATTCGGCGTCTACGGCACCGACACCGGCCGCATGTGCGTGGCTGCGCTCAACAGCAAGAACATCGACTACGTCTGCCAGTCCATCGCCAAGGTGATCTGAAGACGCGTTGATCGCCTGTCGAGGCGCTGCACACGGCTGACCCAGTCGTGTGCAGCCGCCTCGAAGGCAAGGCCGGCCCATGGGGAACTACCGCATGGGCCGGCCGCAAGCGCCTTGCGGCCCGGTTTCATCTACGAATAAATCACACCCGTCACTGACGGGCTCGACAGGCCTGCGCCACCTGCGCGCCCTGCTCGCCCAGGTCCCAGAACAAACCGGCCATCAACGGCAGCGCCTCGCGCGCCACGCTGGCCAGCAGGTGCTCGTTGGGCGCATGCTGGGCGCAGGCCGGGTACGAGTGCGGCACCCAAAGCGTGGGCTGGCCCAGCACCTGGGCAAACACATCGTTGGGCAGCGTCCCGCCCAAATTTGGCAACAGCGCCGGCGTCTTGCCCGTGCTGCGCTGCATCGATTCCAGCGCCCAATGCACCCACGGATTGTCGGGGTCCAGCCGCGTGGCTTCCATCAGCGGGCCGAACTGTTCCACCTCCACGTCGGTGAAGCCGTGCGCATCCAGATGCGTGCGCAGGTGCTGCATGAAGTTCTCGCTGTCGCTGTCGACCACGTAGCGCACCTGGCAATGGGCCGATGCATGGCCCGGAATGGCGTTGACCGGGGCTTCGGGGTTGCCGGTCTTGAAGGCCAGCACTTCGAGGCAGTTCCAGCCTATCACCCGCTCGGTGGGGCTCAGGCCCGGCTCGCCCCAGTCGACATCGACTTCGGGGTCGTCGGCGCCACCGCCCACGTCAATGGTCTGCAGCGCCTGGCGCACGTTGTCGGGCAGGCTCGCGGGCAGCAGGCCGGGCACCAGGATGCGGCCGTTGGCATCGACCAGCGAGGCGATCGCATGGGCCAGCCGCACGCCGGGGTTGCGCAGCAGACCGCCCCAGTTGCCGGAGTGGTGTCCCGCGGCGCGCAGGTGGATGCGCAGATCGAAGTTCACGCCGCCGCGCGAGCCCAGGAACAAGGTGGGCCGCTCGGCGGCCACGCGCGGGCCGTCGGAGGCCAGGAACAGATCGGCGCGCAGCGCGTCGCGGTGCAGTTCACACACTTCGCGCAGGCCCGGCGAGCCGACTTCCTCGCCCATCTCCAGCAGCAGCTTGAAGGTATATCCCAGCCGGCCTTCGCGCACGGCCAGCACCTGCTGCAGCGCGCCCAGGTTGATGCTGTGCTGGCCCTTGTTGTCGGCCGTGCCGCGGCCGTACCAGCGGTCCCCATCGACCACCAGGGTCCAGGGCGCGAGGCCGGCATTCCACTGGGCGGCGTAGCCGCGCACCACGTCGCCGTGGCCGTAGCTGAGCACGGCAAACGGCGCGTCGGCCTCGGCGCGTTCGGCGAACAGGAACGGCGGCCCGCCGGCCACCGGGTTGGGCCAGATCTGGCACACAAAACCCAGCGACTCCAGCAGCGGCACCATGTGCGCATGCAGATAGGCCGACATCGCGGGCGCCTGCGCAGGCTCCTGGCTTTCGGTGGTGAAGGCCACGCGCTGCGCCAGGGTCTGGAGCAGCTCGCCGCTGTCGAAATAGTCTGTGGCGCGCTGCAGGGCGTCGTCTCGGCTCATGGGGTGGTTCTCCGGTATGCATTTGTCTCGGCCCGATGCCGATAGAGGGAAGCAAGCGTAGAGAGAGCGCTGCGCTAACACAATCATAGAATTTTCAACTTACCATTGCCGAATCAGCAAACCAACACAGCAGACCCATAGTGCACGCCCACCAATTGCAAGACACCGCCCTGCGCTACTTCTTGGAAGTCGCGCAGGTAGGCTCACTGACCGAAGCTTCCGTGCGCCTGCATGTCGCCACATCGGCCATCAGCCGCCAGATCAGCGGTCTGGAGCAGACCCTGGGCACGCCGCTGTTCGAGCGCCAGCCGCGCGGCATGGTGCTGACGGCGGCCGGTGAAATTCTCGCGGTGCACGCGCGGCGCAGCCGTATCGATGCAGAACATGCGCTCGAAGGCATCCTGGCGCTGCAGGGCCTGCGTTCGGGCAAGGTGCGCCTGGCCGTGACAGAAGGCTTTGCCGGGGATTTCCTGCCGCGCCAGATGCAGCAGTTCCGGCTGCACCATCCACAGATCCAATTCCAGGTGGCCGTATTGCTGCCGGCCGAAGTGCCGCAGCAGGTGCGCCAGGCCAATGCCGACATGGGCCTCACGTTCAGCCGCCAGCCCGAGCGCGACATCAAGGTGGAATACCGCCAGCCCGCGCCCCTGCTGGCCGTGATGCGCCCCGACCACCCGCTGGCCCACCTCAAGACCGTGAGCCTGCGCGCCATGTGCGCCCATTCGCTGGCCCTGCCCATGCCCAGCACCACGGTGCGCCAGATGATAGACATCGCCTGCAGCCGCCAGCAGCTGCCGCTGGAGCCCGTGCTCGCCACCAACCACTGGCCCACGCTGATGGGCTTCGTCAACCATGGCGGCGGGCTGACCGTGGCCGGCGAAGTGACGATACGGCAGATGGTGGCCACAGGCACGCTGCGCGGCATCCCGATTCGCGACCACGGCATGGCGCTGCGCGACATCGAACTGCAAACCCTGGCCGGGCGCACCCTGCCCCACGCAGCGCAGCGCTTCCTGGACTACCTCAAGACCACGCTGCCCGAAGTCCAGACCCCCTCCAAGTAAACCCTAGTGGTTGCCGAACTGGCAAAGCTGGGTTTCGAATTCTCTGCTGGTGGCAAGGCGGCAAACTTTCTACGATGCAGCCAAACCTTTCCGATCGCTGCAACCATGACCACACGTCGCCATCTTCTCAATGCCTGCCTGCTCGGCGCAGCGGCCCTTGCCACGCCTTTTGCACAGGCGCAAACGCCCAACTATCCCAACAAACCGATACGTATCGTGGTGCCCTTCGGTCCTGGCGGCGCGACCGACGTGGTGGCGCGCACCGTGGCGGACAAGCTGTCGGCCCGGCTGGGCCAGCCCGTGATCGTGGAAAACAAGCCGGGCGCGAGCACCATGATCGGCGCCGACGCCGTGGCCAAGGCCGCTCCCGACGGCTATACGCTGATGGTCTCGGGCTCGTCCACCTACACCGTGATGCCCGCGCTCAAGGAGCGCATGCCCTACGACCAGCAAAAAGACCTGGCCCTGATCGCCCTGCTGGTCAAGGCGCCGCTGGTGCTGGTGACCGGCCCCGCGACGCAGGCCAAGACCGCGGCCGAACTCGTGGCCCTGGCCAAATCCAAGCCCGGCGAAATGAGCTATGCCACCTTCGGCACGGGCTCGGCGCCGCATCTTGCGGGTGAAATGCTGGCGCATGAAGCGGGCATCAAGGTGCTGGCCGTGCCCTATAAAGGCAGCGCACCGGCATCGATGGCCCTGCTGGGCGGCGAGATCCATTACGCCATCGACACGATTCCGTCGGTGGGCCCGCACATCAAGTCGGGCAAGCTGCGCGCATTGGCCGTGACTTCGGTGCAGCGCGCGAGCGCGCTGCCCGACGTGCCGACCCTGGGTGAACTGAAGCTGGGCAAGGCCAGCTTCGACGGTTTCTACGCGCTGGCCGCGCCCGCTGCCACTCCCGCTGCCATCCAGCAGTTGCTGGGCCGCGAACTGGCCGCCATCATGGCCTTGCCCGATGTGAAGGAAAAAATGCTGGCCGCGGGCCTGGAGCCCGGCTTTCTGGATGCGCCCGCCTTCAAGGCGAAAGTGGCCGATGAAATCGCCACTTTCAAGGCTGCAGGCACACGCGCCAATATCGTGATGGAATGATGGCCTGCGCCCATGAAAAAACCGCCCGAGGGCGGTTTCTTCATGTCCAACGCAGCGCAAGGCGCGCTGACATTTCGCGCTGTCAGTCGGCGATCGCGCCCGATTCACGCACGACCTTGCCCCATTTGACGCTTTCCTTCTGGATGAAGGCGGCGAACTCGGCAGGCGTTTCGCTATAGGCTTCAGCGCCCTGGTCGTTGATCTTCTTCTTGGTTTCGGGCTGGGCCAGCACCTTGACCAGCGCGGCGTTGAGCTTGGCGATGACGGGTGCGGGCGTCGCGGCCGGGGCCAGCATGCCGAACCACGAAGTCGCTTCGTAGCCGGGAACGCCGGCTTCGGCGATGGTCGGCACGTTAGGCAGTTCAGGCGAGCGCTTGGCCGTGGTCACGGCCAGCGGCACCAGCTTGCCCGAGCGCACATGCTGGATGGCCGAAGGCATGTTGTCGAACATGATGCCGATCTGGTTGCCCAGCAGGTCGGTCACGGCCGGTGCGCTGCCCTTGTAGGGCACGTGCACCATGTCGACCTTGGCCATCGAGTTGAACAGCTCGCCCGACAGGTGGATGGAGCTGCCGCTGCCCGACGAACCATAGTTCACCTTGCCCGGATTGGCCTTGGCGTAGGCGATCAGTTCCTTGACGTTCTTGTAGGGCTGGTTGGGGTTGGCGACCAGCAGGTTGGGCACATTGGCCACGCGCGTGAGCGGTGCGAAGTCCTTGACCGGGTCGAAGGCCATCTTCTTGTACAGCGACGCGTTGATCGCGTGCGTGCCCACGGTGCCCATGAACAGCGTGTAGCCGTCGGCCGGGGCCTTGGAAGCCAGCAGGCCGCCGATGTTGCCGCCCGCGCCGGGACGGTTGTCGATCACCACCGACTGGCCCAGTTCGGCCGTCAGGCCCTGGGCGACGATGCGCGCCAGGATGTCGGTCGTGCCGCCGGCCGAGAACGGCACGATGATGGTGATCAGCTTGCTGGGATACGGTGCCTGGGCCAGCGCGCTGGCGGGCAGTACGGCGGCGCCCACGGCCAGGCTGGCGAGGGTGGCGAGGGCCGCGCGGCGGCCGGTGAACTTGGCGGTTGTCTTCATCATTATGGTCTCTGTCTCTCTAGTGGTTTGATCCTGCGGCCTCGTGAGCCGCAGGCGGGATCAAGGCCTTGGGGGCCTCTGTAAAAGTGCGCGGCTCAGACGCCGGCAACGCCCACGGTCATGCCGCCGCAGACATAGATCACCTGGCCGGTGACAAAGCCGCTGCGCTCGTCGAGCAGGTAACTTGCAGTGTGGGCGATGTCATCGGCCGTGCCCACGCGCTTGACCGGAACGGATTCAATGATGGCGCGCGTGCGCGGTGCATCGGGAGGATTGGCGCGGTCGAACAGTTCGGTGCGGATGGGGCCGGGGCCGATCGCGTTGGCGGTGATGCCGTGGCGGCCCAGCTCCAGCGCCCAGACGCGTGTCATGCCGATCAGGCCGGCCTTGGTCGCCGAATAGGCGGTGCGCAGCTCCTTGCCCAGCGCGGCGCGCGAGGACATGTTGACGATGCGGCCAAAGCCCGCTTCCTTCATGCCCGGCAGCAGCGCCTGCATGCACTGGAAGGCGCAGCGCAGGTTCAGCGAAATGGCCAGGTCGAACTCGGCCAGCGTCTGGTGCTCGACGTCGGCCGGCACGACCACGCCCACGTTGTTGACCAGGCGCGTGATCGGACCGCCAGCCAGGGCTTCGCGCAGCGCGCGCTCGGTGTCGGCCGCGTCGGACAGATCGGCACGGATGCCGTCGCCCAGGCGGTCGATGATGACGGGCTCGAAACCCTCGGCGCGGCAGCGCTCGGCAATCGCCGCGCCTATGCCGCTGGCGCCGCCGGTGATCAGCACGCGTTCGCGGGCGGTGTCAGGGCGGGTGTTCTGGGATGCAGTATTCATGGAAACTCCGGAAGAAGGACGCGCGGCCCGGAGGTGCTCCGGGCCCGCGTCGTCGCGCGAATCAGACGCGTTCGATGATCACCGCGATGCCCTGGCCCACGCCTATGCACATCGTGCACAGCGCGTAGCGGCCGCCGGTGGCGTGCAGGCGGTTGACGGCCGTCGTGGCCAGTCGTGCACCGCTCGCGCCCAGGGGGTGACCCAGGGCGATCGCGCCGCCCCAGGCGTTGACGCGCGCGTCGTCATCCTGGATGCCCAGGGCGCGCAGCACGGCCAGGCCTTGCGCGGCAAAGGCTTCGTTGAGTTCGATCACGTCCATCTGATCGAGCGTGAGGCCGGTCTGGGCCAGCACCTTGAGCGTTGCGGGCGTGGGGCCGAAACCCATGATGCGCGGCGCGACGCCGGCCGTGGCCATGCCGACCACGCGGGCGCGCGGCGTCAGGCCGTACTTGGCGGCATTGGCTTCGTCGGCGAGCAGCAGCGCGCAGGCGCCGTCGTTCACGCCCGAGGCATTGCCGGCCGTCACGGTGCCGTCGGCACGCACCACGCCCTTGAGCTTGGCCAGCGCTTCGAGGGTCGTCGCACGCGGGTGCTCGTCCTGGCTCACGATGATCGCGTCGCCCTTCTTCTGGGCAATCGACACCGGCACGATTTCGCGCGCCAGGTGGCCGGCGGCGATCGCGGCCGCGGCGTTGATCTGGCTGGCCAGCGCCATGCGGTCCTGGGCTTCGCGCTCGATCTTGAAGTCGTCGGCGACGTTCTCGGCGGTTTCGGGCATGGAGTCCACGCCGTACTGCGCCTTCATCAGCTTGTTGACGAAGCGCCAGCCGATGGTGGTGTCATAGACCGCATTGTTGCGGCTGAACGCGCTTTCGGCCTTGGGCATGACGAAAGGCGCGCGGCTCATGCTTTCGACGCCGCCGGCGATCATCAGGCCGGTTTCGCCCGACTTGATGGCGCGCGCCGCGCTGCCGACCGCGTCCAGGCCCGAACCGCACAGGCGATTGATGGTCGCGCCAGGAACTTCCAGCGGCAGGCCCGCGAGCAGGCCCGACATGCGCGCCACGTTGCGGTTGTCTTCACCGGCCTGGTTGGCGCAGCCATAGAGCACGTCGCCCACGGCCGCCCAGTCGACGCCGGGATTGCGCTCCATCAGCGCCTTGATGGGCAGTGCGCCCAGATCGTCGGCGCGCAGGCTCGACAGCGCGCCGCCGTAGCGTCCGAAGGGAGTGCGGATCGCATCGCAAATAAAGGCCTGGTTCATGTTGTCTCCTGAATGGGTCGTATGAAAGGAAAAGGGGGGCTGCCGCCCCACACGCCACTCTTGGCGGGCGGCTGTGGATGGAGCGGCAACGGCGTCAAGCCTGGATGGGCAGGCCTACGAGCTGCTCGAGCTCGGCATGGGTCAGGCCAGGCACCATGTCGACGAGCTTCAGGCCGTCGGCCGTGCATTCGAGCGTCGCGAGGTCGGTGTAGATGCGCTTGACGCAGCCGATGCCGGTCAGCGGATAGCTGCACTGCTGGACGATCTTGCTTTCGCCCTTCTTGGTCAGCAGATCCATCATCAGCCAGGTCTGCTTGGCACCTATCGCCAGGTCCATCGCACCGCCCACGGCGGGAATCGCGCCGGGCTCGCCCGTGCTCCAGTTGGCCAGGTCGCCCGTGGCCGACACCTGGAAGGCGCCGAGCACGCAGATGTCGAGGTGACCGCCGCGCATCATCGCGAAACTGTCGGCGTGGTGGAAATAGGCGCCACCGGGCAGCAGCGTCACGGGCTGCTTGCCGGCGTTGATCAGGTCGTAGTCTTCCTGGCCCGCGGCCGGTGCCGGGCCCATGCCCAGGATGCCGTTCTCGCTTTGCAGGATGACTTCGCGGCCTGCGGGAATGTGGTTGGCGACCAGCGTGGGCTGGCCAATGCCCAGGTTCACATAGGCGCCGTCATGGATGTCTTCGGCCACGCGCTTGGCAAGCTCGTCTTTGCTGCGTTTTTGATAGCTGCTCATGTTCTTCTTTCCTTGTCAGACGCCGCTCAGGCGGCTTTTTTGATGCCGCCGGCCTGGGTCGCGACGCGGTCCACGCGCACGATCTGGCTGACAAAGATGCCTGGCGTGACGATGCTTTCGGGGTCCAGCTGGCCCAGCTCGACGATTTCATGCACGGTGGCCACGGTGTGGCGTGCGGCCATGGCCATCACGGGACCGAAATTGCGCGCCGACATGCGGAAGTTCAGATTGCCCCAGCGGTCGCCCTGCTCGGCCTTGATCAGCGCCACATCGCCGTGGATCGGATATTCGAGCACATAGTGCTTGCCGTTGATCTCGCGCGTTTCCTTGCCCGCGGCCAGCTCGGTGCCGTAGGCCGTGGGGCAGAAGAAGGCACCGATGCCGGCACCGGCGGCGCGCAGGCGCTCGGCCAGATTGCCCTGGGGCACGAGTTCGAGCTCGAGCTGGCCGCTGCGGTACAGGCCGTCGAACACCTGGCTGTCGACCTGGCGCGGGAAGCTGCAGATGATCTTGCGCACGCGGCCGGTCTTGAGCAGCGCGGCCAGGCCTTCTTCGCCATTGCCGGCGTTGTTGTTGACCACGGTGAGATCACGCGCGCCGTGCTCTATCAGTCCGTCGATCAGCTCCATGGGAATACCGGCCGTGCCGAAGCCACCAATCAGTACCGTTGCGCCGTCTTTCACTCCGGACAGCGCCTGGGCCACCGAGTCGGCAATCTTGTTGATCATGTAATGCGTCTCCTGGGGATCAAAAATCCGGGCAAATGTTCGCCTAAAGAACAAATGTTCGTATAATGAATTATAGAGAGGCATCCCATGACCGTCCAGCCCCCGACCCAAGACCCCAAACCCGGCGACAGCTATGTGCAATCCTTTGCACGCGGCCTGGGCGTGATCCATTCGTTCAGCGCCGACGCGCCGCAGCAGACGCTCAGCGACGTCGCGGCGCGCCCCGGCCTCACGCGCGCCGGCGCGCGCCGCATCCTGCTGACGCTGCAGACGCTGGGCTATGTCGAAAGCGACGGCCGGCTGTTTCGCCTCACGCCGCGCATCCTGGAGCTGGGCTTTGCCTATTTGTCGTCGATGCCGCTGTGGAACCTCGCCGAGCCGGTGATGGAGACCGTGGTGGACCAGGTGCGCGAGTCGTGCTCGGCCGCGGTGCTCGACGGCCTGGACGTGGTCTATGTGATGCGCGTGCACACGCACAAGATCATGCGCACCAACCTGGGCGTGGGCTCGCGCCTGCCCGCGTGCTGGACGTCGATGGGCCGCGTGCTGCTGGGAGGCCTGTCCGACGACGCACTGGCAGCGCGCCTGCAGACGCTCAAGACGCAGCGCTTCACGCAGCACACCATCATCGATGTGCCCGAACTGACGCAGCGCATACGCCAGGCGCGCAGCCAGGGCTGGTGCCTCGTGAACCAGGAACTCGAAGAAGGCCTGATCTCGCTGGCCGCGCCGCTGACCAACCGCGCCGGCCAGACCGTGGCCGCACTGAACATCAGCGGTCAGGCCAATCGCACCAGCGCCGAAGTCATGCAGACGCAGATGCTGCCCGTGCTGCTGCAGGCCGCGCGCGCGATCTCGCAGCGCCTGGGCGCGGCGCTCGACTGAAAAGCGAAGCCAAGCCGCATGAGGGCTTGCACCAAGGGCCGGGGACCGCGCATGTGCGTATAAAGACATGAACCCGACACATTGGCATGGCGCCAATGCGTTACGCGGACGCCGAACTCCTGAGGTCATGACAATGCACACTCCCTCTTCCTGGTCGGCCCTGCCCCTGCACCCGCTGCGCGGTGTGCGCATTCTGAGCCTGGCGCTGAACCTGCCCGGCCCGGCCGCGCTGCGCCGCTGCGCGGCGATGGGCGCGCAATGCACCAAGCTCGAACCCCTGGCCCCCGCGGGCAGCGAAAGCGCCGATCCGGTCCACACCTACTGCCCCGAGGCCTACAACGCCTTGCACCAGGGCATCACGCGCCTGCAGGCCGACCTCAAATCGCCCGAAGGACAGACGCAACTGCACACCGAACTCGCGCGCACAGATGTGCTGCTGACATCATTTCGGCCCGCGGCGCTGCACAAGCTGGGGCTCGACTGGGACACGCTGCAGCAGCGCTACCCGCAGCTGTCGATGGTGCGCATTTTTGGCGCCACCGGCGACGGCGCCGACACGCCCGGCCACGACATCACCTACCAGGCCGAAGCCGGGCTGCTGAACTCCGGCCAGATGCCGGCGTCGCTGATGGCCGACATGACGGGCGCGCTGATGGCCAGCGAAGCGGTGCTGCAGGCGCAGATGCACAGGCTGCGCTCAGGCGCGGGCGCGCTGCTCGATGTGGGTCTTTTCCAGGCCGCGCAGTGGCTGGCCCAGCCGCTGCACTGGGGTTTGTCGGCGCCCCAGGGCGATGTCGGCGGCGCGCATGCGGGCTACCGCACCTACCGCTGCCAGGACGGCATGGTGGCGATCGCCGCGCTCGAGCCGCATTTCGCCGCACGCCTGTGCGCGGCCGCGGGCCTGCCCGCGCTCGGCGATGTGGCGACGATGCGCGAAGCCACCACGCACGAAGCGATCACGCGCTTCGTCGGCGAGCGCTCCGTCGCGCATCTGCAGGAGATGGCCCAGCAGCAGGACATTCCGCTGCATGTGATTCCGGCCTGACGCCCGAATCACGCAGCGCCGGCGCTCAGCGTCCGCCGCTGCGCTTGCCCGCTGCGGGGCGGGCATTGCCCGCGACCGGACGCGCATTGCCCGGACGCAGCGCGGGCTTGGCGCCCGGCTTGGCACCTGTGCCCGCGCGCGGGGGCAGGCCAGTGTGCTGCGTCAGCAGCTGGCCCTTGACAGGCGCTGCGGCGCTGCGACCGCCCGTTGACGTCGCCTGGGGACGCGCCATCGCCTTGTCGGGCGCGGTGCTGTTCTTGCGGCGCGCGCTCTGGTACGTGCCATCGGTCATAGGCTGGAACGTAGGGATCAGATGGTGCTTGCCGTTGCCGATCAGGTCGGCGCGACCCATGGTCTTGAGCGCTTCGCGCAGCAGCGGCCAGTTGTTCGGATCGTGGTAGCGCAGGAAGGCCTTGTGCAGGCGACGGCGCTTCTCGCCGCGCACGATGTCGACCGACTCGTCTTCGCTCAGTACGGTGCGGCGCACGCGCTTGAGCGTGTTGCGGCCCGAGTGGTACATGGCCGTGGCCGTGGCCATGGGGCTGGGATAGAAGGTCTGCACCTGGTCGGCGCGGAAACCGTTCTTCTTGAGCCAGATGGCCAGGTTCATCATGTCGTCATCGCTGGTGCCCGGGTGGGCGGCGATGAAGTACGGAATCAGGAACTGCTTCTTGCCGGCCTCTTCGCTGAACTGTTCAAACATCTTCTTGAACTTGTCGTAGCTGCCGATGCCCGGCTTCATCATCTTGGTCAGCGGACCCTGCTCGGTGTGCTCGGGCGCGATCTTCAGATAACCGCCCACATGGTGCTGCACCAGCTCTTTGACGTACTCGGGCGACTGTACCGCGAGGTCGTAGCGCAGGCCCGAGCCGATCAGGATCTTCTTGATGCCCTTGAGCGCACGGCCGCGGCGGTAGATCTTGATCAGCGGGTCGTGGTTGGTCGTCAGGTTCTGGCAGATGCCTGGATAGACACAGCTGGGCTTGCGGCAGGCGGCCTCGATTTCGGGCGTGCGGCAGCCCAGGCGGTACATGTTGGCCGTGGGGCCGCCCAGATCAGAGATGGTGCCGGTGAAACCTGCGACCTTGTCGCGGATGTCTTCGATCTCGTGAATGATCGAATCTTCCGAGCGGCTCTGGATGATGCGGCCTTCGTGTTCGGTGATCGAGCAGAAGGTGCAGCCGCCGAAGCAGCCGCGCATGATGTTGACCGAGAAACGGATCATTTCCCAGGCCGGGATCTTGGTCGCGCCGTCGTGGCTGCCGTTCTCGTCGGCATAGCTCGGATGGGGCGAGCGCGCATACGGCAGATCGAACACGTAGTCCATCTCGGCCGTGGTCAGCGGAATCGGCGGCGGGTTGATCCACACATCGCGCGCCGTCGTGCCTTCGCCATGCGCCTGCACCAGCGCCCGCGCGTTGCCGGGGTTGGTCTCGAGGTGCAGCACGCGGTTGGCGTGGGCGTACAGAATGGGGTCGCTCTTGACCTGCTCGTAGCTGGGCAGGCGGATCACCGAGTGGTCGCGCGGCGGTGCCTTGAGCTTGCTGCGCAGCGCGGGGTTGGCGACGAACTGGATGGGCTGTACCGAATCGCCCTCTTCCACGCCCGCGACCAGCGGCGAGTCGTATTGGCGGCGCGCCGGCACGTTCTTGCCCGTGCCGCAGCTCGGGCCCGCGATTTCAGGAATGGCGGACGCCGCGGCGGCTTCGCCATCTTCCTTGCTGCAGCTGCTGCCCTGGGCTGCAGCCTGTTCGCTGGTCGTCTGGTAAGGATTGATGTGGACTTCGATGCGGCCGGGTTCGTCGACCGTGGTCGAATCGATTTCGAACCAGCCGTCTTCGGACGCGCGGCGCACGAAGGCGGTACCGCGCACGTCGGTGATGGTGTCAACGGGCTCGCGCGCGGCCAGGCGGTGGGCGACTTCGACCAGCGCGCGTTCGGCATTGCCGTACAGCAGCAGATCGCACTTGGAGTCGACCACGACCGAGCGGCGCACCTTGTCGCTCCAGTAATCGTAATGCGCGATGCGGCGCAGGCTGCCTTCGATGCCGCCCAGCACCAGCGGCACGTCCTTGTAGGCTTCGCGGCAGCGCTGGCTGTAGACGATGGCCGCGCGGTCGGGGCGCTTGCCGGCGACGTCGCCGGGCGTGTAGGCGTCATCGGAACGGATCTTGCGGTCCGCCGTGTAGCGGTTGATCATCGAATCCATGTTGCCCGAGGTCACGCCCCAGAACAGGTTGGGCTTGCCCAGGGCCTTGAACGCCTCGGCGCTTTGCCAGTCGGGCTGGGCGATGATGCCCACGCGAAAGCCCTGGCCCTCGAGCACCCGGCCAATGACGGCCATGCCGAAGCTCGGGTGGTCTACATAGGCGTCGCCGGTGACCAAAATCACGTCGCAGCTGTCCCAGCCGAGCTGTTCCATTTCCTTGCGCGAAGTGGGCAGGAATTTGGCCGTGCCGAAACGCTTGGCCCAATAAGGGCGATAGCTGGTCAGCGGTTTGGCGGCGCGGGCAAAAAAGGAAACGTCAACGGGGGCGTTCATGGCGTGCGATCGTGGGGACTGGAACCTGCCAGTGTACTTTTACACAGGTAGCTTTGCTGCAGCAGGGTCTTGGCTCCCCGGCGATGCGCGGGGCGGGTCAATGCGGAATTTACAGGCGCCGAAAACAGCACCGCCGGCTCGAATGCCGGCGGGGGCCTGTTTTCACCATTCGCCTACGTTGCGTATGCGCTGATCGAGATCCAGAACGGGAGCAGAAAACTTGTCCTGATCTCCAGTGAGCGCGGCCCCAGTGGACGCACGCTCAAGATTTTCAGGCAGCGGCGGCGGCGAGAATTGGTGGCGCCCAAATGTGTGCGCGGCCAGATCGTGGGTTGGGGGTAGGCTACTGGACATGGACGGTCACTCCTATGACCTCAAGGATAGATTCCGGCAACCACTCCCCGTGTAGGACAAATACCAGTAATCACGTCGGCAACACCTCTTCGCCGTGGGTTAAGCTCGGCAACCCCATGCCCCAGACTCTTGCCGCGCCTGCGCACAGCGAACTCATCATCAAGAAAAGCCGCTTCATCGGCTGCGTGCAACCCATGACCGACCGCGCCAGCGCGCAGTTGGTCGTCGACCGCCTGCGGCGCGAGCACCCGGGCGCGGCCCATGTCTGCTGGGCGCTGCTCGCGGGCGGTCAGTCGGCGGCCGTCGACGACGGCGAGCCCAGCGGCACTGCGGGCCGACCCATGTTCGACGTGCTGCGCCACCAGGAACTCGAAGGCGTGCTCGCCACCGTGGTGCGCTACTTCGGCGGCGTCAAGCTCGGTGCGGGCGGTCTGGTGCGCGCCTATACCGACTGCGTCGCCCAGGCATTGCTCGACGCGCCCAAGATACGGCTGCAGCGCATGACCGATCTGCGCTGCAGCGTGCCCTACGCGCTCGAAGGCATGATGCGCCGCGAAATCGCCGCCGCCCAGGCCGAGCTGGTCGAGGTGGTGCATGGCAGCCTGGTCACGCTGTTGTGGCGCATGCCCGAGGACGCGAGCGCGGCCTTTGTCCAGCATCTCAACGATATCGGCCAGGGACGGCTGGGCTGGCTCGACGCCTGACGGCGCGGCGCCTTGTCCGGCCCGGGCGCTTCATGCCCGCCTACAGGCCAGGGCCTGGCCGACATGCAAAGTGATTGCATGACCCAGACCCCTGCTTACGACTACGACGTTCTCATCATCGGCGCCGGTTCGGCCGGGCTCGCGGCCTTGCGTGCGGTGCGCCGGCATACACAGCGTTTCGCGCTGATCGACGCCGGCCCGGGCGGCACCACCTGCGCGCGCGTGGGTTGCATGCCGTCCAAGCTGCTGCTCGAAGCGGCCCACGCGTTTCACCGCCGCCACCAGTTCGAGGCGTTCGGCCTGCGCGGCGCGGCGCAATTGCACGCCGACATTCCCGCCGTGCTGCAGCG
The DNA here is from genome assembly GCF_018413525.1 of Acidovorax sp. CCYZU-2555. Lineage (GTDB taxonomy): Bacteria > Pseudomonadota > Gammaproteobacteria > Burkholderiales > Burkholderiaceae_C > Comamonas. The sequence goes on from NZ_JAHCDD010000064.1 coordinate 32,818, forward strand.
CGTGCGCGCCGAGCGCGACCGCTTCGTGGCCGGCGTGCTGCAATCCACCCAGGACCTGGGGCCGCGCGCGATCACGGGCCGCGCGCGCATTCTCGATCCGCATACCGTCGAAGTCGACGGCCAGCGCCGCCTGACCGCGCGCAGCCTGGTCATCGCCACTGGCTCCAGGCCGCATGTGCCCGAAGAATGGCAGGCGCTGGGCGCGCGCCTGCTGACCACCGATACGCTGTTCGAACAGGCCGACCTGCCGCCGCGCATGGCCGTGCTGGGCCTGGGCCCGCTGGGCACGGAAATGGCGCAGGCGCTGGCCCATCTGGGCATTGAAGTCACGGCATTTCACGGCGAAGACCATCTTGCCGGACTCGCCGATCCCCAGGTCAATGCGGCGCTGGTGCAGAGCATGTCTAGCAGCATGCAGCTGCAGCTCGGCCAGTTGCCCGAACTCAAGGCCTTCGATGCGCGCGCCATCACCATCGGTGCGGGAGATTTCTCGACCCAGGTCGATGCCGTGCTGGCCGCCACCGGCCGGCGCCCGGCGATTCAAGACCTGGGCCTGGAAAACCTGGGGCTCACGCTCGACGAGCGCGGCCTGCCCGACGTCGACCCCTATACCTTGCAGCTGGGCCAGCTGTCGGTGTTCTGGGCCGGCGACGTCAACCCCGACCGCGCCTTGCTGCACGAAGCCGTCGACGAAGGCGAAATCGCGGGCAGCAATGCCGTCGCCGAAGAGCCGCGCGCGTTTGCGCGGCGCACGCCGCTGGCGATCACGTTCACCGAGCCTTCGGTGGCATCCATAGGCCTGCCCTACGACGCGCACTGGAGCGACGAAGTCGCAATAGGCGGCGTCGACTTCGCCCACCAGGGCCGGGCGCGCGCGGGCCTGCGCAACCAGGGCGTGCTGCGACTGTATGCCAATGCCCATGGCGGTGAACTGCTGGGCGCCCAGCTGTGCGCGCCCGCGGGCGAGCATCTGGCGCATCTGCTCGCCTGGGCGATAGCGCGGCGCAGCACCATTGCCGACCTGCTGGAGATGCCGTTCTACCACCCGGTGATAGAGGAAGGCTTGCGCACGGCGCTGCGCGATGTGCAGGCGCATGTGCATGCGCCACGCGACACGCCCGGGCCGCATTACTGCGAGCAAAGCAGCCTCGACTGCCTGGACTGATAGCCGGTAAAGCAGGGTCGGCCGGTCGTTTTTCGGCCCATGGTGGGGCGCGGTGCACCGCTAAAGTCAACCCACTTTCACCAATGCGCCACCGAGGCCACAGCTACCATGGATATCACCTATCAACGCGCTCTCGACAATGCCAGCCGGGCTTGGTCACAACAGCGCGTGGTCGATGCCCAGAGCGTGGCCGTGATACGCCGTGGCGAACGCGCCGCAGCGCAAAGCGTGGCCGCTCCACCCGCAACGCAGCAGGCATTGCTGCAGCCTGAACTCGCGCGTTTTGGCTTGCTGGGCACCAAGCTCAATCTGTTTGCTTGAACAGGCAGGCGGTGCTTGGCGAGGGTTAACATCGACCCGATGACCCATCCGCTGATAGAACAACTCACCCAGGCGCGCAAGGCCGCGCAGATGACCCAGGCCGATCTGGCCGAGCGCGCAGGACTGTCGCGCATGACCGTGCAGCGCCTCGAAAGCGGCGGCCTGGACCCGCGCCTCTCGACGCTCAGCGAAATGGCGCGCGTGCTGGGCCTCGAATTCCACACCGGCGTGCGCAGCGCCGACGACACGGCCACAAGCTAGCCCCGCAGCAGCGTATTTGCATAATGGAAACATCCGCAATGCAAAGGACACGCTGATGAACGCTTCTTCTCCCCCGCTTCGACAACTGGGCCGTTCGGGCCTGCAGGTTTCGCCGCTGTGCTTCGGCGGCAATGTCTTTGGCTGGACCGTGGACGAGGCCACGTCCTTCTCGCTGCTCGATGCCTGGCTCGACGCCGGCTTCAACTTCATCGACACCGCCGATGTCTACTCGCGCTGGGTGCCGGGCCACACGGGCGGCGAATCCGAGCGCATTCTCGGCAAGTGGCTGCAGCGCAGCGGCCGGCGCCAGCAGGTCGTGCTCGCGACCAAGGTCGGCAAGGACATGGGCGATGGCAAGGTCGGCCTGCGTCCCGAATACATACGCCAGGCGGTCGAAGCTTCGCTGCAGCGCCTGCAGACCGATTACATCGACCTCTACCAATCCCACGATGACGACGCCGACGTACCGCTGGCCGATACGCTGGGCGCCTACGCCGACCTGATCGCCGCGGGCAAGGTGCGCGCGATCGGCGCCTCCAATTACAGCGCCGCGCGCTTCAAGGAAGCGCTGCTGACCAGCGAACGCCAGGGCCTGCCGCGCTATGAAAGCCTGCAGCCGCTGTACAACCTCTGCGACCGCGCGGTGTTCGAGCGCGAGCTCGCGCCGCTGTGCGTTTCGCAGGAAATCGGCGTGATCAATTTCTACGCGCTGGCCGCGGGCTTTCTCACGGGCAAGTACCGCAGCGAAGCCGATGCGGGCAAGAGCCCGCGCGGCGCCAAGACCGTGAGCACTTATCTGAATCCGCGCGGCCTGGGCATCTTGCAGGCGCTCGACAGCGTGGCCCAGCGCCTGGACGCACAGCCCGGTCAGGTGGCGCTCGCGT
>NZ_JAHCDD010000065.1 GCF_018413525.1 Acidovorax sp. CCYZU-2555
AACCATTCGACAAAGCTCGCGCCGTAGGCGACTTCGCCCTTGGCCTCGGCAAAGGGCTTGCCCTGTTCGGCCGTCATGATGCGCGCGAGGTCGTCGCTGTGCGCCATCAGCAGCTCGTACCACTTGAGCAAAATGGCATGGCGCTGCTTGGCGGTCTTGCCGCGCCATGCGGGCCAGGCGGCGTTGGCGGCGTCGAGCGCGCTTTGCGCCTGGGCCGCGCCCAGGTTCGGCACATCGGCGAGCTTGAGCCCGGTGGCGGGGTCGTTCACATCGAAACGTGCATCGCCCTGGACCCACTGGCCGTTGATCAGCGCGTCGGTCTTGAGCAGGCTGGGGTCGTTGAGCAAGGCCAGGGGGGAAGTCTTCATGTCCATGATGGGGTCCTTTCTTAAGCTGCGACCGCGACATCCACTGCGGCCGACACGGCTTCGCCCAGCGTCGCGAGCGCGGTGTCGAACTGGGCATCGGGAATGGTCAGTGGGTAGAGGAAACGGATCACATTGCCGTACTGGCCGCAGCTCAGCAGCAGCAGGCCGCGCTGCAGCGCTTCCTTCTGGATGCGCGCCACCAGCGCGCTGTCCGGCGCCTTGGTGTCGGGATTGACGCACTCCATGGCGATCATCGAGCCCAGGCCGCGCACTTCGGCGATCGCGGGCACGCGTTCACGCAGGTCGTTGAGGAACTCTTCCAGGCGCGCGCCCAGTTGCACCGAACGCGCCAGCAGCTGTTCCTGCGCGATGACATCGAGCACCGCATGCGCCGAGGCCACGGCCAGCGGGTTGCCCGCGTAGGTGCCGCCCAGGCCGCCGGGGTTGGCGGCGTCCATGACTTCGGCGCGGCCGCAGACCGCCGACAGCGGCATGCCGCCCGCGAGGCTCTTGGCCATGGTCATGATGTCGGGGCGCACGGCGAAATGCTGCATCGCGAACAGCTTGCCCGTGCGGCCGAAGCCGGTCTGCACTTCGTCGGCGATCAGCAGGATGCCGTGCTTGTCGCAGACCTGGCGCAGGCCGGCGAACAGCGCGGCATCGGCCACATTGAAGCCGCCTTCGCCCTGCACCGGCTCGACGATGATGGCCGCGACACGGCCGGGCTCGATGTCGCACTTGAACAGGTGCTCGAGCGCATTGAGGCTGTCCTGCACCGACACGCCGCGCAGCGGGGCCGGGAAGGGCAGGTGATAGACCTCGCCCGGGAACGGGCCGAAACCGGCCTTGTAAGGCTGGACCTTGCCGGTCAGCGCCAGGCCCATCATGGTGCGGCCGTGAAAGCCGCCGCCGAAAGCGATCACGCCGGGGCGACCGGTGCTGACGCGCGCGATCTTGATGGCGTTCTCTACGGCCTCGGCGCCCGTGGTGAAGAACGCGGTCTTCTTGGCGCCATCGATAGGCACCAGCGCGTTGATGCGCTCGGCCAGGGCCACGGCGCTTTCGTAGGGGACGATCTGGAAGGCGGTGTGCGTGAAGCGCTCGAGCTGGGCCTGGATGGCGGCGACGACCTTGGGGTGGCGGTGGCCGGTATTGACCACGGCGATGCCCGCGGCGAAGTCGGTGTACTGCTTGCCTTCCACGTCCCAGATGGTCGCGTTCTCGGCGCGGTCCGCATAGAAGTTGCACATGACGCCCACGCCACGGGGGGTGGCGTCGAGGCGGCGCTGGTTGATCTGCTGGTTGTTCATGGAGGAGCTCGTTGGCGGGTGGTTGATGAATGGATTACATGGCCAATCGGTCCTATAATCCAGCACCACTTTGACCAAAATGGATGGTGCCAATTGAAGTCCATCAGCGGCGACCTGATCGCCCCCCGGCTCGCGCAACTGCGCCGCGAAAAGCCCGCCATGCCGGTCAACCGGCTGCTCTATGAATGCCTGCGCGACGCCATCCACGACGCCAGCCTGCCGGCCGCGACGCGGCTGCCGCCCACGCGCGATCTGGCGCTGGAGGCCGGCATCTCGCGCAATACCGTGATGCATGCCTATGAGCAGCTGATGGCCGAGGGCTATACCAAGGGGCTCACGGGCAGCGGCACCTATGTGGCCGACCGCATTCCCGACCTGGCGCCGGTCAGGCCGAGCCAGACGGCCGTGGCGCTGCCGGGCAAGGCCGTGGCGGGGCGGCTTTCGGCGCGCGGGCGCAAGGTGGTGATGAACGCCAAGGCCCAGTCCACGCAGTGGGGCGCATTCCTGCCCGGCGTGCCCGATGTGACCCAGGTGCCGCATGCCAAGCTCGCGCAGATCACCGCGCGCCTGAGCCGGCAGCTGCCGCCGGCGACGCTCAGCTATGCGACCAACGGCGGCTATCCCAAACTGCACCAGAGCCTCGCGGTCTATCTGCGCCAGGCGCGCTCCGTGGTCTGCGAGCCCGGCCAGATCGTCGTCACCGAAGGCGTGCACCAGGCCATCGATCTGATCACGCGCGTGCTGGGCGACGCGGGCGACCATGCCTGGGTCGAGGAGCCCGGCTACTGGGGCACGCGCAGCATTCTGGAAATCAACGGCATACGGCTCAAGCCCATGCCGGTCGACGCCGAAGGCATGCGCTTTCCGCTCAGCGCTTCTGGCAAGCCGCCGCGCTTTGCTTTTGTCACGCCTTCGCACCAATATCCGCTGGGCCCGGTCATGAGCCTGGCGCGCCGGCTCGATCTGCTGGCCTATGCGACGCGCCACGGCACCTGGGTGGTCGAAGACGACTACGACAGCGAGTTCCGCTTCGCCGGCCACCCCGTGGCCTCGCTGCAAGGCCTGCTGCCCGGCGCGCCGGTGATCTATGTGGGCACGTTCAGCAAGACGCTGTACCCGGGCCTGCGCATGGCCTATATGGTCGTGCCCGCGCCGTTTGCCGCGGCGTTTCGCACCGCGCAATCGGAGCTGTACCGCGGCGGCCACATGCTGCAGCAGGCCGCGCTGGCCGAGTTCATGGACAGCGGCCTCTACGCCGCCCATATCCGCCGCATGCGCCTGATCTATGCGGCGCGCCGCGCCTATCTGATCGGGCTGGTCGAGCAGTCGCTGGGCCCGGGCTGGCTGCACGAATACGACAGCAATGCGGGCCTGCATCTGGTGCTGTCATTGCCGCCGGGCACCGACGACGTGGCGATTGCCGCGGCGGCCGCGGCCCAGGGCGTGATCGCGCGGCCGCTGTCGAACTACTATCTGGGCCGCCATCCCAGCCCGGGGCTGATGCTGGCCTTTGCGAGCATTCCCCAGGAGGAAATGCTGGCCCCGTGGACCATCGTCGCGCGCTGCATTCTGCAGGCCGTCGCCGGCCGGCGCGCTAGCTGACCAGCCGCAATGCGGCCTGCCAGACCTTCTCGGCGTGCTCCACGCCTTCTTCGCGCAAGAACTGATCCGAGGTGCGCTGGCGCACGGCTTCGGGCGGAAGAATCGGCTGGGCGCAGGCCGACAAGGCCTTGACCTGGGCCTGGCAGGCGCGTTCCAGGAAGAAGATGTTGAGAAAGGCTTCGGCAATGGTGCCGCCGGCCGCGATCAGCCCGTGGTTGTGCAACACCATCACGCTGTGCGCTCCCAGGCTGTCGACCAGGCGCGCGCGCTCCTCGAGATCGAAGGCAATGCCTTCATAGGGGTGGTAGCCGATGCGGCCGTAGAACTTGAGCGCATGCTGGCTCAGCGGCAGCAGGCCCTGGGGATGGCAGGCGACGGCGATGCCGTCGGCCGTGTGGGTGTGGATCACGCAGCCCAGGTCATGGCGCGCCATATGGATGGCCGAATGGATGGTGAAGCCCGCCACATTGACTTCGCCTGCGGCGCGCACGTCGTCGATCTGCTGGCCGCTGGGGTCGATCTTCACCAGATCGTCGGGCTGCACTTCATGGAACAGCACGCCATAGCGGTTGATCAGGAACTGGTCGGTGGTGCCGGGCACGCGCGCGCTGATATGCGTGTCTATCAGGTCGGTCATCTTGAAATGCGCGATCAGGCGGTACAAGGCGGCGAGCGCGATCCGGGTCTGTTGTTCAGACATTTCGCTGGTGTGGGAGGTCATATCGAAAGCACTCGGTAATTCAGGAAATGCCATAGCTCTTGGCGACGATCTGCCAGCGCCCGTCGAAGCGGATAAAGCTCAGATAGTCGGTATAGGCATGGGGCGCGAACAGGCAGGACACCTTCACCAGCGCGTTGACCGGGCCGCTGCGGTCGATCATGAGGATGCGGTCGTCGCGCTGCGCTCCCTGCGACTGGGGCGAGGCGCGGCCGGCGACGCGCGTGAGCCACTCGGGCACGGGCAGGGCCACCAGCGCGTCGTCGACGGCGATGAACAGGCTGGCCTGGGCGTGGAACACGCGCGCGAGCTTTTCGGCGTCGCCTTCGTACAGGCCGTCGAAGTAAAGCTGCACGGCGGCTTGCAGGGATGGGATTTCAGAGGTCATGGGGTGAGGAGAGAGGTGGGAGAAGTCGGCCGCGATCACGCGGCATCCTGGTGGCGGTTCACGTGTTGCATGAACGCGGCCGCGGCATGGTCGCCCTGCTGCGGCGAGGACATCAGCGCGTGCAGCACGCCCCGGCGATCGGCCGGCGATTTGTCCTGGTTGAACTTGAACTTGCCTTCGAGCGTGTCGATGGGAATGCGTACCGCGACGATGGCTTGCAGGCGCGGCGCGATCATCTCGGCCGGCATTTCGGGAAAGCGCCAGTTGCCGCCCAGCGGCGCGTCGTAATGCGCGACGGTGCGGTCGAGCACCGCGCGCACGGCATCGGGCGATTCCAGGCACTCGGGCTGGCCGCGCGCGTGAATGGCCGCGTAGTTCCAGGTAGGAAAAGTGCGCTGGTTGTCGTACCAGCTCGGCGATATATAGGCGTGCGGGCCCTGGAAGATCACCAGCGCCGGCGAGCCGGCCAGCAGATCGGCGAGCTGGGCGTTGTTGCGCGCCAGATGCGTGGTCAGCGTGCCCAGCGGGCCGTCGTCGGCATCGAGCAGAAACGGCAGATGCGTCGCCTGGGCGCCGGCCGCACCATGCGTGATCAGCGTGGCGAAGCTCCACTGGCGCATGCAGTCGTGCAGCTCGGCACGGTCGTGGTGTGCGTAGGGTGGGGGGGTGTACATGGGTTCTCAATAGCCGCGCACGGCGTCCACTTGATTGCGCAAGGGCTCGCCGCCCTGCAGGCGGCGGATGTTGTCGGCGACCTGCTGCACCACGGCCTGGGGCGAGGCCATGGTCGCCATATGGGGCGTGACCACGACCTGCTGCAGATCCCACAGCGGGCTCGCGGCGTCCAGCGGCTCCTGCGGGAACACATCGAGCACGGCGCCGCGCAGGTGGCCGCTGTCGAGCGCAGCGATCAGGTCATCGATGACCAGATGCTCGCCGCGGCCGCAGCCCACGATGCAGGCGCCTGGAGGCAGGCGCGAAAACAGCTCCTGGTTCAGAATGCCGCGCGTGCCTTCGGTCAGCGGCAGCAGGTTGATCAGGATCTCGGTGGAGGCGAGAAAGCGCTGCAGGCCTTCATCGCCCGCATGGGTCTGCACGCCCTCGATCTGGTGCAGGCTGCGCGACCAGCCGCTCACTGCATAGCCTTCGGCCAGCAGCTTGGCCGCGACGCTGCGCCCCAGCGCGCCCAGGCCCATGATGCCCACGCGGCAATCGGACGCCGGGCGCAGCCTGGGCCGCAGCCATTCGTGGCCGCGCTGCTGGCGCAAGGCGACATCGAAAGAGCGATGGAAGTGCAGCACGGCCCACATCACATACTCGAGCATGCCGCGCGTGAGGCCGTCGTCGACCACGCGGCACACGGGCAGGCCGCCTGCGCCCGGCAGGATGTTGTCCACGCCCGCGGCGATGCTGTGCACCAGCCGCAGCCGCGGCATCTGCGCGTAGACGCCGGGCGGCGTGTTCCAGCAGACGGCCACGTCGGCGTCCAGGCAGGCCGGGTCGGGCCAGACCGAATAGCGCGCCTGCGGCAAGGCCGCCTGCAGCAGGGGGCCCAGATATTCCAGCTTGGAAGTCTGGCTCAGTAAAGCGATGTGGGTCGTCACGGGTCAGTCCACCTTGATGTTGGCTGCTTCGATGGTGCGGGCGTTGCGCTGCAGTTCGCGCTGCACCTGGTCGCGGAACTGGCGTGCGTCCGAGTAGCGTGGATCGAACCCGGCGGCGTCCAGCGCTTCATGCGTGCTCTTGTCGGCCATCACGTCCTTGAGCGCGCGCGACAGGCGCGTGACGATCTCGGGTGGCGTGCCCTTGGGGCTCACGAAGCCGAACCAGGTCTCGAAATCGAGGTCGGCCACGCCGCTTTCCTGCATGGTCGGCACGTCGGGCAGCTGCACCGCGCGCTTGCTGCCCAGCACGGCAATCGGCTTGACCTTGCCGCCGCGAATCTGCGGCATGGCCGCGACCATGGTCTCGATGGTCAGCGGAATCTGGTTGCCTATAAGGTCGACCATGGCGGGCGCGCTGCCCTTGTACGGCACATGCACCAGGCGCGCGCCGGTCTTCTGCGCGAAGAATTCGCTGGCGATATGCGGCAGCGAGCCGCTGCCGAACGAGCCCAGGCTCAGGGGCTCGGCCGCCGACTTCGAGACCACATCCTTGACGCTGGCCAGGCTGGTGCCGGGGTTGGTCAGCATCACCAGCTGCGAGCCGCCCGCGATGCCCAGGTATTCATAGCTGGTCAGCGGGTCGTAGCCCAGGTTCTTGTAGAGCAGCGAATTGACCGTATAGGAGGAGGCACCCATCAGCAAAATGGTGTAGCCGTCGGGCTTGGCGCGCGCGCCCGCCGCAGCGCCTATGGAGCCATTGGCGCCGGGCTTGTTCTCTATCACCACCGACTGGCCCAGCTTTGCTCCCAGGCGCGTGGCGATCAGGCGCGCCAGCACATCGGTCGAGCCTCCGGGAGGAAAGGGAGCGATCAGCGTCACGGGCTTGGACGGGAAGGTGTCGGCCAGGGCCGGGGCGGCGCCAAGGACGGCCAGTGCGGACAGGGCGGTGCTGAGAAGTCGTTTCATGCGTAAGCTCCAGGAGGTTGGGGAGGGACTGAGGGACGGGGATTCAGGTGTTCAGGGATGCAGCGGCCAGCAGCGGCGGGCGGTGCTGGCCGCAGGGCACGGCCTGCTCGAAGGCGTGGGCGAACTCGAGCAGCGCGCGCTCCTCGCGGTAGCGGCCGACGATCTGCAGGCCCACGGGCAGGCCGTCGTCGGTGAAGCCGCAAGGCACGGAGATCGCGGGCAGGCCGGTCAATGACAGGTAGTAGCCCGAGCGCATCCAGTCGATGTAGTTGCTCATCGGCGTACCGTCGATTTCGTGCACGTGGTCCCACTCGACGGGAAAGGCCGGCACCTGGCTCACGGGGCCGATCAGGAAGTCGTGCGACTGCATGAAACCGTGCATCTGCTGGAACAGCGCGGCGCGGGCCTTCTCGGCCTGGGCGATCTCGGCGCCGCCCGCGTTGCGGCCCACGGCTATGTTCCAGTGGATGGCGGGCTTGAACGCTTCGGGGTGGCGGTCGGCAAGCGGGCCATAGGCCAGCTCGAAGGCCACGCCGCGCAAGGTCTGGAAGGCCTGGTCGGCCTGGGAAAAATCCGGGCAGGCCTCGGTCACCTGTGCGCCCAGGGCTTCCAGCACCGGGACTTGCGCCAGCATCAGCCGCAGCACGGCAGGATCGGTGGGCAGGCCGTTCCAGGTCGGGGCGAACGCGACCCGGCTGCCGGCGACGCTGCGCTCCAGCGAACCGAGAAAGCGCGCCGGGTCCTGGTCTATGGACAGCGGGTCGCGCGCATCGGGCCCGGCCATCGCGGCCAGCAGCAGGGCCACGTCGGCCACCGTGCGGCCCATGGGGCCGACCACGGTCAGCGCGTTGTAGGGGTTGAGCGTGGGCCACTGCGGCACGCGTCCGGGCGAAGGCCGCAGACCCACGACATTGCAAAAGGACGCGGGGTTGCGCAGCGAGCCGCCCATGTCGCTGCCGTCGGCCAGCGCCGCCATGCCGCAGGCCAGCGCGGCCGCCGCGCCGCCGCTGCTGCCGCCGGCCGACCGGCCCAGGTCATAGGGATTGCGGGTTGCACCAAAAACGGTATTCACGGTGTGCGAACCCGCACAAAACTCGGGAATGTTGCTTTTTCCCAGCGTGATGGCCCCGGCGGCCTGCTCGCGCTCGACCAACAGGCTGCTGACTGTGGGAACATGGTCGCGGAACAGGGGAGAGCCCTGCGTGGTGCGCATTCCGCGCGTGTGAAAGCAGTCCTTGTGCACCATGGGCAGACCGTGCAGCAAGCCCAGCGGCTCGCCGCGCGCCTGCTGCTCGTCGGCTGCCCGGGCCTGGCGCATCGCCGCGTCCAGGTCCAGCGTGACCAGCGCATTCACCTGGGGATTGCACAGCGCGATGCGTTCGATATGGGCGCCCAGCAGTTCGCGGGCGCTCAAATGGCCAGCCAGAATCTCTTGCCGCAGCGCGGTGGCGGATTGGTCACAAAGTTCGAGTATCATGGCTAAAGTATTGATATACAATACAAACTATTTATATAAAATACTTTAAGCAAGGTGCGTGCCTGATATGGGAGAACCCGTGATGCCAGATGCAGCCGACGCTGCCGCCGATGAGTCGGCCGAGAAAAAGGATTTCCTGTACGTGGCGGCCGTGGAACGCGCGATGCGTGTGCTCGAAGCCTTCGCGGCCAAGCCGGGCGACCTGGGGCTGACGGAAGTGGCCGAGATGACGGGTCTGGGCAAGAGCGCGGCCCAGCGCTTTGTCTTCACCTGGGAAAAGCTCGGCTACCTGGCGCGCGATCCGGCGTCGCGCCGGCTGCGCCTGACCTCCAAGGCGGTCGAGTTGGGTCACTCATATTTGAAGGGCGATCCGCTGATCGCGCAGGTCGCACCGCATCTGGGCGTGCTGCGCGACCAGTTCGGCCTGGCGGTCAACCTGAGCGTGCGCCGCGGCGACGACATGGTCTATCTGCTGCGCCTGCCCAGCCGCCAGCTCACGCTGGCCGAAATGCTGCCCGGGCGCCGGCTGCCGGCCTGGTCCAACGCCAGCGGCCGCATGCTGCTGACCGAATGCAACGATGAGGAATTGCGCGCCATCTACAAACGCCAGCCGCCGCTGTCGTTCACGCCGCGCACGACCACCGATCTGGGATCGCTATTGGGAGAGATTGCCAAGGCGCGCGCCGATGGCTATGTGATCACCCAGCACCAGGTGAACATGCACCAGATCGCGGTGGCCGTGCTGGCCACCCTGCCTTCGGGCGCGCAGGTGGCCATTGGCATGGCGACCACGCTGGACGATTACTCACCGGCCCGGGTGGAAACCGACCTGATTCCTGCGCTGTTCAGGGCGGCTGCGGCGCTGCGGTGAAGGCCGGCCGGCCCAAAGGAGTTCGGCCGCCGACCCGTGATCCCAACAGCAGGCTTGCAGCGGCGCCAGGCCGATTGCCAAAGCACGTCCGTGCCTTGCTTTCAAGCCAGGGCAATCCGGCGGTAGGCGGCCAGTTCCGCATGGGGATGGTGGCTGACGGCGACGATGGTGGTGTGCGGCAAACGTTCGTGCAGCACCCGCAAGACGGCCGCCTCTGTCTCCTTGTCCAGCGCGGAAGTGCTTTCATCCAGAAAAAGCAAGGGGCGTGCGCGCAAGATTGCCCTGGCCAGTAGCAGCCGCTGTCTTTCTCCACCGCTCAGATTCAGTCCGCTTTTGTCGACCGTGGCATCCAGCCAGTGCGCCGGCCCTTCTCGCTGGAGTCTGTCCAGTTGGAGACTGAGCAGCAATTCTTCCAGACGTTGGTAGGAGATGTTTTGCACTCCATAGGTCGCATTTTCATAGATCGACCGATTGAAAAGCGTCACATTTTGAGGAATGATCGACATCAGGCGCGATTTTTCCGCAAGAGAGATGCTGAAAATATCCACGCCGCCCAATAGAACCTGGCCTGATGTCGGCTGGAGCTGCCCCGATATTGTGTTCAATAAAGTGGATTTCCCCGCGCCACTCTCGCCAGAAATGATGTGGCGTGATCCTGGGGCAAGAACTGCTGAAATATCTGAAAATATCGGTGTGCCGCCTTTGTACGAGAACGAGATGTTGTTCACCTTGATGCTGAGATCATTTTTTCCCCGAATCGCCCCTTCTTTTGTGGCTTGGTACTCGTCTTGGAAGGAGATCTTGCTTAGAACTGCGTCCAGTTTATGGGCTTGCTCGAACAGAGAGTTCAAGGATTTTCCCACCAGATCGAGTTGCGTGTAAGCCAGCAATCCAATGATGTACAGCATGATGGCCGTTGCCGCATCGCCTTTAGCCTCGGGTGAAACGGAAATCACAAAGGCAATGAAAATGGATGTCAGGAAAATCTTTTGCAGAAATTCGTTGCTGTCAATCAATCCCTGGCCTTTTCTATAGACGTCTCTTTCGATGTTCAAGAAAGACAACAGCCGCTTCTTTTCATGCTCGCCCATGTCATTGCCATGAATCGCCTCCATGTTGGCGAGAATATCGGAGGCTTCCCTGGACACGTGGGTTGTTGCGGTGACGGCAGAAACAATCGCTTGCGCAGAGCGACGCGCAAGAAAATAGGCCATGCAAAAATACACCAGTGCAGCGGCGAAGAAAATCAAACCATACAAAGGCAATTCAGAGAAAATAAGCGCTGCGGAAAAGGCAATGAAAAATAAAGCCCGAATGATCGTGCCAAGACAATCATGAATGATGGTGCGAACCGCCAGGGATGCGGTGGCTACCGTTGACTCGATGCTGCCTTCATTGACGTTGCGAAAGAAATCGGCGGGTTTGTTCAGTATGCTCGAATAAAGGAGATGTTTTGTGCCAAGGCGAACGTCTTGCAAAACTGAATTGTTGAGCATCGCCACACAATAAGCCATGAGCGCAGAAAACCCCATCGCGCTGGCGAGAAGGAAAATTCGCATGTGCGCATTGGCATTGAGCGGACTGGCTGTTTCCCTGATGATTTGAGCAATGAGAACGGGTTGAGCCAACAAAGATGATATATGGATTGCCGTTGCGAGAAACGAAAGTGCAAGCCGCGCGCGCATGCCTCCCGTATTAACGATCATCCATATGAATGCATAGGGCGTGCTGTTCACGATCCGCTTGATTCGTTGTATGGCTCGGTAGGTGGTTTTTGTTTGATATTGAAGAAATATGAGTCAGCGCAAGGAAATTCTTTGAAGTTGGAATGGCTGGTGAGGCGCGCGCTCACCCCGCCAATTTAGAAGCTGCGGCTGAATTTGTAATGGATGAAAAATGCAATTAATGTTTCCAATTGCATTTGGAGCGGAAAATGATCTCGCTGCGAGCGTTCACCGGCAAGGCCTGTGCCGGCCGCGCTGCGCGTTCTCAGGCCGCCGACGGCCTTGCGCCGCCCTCCAATGGGGCGGCGCAACCCGCGGCCTGGCCTTTATTTCTGCCTCAGCTTCACTCCGGCTGAATCCCCGCGTCCTTGGCGACCTTGCCCCATTTCACCGATTCGGAGGCGATGAAATCGGCGAACTGCTGCGAGGAGCCCGCGCCAGGCTCTATGCCTGCGTCGACCAGCGTCTTGCGCACATCGGCCAGTTGAAGAATGCGGTTGACTTCGGCGTTCAGTTTGCCGACCACGGCCTTGGGCGTGCCCGCGGGCGCGAGCAAGCCGCCCCAGGTGCTGGTTTCATAGCCGGCGATGCCGGCTTCCTGCATCGTGGGAACGTTGGGGAAGACCGCCGAACGCTTGGGCGAAGTCACGGCCAAAGCGCGCAGACGGTCGGAGTTCACCTGGGTTTTGACTGCGGCTACCGTGTCGAACATCATCGTCGTGCGGCCGCTGATCAGGTCGGGGTGGGCCAGCGTGCTGCCCTTGTAGGGAACATGCGTGATATCGATGGCGGCCAGCGTCTTGAACAGCTCGCCAGACATGTGCGGCGCGCCGCCCTTGCCGCTGGAGGCAAACGTCATCTCGCCCGGATGGGCCTTGCCGTGCGCGACCACGTCCTTGACGCTCTTGAACGGGGCCGAGGGCGAGACCACCAGCACCAGCGGCACGACATGGGTCAGCGCCACCGGCTCGAAGCCCTTGATGGTGTCGAACGGCAGCTTCTTGAACAGGCTGGGATTGATGGCGTGGCTGCTCGCGACCAGGGCCAGGGTATGGCCGTCGGGCGCGGCCTTGGCAATCGCTTCGGTGCCGATGATCCCCGACGCTCCGGCGCGGTTCTCGATCACCACCGACTGGCCCCAGGCCTCGCCCATTTTCTGACCGATCAGGCGGGCCGCCAGGTCGATGGCACCGCCGGGCGAGGAGGGCACGACGATGGTGATGGGCTTGGTCGGGAAGTTCTGGGCCACGGCGGGCAGGGCAAAGGTGCTGGTCAGCAATGCGGCGGCTACGGTTGCACGAATCATGGATGTCTCCTCATTGGGTACGTGATCTGGACCGGGAAAAAGCGCGGAGCGTGCGATCAGCGCCCGTTGGCGGCGCGCCATTGGGCGAAGTCGTCCAGCGTCTGCGGGTGGGTCGCGGGGTACAGCCCGATGATCGAGCGGCCGCCTTGCACCTGTTCGGCCACGAAGTCCTCGAACGCGGTCATGCCGGTCGCTTCCACGGCGATCTCCTCGGCGAGGTGCGCGGGAAGGATCACCACGCCGTCGGCATCGCCCACCACGATGTCGCCCGGGAACACCGGCGCGTCGCCGCAGCCTATGGGCACATTGATATCGATGGCCTGGTGCAGCGTCAGGTTGGTGGGGGCGGAAGGCCGCGTATGGAAGGCGGGGATTTCCAGCGCCGCGATCTCGCTGGCGTCGCGAAAGCCGCCATCAGTGACCACGCCGGCCACGCCGCGCACCTGCAGCCTGCGGATCAGGATGGCGCCGGCCGATGCCGCGCGCGCATCCTTGCGGCTGTCGAAAACCAGCACCGCGCCGGGCGGGCAGTCTTCCACGGCCTTGCGCTGGGGATGGGCCGGATTGGTGAATTCGGCCAGGGTGTTCAAGTCTTCGCGCGCCGGCATGTAGCGCAGCGTGAAGGCGGGGCCCACCATCGTCGGCTTGGCGCTGCCGCCCACGGGCAAGGCGCCCTGGATGACCTGGTTGCGCAAGCCGCGCTTGTAGAGGCAGGTGCACAGCGTGGCAATGCTGACTTTGCGAAGGAGGGCGATCGTTGCCGGGGAAACGCTGGAAAGAGGCATAAGGCAGGTCCATCAAAATTGTTCTGCATTCTAGTGTTCTAGAATGCAGTAATGTTTCCGGTGGAAACCCTTGGCTTAGAATCGAAATTTCAGTCCCGCAAAATTCATGGCCCGCCCCAGCTTTGTGTCCGCAGCCACCTTGGAAGGCATTGCGTCGTTGCAGCCTTATGACTCGGCCGAAGGCCGGGGCAAGGCCGCAGACTTCGTCTACGCCACCTTGCGCCGCGCCATCGTCGAATGCACGCTGCCGCCCGGCGCGGCGTTGAACGAGCCTGTGGTGGCCGAGCAATTCGGCGTGAGCCGCAGCCCCGTGCGCGAAGCGTTCAGGGCCTTGGCCGCCGACGGCCTGCTCGACATCTTTGCGCAGCGCGGCACCTTTGTTTCTCGCCTGGAGCGCGCGTCCTTGAACGATGCGCTGTTCGTGCGCGAAGCCATAGAGTGCGCCGCCGTGCGGCTGGCCGCCGGCGCTCCCTTGGCCGACAGAAAAGCGCTGGCCAGAATCGTGCAGCGCCACCGCGAGGCATTGCGCTTCGAGGACCGCGACGCCAGCCTGGCGGCCGATGAAGACTTCCACAGAAGCATTGTTTTTCTCGCCGGCCATGCCTCGGCCTGGAGCGTGGTGCTGTCGGCGCGCACGCGGCTGGAGCGCTTGCGCCGGCTGGCCAACAAGACCATACGCGGCAGCGAAGAGTCGGTCGAGTTCCACGACCAGATCGTCAACGCCTTGATTGCGGGCGATGCAGATTTGGCGGAGAAGCTGCTGCGCGAACACATCCGACTGGTGAGCGGCTTCATCGACCGTCTGGCCGAGATCTATCCGGCTTATGTTTCCTGAGGGCGTGCGCCTGTGCCTGCCCTTCTTGCTTCCCGGTGCTTACACTGCGAGAGCGGCCCAGGCCAATGCATTGACCTGAGCGAAAATGACTTTTCGCCCATGTACACCACCTAGCAGCCGGTCTGAGCCAGCGCCGCAGGGCCACCGAAACAGAAGATGAACACCCCCCGCAAGCGCGCTCCCACCATCCGCGACGTCGCCCAGGCCGCAGGCGTTTCCACGGCCACGGTCTCCAAGTTCGTCAACGGCAGCCAGCGTTTCAGCATCGAGGTCGAGGCCCGTATCAGCCAGGCGGTGATTCAACTCGGCTGGTCGCTGAACCCCATGGCCCGCGGCATGAACACCGGTCTCACGGGCAATGTGGGCATCGTGCTGCAGGACATTCGCAACCCGCATTTCACGAGCATGGTGAAAGGCGCGGCGCGCGCGGCGGCGAAGGTGCAGATGAACCTCATCGTCGCGGACGCGGCGGAGTCCAGGGAGCCCGAACTTGCTGTCGTGAAAGCGCTTTCGCGCCGCGTCGACGGCCTGATCGTCAGCGCGCGCCTGCCCCAGCCGGTGATCCAGGCCTTGCTCGATGGCAGCACGCCCGTGGTGTTCTACGGCGGCCCGTCGCCCGACGATTCGCACCACAGCGTGTGCTGCGACAACTACCAGGCGGGACGCATCCTGGGCCGCCATCTGAGCGATCGCGGCTACCGCCGCATCAGCTACATCGGCTTTCCGACCGCGGCCTGGAGCGAGGAGCGCTGGCAAGGCCTGCAGGAGGCATTCCAGGGCCAGGACGCGCATTTCACGCAATTCGAGGCGGCCGCGCCCGTGAGCGATGAGGGCGAGCGGCTGGCCTCGGTGGTCATGCTGTCGGGTGAAATGCCCGATGCCATCGTCGCTTTCAATGACCTGCTGGCCCTGGGACTGCTGGCCGAGGCCAGGGCGCTGGGCGTGCGCGTGCCCGAGCAGGTGGCGATCGCGGGCTTCGACAACATCGCCTACGGCCGCTTCTGCAATCCGATGCTGACCAGCGTCGACATGATGAGCGAGGCCGTGGGCGAACAGGCCATGCGCCGGCTGGTGCAGGCCATCCAGGGCGTGGGGTCTACCGATGTCGACGTGCTCACGAGCCGCCTGGTGGTCAGGGAATCGACAAATCTTCGACGCTAGGGAAAGCCCTGTGGTCCGGATATTGACCGAGTTAACGTTAACGCGCACTATCCGCATCAGCCCTCGCGGCTTTTATTTTGGGTTGCGAGTTAACCGGTTTCCTTTCCGGTGAGCAACAAATTCCCAATTTCTTATAAGTAATTTTTTCATTGAGCAATAAAACATTTTTGGCAAGTTAACCGGTTACCAAAAAATCCAAGGAGACTCTTCAATGCAAAAAACCATTCAACAAGCCCCCGCGCTGCGGCGCGTATCCCTTGCGGCCAAGCTGTGCCTGAGCGGCGTGGCCGGACTGACCTTGCTTGCTGCCTGCGGCGGGGGCGACGGCGATGAAACTTCGACGCAACCGGTGATCGGTGCCCGCGCCAAGGCCGTGCTGACGCTCGAGGGCAAGCAGTTCAAGGACTCGAACGGCAACGGTCGTCTCGATCCCTATGAAGACTGGCGCCTGCCGATCAGCGAGCGCATCGACAACCTGGTGGCGCAGATGACGCTGGAGGAAAAGGCCGGGCTGATGCTGATCAACACCTTGAACGCGGACGCCGGAGGCAAGGTGCCCGCCTTGGCGACTGATATGGTGCAGACGCAGAAGATGAGCCGCTTCATTTTCCGCAGCGTGGTGACCGCCCCGGCCACGGGTGTCCAGGTGACGCCCGAGCAGGCCGCGATCTTCACCAACGCGGTGCAGGAGATGAGCGAAGCCACGCGCCTGGGCATTCCGAGCATCTTCAAGTCCAATGCGCGCAACCACTACGAGAAGGACCCGCGCGTGGGCATCAACGAGGCCGCGGGCGCGTTCACGGAGTTTCCCAAGGAGGCCGGTCTGGCGGCCGCAGCGCTGGGCACGGGCGACATGGCGCCCATCCGCCAGTTCGCCAGCGTGATGGGCGACGAATGGAAGTCCATAGGCCTGCGCGGCATGTACGGCTACATGGCCGATCTGTCGACCGAGCCGCGCTGGTACCGCGTGCACGAGACCTTCACGGAAGACGCGGACCTGAACGCCAACATCATGCGCAGCCTGGTCCAGACGCTGCAGGGCAGCGAAGTCAAGGACGGCACTTCCGTGACCCCGCGCTCGGCGGTGGCGCTCACGCTCAAGCACTTCCCGGGCGGCGGGCCGCAGGAGATGGGCCTGGATCCGCACTACGCGCATGGCAAGAACCAGGTCTATCCGGGCGGCAACTTCGGCTACCACCTCAAGCCGTTCATCGCCGCGCTCGATGCGGGCGTCTCGTCCGTGATGCCTTACTACGGCGTGCCTATCAACGTGACGTACGAAGGCGTCACCTACGAGCAGACCGGCATGGCGTTCTCCAAGCAGATCGTGACCGACCTGCTGCGCGGCAAGCTGGGCTTCAAGGGCTATGTGAATTCCGACACCGGCATCATCAACGACCGTGCCTGGGGCCTGGAGATGAAGTCCGTTCCCGAGCGCGTCGCCGCGGCGATCAACAGCGGCACCGAAACCCTGTCGGGCTTCAGCGAGAACAAGACCATCACCGACCTGGTGAAGGCCGGCCTGGTCACCGAAGCCCGCGTGACCGAAGCCGCCAAGCGCCTGCTCAAGGAGCAGTTCCAGCTCGGCCTGTTCGAGAACCCCTATGTCGATGCCAGCCTGGCGCAGGGCACGATAGGCAAGGACGCGCATCGCAGCACCGGCATGGACCTGCAGCGCAAGTCGGTGGTGCTGCTGCAGAACCAGGCCCAGGCGGACGGCAGCAAGACGCTGCCGCTCAAGTCCGAAGCCAAGGTCTATACGATGGGCCTGGCCAAGACGGACACGGAAAAATACGGCTTCAAGGTCACCGACGGCGAAGCGCTGGTCGGCGGCGTGCGACCCAGTGCGGCCGGCCATGACTACGCGGTGATCCGGGTCGAAGTCTCCAACAACAAGCTGGTGCCCGGCACCACCACGCGTGCGGCCAGCACCTACCGCAGCAACGATCCCGCGACCGGCGGCCGCATCAACCCCGCGACCGGGCGCAGTTGGGGCTTCGACGACCGCTGCGTGAACAGCGCGGCCTACTCGGCGGCAGACGCGACCAAGCCTTGCCTGGACGACGGCCTTGGCTTCGGCGGCTCGCTGCCCTGGGAAAACGGCATGTTGTCGTTCACCGAGATGGCCAAGGCGCAGTCCTGGCTGGTGTCGCCTTCGCTGGAGCAGATCCAGGCCGTGATGAACGAGGTGGGCGCCAAGAAGACCGTGCTGGCCATCTACTTCCGCCAGCCCTATGTGCTTGACGACGCCAGCGGCCTGAAGAACGCCGGCGCCATCGTGGCGGGCTTCGGCGTCAGCAACACCGCGCTGCTGGATGTGCTGGGCGGCAAGGTGCTGGGCAGCGCCGCGACCGTCAAGCCCCAGGGCAAGATGCCGTTCGCGCTGGCCAACAACGTGCAGGCCATTGTCGACAACCAGCCCGATGCGCCCGGCTATCCGCAGAAGGACACGCTGTTCCCCTACGGCTTCGGCTTGACGTACTGAGAACGCCCGGGCCCGCTGATCAATGCGCTGGACATCCAGCGCGACCCAAACCGGGCCGGGCACGCTGGGCTGGCGCCGTTGCCGGCCAGCCGGGCGCTGGCCGCGCTGCTTTTGCGACCCTATGATGCGCGCTGGCAGTCAAGGAATAGGGAAAGTAGCAGATGGAGCTGAGTTTCAAGTGGCGTCGCCTGGAGTCGTTCACGGCGCTGGAAATATACGAAGTGATTCAGGCGCGCGAAGCGGTGTTTGTCGTGGAGCAGCGCTGCGCCTACCACGAGGCCGATGGCGCCGACCCGCACTGCTGGCATCTGTGCATGCACCTGGATGGCGAGTTCGCCGCCTATGCGCGGGTCGTCGAGCCCGGCATCAGCTATGACGAGCCTTCCATCGGGCGGGTCATGACATTGGAAAAGTACCGGCATCTGAAGCTCGGGCGCGCGTTGGTTGCCGAGGCGATTGCGTTCACCGAGGCGCGCTTTCCGGGCCGCGGCATCCGCATTGGCGCGCAGGCACACCTGCAGCATTTCTATGGCTCGCTGGGCTTCGAGCCGGTGGGCGACGTCTACGACGACGCAGGCATACCGCATATCGAGATGCTGAAAGCTCCGGTCGCGCGGCCGGCTTGACCTGCGCCCTGCGCCGCATGGGCCGCCATGATCCCCGCCCATGCACAGGCTGCGCAATTCCCGCTCACTCGCCTGCCTGGTTCTCGCATGGTTCAGGCTGACCCTGGGTGGGGCGGTAGCGTCGCCTTATCGTGCAGCCGCGGACGCACGGCAATGCAACGACGCCTCAAGGCTTGTGTTGGCCGCTCTCAAGCCCCCGTACCTCGCGCCGCCAGAAACTGCTGGCCCACGGCAGTGACTACTTCGGCGCGTGCCGCCGTGCTCAGCTGCACCAGCGCGATCTGGCGGCTTTCGGCGGCCTGGGGGATGGGAACGACCCGCAGCTGCGGGTGGTTTTCCCAGTCATGCCGGGCCAGAAGCGGCAGCATGGCCACGCCCATGCCATCGGTCACCAGTTCCACAATGGTCTCTATCGAATTCAGCTCCATGAACTCCTGGGGCTTGGCGCGCATGCGGCGCAGCGTGCGCTCTACCAGTTCGCCCGTGTGTTCGGTGCGGTCAAAACGGATGAACGGATAGCGCTGGACCATGGTGGCCGGCTCGGCCACTCGGGAGGAGCGCGAGGTCAGCAGCACCATGGGCTCGGAATACAAAGGCGTCCATACCAGGGACGGGCGCTTCAGGGCCGGGTCGTGCACCACCACGGCCGCATCGAGTTCGTGGTTTTCCACCTGGGCGATCAGCCGGTTCGACTTGCCCGACACGACATGCAGGTCGACCGCGGGGTGATGGCGCTTGAGCTCCAGCGTGGCGCGCACCAGGCGGCTGAGCGCCGAGACGACGGAGCCGAACTGCACGGTGCCGGCCAACGGCGCATCGGCCTGGGTGCCGTGCTTGGCCTGCTCGTACAGCGCGACCAGTTGGGTGGCCATGGGCACCAGGGCGCGCCCCTGCTCGTTGAGCGCCACCTGCTTGCCCTGGCGGGTGAAGAGCTTGCGCTTGAGGTCGGCCTCCAGGGTGCGCATCTGCAGGCCCACGGCCACCTGGGTCAGGCCCACGCGATGCCCGGCCGCGGTGAACGAGCCTTCGGTGGATACGGCCAGAAAAGTGCGAAGAATCCGCAGGCTTGGCATAAATGGTTTTCTTTCAAGAGACGGAAGAAAGTCCAGCTTTCACAAAATGCTTTCTATCATCAAAATCATTGTCTTCAGCCCTGCAAGCTGCCCTCATTCTGGAGTTTTCTATGCGTGCACCCATGTCCCGTCGGCTTTTCACCTGCGCCACCTTGCTGGCCTGCGGCGCCACCAGCCTGGCCACGCCGGCCCTCGCCGCCGATGTCTGGCCTTCTCAGCCCCTGAAGATGATGGTGGGCTTTGCCGCCGGCGGCGGCAACGACATCGTGGCGCGCATTCTGGCCAAGGAGCTGCAGCAGAGCCTGGGCCAGACCGTGGTCGTCGAGAACAAGGGCGGCGCGGGCGGCCTGCTGGCCAATGACATCGTGGCCAAGTCGCCCAAGAACGGCTACACCTTGCTGCTGGGCTCCATCGGCAGCAACACCATCGCGCCGGTGCTGGCCAAGAAGCTGTCGTACGACGCGCGCAAGGACCTGGAGCCGATCAGCCTGGTGGCCGAATCGGGCAACGCGCTGCTGGTGAACGCCAAGCTGCCCTACAAGTCGGTCAAGGAAATGATCGAAATGGCGCGCAAGGAACCGGGCACCATCAACTACGCCTCTTCGGGCAGCGGCTCGACGCTGCATCTGGCCGGCGCGCTGTTCGCACAGCAGGCCGACGTGAACCTGGTGCATGTGCCTTACCGCGGCAATGGCCCGGCGATTGCCGATGTCTCGGCCGGCCAGGTCCAGGCCATCTTCTCGGGCATTCCGCCCGCGATCAGCTCGGCCAAGACCGGCCAGACCCGCATTCTGGCGGTCACCACCAAGGAGCGCGTGAAGTCCCTGCCCAATGTGCCCACGGTGGCTGAAGCCGGCCTGCCGGGCTATGCCTTCACCTCCTGGTATGGTCTGTTCACCACGGGCGGCACGGACCCGGCCATCGTCGAGAAGCTCGCCCAGGAAGTGCGCAAGATCATTGCCCGCCCCGATGTGCGCGCGCAGCTCGAAGCCCAGGGCTTGACCCCCGTCACCAGCGAGCCCAAGGCATTCAAGGAACAAATCGACCGCGAGCTCACGCGCTGGACGCGTGACGTCAAGGTGCTTGGCATCTCCGCCGACTGAACCGCCCAGCGACCGTGTCAGGATCACCCATGAACCAAGCCCCTTTTTCTCCCGGCAACCCGTACAGCTCGGTGCGCGTTCCCGTTTTCGCACGCAATGGCGTGTCGACCTCCCATCCCCTGGGCGCGCAAGCCGGCTTGCGCATGCTGTGGGCCGGCGGCAATGCCGTCGATGCGGCCATCGCGGCAGCGGCCGTGATGACCATCGTCGAGCCTGTCAGCAACGGCCTGGGCTCGGACGCGTTCTGCATTCTGTGGGACGGCGCGCAGCTGCACGGCCTCAATGCCTCGGGCCGCGCGCCCCAGGGCTGGACGCCGGAATATTTTGAAAAGCGCTACGGCAAGCAGGCCAAGCCCCCGCGCCGCGGCGTGGACTCGATCACCGTGCCCGGCGCCGTCAGCGCCTGGGTCGCGTTGCATGAGCGCTTCGGCAAGCTGCCGTTCGCCAGCCTGATGGAGCCCGCCGCGGAAATCGCCGAGCGCGGTTATCTGGTGCCGCCCGTGGTGCAGCAAAAGTGGGCCGCGGGTGCGCCCGAGCTGCAGGCGCAGCCGGGATTCGCCCAGAGCTTTCTGCCTTCGGGCCGGGCACCTGCCGTGGGCGAGCTGTTTCGCTTTCCCGCAGCGGCGCGCGCGCTGCGCGCCATCGGCGCCACCCAGGGCAAGGCCTTCTATGAGGGCGAAATCGCCGAAGCGATCACGTCGTTTGTGCAGCAGCATGGCGGGTGCCTCAGCATGGCCGACATGGCCGCGAACCAGGCCGAATGGGTCACGCCCGTGGCCAAGGACTACCGTGGCTATACCCTGCACGAGATTCCGCCCGGCGGCCAGGGCATTGCGGCGCAGATCGCGCTGGGCATCCTGTCGAATTTCGACCTGGCCAGCCTGCCGCTCGATGGCGTGGCGTCCCAGCATCTGCAGATCGAGGCCATGAAGCTGGCGTTCGCCGATGTCGACCGCTATGTGGCCGATGCCGGCATGGAAGTGACCCCCGAACAAATGCTCGACGACGCCTATCTGGCGTCGCGCGCCAAGCTGATCGACCCCCAGCGCGCCCAGGACTTCAAGGCCGGCAACCCGGTGCAGGGCGGCACCATCTACCTGACGGCGGTCGATGAGAGCGGCATGATGGTCAGCTTCATCCAGAGCAACTTCGCGGGCTTTGGCTCGGGCGTGGTCGAACCCAGCTTCGGCATCAGCCTGCAAAACCGCGGCTTCGGCTTCAGCGCCGACCCTGACGGCCCCAACCGCGCCAACCTGGTCGGCCCGGGCAAGCGGCCGTTCCACACCATCATCCCGGCCTTCCTGACCCAGGACGGCCAGCCGGTGATGAGCTTTGGCGTCATGGGCGGCAACATGCAGCCCCAAGGCCATATGCAGACGCTGGTGCGCATGATCGACTACGGCCAGTCGCCCCAGGCCGCGTGCGACGCGCCGCGCTGGCGCTACAACGCGGGCCTGGCGCTCAATGTCGAAGCCGGCATGAATCCCGCGACCGTCGCGGGCCTGCAGGCCCTGGGCCACCAGCTGGAAGTCATCGATGATCCCTACCAGGACTTCGGCGCCGGCCAGTTCATCTGGCGCATGGGCGACCCTGCGGTCGAGGGCTACCAGTTCGCCAGCGATCCACGCCGCGACGGCCTGGCCGCGGGCTTCT
Source organism: Acidovorax sp. CCYZU-2555 (assembly GCF_018413525.1). Classification (GTDB taxonomy): domain Bacteria; phylum Pseudomonadota; class Gammaproteobacteria; order Burkholderiales; family Burkholderiaceae_C; genus Comamonas. The sequence continues at coordinate 22,056 of NZ_JAHCDD010000065.1, forward strand.
AGCGCGGCTGCCCCCCGGCTGCATGCCGGGGGCTTGCCCTTACCGGGTGTTTTTCATGGCCTGGCGCAGCTGAACGGCGAGTGCGCATTCGGCCAGCAGCTGCGCCGTCGTATACGGCTTGACCACATACCGCGTCGCGCTGGGCAGTCTCAGATGGTGCGCTGGCGAGGCCCCGCTGGCGAACACGATGCCCAGATGCGGATGCAGCGCCAGGGCCTTGTGCGCCAGCTCGGCGCCGTCCATGTCAGGCAGGCCGATGTCGAGCACCAGGGCATCGAAATTCGCCTGCGTTTCCAGCAGCGCGAGCGCTTCCCTGGCATTGGCCGCTTCGCTGACCTCATGCCCTGACATGCGCAACTGCTCGGCCGTGGAGGTGCGAATCAGGTCATCGTTTTCGACCACCATCAGCTTGAGGCTGGCCGCGGATTCCACTTTCGCGCTCTCCACCATATCTGTGATGCACTGGCGCCGTTGTGCCTCCTCGCCAATGACGTGGCGGATGCGGCGCGCCAGAGCTTCCCGGGTGTAGGGCTTGGACAGCAGTTCCACGCCATCATCGAGCCGGCCGCCATGCACGATGGAGTTCTCGGTATAGCCCGAAGTGAACAGCACGGCCAGCGAGGGCAGGCGCTGCTTGGCCTTGCGCGCCAGCTCACGGCTGCGCAATTTGCCCGGCATCATCACATCGGTGAACAGCACATCGATATGCACGCCGCTGTCGACGACCGGCAGCGCACTGTCCGCATCCTTGGCACGCAGCACGCGGTAGCCAAGACCGACCAGAGTGGCGACGGCCGTCTCGCGCACATCCTCATCGTCTTCGACGACCAGCACCGTCTCGGTTCCTCCCTGCACCGGTCCGCTGGACCAGTTGATCGGCGCAGGGTCCTCATCCTGATTGGAGCGCGGTAGGTACAGCTTGACCGTCGTGCCTTCGCCCAATTCGCTGTAGACCGCGGCGTGGCCGCCAGACTGCTTCACAAAGCCATAGACCATGGAAAGTCCCAGCCCCGTGCCTTTGCCCTCGGGCTTGGTGCTGAAAAACGGCTCGAACGCGCGCTCCAGCACTTCAGTGGACATTCCAGAACCGGTATCGGTCACTGCAATGACGACATATTGACCGGGCTTCAAATCTTCGTGCTTCTCGCAATACTGGAAGTCGAGCAGCGCATTGCCGGCTTCAATCGTCAGCTTGCCTCGGCCGTCCATCGCGTCGCGCGCGTTGATGGCCAGATTGAGCACGGCGTTCTCCACCTGGCTGGGATCGGCAATGGTGTTCCACAGCCCGCCCGAGATCACGGTTTCGAGCTCTATGCTTTCGCCCAGCGCACGGCACAGCATGTCTTCCAGACCACGGATGAACTTGCCGACACTGACCACCTTGGGTTCGAGCGGTTGACGGCGGCCAAATGACAGCAGTTGCGAAGCCAGCTTGGCGCCACGCGTGACACCTCCCATCGCGCCGTCGATGCGCTTCACGGCGTCAGGATTGGCTTTCAGCATCAGCCCGAGAATCTGCAGATTGGCACTGATGACTTGCAACGAGTTGTTGAAATCATGCGCGACCCCGCCGGTGAGCGCGCCCAGCGCCTCCATCTTCTGCGCCCGCTGCAGCGCACGTTCCGCCAACGAGCGTTCTTCGGCCTCGCGGCGCAGATGCTCGAGCGCCTGCTCCAGCTCTGCCGTTCTTTCCTTCACATGGCCCTCGAGCGTGGCATTGATATGGCGCAGCGCATCTTCGGCATTCTTTTGATGCGTCACATCGTAGCCATCGACAAAAATGCCTTCGACCTTGCCGTCGATGAAGATCGGCTGATAAATCAGATGCAGGAATCTTTCTTCCTGCTTGTCGCCTCGGTTCAGGCGCACCGACATCGCCTCGCCCTTGAAGGTCTCGCCCGTCTTGTAGACGTTGTCCAGGATCTCGAAATATCCCTGTCCCGTGACATCCGGAAGCACTTCGCGCACGGTGCGCCCCACGATGTCGCGCGGGCCGACGAGGCTTTGATAGGCGTCGTTTGCCATCTCGAAGACATGCTCGGGTCCGGACAGCAGGGCCATGAAGCTCGGCGCCTGCTTGAACATCGCCTGAAACCGGTCGCGCTGCGCGGTGCGCAGCAGCACTTCCTTCGACAGGCTCTCATTGACCTTGGCCAGATTGTCGGCGGCTTGCTGCCGCAAGGCCAAGGCATCGTTCAAGGCTTCGGTGCGCAGCTTGGCGGTCTCGAACCCTTCTATCGTGGTCCAGCGTGCGGCGATCTGCCCGACGAACAATTTCAGGAAACTTTGGTAGTCGTCGTCAAAAAGCCGGTAGGGGTTCAGACCCACGACGAATGCGCCCACGGGGTGTTCATTGCCCGCGGCATTCATGCAGATGACCGCTGCTTGTCTGGGAGCGATATCCCCGGCACCTTTGGGCAGGTTCTCGTCGGGCCCGATGTCGACGATGAACGGTTCCTGGGATTTGCAGGCACAAGCCAGCTGCCAGCGCTCGATATCGACGGTGCCGCCAAGATCTTCATGGACGGGCAGCGCTTTTCCATCGGTATCGAATCGATACAAGGCACTGAACAGAATGCTGTTGTGGGCCTTCCTGGCCTCATTCGCCACGGCTTGGAACAGCCGCTCGAATGTGTCCGTGGTGGCAATGGCGCTGGCCAGAGACTCCAAGGATTCCAGCCGGTCCACGCTGATCACACGTTCGGTCTCTTCACTGACGGCGCAGAAGATCCCTTCCACCTTGTCAGTGTCTCCGACCAGCGGACTGTACGAAAAGGTGTGATACGTCTCCTCCGCATAGCCATGGCGGTGCAGGATGAGCTTCAGCGCACGGTCCCAGGTCGCTTCACCATGCTCATAGACGCGGCGCAGACGCGGCTCGACATCTGGCCAGATCTCCGGGTACAGATCACGGGTCGCCATCCCCAGCGCGTACTCGTGCTTGTTGCCCAGCGTGGGCCGGTAGGCGTCGTTGTAGAGAAAGGCGATGTCGGGCCCCCAGCCCACCCACATCTCGAACTTCGAGGTCAGCAGGATGCGCACCGCCAGCTTGAGCGCCTGGGGCCATTGCAGCGGGTCGCCCAGGCTGGTGGATGTCCAGTCGTGGGCCCGCATATGCCTGGCCATATCGCTGTCACCGACAAAGATACGCGCGAGTTCATCCTGGTTGTGCACAGTCATGCTTTCAGTGCTCATGCACAAATTTTTAAAGGACTTGCAGGCTTGGCTTTCTAGAGCGAATGCCCATCGCCGCAAGCCTCAGATAGTCGAATTGTTCGGGGCTCGGGGCCTGAAGAACGGTGCTCTTCAGGCGCGTAAGACAGCGGCGTAGTTTAGCCAAAATAGGATGACCGGGCCTGTCGATTCCCGTCTGCTGCGTGCTTGCGACACACCCACTGCAGGAATCGAATCCAGACATGGCTGCGGGGCAGCGACCCGCGTGGCGCCAGCGCCACGGCCTGCAGTGGCGGCGGCAAGGTCCAGGTGGCAACGGCCAGCACGCTGCGTCTATGATCGACTCTCGACCGAGAGCGACAACAACTACTGCCTTGGCCGCCACGCGTTTGCCCAAGGCAGAGATTGAGTCATCAGTGCGACTGGCAAGCTGCCAGTCCGATTACTGTTCTGTTGACTCGACTTAAAGCAAAAGCCGCCACGCGCGCGGCGGCGACCCGAGAGGGGAATGTGCAATGCTCGTTACGCATCCAGGTGCCAGTTCGCTTCCGCTGCTGAGTCGACTCAGAACGCCGAGGTCGAGAAAGCTGCCGTCATTTCAACGCGCGCGTTTTATCGGGGCTTGGATCGGCGGCGGCAGCGGCTTGCTGGTGCTGTGCATCTACGCTTTTGGATTTCATTCGCCCTCGCCATGGTTGGCCGGCCTGCCGACCACGCACCCGCATACGGCACTTTGCTTGATCCTGCTCGCGCTGGGCATCTCTCCCGCACCGTGGCGCTGCGCGCAATGGACCATGCTGACGAATGTCGCGTTGACGCTGTTGCTCGGATTCCTCATTGTTCGATTGTCCATTCCCTCCATCAGCCTGCAGTGGTTTGATGCATTTGCGCCGTTCGGGGCAGAGGTCATGGAGCGGGTCGCCAACGAACAGCAAAGCGCCATGCCCGGCAACGTCGCGACGGCACTGCTGATGCTGTCCTTTGGCGAGGTCTTGAAGCGCCAGCGCCGCTGCGCTGCTTCACAGTTTTTCGCATGTTGCACGCTTTCGCTGCTGTTCATCGGCCTGATGTGCCATCTCGGCAGGCTGTCCGGCTTCTGGGGGGCGATCGGTCCGATGACCTTCCTGGCCGTCGGAGCCTTGGCGGTCGCGTTGCTGCTCGGCACCTCGCGCCATGGCTTCATGCGCGCGTTCACCGCGGACTCCGAAGCCGGCCAGGTGGCCAGGACGCTTCTAGGCAGCGCCAGCGTGATGGTCTTGTTGATCGGCTGGGTGGTGTCCAGGAAAATCGACAGCCCCGGGATTCCCCTGCCTGCGGACGGACCTTTGCTGGTCTACCAGATCATGGCCATCATGGCCCTTACCTGGATCGTCATCGCCGTCGGCACCAGCCGTGCCGACCGACTCGACCGTCAGCGCCGCGTGACCGAGCGCTTGCTGTACCGCACCTCGACGAACGATAGCCTCACCGGCCTGCTGACACGCAACAGCATTGCCCAGGCGCGGGCGCTGCGCGCGCCCGAAGGTCTGCCTTCGGCCAATCTGTTGATTGACCTGGACCGTTTTCGCACGGTCAACGAGGCGCTGGGGTCGGTGGAGGGGGACCATGTGCTCAAGGAAGTCGCGCGCCGCCTGCTGAAAGTGACGGACAGGGGGCTGGTGGCGCGCCTTGGCGGCGATGAGTTTGCGATCTTCGTCGACAGTCTCACCCTGTTGGAGGCCGAGCAGCTGAGTCTGACCGTGATGCAGTCTCTCACTCAGCCATTTGACATCAACGGCCGTCAGCTTCGTCTGACCGCGAGTGTCGGCATCGCGCACACCGACAACGCCGGCTTGACCGATCTGCGCCAGGCCAGCGACGCGGCCATGTACGTTGCCAAGAGCCGAGGCGGCAACCAGGCCGTGGTTTTCGCCGCGGCGATGCATGATGCCAGGCGCCTGGAAGCCGAGCTCGAGCAGGACTTGCGCGAAGCGCTGCTGCGCGAGGGCGAGCTGACCATGGCGTACCAGCCTGTGGTGCGGGCCTCGGACCGCAAGGTGCTGGCGTTGGAGGCCTTGGCCCGATGGAACCACCCGCGGCTTGGCATGGTGCCCCCAGACCGTTTCATCGCACTGGCGGAGAAGACCGGCCTCATCTTCCCCCTGGGCCTGAAGCTCATGGAGATCGCGATTGCCCAGGCGGCCGTGTGGGACGCTGCCAGCCCCGGACTGTGCCCGGTGCTCAACATCAATGTCTCGCCCAACCAGTTCGACATCGGCGATGTCGTGGCCGATATCGCAGCGCTGGTGCGGCGCCACGGCCTTGCAGCCAACCGCTTTTGCATCGAAGTAACCGAAAGCGCGTTTGCCACTCCCGCCGCCACGCAGGCACTGGTGGCAGCGCGTGCCCATGGATTTGCCGTGTCCATGGACGACTTCGGGGTGGGCTACTCCGCATTGTCCCAGTTGTCGAAACTGCCGCTCACGTCGGTCAAGCTGGACCGAAGCTTTGTGGTGAATGCGAGTTCGTCCGTCGGCGAGGGACTGGTCTTCCTGGCCATGGCGCAGCTCATCAATGCCCTGGGCCTGGTGGTGGTGGCCGAAGGTGTGGAGGACCAGACGCAATTCGATTTGATCGCGCGTTCGGGCTGCACCGCCGTGCAGGGCTATTTCATCGCCCGGCCGCTGCAGGCTTCGGCGGTGCAAGCCTGGTTGCGCACTGCGGGCGCAGGCAGCCTCGCGGTGAACGGGTTGCTGGCGAATGATCCGGCCCTTGGCGCCTTGCACGCGTAGAGCTTCATGTCGCGCCCACGCGGCCCACTTGGCCTCACATGCCTGATGGTGCCGCGCCTGGAGCCGAGCGCAACCGACGGCGTTCACGAATGGCAAAGTCGCCGGCTCGTGGCGCACTCCATGGCTAGGCCAAGGTGTGCACCGGATTTTTCGATTCAACGCGCAAGCTGATCTGTGCCAGCATGGCCGGTGCCGGGCCCCGTTATTGCACCCATCCCCAACGCCGCCATCGCATCCGACACGCCACCCCACGTGACATCAAACCCGGGCAGCCTGCGCTCGGGCGGCAGGGGATGGGCGCGCAAGGCCCAGGTGGCGCCGGCCACCACGCTGTCGATCACCGGCACCGCCACCTGGGGCTGCACGGCCGCGGCCATTCCGGCGAGCCCGGCGCCGCCCAGGATCACGGCCTGCACGCCCATCTGGCGCACCACGTCGCGGCAGGCCTGGGCCAGCAGCGTGCGCGCGGCGTCGGGGTCGGCCGCAAGTTGCGCGCCCGTGGGGGCCACGGTATGGATACCTGCAAGTCCATGCGCATGGCCCAGCTGCTGCGCCAGGCGCTGCAGCATCGGGCCCCAGCGCTCGCCTCCGGTCACGATCGCAAAACGCCCATGGCGCGCGGCTTCGATGAACGACGCCTCGGCCAGGCCGGTCACGGGCACGGGGCTGCTTTCGCGCAAGGCCATCAGGCCGGGGTCGCCAAAGCAGCCTATCAGCACCGCATCGGGCCGCTGCTGCGGCTGCGCCAGGTCATGCGCCCAGGCATCGAGCGCCGCATGGGCGGCCACGGCGTAGCTGGCTTCGCAGGCGATGTAGGGCGCGCCAAAACGCGCCGTCGCCGTGCGCACCGCGACATGTGAGCCCGCCGCGGCCTGCACATGCTGCTGCAGCAGGGCGCTGACGCGGACCGACGTGTTGGGGTTGATGACGAGCAGTTGGCGCATGGCAGCAGGGTGGGGAAGATCAGGCGCCGCCCAGCAGCTGGGTCAGGTCGAGCGGGTCGGCGGCCGGGGGCGCGAATTCGAGTTGCGCCTCGATGCGCACCAGGTGGTCGAGCATGCGGCGCGCGGCCTCCTTGGCGTCGCGCAGGCGGATGGCGTCGATCAGCGCGCGGTGCTCGCGGCAGCCGCAGGCCGTGGCCTCCTCGCGCGTCTGGGCGTGCGAGGGGCTGTAGGTCATCAGAATCAGCGAAGTGCGCGAGACCAGCTCGCGCAGGATGCGGCCCAGCGTCTGGTGTCCCGCGGCCTGGGCGATGTGCAGGTGAAAGTCGCCCGACAGGCGGATCGCGCGGCGCATGTCGCCGCTGGCGCGCGCCGCTTCTTCGTCTTCTATGCAGGTGCGCAGCGCAGCGATGTCGGCGTCGGTGGCATTGGCGATGAACAGCTGCACCAGGCGCGGCTCCAGCAGGCGACGCGCTTCGAACACTTCGAGCGCCTCCTGCGGCGTGGGCTGGGCGATGGAGGCGCCGCGATTGGGCGTCAGCGTGACCACCTGCTCGTTGGCCAGCCGCACCAGCACCGGCCGCACGCGGGTTCGCGACACGCCGAACGCCGTCGCCAGCTTGTCTTCGACCAGCTTGGTGCCCGGCGGCAGGCGGTGGTCGAGTATGGCCGACACCATGCGGTCGTACATGTCGTTGTCGCTGAGCTGGCCGCTCGCGTCGGGCGCGGTCGGCGCCGGGGTCGCCGCGGCGCGCCGGGGTTTGGGAATTGTGACTGTCATAAGGGAGGCGTTTTTAACCCGGGCGGCCCTTGCCGCGCCGGCCCAGGGCCCATACCAGCGCCAGCGTGATGCCCATGACGGCAAACGACACCACGGTGGTGAGGGTGCCCAGCGCGTAGATGGAGGGGGTGGTCACGGTGCTGGTCAGGCCTTGCAGCTCCAGCGGCAGCGTGTTCACATCGCCAATGGCCTGCGAGGTGCGGGCGATCTCGTCCCAGCTCAGCGTGAAGCCGAACATGCCAATGCCCACGACCGAAGGCGCGATCAGCGGCAGCACCACATGCGCAAAGCCCTGCCAGGGCGTGGCGCCCAAATCGCGTGCGGCCTCTTCGTAGGCCGGGTTGAAGCGGTTGAACACCGCGAACATGATGAGCAGGCCGAACGGCAGGGTCCAGGTCAGGTGCGCGCCCAGCGCCGAGGTGAACAGGCCCAGCGAGGTGCCATAGCCTTCCAGCGCGCTTTCCATTCCCAGCCATTCGAGCGCGGCCTTGATGGCGTTGTCGATCAGGCGGAACTCCAGCCCTATGCCCAGCGACACGATGATGGACGGCATGATGAGGCTGGCGACGACGATGAAGAACAGCGCATTGCCGCCGGCCAGCCGCTTGCGAAACGCCAGGCCGGCGAGCACCGACAGCAGCACGGTGCAAAGCATCACCGCCGCGCCCAGGCCCAGCGAGCGCCACAGCGCCGCGCCTATGTCGACCACGCCCAGGCCTTCGGCCAGCTTGTGAAACCAGTGCAGCGACACGCCGCGCATGGGGAAGGTGAGCCCGCCTTCGGGGCCCTGGAAACTCAGCAGGAAGATGACCAGCATGGGGCCGTACATGAACAGCACGAACAGGCTGAACACGATGGCCAGGGGCCAGAAGCTCGCGGGGCGGGTTTCGCGGATTTTCATCTCACAGCTCCTTGCGGATGTCGACGAGGCGCGTGAGGCCCCAGATGATCATCAGGACCACGGCCAGCAGGATCACGGCATTGGCCGCGGCCAGCGGGAACTGCAGGTACGACGTCTGCACCTGGATGATCTTGCCGATGGAGGCGATCTGCTGGCCGCCCATCACGCCGATGGTGACGAAGTCGCCCATGACGATGGTGATCACGAAGATCGAGCCGATGATGATGCCGGTGCGCGACAGCGGAATGATCACGTTCCACAGCGTCTGCCAGGCGCTCGCCCCGCTGTCGCTGGCCGCCTCGATGAGGCTGCGATCGATGCGCATCATGCTGTTGAAGATGGGCACGATCATGAACATGGTGTAGAGGTGCACGAAGGCCAGCACCACCGAGAAATCGGAGAACAGCAGCCATTCGATGGGCTGGTCTATCAGCCCCGCGCCCATCAGGCTCTGGTTCACCAGGCCGTTGCGCCCCAGCAGCGGCACCCAGGCGATCATGCGGATCACGTTGGAGGTCCAGAACGGGATGGTGCACAGCACGAACAGCAGCGTCTGCATGCCCGAGGAGCGCACATGGAAGGCCAGGAAATAGGCCACGGTGAAGCCTATCACCAGCGTGATCAGCCACACCAGAAAACTGAACTTCAGCGTGGAGTAATAGGTCTTGAGCGTGACGCACAGCCCTTCGGACGCATCGCCGCAGCCCGAGAAGATCGACACGTAGTTCTTGAACGTGAAGCCGGGCAGCAGCTCGTACTCGTTGAAGTCCCAGAAGCTGACCATCACGATCAGTGCCAGCGGGATCAGGAAGAACAGCGCGAACACCAGCGTGAACGGCGCGGCCTGCCACCAGGCGGCGATGCTTCGCCCCGGAATGGCGCTGGCGGGCAGGGAAGGAGTGTGGGTAGAGCTCATGGTGGGGGCAGATCAGCGTTCCGGGGCAATACGCGCTGGCGTGGAAGCGGGCGCCCCGCGCAGGGCCAGCCCTGCGCGGGGGAGCAGCCTTTACGCCGCTACGAATTCATTCCACTTCTGGACCATGTAGTTGTTCTCGTCCATCAGCGCGTTCCAGCAGGCGATGGAGCCCATGCGCGCCTCGTAGCTGCCGCCGTCGCGCACTTCGCCGGCCTTGGCCAGCACATCGCCGTTGGGGCCCTTGATGTCGCGCGCGGCGGGCTTGCCTTCCATCCAGTAGGCCCACTCGTAGGCTTCCATCTTGGACTTGGCGGTTTCCAGCACGGCGCTGTAGTAGCCCTGGCGGTTGAGGTAGGCGCCGGCCCAGCCGTCGAGGAACCAGTTGATGAACTCATAGGCGCCATCGAGCTTGCGGCCGCTGAGCGTCGAGGGCAGGCCGAAGCCCGCGGCCCAGGCACGCGTGCCTTCCTTCAATGGCTGGAAGTTGCAGGCGATGCCCTTGGTGCGCACGGCCGTGACGGCCGGGCTCCACATCGACTGGATCACCACTTCGCCCGACGACATCAGGTTGACCGACTCGTTGAAGTCCTTCCACAGCGCGCGGAACTGGCCCTGGCGCTTGGCTTCGATCAGGGTCTTGATCGTCAGATCGATTTCCTTCTTGGTCATGTTGCCCTTGTCGGGGTACTTGTAGATGCCCATGGCCTCGACGACCATGGCCGCATCCATGATGCCGATCGAAGGAATGTTCAGGAGCGCGGCCCTGCCCTTGAACTCGGGGTTGAGCAGCTCGGCCCAGGAGCTGATGGGGCGCTTGATCAGATCGGGGCGAATGCCCAGCGTGTCGGCGTTGTACACGGTGGGAATCAGGCTCATGAACTGCGTGGGCGTGCTGGAGAACTTCTTGGACTTTTCGCCTTCGAGGTAGATCACCTTCTTGGGCGCCGTGCCCTGGTCGCCCACGGCCTTGCCGCCGACCATGCCGGTGGTGAACAGCGGCGTGATCTTGTCGGCATTCTTGATGCGCTTGGTGTCTATGCCCTTGAGGTTGCCCGTGGGCACGATCTTCTTGAGCGAGAAGTACTCGGTATCGATCAGGTCAAAGCTGTTGGGCGCGGTCACGGCGCGCTTGCTCACGTCGTCGGTGGTCACGGCCACGTACTGGATCTCGATGCCGGTGTCGGCCTTGAACTTCTCGGCGATCATCTTGTCCTGGTTCACCGCCGTGCCCAGGTAGCGCAGCACGATCTTGTCCTGCGCGTGGATCGCCGGGAACACGCCGGCCGCCAGAATGCCTGCCGTGCCCTTGAGCAGCGAGCGGCGCTGCACGCCGGCGGCAGCGGAAAGGGCGGCAGGGGAATCGGCACGGGAAGCATCGGACATGGGAAAACTCCTTGGGTTGCGGATGAAAAAACGGGGGTGACGGAAGCGATTCAGGCGAAGGCCGCGAGCGCCGGGGCGGGCGCGGACAGCGGGTGTGCCTGGTCTGGCGTCCAGTGCAGCTGCACCGGCTGGCCCACCTGCCAGGGCTGGGCGGCAAACTGGGCCTCGGACACCATCACCGAATAGGCCGCCGTGGCATTGGCCGACAGGGCCACGCCGCGCTTTTGCAGGCCCAACAGCACATAGGTGCCCTGGTACTCCACATCGGTCACCACGGCCTGCATGCGCTGGGCGCCCAGGGGAAGCGGGGCATCGGCCAGCGCGATCTGCAGATGGTCGGTGCGCACGCCCACCTTGCCTTCAGATGTATCGATCACGTTGTGCCCGCCCATGAAGCGCGCGACGAATTCGTTGGCCGGGCGGTTGTAGACCTCGTGCGGGCTGCCCACCTGCTCGATCACGCCGTGGTTCATCACCACCATGGTGTCGGCGAGGGCCATGGCTTCTTCCTGGCTGTGGGTCACGTGAATGAAGGTCAGGCCCAGTTCCTTCTGCCAGCGGCGCAGCTCGGCGCGCATCTGTATGCGCAGGAAAGGGTCTAGCGCGGACAGCGGCTCGTCCAGCAGCAGCACGCGCGGCTGCGTGATCAGCGCGCGCGCCAGCGCCACGCGCTGCTGCTGCCCGCCCGAAAGTTCGGCCGGCTTGCGCTCGGCCAGATGGCCCAGCGCCACGCGTTCGAGCAGATCGTGCGCCCGGGCCTGGCGTTCGGCCTTGGCCACGCCTTTCATCTTCAGGCTGAACGCCACGTTGTCCAGCGCCGACAGGTGCGGAAACAGCGCAAAGCTCTGGAACATCATGGCCGTGCCGCGCGCGGCGGCGGGCAGGTCGGTGATGTTGCGGTTCTCCAGCAGGATGTCGCCCCCGGTCACCGACTCATGCCCCGCGATCATGCGCAAGGTCGTGCTCTTGCCGCAGCCCGACGGGCCCAGCAGGCAGCAATAGCTGCCGCTGGCAATGCGCAGGTTGATCGCGTCCACGGCCGGCTTGCCGCTGGCGTAGCGCTTGGTCAGCGCGACGACTTCAATGCCGGCGGCGGCTGTGGACTGGGAAGGGGCGGGTGCAGGGAGGTGGGCTTGCATGCCCAACCTGTATGCAAACGCCATGCCAGCTTTGCACGCAATGTTTGCACTGTTTTGTATACAGAATGCACCGCAGCGGGGACGAAATGCTTCCCGACCCAGGAAAATCCGGGTCCGCCAGGCACAAAGATTGGGCGCCAGTGGGGCGCGGGCGGTTTTTTAGCCGCTAAAAATGGCGTTCACAGCCTTTGTCGATCCTGCAGCATCAGAAGATCCACCGGTCAACGTGCGCGGCCAGCGTCAAAGCCAAAAAAGGACGCAGCTGCCTGGGTCTCGGGCAATACATAGATCACCCCCGGCGTTTTCCCCAGCACAGGGGCAACATTGCGGTCATAGAACTGCTGCGGCACATTCACACAGCCGTAGGA
>NZ_JAHCDD010000066.1 GCF_018413525.1 Acidovorax sp. CCYZU-2555
TGACGGTGTATGCGCTGCTGCGGCGCTTCCGCCCGGCGCGCGAGACCATGGACCTGCCCGAACAACAGCGCTTCGTGCCTGGCGACCCGCAGACCGACTTGCTCAACCCGCGCCATGCCAGCGATACCGCCGTCGGTTACCTGATGGTGCCCGCGGTGCTGGTGCGACTGCTGCTGCCGTTCGCGACGCTGGTCTCCGTCTATCTGTTCATGCGCGGCCACAACGAACCCGGCGGCGGCTTCATCGCCGGCCTGGTGTTCTCGGTGGCGCTGCTGCTGCAATACATCATTTCGGGCACGCAGTGGGTCGAGGCCCACTTCGCGCTGTTCCCGCGCCGCTGGATCGCGGTCGGCCTGCTGCTCGCGCTGATGACCGGCTTCGGCTCCATCATCGCCGGCTACCCGTTCATGACCAGCCACAGTTTCCACTTCACATTGCCACTGGTGGGAGAGATCCACCTGGCCAGCGCCACCTTCTTCGACCTGGGCGTGTTCGTGCTGGTCGTAGGTTCCACGATGTTGATACTGACGGCCATTGCCCACCAATCCGTACGCGGCCACCGCTATCATGCGCGCCTGCTCGATGACGACCAACTCGACGAGAACGAGAGGGCCCACTGATGGAACTCGTACTTGCCATTGCGATTGGCGTTCTCACCGGTTCGGGCGTCTGGCTGCTGCTGCGCCCGCGAACCTACCAGGTCATCATGGGCCTGTCGCTGATGGCCTATGCCGTCAATCTGTTCATCTTCAGCATGGGCCGCCAGGGCCTGGCCATCGACAAGGAGCCGGTGCTCAAGCCCGGCATCGCCCAGGATCTGGTGAACTACGCCGATCCCATGCCCCAGGCGTTGGTGCTCACGGCCATCGTGATCGGCTTTGCCTCGACCGCGCTGTTCCTCGTGGTGCTGCTCGCTTCGCGCGGCACCGCGGGCAACGACCATGTGGACGGCGTGCATTCGCGTGACGTGCAGGAGATGCCATGACGGACATCGCGAGCCTGCTCATGCCGCACCTGATGCTGGCCCCGATTGCGCTGCCCATGCTCACGGCGGCGCTGATGCTGCTGATGCGCGAAGAGCACCAGCGTCTCAAGCTGGGCCTCAATATCCTGTCGACCCTGGTCGGTCTGGTGATCGCCATTTCCCTGCTCGGCTGGACCGACCAGGCCGGCGCGCCCGTGACCATGGGCGTGTACCTGCCGGGCAACTGGCCTGCGCCGTTCGGCATTTCGCTGGCGCTGGACCGGCTGTCGGCGCTGATGCTGGTCACGACCAGCATCGTGGCGCTGTCGTCCATCGTCTTTGCCGCGGCGCGCTGGCACCGTGCGGGCGTGCACTTCCACCCGCTGTTCCAGTTCCAGCTGATGGGGCTCTCGGGCGCGTTTCTCACGGCCGATCTGTTCAATCTATTCGTGTTCTTCGAGATCACGCTCGCTGCCTCCTACGGCCTGCTGCTGCACGGCTCGGGGCGCGCGCGCATCCAGTCGGGCCTGCACTACATCGCGATCAACCTGGCGGCGTCGTCGCTGCTGCTGATCGGCGTGTCCATGCTCTACGGCATCACGGGCACGCTCAACATGGCCGACCTGGCGAGCGCCATTCCGCATGTCGACGCCGCCGATCGCGGACTGCTGCACGCGGCCGCGTCCATTCTGGCCATGGCTTTCCTGATCAAGGCCGCGATGTGGCCGCTGAACTTCTGGCTGGTGCCCGCCTACAGCGCGGCCACCGCGCCCGTGGGCGCGCTGTTCGCAATGATGACCAAGCTGGGCGTCTACACGGTGCTGCGTTTGTGGACCCTGATGTTCAGCAGCCAGGCCGGCGACTCCGCGCTGTTCGGCAGCGCCTGGCTGATGTGCGGCGGCATGCTGACCATGGTCTTCGGCGCCATAGGCATGCTGGGCTCGCAGCGGCTGACCAATCTTGCGGGCTACGCCGCCATTCTTTCGTCGGGCACCCTGCTCGCGGCAACGGGCTTCGGCCAGAACCTGCTGACGGCCGGCGTGCTTTACTACCTGCCCAGCTCGACGCTGGCCGTGGCCGCGCTGTTCCTGCTCGCCGACCTGATAGACCGCTGGCGCAATGCGGGCGCGCGCACCGCACCCTATGAAGACGACGAAGCGCCGTTCCTCAATGCCGAGTTGGTGCCCACCACCGGACTGAATCTTGACGAAGACGAGGAAGTGCTGATCGGCCGTGTCATCCCCGCGGCCGCGGCTTTCCTGGGCCTGGCGTTCATGGTCTGCACGCTGGTGATCTCGGGCCTGCCGCCGCTGTCGGGCTTTGTCGGCAAGATCGCCATGCTCAATGCCTTGCTCAACCCGCTGGGCGTGGGAACGTCCGCGGGCTACCAGCCCGGCATCTGGGGCTGGACGCTGCTGACGCTGCTTATCGGCACGGGCCTGGTCGGCTCGATCGCGCTGATTCGCGTGGGCATGCGCCATTTCTGGGCCAGCCATGACCGCAACACGCCGCAGCTGCGCGTGGCCGAAGGCCTGCCCATCGCCGCGCTGCTGCTGTGCTGCGTGGCAATGACGGTGCAAGCCGGCCCCGTGATGCGCTACATGCAGAACGCGGCCGATGCGCTGCATTCGCCCGGCACCTACATTCACGGCGTGCTGACGCAGGCGCCCGTGCCCAACCCCGCACCCATTCTTTCCCAGGAGCAGCCATGAAACACCTGCTGCCCGCGCCACTGCTTTCGGTGGCACTGTTTCTTCTCTGGCTGCTGCTCAACCAGTCGCTGGGCGCCGGCCATATGCTGCTGGGCGCCATCCTGGGGCTGGCGATTCCCGTGCTGCTGCGCGGCCTGCGGCCTTTGCCGGTGCACATCCGCCACCCGCTGACCATTTTGCGGCTGGCGTTCACCGTGGTCTACGACACCTCGGTGTCCAATCTGACCGTGGTGCGTTTTCTGCTGTTTCCGTCGTACCGCAAACATGGCGCCGATTTCGTGCACATTCCGCTCGAGCTGCGCGACCCGAACGCGCTGGCGGTGCTGGCGATGATCGTCTGCATCACGCCCGGAACCTCCTGGGCCGAGCTGTCGCGCGATCGCTCCGTATTGCTTTTGCATGCACTCGAAGTCGATGACGCCCAGGAAATCATCGACCACATCAAGACCCGCTACGAGCGCCCCCTGATGGAGATTTTTGAATGAGCCCGTATTTCGTCTGGGCGCTTTCCCTGGCGCTGTTTCTGCTGGTCGCGGCCATGGCCTGCGCGCTGTTTCGCCTGCTCAAGGGCCCGGCGGCCCAGGACCGCGTGCTCGCGCTCGACTGCATGTACACCATAGGCATGCTGGCCATGCTGGTGCTGGGCATCATGTACAGCAGCACCGATTACTTCGAGGCCGCGCTGCTGATCGCGCTGTTCGGCTGCATCAGCTCCACGGCCATGGCCAAGTTCCTGCTGCGCGGAGAAGTCATCGAATGAACGAAGTGATGATTCCGCTCTGGGCCCAGGCCATCGTCGGCTTTCTGGTGATTGCGGGCGCGCTGCTCGCGCTGCTGGGCGCGCTCGGACTGGTGCGGCTCAAGAGCTATTTCGAACGCGTGCACTCGCCATCCATCATCGCCACGCTGGCCTGCTGGTGCATCATGCATGCCACGGTGCTGTTCTTCTCGGTGATGGAGCAGCGCCTGGCGCTGCACGCGCTGCTGATCGCGGTGTTCATTTCGGTGACCGTGCCCATCACGACGATTTTCCTGATGCGCGCCGCGCTGTTTCGCGCACGCCGCACGGGCCAGAACGTGCCGCCGGCCGTGAGCCGCGTGGTCTCCAGCGACCCGGCCGACGACGTCGACAACCGGTACTGAGTCCGCCTCCCTGCGGCCATGCTGCCTGTTCTTGCAATCTGTATTGGCGCCTGCCTGGGCGCCCTCGCCCGCTGGCGTCTGGGCCTGTGGCTCAGCACGCCGCATGGCCTGCCCTGGGGCACGCTGGCCGCGAACATCGTCGGCGGCTATCTGATCGGTGTCTGCGTGGCGGCCTTCGATGCGCTGCCGCACCTGGACCCGGCCTGGCGGCTGGCACTGGTCACCGGGTTTCTCGGCGCCCTCACCACTTTCTCGAGTTTTTCAGCCGAAGTCGTCGGCATGCTGCAGCACCAGCGCTATGGCCCGGCACTGGGCTGGACCAGCTTGCATGTACTGGGCTCGCTGGCGATGACCGTGGCCGGCATGGCCAGCGTCCATGCGCTCTGGACGCGCGCGCAATGATTGCTGCCGCCAGCCAAAAGCTATGACTTTGTGAGCGTATAGTGGATTCAGCGGCGGTGCACGGCACGCCCGCTGCGTTTGGATCGTGGTGTCAGGCGCCACATGCGCTTTTTACTTTGTCGAGGCTACATGGAAATCTCCCATCCCCTGTCTGAAACCGACCTCGCCGACGGCTGGGGCCAATTGCACGACCAGGCGCACAACGGTGCAGTCCTGCAGCCCAACTCCCACCGCCTGGCGTTTGCCGACCCTGAATTCATGTTCCGGCGCGAAACGCGCGGCATACGCATGCAGCTCGAGCTGCTCAAGCCCGATATCGCCCAGCGCGAACGCGGCATAGAACACACGGTCGTGGTGTACGGCAGCGCGCGCTTCGTCGACCCCGAACAGGCCGCAAGCCAGCTCGCAGACGCCCAGGCCAGTGGCGACGCCGAACGCATTGGCGTTGCCCAGCAGGCCGTGCGCAATGCCCAGCGCTACGACCAGGCGCGCCAGTTCGCGCGCATCGTCGCCACCGACAGCCTCAAGCAGGCGCCGCAGGAGCGGCTGTACATCTGCACCGGCGGCGGCCCGGGCATCATGGAAGCCGCGAACCGCGGCGCCCACGATGTCGGCGTGGACAACATCGGCTTGAACATCGCCCTGCCCCATGAGCAGAACGGCAACCGCTTCATCACGCCCGATCTGAGCTTCAAGTTCCACTACTTCGCGCTGCGCAAGATGCACTTCGTGATGCGCGCCAAGGCGCTGGTCGCCTTCCCCGGCGGCTTCGGCACGCTCGACGAGCTGTTCGAAGTGCTGACGCTGGTGCAGACCAGCAAGAGCCGGCCCGTGCCCGTGATCCTGTTCGGCAGCGAGTTCTGGAAGAAGCTGATCAATTTCGAACTGCTGATCGAGGAAGGCACGATCTCGCGCAAGGATCTGGCCCTGTTCCACTACACCGACGACCCGGCCGAAGCCTGGGCGCTGATCAAGAAGCACTACGAGATTGGCGAAAAGGCCTGAGGGCGATCAGGCGGGCCGCTGCGCAGCGACCGTCAGCGGCGCAGCCTCAAAATACCGGCCCTTCGACAAGCTCAGGGCGAACGGGTACAAACCGTTCGTGGTGAGCCTGCCTTGCCGGCCGCGTCGCACCATGAACGCCCCGTCCTCATGACTTGAGCGCAGGCCGTTCACCCTTCGACAAGCTCAGGGCGAACGGGTATAGACCGTTCGTGGTGAGCCTGTCGAACCATGAACGGCCTGTCCTCATGACTTGAGCGCAGGCGGTTCACCCTTCGACGCGGCCAGCGAGGCAGGCTCAGGGCGAACGGGGATTTTGAAGCCCGCTGTTTCTTCTTAACGCCTGGCGAGAACACGCCTCGCTCAAATAGCTCAAGGCGGCGGCAACTGCGCCACCTTTTTCTCAGGCTCGATATGCTCGGGCGTACCCATGCGCCAGGCCGCGCGCACGCCGCAGCATACGCCCGCGCCCACGGTCCAGAACAGCGCCGAGATACCGATCACGCCGCCGGCCGCGCCGAACAGCATGGGCATGGCCACGCTCGAGGCGTTGATCACCATCAGCCGCAGTCCCAGCGCTTCGCCCTGGCGGTGCTGGGGCGTGATCTGGTGCAGCATGCTCATCACCATGGGCTGCACCGAGCCCAGCGAAAAGCCCAGCAGCACCGAGCACACGCCCATGGTCAGCGGGCTTTCCATGAACGGGTAGACCACGAAGATGCAGGCCGTGGCCGCCATCGCGATGGCGATCACCGCGCCTTCGCGCAAGCGGTCGGCGACCAGCGGCATCAGCAGCCGGATCGCGGCCGCGGCGACGGCGAACATGCCCAGCAGCGTGCCTATGACCGAAGCGCTCATGCCGCGTTCGTGGCCCAGCAGCGGCAGCACGAAAGTGTGCACGTCCCAGCTCGCCGACTGCACCCAGTTGACGATCAGCACGGTGCGAAACGCGGGGTCGTTGAGCAGGTCCCAGGCGCGCTGGCCGCTGACCGGCGCGGGCGCGGGCGCGCGCGGCGTTTCCTCGGTCTTGCGTATCCAGAACCAGGCGACGATGGGGCTCAGCGCCAACAGGCCGAAAGCCACGCGGTAGCCCGACAGGGGGCTGTCGCCGAACGTCGCATGGTCGATCATCAGGCCCGTGAAGAACGGCCCGACGAAGTTGGCGAATGCCGGGCCTATGGCCAGCCAGCTGAAGACTTTCTTCAGCTGCGACGGATCGTGCGCGGCACGCCCCACATGGCGCTGCACGGTGATCACGACAATGCCCGAGCCGCCGCCCGTGCACAGCGCCGCGAAGCACAGCACCGGAAAGGTCGGCAGCAACATCGCCGCCGCGCAGCCTATGCTGGCCATCAGCATGCCGATGAAGAACGGCCGACGCAGCCCATGGCGGTCGGCAAAGCGGCCCGCAGGCAAGGCGAGAAACACCTGGGTCAGCGCGAACAGCGCCAGCAGCACGCCGACCGCGGGCGCGCTGTAACCTTGCTTGAGTGCGAGCAGCGGCGCGGCCAGGCGCACGCCGGCCATGGTGGCGTGCACCAGAACCTGCGACCCTATGACCTTGAACAGCGCCGCGTTCATTGCGCGCCTCCCGTCTGGTCGCTGTCGGCGTCGGCGTCGAGATCGTCGGCATCGGGCAGGCCCAGCACCGCGATGGTCGGGGTCACGGCCGCGGCGCCCAAGGGCAGATCCTGCACATCGCGCAGCTTGCGCTGGATGGCGCGCGTGCGCACGCCCACTTCGTCGAACTTGCGCGCCGCCGCATCGATCGATTTCTTCGTCGCCGCGACCACTTCGCCGAACTTGGCGAACTCGGTCTTGACCGCGCCCAGCAGGCCCCAGACTTCCGACGAGCGCTGCTCTATGGCCAGCGTCTTGAAGCCCATCTGCAGGCTGTTGAGCATGGCCGCGAGATTGGCCGGGCCGGTGATCATCACGCGGCAGTCGTTCTGGATGGCTTCGACCAGGCCGGGGCGGCGCATGACTTCGGCGAACAGGCCTTCGGTGGGCAGATAAAGAATCGCGAAATCGGTGGTGTGCGGCGGCGACACGTACTTGGCGTAGATCTTCTTCGCCTCGAACTTGATCGAGGCCTCGAACGCCAGGCCCGCGCTCTGTATCAGCGCCTTGTCGGCCGCGTCCTGGGCGTCCATCAGCCGCTGGTAATGCTCGACCGGGTACTTGGCATCGATGGGCAGCCACACCGGCTGGTCGTCGGCCTGGCCCGGCAGGCGGATCGCGAACTCGACCAGCTCGTCGCTGCCCGGCACGGTCTTGACGTTGCGCGCGTACTGCGCGGGCGTGAGCACGTTCTCTATGATCGCGCCCAGCTGCATTTCGCCCCAGGTGCCGCGCGATTTCACATTGGTCATCACGCGCTTGAGATCGCCCACGCTGCCGGCCAGCGTCTGCATTTCGCCCAGGCCCTTGTGCACCTGTTCGAGCCGGTCGCTGACCAGCTTGAACGATTCGCCCAGGCGCTGCTCCAGCGTCGCATGCAGTTTCTCGTCGACGGTGCGGCGCATTTCCTCGAGCTTGGCGGAGTTGTCGGCCTGGATGGCCGCGAGCCGCTCGTTGAGCGCGCTGCGCAGTTGCTCGGCGCTGCTCTGGCTGCCCTGCACCAGGCCGCCGAGCTGCTGCGTCACCGCATCCTGCAGCACGCCGAACTGGTGGCGAATCTGGTGGCCGTTGCCTTCGAGCTGGTCCTTGAGCGCGGTCGACATCGCCGTGAGCTGGCTTTGCACATCGCCCTTGAGCGAATCGAGCGTGCCGCGCGTGGCCTGCGACAACGCTTCGAAACGCTGCTGTATGCGCTGCTCGAACAGGCTGGTGCTGTCGGCCATCACCTGGCGTGAGCGCGTGCTTTCGCCCGTGAGCGCGGCCGTGGTCGCGGTCAGCTCGCGGCGGAAAGCGGTGAGCGCATCCGTGAGCACATCGCGCATGGCCTCGGCATCGACCCGTGCCTGGGCCTGCTGCGCGCGCAACTGCTGGCCCATGCTTTCGAGCGCGCCATCGTTGCGCGCAATCGCCAGCTGCGTGGCCTGCATGCCGCGCTCCAGCGCCTGCATCTGGGTCTGCAGATCGGCAAGATCTTCCGCACCGTTGTCCTGGCGCCGCAGCAAGGCCAGTATTTGCAAAACCACCACCAGCGCGAGGGCTGCGAGCAAGACAAGGGATTCGAAAGACAAAGTCGGTACTTCAAAAAAAGAGGGGCTGGGCGCAGATTATCTGCCCTCTGGGCGCCCCGTCACACAAACCAGATCCAGGTCATGAGCACGAACAGCGGCAGCAGGATGCCGCACGACCACAGCATGTAGCCGAAGAAGCTGGGCATCTTCACGCCGCGGTCCTCGGCGATGGCCTTGACCATCAGGTTGGGCGCATTGCCTATGTAAGTGTTCGCACCCATGAACACCGCGCCCGCCGAAATCGCCGCCAGCGTGGGCGCGAGCGTGGTCATCAGCAACTGCGCGTCGCCGCCCGCGGTGTTGAAGAACACCAGGTAGGTCGGCGCATTGTCGAGGAACGACGACAGCGCGCCCGCGGCCCAGAAATACATCGCCGGATCGGGCGAGCCGTCGGGCCGCGTGACCGCGCGCACGATGGCGCCGAACGGGCCGTCGGTGCCGGCCTTGAGCATGGCGATCACGGGAATGATGGTCAGGAAGATGCCGGCGAACAGCTTGGCGACTTCGGCCATGGGCGCCCAGCCGAACTGGTTGCGCAAATGCACGTCGGTGGGCGTGATGCGCAGCGAGGCCCAGACCACGGCCAGCAGGCCCAGATCGCGCACCAGGCCCGGCAGGCCCACGGCCGTGCCGGCGACATCGAACGCCACGCCCGACTTCCAGAATCCGCTGAGCAGCACCAGCGCGACGATCACGCCCAGCAGCGCGAAGTTCGCCTTGCCGTCGAAACCGAAACGTTCGCTGCTGTCGCCCGCGGCGGCCACGGGCAAGGTGCATTCGCCGGGGCGGCGCATGTACCAGCTGTCGAGCGCGAAGAACAGCGCCAGCAGCGCGCCCACCAGGAACAGCGCCTGCGGGAAAAGATGCTGCAGCGGCCAGAAGAAATCGACGCCCTTGAGAAAGCCCAGGAACAGCGGCGGATCGCCCAGCGGCGTGAGCGCGCCCCCTGCGTTGGAGACGATGAAGATGAAGAACACCACGATATGGGCCGTGTGCTGGCGGCCCGCGTTGGCGCGAATCAGCGGGCGTATCAGCAGCATGGACGCGCCTGTCGTGCCCATGAAGCTGGCCAGCACCGCGCCCGTGGCCAGGATGCCCACATTGAGCGCGGGCGTGCCGCGCAGGTTACCGCGAATGTAGATGCCGCCCGCGACCGTGAACAGCGCCAGCAGCAGGATCACGAAAGGCAGGTATTCGGCCAGCAGCGCGTGCACCAGGCTGGACCCCGCGGCGCCCACGCCAAACAGCGCTGCGAACGGCAGCAAAAAGGCCAGTGCCCAGCCCGCGGTGAGCTTGCCGAAATGGTGGTGCCAGAAAAACGGCGCGATCAGCGGCATCAGCGCGATCGACAGCAGCAGCCCGGCGAAGGGAATGCCCCACCAACCCGACAGCGCGCCGCCGTCGATGTCGGCCGCCAGCGCCCAGCCCGGCAGGGCCGCCAATGCAGCCAGGGCCGCAGCACGCACGAGTTTCATGGGGAAAATTCCTGGTTCAGATCGAAGGAGCGATTTCAAACACCTGGCGCAGGTAGGCCAGGTACTTCTCGTCGTCGCACATGCTCTTGCCCGGCGAATCCGACAGCTTGGCCACGGGCTGGCCCGCGCAGCGCGTCATCTTGATCACCACCTGCAAAGGCTCGTAGCCCAGGTCGTTGGTCAGATTGGTGCCAATGCCGAAGGCCAGCAGGCAGCGCCCGCGAAAGCGCTCGAACAGCGCGATGGTGCGCGGAATGGTCAGCGCGTCGCTGAAGATCAGCGTCTTGGTCAGCGGATCGACGCGGTTGATGCGGTAGTGTTCGAGCAGGCGCTCGCCCCAGGTGAACGGGTCGCCGCTGTCGTGGCGCGCGCCGTCGAACAGCTTGCAGAAATACAGGTCGAAGTCGCGCAGGAAAGCGCTCATGCCGTAGACGTCCGACAGCGCAATGCCCAGATCGCCGCGGTACTCGCGCGCCCAGGACTCGAAACCGAACACCTGGCTGTCGCGCAGCCGCGGGCCCAGCGCCTGGCAGGCCTGCAGGTATTCATGCGCCATGGTGCCCAGCGGCGTCACGCCCAGCTTCATCGCGTAGAGCACATTGCTGGTGCCCGCGAACTGGCCTTCGAGGCGGCTGGAGCCCGCGCTGCGCTCGCCCGTGCCCAGGCGCGCGCACAGCACGCGCAGCACTTCCTCGTGCCAGGCCCGGCTGAAACGCCGGCGTGTGCCGTAGTCGGCGATCTTCAGCGGCTCCAGGCCCGGGGCCTGCAGCTGCAACACCTTCTCTTCGAGGCGGCGCCGGCCTTCGGGGAAGTCGGGCACTTTCTGCGTATTGCGGAAGTACACCTCGTTGACGATGGCCAGCACCGGAATCTCGAACAGGATGGTGTGCAGCCAGGGTCCGCGAATCGTGATGTCGATTTCGCCATTGGGCAGGCCGGTCACTTCAATGTATTTTTCATTGAGGCGGAACAGACCCAGGAAGTCGATGAAGTCGCTCTTGATGAAGCGCAGGCCGCTGAGATAGGCGAGTTCGGCGTCGCGAAACTGCAGATCGCAAAGGCAGCGAATCTCTTCGCGAATCTCGTTCACATAGGGCGCCAGCTGCACGCCCGGGTTGCGGCACTTGAAACGGTATTCGACCTGCGCACTCGGAAACTGGTGCAGCACGACCTGCATCATGGTGAACTTGTACAGGTCGGTGTCGAGCAAACTGGTGATGATCATGGGCAAGACAGGGGACGGGGCCCAGGCTGGCAGTGGCAGGCAGCCGACAGTGTAGGCGATCCCTCCCCAGCTTGGTGCGGGCTTCAGGCCACGACCAAGGCCTCGAGCACTTCGCGCAGCCGCACGGGCAAGGCGCAGGGCCGGCGTGTCACACGGTCCACATAGACATGGATGAAGTGCCCGGCCGCGGCGCTCAGCGCTTCGCCCTGGGCGAACAGCCCCACCTCATAGCGCACGCTGGAGCTGCCCACGCGCGCCACGCGAATGCCGGCCTCGACGGTCTGCGGAAACGCCAGCGGCGCAAAGTAATTGCACTGGGTCTCTATCACCAGGCCTATGGTCTCGCCATGGTCGATGTCGAGCGCGCCCTGCTCTATCAGGTGCGAGTTCACGGCGGTGTCGAACCAGCTGTAATAGACGACGTTGTTCACATGGCCGTAGACGTCGTTGTCGCCCCAGCGCGTGGTGATGGTCTTGAAGGTCCTGTACGCGCCGCGCTCCTGCGGCTGAGGGCGTGCGGCGGCGGAGTGGCTGTCCATTGATTACCCATTCATCAAGCAAAGCGGGGGACTAGCTTAATTCAGCCGGCCCCCGGCAGCGCCGCATGAATGTCATGCGCGAGACATCAGTAGGTGATCGCCTTGCACTGGCTGCGGCGTATCGACAGGATGCCGACCAGGCCCACGATCGCCGCGGCGATCACGAAGAACGCTGGCGACTGCTTGTTTTCGGTGAGCTGCACCAGCTTCACGGCGATGAACGGCGCCGTGCCGCCGGCGATGATCACGCCGAAGTTCCAGCCCGAGGCCACACCCGTGTAGCGGTACTGGGGCTCGAACAGCACGGGCAGTATCGTATAGGCGCTGACCTGGGTCGCGACCGTGTTGAGCATCAGCACGATGTAGGCGATCGCGGCGATCGACAGGCTCTTGTCCATCATCGCCATCGCGGGATAGGTCAGCACGATGTAGCCGATCAGGCCCACGAGCATCAGCCGGCGCAGGCCTATGCGGTCGCCGATATAGCCGCCCAGCGGCATCAGCAGCGCGGAAATGCCGATGGCCAGCGTCGCCACCCAATAGACGCTGCCCGCGGGATAGCCGAGCTGCTTGACCAGATGGATGCTCATGTAGGTCAGGCCGATGTAGGCCGTGCCATTGGTCGCGGCGCTGATCGCCGTCGACTGCAGCAAGGCCTTGCCCTGGAAGCGGAACAGCGCGCCGATGGGCGAGCTTTCCTTCTTTTCGGGCTTGGCTTCATAGGTTTCCTTGACGCGGGTGCGCGCCCAGATGCACAGCAGCGTCAGCGGCAGGGCCAGCAGGAAAGGAATGCGCCAGCCCCAGCTGGTCATCTGCTCGGGCGTGGTCAAGGCCGTCACCGCGCCCGCCACGGCCGCGGCCAGCGCGAAGCCTCCGGTCGAGCCCATGGGCGTGAACGCGCCGAACGTCGCTCTCAGGTGGCGTGGCGATGATTCGGAAATGAAGGTCGCCGAGCCGCCGACTTCACCGCCGGCCGAGAAGCCCTGCAGCAGCCGCACCAGCACCAGCAGGGCCGTGGCGTAGTAGCCGGCCTGCTCGAACGTGGGCAGAAAACCCATCAAGGTGCTGCCCACGCCCATGCAGACCAGCGTGCCCAGCAGCGCGGTCTTGCGCCCGTACTTGTCGCCGATGTGGCCGAACACGATGCCGCCCAGCGGCCGCACCACATAGGCCGTGCCGAACACCGCGAGCGCGGCCAGCAGCGAGACCGTGGGGTCGCCGCTGGGAAAGAACAGCGGCGCGATGATCACCGCCATGTAGCCGTAGAGGCTGAAGTCGTAGTACTCGATCAGCGTGCCCACGAAGCCCGACACTGCGGCGCGCTTCGAATCGGCGTGCGCGCCGGCCACGGGCTGCGCGCTGTCGCCGGCCCCCAGAATGCTTGCGTTTGTCATGTCTCGTCCATTTCTCGTTTGGTTGTCCTGGTGGAAGGTCTGATCGCCATCCATCCCCGTTCGTTGATTTCGAAGACGCTTCGCCTGCGGAAGCACGGATCCCTTTCATTCGCCGGTGAATTGCGGCGGGCGTTTTTGCGTGAAGGCCTGCGCGGCTTCCTGGAAGTCCCGGGTCATCAGGCCCAGCACCTGCGCATGGTTTTCGAGTTCGATCGCCGCCTGCAGGCTCGCGGCGTCGAGGTTTTGCCACATCACGCGCTTGGTGTGCGCCGTGGCATAGGTCGCGTTAGCGGTGATCTGCCGCGCGCAGGCCAGCGCGCGTTCGAGCAGGCCGTCGGCCGGCACGACTTCGGCCACCAGGCCCAGGCGTTCGGCTTCGTCGGCATTCACCGGCCGGCCGCTGAGCATGATTTCAAACGCGCGGCCCGCGCCGATGAGGCGCGGCAGGTGGTAGCTGATGCCGCATTCGCCGGCCGTGAGGCCGATCTTCACCGCGCCCACATGGAACGCGGCCTGGGGCGCGGCAAAGCGGATGTCGGCGGCCAGCGCCAGCCCCATGCCCGCGCCCACGGCCACGCCGTTGACGGCGGCGATCACCGCCGCATCGGTGTCGCGCAGGCGCTGCACCAGTCCGGCGAACGCATGCTGCAGCGCCATCGCTGCGCGCACCGAGCTGTCGAAGCCGGCGTCGGCATTGAGCACCGACTTGAGATCGAGTCCGGCGCAAAAGCCCGCGCCTTGGCCGGTGACGATCAGCACGCGCAGGCTGCGATCGGCCAGCAGTTGGTCGAGCTGCGCATGCACGGTCTGCATCGCGGCCAGGCTCAGCGCATTGCGGCGCGCGGGCTGCTCCAGGCGCAGCAGCGCGATGCCGGGTTCAAGCGTTTGGGTGGAGGAAGTCATTGCCTGGCCCTCATCACGCGGTGGAGGTGGCGGCGGACGTGGCGGCGGCCGTGGCCGTCGCCAGCGCTTCGCGCAGAACGCGCTTGAGCAGCTTGCCGTTGGCATTGCGCGGCAGCGGATCTGCGCGCAGCGTGAAGCTTTCGGGCACCTTGTAGTCGGACAGGCGCTGGGCGCAGAAACTGCGCAGCGCCGCGGCATCGAGCACCTTGCCCGGGCGCGGCGTGACGAACACATGCACGCGCTCGCCCAGCACCGGACAGGGCTTGGCGACGACAGCGGCTTCAAGCACGTCGGGGTGCTCGCACAGCGCGTTCTCCACTTCCACGCTGAAGATCTTGTAGCCGCCGCGGTTGAGCATGTCCTTGCGCCGGTCGAGCACGTAGACAAAGCCTTGCGCGTCCACGCGCCCCACATCGCCGCTGCGCCAGTAGCCGTCGATGAAGTTCTCGCGCGTCGCCTGCGGGTTCTGCCAGTAGCCCTTCGCGACCATGGGGCCCTTGAGCCACAGCTCGCCGATCTCGCCCACGGGCACCTGCCGGCCATCGTCGTCCATCACCGCGATGTCGGCGCAGGGCAGCGCCGGGCCCACGCTGTCGAGGTGGGCGCGCGTCAGCTGCGCGGGCATCACGGCCACGGGCGAGGTGGTCTCGGTCGCGCCGTAGCAGTTCGAAAGCCGCAGGCCCGGCAGCCACTGCGCGAGCCGGTCTATGGTTTCGGGCGGCATGGGCGCGCCGCCATAGCCGCCCACGGTCCAGGCCGACAGGTCGTGGCGCTCGAAGTCGGGCTGCAGCAGGCACAGCTGGTACATCGCGGGCACCATGATGGTGTAGCTGATGCGCTCGCGCGCGGCCAGCGGCAGGAACTCGGCGGCCTTGAAATGCGGCACGACGATCAGCGTGCCGCCCAGGCCCAGCGTTACGGCCATCAGCGCCGCCAGGCCCGTGATGTGGCTCAGCGGCACGACCAGGCAGCAGCGCACGCTGTCGTCCAGGCCCAGCGACTGCGCGTAGTGCAGGATGGTGTGCACCAGGCCCAGATGCGTGAGCATCGCGCCCTTGGGAAAACCGGTGGTGCCCGAGGTGTAGACCAGCATCGCCAGGTCTTCCTCGTCGACCGCGACCGGCTGTTCGAGCCGCGCATGCCGCAGCAGCGCATCGAAGCGGCAGGCGGCGTCGCTGTCACCGACGACCACGCGCAGGCGCAGATCGGGCACTTCGCCCGCGGGCGGCGCCAGCGTCTGCAATGCGGCGTCGACGAACAAGGCGCTGGCGCCCGAATTGCGCAGGATATAGGTGAGCCCCGGCGTCTGCTCGCGCGTGCTCAGCGGCAGCACCACCGCGCCTATCGCCAAGATGGCGTAGCTCGCGACCACGAACTCGGATCCGTTGCCCAGCAGCAGCGCCACGCGGTCGCCCTGGCCCACACCCTGGGCGCGCAGGCCCGCGGCCACGCGCATCACCTGGTCGTCGAGCTGCGCCCAACTGAGCCGCTGCGCGCCGCAGACCAGGGCCTCGGCCGCGGGCTTGCGCCGCGCGACCGCACTCCACAGCGCCATCAGATCGCGCGGCCTGTGCTGGAAGCAGCGCATCGTGCGCTGGTCGTAATGGGTCTCGAGGTGGGTGTCGTACATGGCTCAGGCCTCCTGCAGCTGCTGCATGTCCTGCGCGGCCGCGAGCCGGCCCGCGTGGCCCAGCGCTTCGCGGCATTCGCGCACCATGCGCTCTATCAGCTCCTCGCAGCGCGGCACATCGGCTATCAGCCCCACCACCTGGCCGGCCCAGACCAGTCCGCCGTCGACATCGCCGCTGCGCAGCGCCTGGCGGCCGCGCTGGCCCGAGACCAGCGGCTGTATCTCGGCGAATTCGCAGCCGCCCGGGCGGCGCTCCATGGCCACCACTTCGTCGGACACCGCGTTCTTCAGCACCCGGCCCGTGTTGTGCAGCGTGCGGAAAATCAGCTGCGTGTCGCACTCGCTGGCGCGCACCAGGGCCTGCTTGATATGGTCGTGAATCGGCGCCTCGACCGTGGCGCAAAAGCGCGTTCCCAGGTTCACGCCTTCGGCGCCCAGCGCCAGCGCGGCCGCCATGCCGCGGCCGTCGGCTATGCCCCCCGAAGCGATCACGGGAATGCGCAGCGCGCGCGCCGCGATGGGAATCAGCACCAGTCCCGGCACATCGTCTTCGCCCGGGTGGCCCGCGCACTCGAAGCCGTCGATGCTGACCGCATCCACGCCGCGGCGCTCTGCCGACAGCGCATGGCGCAGGCTGGTGCACTTGTGGATGATGCGCACGCCGCGGCGCTTGGCCACCTCGATGAACGCCGCCGGGCTGTTGCCCGCGGTCTCGAGCACGCGCACGCCGCTGTCGATGGCCGCGGCGAGATACTCGGCATAGGGCGGCGGATTGACCGACGGCAGTATGGTCAGGTTGACGCCGAAAGGCTGGTCGGTCATCGTGCGGCAGCGCGCAATTTCGTCGGCCAGCGCCTGGGGCGTGGGCTGGGTCAGCGCCGTCAGCACGCCCAGTCCCCCGGCGTTGGAGACCGCGGATGCCAGCTCGGCCGTGCCCACCCATTGCATGCCCCCCTGGATGATGGGGTAGCGCGTTCCCAGCAGTTCGGTAATGCGTGTTTTCATAGCAGTCGATTCCCTTCAAGAAGGCCTAGCGGCCCTGAAACTGCGCCGTGCGCTTTTGCACGAACGCGCCCGTGCCGTCGCGAAAATCAGCCGTGGCGGTGCAGGCCACGAACTGCGCGGCTTCGGCGTCCAGGTGTTCATCGAGGCCGTGGTGCAGCGCGCTGCGCAGCAGCTTCTTCATCGCGCCCAGTGCCCGCGTGGGCCCCTGGGCCAGACGCTGCACCAGGGCCTGTGCTTCGGCTTCGAGGCTTTGCGCCGCAACGACGCGGTTGACCAGGCCCAGCTGCAGCGCCTGCGCGGCGTCTACCGTGTCGGCCAGCAGCGCCAGCTCCATCGCCTTGCGCAGTCCCAGCACGCGCGGCAAGTTCCAGGAAGTCGAGCAGTCGCAACTCGCACCTATCAGCGGATAGGCCACGCCAAAGCGCGTGCCTTCGGCGGCCAGCGCCAGGTCGCAGGCCAGCATCAGGCCCAGGCCGCCGCCCGCGACCGCGCCCTGCACGGCGCAGACCACGGGCGCGTCCATGCCGGTCAGCAGCCGTATGCCGCCATGCATGCCGGCGATCAGCTGCTGCGCGGCCTGGGCCGGATCGGCCTGCATGGCGCCAATGTCGCCGCCCGCCATGAACGCCCGGCCTTCGGCGCTGAGCAGCACGGCGCGCACTTCGCTGTCGGCCGCGACCTGCGTGCAAGCCGCGAGAAACGCGCCCGCCATTTCGCGATCGATGGCGTTGAGCGCCTTGGGGCGATTGAAGCGGATATGCGCGACCGCGCCTTCGCGCCAGTGCAGCACGCTGCCCGCAGATGCTTTTTCGGGATATGCCATATGCGTGCCTCAGGCCGTGGTGTAGTAAGGCGCGGTCGCGCCCAGGCTCTCGCGCGCGCGCGCCAGTTCGGCGCGTGCGATGGCGCGCAGATGCACTTCGTCCGGGCCGTCGAAAAAGCGCATCGCCCGGCCCCAGGACCACAGGAACGACAGCGGCGTATCGGGCGTGATGCCCATGGCGCCGAACACCTGGATCGCGCGGTCCACGACGCGCGTCTGCAGCTGCGCGGCCACGAGCTTGATCGCCGACACGTCGATGTGCGCGGCCTTGTTGCCGTAGGTGTCCATCTTCCACGCGGCCTGCAGCACCAGCAGCCGCGCCTGGTCGATCTCCACGCGCGAGTACGCTATCCAGTCCTGCACGTTGGCGTAATCGCCCAGGTGCTTGCCGAACGCGCGGCGCGTGAGCGCGCGCTCGCACATCAGCTCCATCGCCAGCTCGCACTGGCCTATGGTGCGCATGCAGTGGTGCACCCGCCCCGGCCCCAGCCGCGCCTGGGCCAGAGCAAAGCCCGCGCCCTCCTCGCCCAGCAGATTGCGCAGCGGAACGCGCACGTTGTCGTAGACGATTTCGCAATGTCCGTCGGCCGCATGGTGGTGCATGATCGCCACATTGCGCGCGATGCGCAGGCCCGGCGTGTCCATGGGCACGATCACCATTGAATGGCGCTGGTGGCGCGCGGCGTCGGGCGACTCGTCGCTCACGCCCATCACGATCGCGAACTTGCAGTTCGGGTGCAGCGCGCCGCTCGTGAACCACTTGCGGCCGTTGATCACGTACTCGTCGCCTTCGCGCCGGATGGTGGTGCAGATGTTGGTCGCGTCCGACGAAGCCACGTCGGGCTCGGTCATCGAGAAGCACGAACGAATGCGACCGTCGAGCAGCGGATCGAGCCAGCGATCGCGTTGCTCTGGCGTGGCGAACAGGTGCAGCAGCTCCATGTTGCCGGTGTCGGGCGGATTGCAGTTGAACACTTCGGCCGCCCAGGGCACGCGGCCCATGATCTCGGCCAGCGGGCTGTACTGCATGTTGGTCAGGCGCGTTCCGGGCTCGTCGTCGCGCAGGCCGGGCAAAAAAATGTTCCACAGCCCGGCTTCGCGCGCCAGCTTCTTGAGCGGCTCGATGATCTCGGTGGGATAGACGCCGGTCGCGGCGATGCGGTCGAAATCGTGGTACTTCGGCACGACGTGGCGCTCCATGAACGCGCGCATCGTGGCCTGCATCTGCTGGGTCTCTTCGGGGTACTGGAAGTTCAAGCGGCTCTCCTGTTTAAAACGCTTCGACGGGGGTTTCAATGGCCTCGAGACCGCGCTGCGCCAGGGCCGGGCCCAGCGCGCCTATCTGCGCGGCCTTGTCGTCCACGGCATTGCCGCGCGCCGCGCGCGCCGCAATGCCTTCGAAAATGACGGCCCAGCGCATCAGCGCGAAAGCCCAGTGGAAAGCCGTGGCCTGCTGCGCCGGGTCCTCGCGGCCCGCGCGGCGGTAGTAGTGCGCGAGGTACTCGCCTTCGCCGGGAATGCCCAGCGCCGCCAGATCCAGCCCGCGTATTCCGCCGAACTCCTGCGGCAAGGTGCGCCAGGCCACGGTGTTGAACGCCACGTCGGCCAGCGGATGGCCCAGCGTCGACAGCTCCCAATCGAGCACCGCCACCACACGCGGCTCGGTGGGGTGAAACAGCAGGTTGTTGAGCTTGAAGTCGCCATGCGTCAGCGCCACTTCATCGCCAGGCGGAATGTTCGCCGGCAGCCATTCGAGCAAGGCGTCTATCGCCGGATTGGGCCGGGTGCGCGACAGCGCCCATTGCTTGCTCCAGCGCCCGAGCTGGCGTTCGAAGAACGCGCCCTGGCGGCCGAAATCGGCCAGACCCGCGGCGCGCCAGTCGACCGCATGCAGCGTCGCCAGCGTGTCGGCCATGGCCAGGTAGACCGCGCGCCGCTCGGCCGGCGCCATGCCCGGCAGGTCGTTGGCGTTGAACACGCGGCCCGCGACACGCTCCATCAGATAGAACGGCGTGCCGACGATGTCCGAATCCGCGTGGTACAGCACCACGGGCGGCACGGGCAGCGCGCTGTCGGCGAGCGCCTGCATCACGCGGTACTCGCGGTCCACCGCATGCGCCGACGGCAGCACTTCGCCCGCGGGCTTCTTGCGCAGCACCATGTGGCGCTCGCCGTAGCTCAGGAAAAAAGTGGGATTGGATTGCCCGCCGCCTATGGCCTGCAGCTGCATGGCGCCGTCGAGATCGGGCAGGCGCTGGCGCAAGAAGGCGTCCAGGCGCTGCGTGTCGAAGGCCTGGGCCGAGGGCGTGAAAGAAGGGGCGTGACTCATGGGACAGGGCGTGCGAAAGTGGGCTCCAGGTCATCATGCGACCCGCCCCTGCCCCCCCACCCACCCGTAGTGGGTAGGTCGGGTTTGCCCTCTCGGGCCCGGCCCTGTGCGCGTTAACCCGGCACCAGGCCCATGCCGCGCGCGCTCGCCACCGCGTCATCGCGGCCCATCACGCCCAGCTTGGCGTACACATTGCGCAGATGCCATTTCACGGTCTCGGGCGAGATGCCCAGCGCCAGCGCGATGCGCTTGTTCGACATGCTCTGTGCGAGCGCGCGCAGGATTTCGAGCTCGCGTTCGGACAGCGGCTCGCACGGCGTGGCCGTGACCTGGCGCGCCGCGGGCCGGTGGCGCTGTTGCTGCTGGCGCAGGTGATCCACATAGAACGCCAGGATGGGGTCCTGCGCGCCATGCGCGGCCACGCAGGCATAGGCCAGCGCCAAGGCCTCCTCGCCCATGTCGAGCACGGTGCGCACCAGGCCGTGCTGATGCCCTTGCTGCAGGGCTTCGCGCATCACCGCCAGCGCCTGCTCCTTGCGGCCCAGCCGCGCCAGCAGCAGCGCGCGCAACACCAGCGTCGCGCAGCGGTCGCGCCGCTGCAGCAAGGCCGTGTCGTCGCGCCCGCATTCGCCCAGCGCCGCGAGCGCCGCGCGGTCGTCGCAGCGCGCCGCGTGGTACAGCGCCTCGATGAAACGCGTGAGGCCGCGAATGCGCTGGCTCACGGGGCCATCGCCTTGCGCATGGCGCGCGGCCAGGGCCTGCAGCTTGTCCAGCATCGCGGCGGCGCCGGCCATGTCTTCCATGTACAGCAGGCAGCGCACGCGCTCGCTGATCGCGAATGCCAGCAGCCGGTCCAGCGATCTGCGCTGCGCGACTTCATCGATGCGCTCCAAGCCTTCGATGGCCTCG
This sequence comes from Acidovorax sp. CCYZU-2555, assembly GCF_018413525.1. Taxonomy (GTDB): domain Bacteria; phylum Pseudomonadota; class Gammaproteobacteria; order Burkholderiales; family Burkholderiaceae_C; genus Comamonas. The sequence continues at coordinate 20,644 of NZ_JAHCDD010000066.1, forward strand.
AGCGGATTGCCATCGGCGCGGCGCAGGCGCGCGCTGGCCAGGGCCACGGTCACCAGCGCGTCGGGCAGCACCACGCGCTCCATGATGTCGAGCCGGCCGTCGAGCAGCTGGCGCAGTTCTTCGAGCTCATTGAGTTCGTACAGCGCGGCCGACAGATAGGCCGCGCTGTTGCAGGCCAGCTCGCTGTAGCGCCCCAGCTCGCGCTCCGACTGCGCAAGCGTGTCGCGCAGCAAGGGCTCGGCCGAACGCACATCGCCCGCATAAAGCCATGACAGCCCCTGCAGCGACTTGTTCATCAGATAGCCGAAGGCCGAGTCCAGCAGCGGCGTGCCGTCTTCGCGCAGCGGCGCCGGCCCCTGCAGCACGCTGCGCGCGGCTTCGTATTCGGCCATGTGGGCATGCATCCAGCCCAGCAGATTGCGCCGCCCGCCGACCAGCACCACATCGTCGCCCTGCTGCATGGCCGTCAACTCGGGCAGCAGCGTCTGGGCCGTGCCCAGATCGTCTTCCTGCAGCGCCAGCGAAAACGCCAGCAGTGCGGCATGGGCCCGGCCTTCATGGTCTTCGCCACGCGGCTGCGATTTCAGCGCGACCAGCGTCTCGTGGCAGGCGGCGAACTGGTTGTAGCAAAGCTGGGTCCAGCCCAGCCACAGCAGCAGCGCAGGCCGCGCATGCAGCGCGGCGCGCGGCAGCTCGGCGACCGCGCGCACGATCTGCTGCAGCTCGCCCTGCAGAAACAGCGTGCGCGCCCAGCGCTGCACCCACTGCGCGGCCTGGTCGGTGTCGCCGGCCGCGACCGCATGGTGCACGGCCTCGCGCAGGTGGCGCCGCTGGCCCAGCCAATGCGCCAGCACCGCATGCGTGTGCTGCTGCTCGGACGGCGACAAGCCCTTGAAGCGCTCGATCAGCAATTCGCGAAACAGGGGATGAAAACGAAACCAGCCGGGCGACGCCGCATCGTGCTGCGGCAACACGAACAGATGTTCGCGCTGCAGGCGCTCGACCAGCGCCGGCCCGACCAGATCGCCGGCCACGGCCGTGGCCAGCGCCTCATTGAAGCCGCGCGCCACGGCCAGGCGTGTCATCGCATCGATCGTGTCCTTGTCGAGCCGGCACAGCACTTCACGGTTGAAATAGGCGGAAAAGTCCTGGGCGTTCTGCACCGGCGAAGTCGGTGCCTTGGGCTGCAGCGCCAGCAATTGCAGACCGGCCGCCCAGCCGTCGGTGATTTCCAGCAGCTTGCGCGCATCGACCGCACCCGCGTGGCGCGGCGGGCGCGCCTGCATGAACTGCTGCACTTCGTCCAGCGAGAAGCGCAATTCGGCCGGCCCCAGCTCTTCGAGCAGGCCCTGGTCGCGCAAGCGCGCCAGCGACAGCTCGGGCACGCTGCGCGAGACCATCAGCAGATGCAGGGCCGGCGGCGCGAAATCGAGCAGCGTCTGCAGCACGCCATTGGCCTGGGTGTCCGTCACGTTCTGCCAGTCGTCGATCACCAGCCACAGCGGCCGGCTGCGCGCGAGCAAGGCGCGCAGCAGCGCAATCGCGATCGCATCGCCGCGCATCTGGCCGTCGCGGTTGTAGAGCAGACGGGCTTCGTGGGAAATGCTTGCGTCCACACGGTCCAGCGACTCGAACAGCGGCTCGGGCAGGAACTGCCCGTCATCCCCGGGCTGCACGGTGAGCCAGGCCACGTCCTGGCCGAAGGCCAGCGCCTGGGCGCGCCACTGCAGCGCCAGCGAAGTCTTGCCGCTGCCCGCGGGGCCGTGGATCAGAACGCACTTCTTCTGGCGCGCCTGTGCCAGGCGTTCCAGCAGTTTCTTGCGCTCAATGCGTCCCGGCTCCAGACGCACAAGCAGATGGTTTGTCTCGGTCACTGTTTTTGTAATGGCTGGGCATGGTCGAGGCGCTATGGTGCCATGGCCCGGCACATGGCATGTGTCGCATGCGCCCGGTGGGCCCCCACGCAGATGTCAGCACGATGTCCGGACCGTGCCTCCGGGAAATTTGTTGCATTGCAACAAAACACTTGCATCGCCGCGCGAAATGCCTAGAATCGCACTTATGCTGCACTGCAACATGGCCTTGGGCCCCTCAGCGCAGATATCTCGCAAGCCTGGTTCATTCCATAACGCTACTCAAGGAGAAATCACATGTCGCTGACCCCCGAAGCCATTCTGAACGCCCAGAAGTCCCACCTCGAAGCCCTGTTCGGCCTGACCCAGAAAGCCTTTGACGGCGTCGAAAAGCTGGTCGAACTGAATGTGACGGCCTCGCGCAACGCACTGTCGGACGCCGCCAGCCACAGCCAGCAACTGCTGAGCGTCAAGGATGCACAGCAACTGCTGGCACTGCAAGCCCAATGGTTCCAGCCTCTGGCTGAAAAGACTGCCGCCTACAGCCGCAGCCTGTATGACATCGCCAACGGCACCGGTTCGGCCATCGCCCAATCGGTAGAAGCACGCGCCGCCGAAGCCCAGAAGAACCTGAGCGAGCTGATCGACAATGCCACCAAGAACGCGCCTCCCGGCTCGGAAGCTGCTGTTGCCCTGCTGAAGAACTCGTTCTCGGCGGCCAACAACGCTGCCGAATCGGTGCAAAAAGCCGTGAAGCAAGCTTCCGACCTGGCACAAGCCAACCTGCAGACCGCTTCGAAGAATGTGGTCGACGCAGTCAAGACCAGCACGCAACAAGGCTGATCGCGCGATTTTTTTGCCTGAGGTATTCCCTAATCCCGGGAATACCCGCATAATGACCCTATTGTTTTGGTGAAAGCCAAAACCACCAGTTGTCTCCTTGGATCCTCTCGAAACCCCCGTTTCTTGGATCCTTTCTAGCCCGGTCTCTGACCGGGCTTTTTTTTGCCTGTTCGCAAGCGGTGGCAGCCATCGCTGCAAGGACAATATTAAGAACAATTCGCGTTTGGCGTATTATCCAGCGATCCCATTTCACACTGATTTGCCATGTCCAAGATTCTTCACACCTTGATCGCCGCCTGCACCGTGGCAGCCGCGGGCGCGGCCTATGCCGATGGCGTCGTCAACCTGTACTCCGCGCGCCACTACAGCACGGACGAAGCGCTGTACGACGGCTTCACCAAGGCCACGGGCATCAAGGTCAACCGCGTCGACGCGGATGACGCCGGCATTCTGGCGCGTCTGAAGGCCGAAGGCACGGCCTCGCCCGCCGACGTGATCCTGCTGGTGGACGCAGCACGCCTGTACCGCGGCGAAGTCGACGGCCTGTTCCTGCCCATCCGCTCGAAAGTGCTCGAAGACGTCATTCCGTCGAATCTGCGCAGCGCACCCGCGGCCGACGGCGGCATTTCGTGGTTCGGCCTGTCGACGCGCGCTCGTGTGATCGTCTACAACAAGATCAAGGTCAAGGCCCAGGACGTGCAGACCTATGAATCGCTGGCCGACCCCAAGTTCAAGGGCAAGCTGTGCATCCGTTCGGGTTCGCACCCCTACAACCTGAGCCTGTTCGGTGCGGTCACCGAGCACATGGGCGAGCAGCAGGCCGAAACCTGGCTCAAGGGCCTGGTCGCCAACCTGGCGCGCCCACCCAAGGGTGGCGACACCGACCAGATCAAGGCCGTGGCTTCGGGCGAGTGCGATATCGCCGTGAGCAACAGCTACTACCTGGCGCGCATGATCCGCTCGAACAAGCCCGAAGACCAGGCCGTGGCCAACAAGGTCGGCGTGGTGTTCCCCAACCAGCAATCGTGGGGCACGCACATGAACATCGCCGGCGGCGCGATCGCCCGCCACACCAAGAACCAGGCCAATGCGGTCAAGTTCCTGGAATACCTGGCCAGCCCCGCTGCGCAGAACTACTTCGCCAACGGCAACAACGAATGGCCTGCGGCCAAGGGCGTGGAGCTCGACAACCCCGCGCTCAAGGCCATGACCAACGGCAAGCCGTTCAAGAGCGAAACCATTCCAATCAGCGCCGTCGGCGCGAACATGACCAAGGTCCAGCAGATGCTTGACCGCGTCGGCTTCAACTGATCGCGCAGCGCTCTCAATCAAAGCCCGGCCTCTTGGCCGGGCTTTTTTTGCGCCCAAACTGCGCGCTGGTAGCGCCAGCGACAGTCTGAACGAAAGGTTTCTCGCCATAATGGACGTTTACGTCAACGTCAATCAAGGAGACAAACCATGGACATCGCAGGCAAGGTATTCATCGTGACAGGCGGCGCATCGGGCCTGGGCGAAGGCACGGCGCGCATGCTCGCGGCCAAGGGCGGCAAGGTCGTCATCGCCGACATGCAGGACGAAAAAGGCCGTGCGGTCGCCCAGGAAATCGGCGGCGCCTTCGTGCACTGCGATGTGAGCAACGAAGCCGACGCCCAGGCCGCCGTCGACCAGGCAACCCAGCTGGGCAAGCTCATGGGCCTGGTCAACTGCGCAGGCATTGCTCCGGCCGAGAAGACCGTGGGCAAGAACGGCGCGCATGCGCTGTCGGTGTTCAGCAAGACCATCACGGTCAACCTGATCGGCAGCTTCAACATGATCCGCCTGGCCGCCGAAGCCATGAGCAAGAACGAAGCCGAAGCCACGGGCGAGCGCGGCGTGATGATTTCCACGGCCAGCGTCGCGGCCTACGACGGCCAGATCGGTCAGGCCGCGTATTCCGCGTCCAAAGGCGGCATCGTGGGCATGACGCTGCCCATCGCGCGTGATCTCGCACGCAACGGCATTCGCAACATGACCATTGCTCCCGGCATTTTCGGCACGCCCATGCTGTTCGGCATGCCCCAGGAAGTGCAGGACGCGCTGGCCGCCGGCGTGCCCTTCCCCAGCCGCCTGGGCACGCCCGGCGACTACGCCAAGCTCGCCTGCCATATCTTCGAGAACGACATGCTCAACGGCGAAGTGATTCGCCTCGACGGCGCGATCCGCCTCGCGCCACGCTGATGCCGGCGCGCCATGCCCATTGATAGGCATGGCGCGTTTTAACGAATTTAAGGCAGATTTTCGCGAAAGATCACCAACGTTCGCGCGGGATCGACGCCCAGCATCGCATCGCGCTTTTCGCGCAGATTGGTGAAGATGCGCACGCAGCTCATCATCGCGGCCTGCGGGCTCTGGGTGATGACGGCGTCCATGCTGCCGTCGATCAGCATGGCGCGCGTGTCGGGCGTGAGCCCATGGCCTATGAACACCACCTTGTGCTCGCGCCCCATTTCCTTGAGCGCGCGCGCCACGCCGTCGGACGCTCCGCCGATGTTGTAGATGCCGGCCAGGTCGGGATACTGCTCGAGCAGCGTGCGCGTCTGCGTGTAGTTCTTCTGCGCGTCGTCATGGCCTTCGCGCAGGCCCACGACCTGCAGCGCCGGGAACATCTCTTCGATCACATGCATAAAGCCGGCCTCGCGCTCCTCGTGCGCGCTGTAGCTGCGCGAACCCGCAATCAGTGCGACCTTGCCCGCGCGCGCGCCCTGACCTATGAAGCGCCCCACCAGATAGCCCGCGGTGCGGCCCGCGGCGCGATTGTCGAGGCCCACATAGGCCGCGCGGCGCGAGCCGGAAAGATCGGAAATCAGCGTGATGGTCGGCACGCCCTGGTCGGCCAGCTGGGCGACCGCTTCGCGCACGACCGGATGCTCCAGCGCCATGAAGGCAATGCCGTCACAGCGCTCGCCCAGGCGCAGCAGGCGCGCGGCCAGCTGCTGCGGGTTGAAGCTCTCGAACTGCTCGTTGCGGCATTTGACGTTGAACGGCGCGAGGTGCTCCTGCGAATAATCGACCGTATCGCCCAGCATGCGGATGAAGCGGTTGTGCCCGTCGGGCAGCAAAAAGCCCAGGCGCATGGGCGCGGCCGCGAGCGCGGCGTAGAGGCCGGTTTCGGGCAGGTAGTCGAGTTCGGCCGCGGCCTTGAGCACTTTCTGCGCGGTCGCATCGCGCACGCCCGGACGGCGGTTGAGCACGCGGTCGACGGTCGCGGTCGATACCTTGGCCGCACGCGCGATATCGGCCACGCGCGCGCGCTGCGATCCGCTTTCCAATCCATCAGGGTCAACCCGCATACATCAAAACCCATCATTTTTATGATTTGACGCCTCGCCGCTCAACACCTATCGTTGCGTGGCTTTCATCTAATGATGCATCAAAACGCATCAAAAATAAAACTGGAGACAACCATGGCCGAAGTCACCCGCCGCAGCGTTCTGCGCAGCCTGTCCGCCGTTCCCGCCGCATCCATCGCCACTGGCATGGCCGGCTTTCCGCTGGTCGCGCGCGCCGCGGAGTTCTCGTACAAGTACGGCAACAACCTGCCGGTGACCCACCCGCTCAACATTCGCGCGCAGGAAGCGGCCGACCGCATCCTCAAGGAGACCAAGGGCCGGGTCGAGATCAAGATCTTCCCGAACAACCAGCTCGGCGGCGACACCGACATGCTGGCCCAGGTGCGCTCGGGCGGCATCGAGTTCTTCACGCCCTCGGCGCTGGTGATCGCCACGCTGGTGCCGGTCGCGGCGATCAATGCCACGGGCTTTGCGTTCTCCGACTACAACCAGGTCTGGTCGGCGATGGACGGCAAGCTCGGCGCGCATGTGCGCGCGGCCATAGGCAAGATGCGGCTGTATGCGTTCGACAAGATGTGGGACAACGGTTTCCGCCAGACCACCAGCAGCAAGGCGCCTGTCGCCAGCGCCAAGGACCTCGACGGCCTCAAGATCCGCGTGCCCGTGAGCCCGCTGTCGATCTCGATGTTCAAGGGCCTGGGCGCCGCGCCCGCGAGCCTGCAGTTCAGCGAGGTCTATTCGTCGCTGCAGACAAAAATCGTCGACGCCCAGGAAAACCCGCTGCCCATCATCCAGGTCGCCAAGCTCTACGAAGTGCAGAAGTTCGCTTCGCTGACCAACCACATCTGGGACGGCTACTGGTTCATCGCCAACGGCCGCGCCTGGGACCGGCTGCCGCCCGACCTCAAGACCATCGTCGCCGCGGCGATCAATGACGCGGGCATGCAGCAGCGCGAAGACATCAAGAAGCTCAACGATTCGGTGATCGCCGACCTGCAGGCCAAGGGGCTGCAGATCAACCGCCCATCGGCCGACAGCTTCCGCGCCAAGCTGCGCGAATCGGGTTTCTACGCCGAGTGGAAAGGCCGCTTCGGCAACGAAGCCTGGGGCCTGCTGGAACAGACCGTCGGCAAGCTCGCCTGACCTGCGCGGGAGGCAGGCCTCCCGCTGACCACCACCATCCGATTGCCATGCCCGCGCCTGCGCGCGCGGCTCGCCCCTGCCCCGAAGAAAGTACCCGTCATGTCCCTCGCCCCCGCCCCAGACCCGCACGCGAGTCCAGCGCCGCCGGCCAATCCGTTCAGCGCACTGGCCGGCCGCATAGACCTGCGCCTGGGCGCCGTGGTTGAAGCCATTGCCGCGGCCATCGTTCTGGCGGAAATCGTGATCCTGTTCGCGGGCGTGGTCGCGCGCTACGTGCTGCATGCGCCGCTGGTCTGGTCGGACGAACTGGCCTCGATCTTTTTCCTCTGGCTGTCGATGCTGGGCGCGGTCGTGGCGCTGCGCCGCGGCGAGCACATGCGCATGACGGCGCTGGTCAGCAAGGTCAGCCCGCAGACGCGCGGCCTGCTCGAAGCGCTGGCGATTTCCGCCTCGCTGGCATTTCTGGTGATGGTCATGCATCCGGCCTACGAATACGCCGACGAGGAGTCATTCATCGTCACGCCGGCGCTCGAAATCAGCAACGCCTGGCGTGCATCAGCAATTCCCGTGGGCGTGGGCCTGATGGCGATCTTTGCCGTGCTGCGCCTGCTGCGGCTTTGCACCTTGCGCCAAATCGCCATCACCGTCGCCGCGACGGCCGCGATCATCCTGGCGTTCTGGCTGGCACAGCCGCTGTTCGCGACACTGGGCAAGCTCAATCTGGTGGTGTTCTTTCTGATCGTCGTCGCGGTCACGGTGTTCTCGGGCGTGCCGATTGCGTTCTGCTTCGCGCTCGCGACCTTTGGCTACCTCGCGCTGACCACGCATACGCCCATGGTGGTGATGGTGGGCCGCATGGACGAAGGCATGTCGCACCTGATCATGCTGGCCGTGCCGCTGTTCATTTTCCTCGGCGCGCTGATCGAGATGACGGGCATGGCCAAGGCCATGATCCAGTTCCTCGCCAGCCTGCTGGGCCATGTGCGCGGCGGGCTGAGCTATGTGCTGATCGGCGCGATGTATCTGGTGTCGGGCATCTCGGGCTCGAAGATCGCCGACATGGCGGCGATCGCGCCCGTGCTGTTTCCCGAAATGAAAAAGCGCGGCGCCAAGCCCGGCGACCTGGTGGCGCTGCTGTCGGCCACGGGCGCGCAGACCGAAACCATTCCGCCGTCGATCGTGCTGATCACCATAGGCTCGGTCACGGGCGTGTCCATCGCCGCGCTGTTCACCGGCGGCATGCTGCCCGCGCTGGTGCTGGGCCTGTGCCTGTGCACCGTGGTCTGGTGGCGCTACCGCAAGGAAGACCTGAGCGGCGTGACGCGCTACAGCAAGGGCCAGATCGGCAAGTTCTTCATCATTGCGCTGCCGGCCATCGCCCTGCCCTTTGTGATCCGCGCGGCCGTGGTCGAAGGCGTGGCCACGGCCACCGAAGTCTCGACCATTGGCGTGGTGTATTCGGTGATCGCCGGCCTGCTGGTCTACCGCCAGTTCGACTGGCGCCGCCTCAAGCCCATGCTGATCGAGACCGCCTCGCTGTCGGGCGCGATCATGTTCATCGTCGGCTGCGCCACGGCCATGGCCTGGGGCCTGACCCAGTCGGGCTTTTCCACCGACCTGGCGCAGATGATGGCCGACATTCCGGGCGGCGCCTATGGCTTCCTGGCGATCTCCATCGTCGCCTTCATCGTGCTGGGCTGCGTGCTCGAAGGCATTCCGGCCATCGTGCTGTTCGGCCCCCTGCTGTTCCCCATCGCCGTGCAGGCCGGCGTGCACCCGGTGCACTACGCCATGGTCGTGATCTTCGCCATGGGCATAGGCCTGTTCGCACCGCCTATCGGCGTGGGCTACTACGGCGCCTGCGCGATCAGCAAGGTCGACCCCAACGAAGGCATGAAATACATAGGCGGCTACATGGCCGCGCTGCTGGTCGGCCTGGTGCTGGTCGCGGCGATTCCCTGGATCTCCACGGGCTTCCTGAAATAAGCGCCGCGCGCCGCAAGCACCGCACTTCCCTCTTCCTCTCATCCATTACACGGAAAAACACATGAGCCGCCATTTCGGAGAAATTCGCCAGCTGGGCTACGTCGTGCACGACATCGAAGCTGCCATGGAATATTGGAGCAAGACCCTGGGCGTAGGCCCCTGGTTCTACAACCCCAAGGTGCCGATCGAGAACTACCGCTACAACGGCGAGGCCTACGCGCCGCACAACTCTGTGGCACTCGCCAACTCGGGTTTTGTGCAGGTCGAGCTGATACAGACGCGCAACGACGTGCCGTCGATGTACCGCGACTTCCTGCAGGCCGGGCGCACGGGGCTGCAGCATGTCGCCTACTGGACCAGCAACTACGATGCCGACCTCGAGCGCCTGCTGCAGCAGGGCTTCAAGCCCGTGATGAGCGGCGAAGTCGGCCAGAACGGCCGCTTCATCTACTTCGACACCGAGTACCACCCCGGCACCGTGATCGAGCTGTCCGAAGTCGCCGGGCCCAAGGGAAAGATGTTCGACATGATTCGCGCCGCGTCCGAAACCTGGGACGGCGTCACCGACCCCGTTCGCCCGTTCCCCGACCTGAGCAAACTCTGAGCCCGTTGCCCCATGACTGTCGATCGCTTCGAAGCCACCTACCTGATTGAAACGCCCCTGGCGCCTGCCCTCGTCGCCGAAGTGATGGCCGGCGAACAGTCGTGCGGCACCTTTACCCGCGTCGAGGGCGAGACCGATGCGCTGCGCCGGCGCGCACGCGCCACGGTCGAGTCCATAGACGAACTCGAATCCGTGGACGCGCCCAGCCTGCCCAATGCGCTGCTCGAGCGCCAGGGCCATAACGGCCCCTGGCGGCGCGCGCGCGTGCGCATCTCGTTTCCGGTCGCCAATGTCGGCGCCAACCTGCCCACGCTCGCGGCCACCGTTTCGGGCAACCTCTACGATCTGGGCGAAGCCAGCGGCCTGCGGCTCGAAAGCCTGCAATTGCCTTCAAGCTACCGCGCGCAGTTCGCTCTGCCCCAGGTCGGCATTGCGGGCACGCGCCGGCTGACCGGTATTGCCAGCGGCGCGCTGGTGGGCACCATTCTCAAGCCCAATGTCGGCTTCTCGCCCGAACAGACCGCCGAACTCGTGGCGCGCCTGTGCGCGGCCGGCGTCGACTTCATCAAGGATGATGAAGTCTGCGCCGACCCCGCCCATGCACCGCTGGCCCAGCGCATTCCGGCCGTGATGGCGGCCGTACGCGCCCACCAGGACCGCACCGGCAAGCATGTGATGGTGGCGTTCAACATCACCGACGAAACCGACGCGATGAAGCGCCATGCCGACCTGATAGAGCGCGAAGGCGGCAGTTGCGCGATGGCCAGCCTCAACTGGTGCGGCTACTCGGCGCTGCAGACGCTGCGCCGCCACACGGGCCTCACGCTGCACGGCCACCGCAATGGCTACGGCGCGCTGTCGCGCCATCCGCTGCTGGGCATGTCGTTCCAGGCCTACCAGACGCTGTGGCGGCTCGCGGGCGTGGACCACATGCATGTGCATGGCCTGCAGGGCAAATTCTCCCAGCCCGACGAAGAAGTCATTGCCTCGGCCCAGGATTGCTATACGCCGCTGACGCCGGAGATCGAAGACCGGGTCATGCCGGCGTTTTCGTCCGGCCAATGGGCCGGCACCGTGCCTGCTACCTGGGCCGCGGTGCAAAGCGACGATCTGCTGTTCATGTCGGGCGGCGGCATTCTGGCCCATCCGGGCGGCCCGGCCGCGGGCGTGGCCAGCATTCGCCAGGCCTGGGCCGCGGCCCGCGAAGGCCTGCCGCTGGTCGAGTACGCGCGCCAGGCGCCCGAACTCGCGGCAGCGCTGGCCTTCTTCGGCAAGTGATGCGGCGATGCCATCCATGTTGAAGATCGCCTATTACGGCGACGATTTCACCGGCGCCACCGATACGCTGGCCACGGCCGCGCGCGCCGGTCTGCGCACGCTGCTGTTTCTGGGCCTGCCCAGTCCCGCCCAGCTCGAACGCGCCGGCCCGCTCGACTGCCTGGGCATCGCGGGCGCGGCGCGCGCGATGACGCCCGCCGAGATGCAGAGCGAACTCGAGCCCGTGGGCCGGCTGTTCGCGCAGCTGGGCGCGCCGGTGATGCATTACAAGACCTGTTCGACCTTCGACAGCGCTGCGCATATCGGCAGCATTGGCACGGCGATACGCGTATTGCAGCCGCATGCGGGCAATGCTTTCGTGCCCATCGTCGGCGGCCAGCCCAATCTGCGCCGCTATTGCGTGTTCGGCAACCTGTTTGCCAGCGCCGGCGCGGCCATGCACCGTATAGACCGGCATCCGACCATGCGCCGGCATCCGGTCACGCCCATGCATGAAGCCGATCTGCGGCTGCATTTCGCACAGCAAGGCTTGCAGCTTGCGTCGCTCGATTACACCGACTACGCGCAAGCCGAGTCAGAACTCGATCAGCAGCTTTGTGCCGTCATTGCGCAGCAACCTGACGCCGTCTTGCTCGATATCGCGCGAACGGATGATCTCGTCACCGTCGGCCGGCTGATCTGGCAGCATGCGCGGCAACAGCCGCTGCTGGCCGCAGGCCCAAGCAGCGTGGTGCAGGCGCTGGCCGCGCACTGGCAAGGACCGGCGCCTGCTGTCAGCGCCGCCATAGCACCAGCCGTTGACCCGGTGCTGGTGCTCGCAGGCAGCCTGTCGCCGATGACAGCACGCCAGGTCAAAGCCGCGAGCTCTTACGAACATCTTTTGCTGGATGCGCCGCGCCTGGCGAACGACGCGGCTTATCGTACGCAAATGGCACAGCACATCGCGACCAGGCTGAAGCGAAAGGTCAACATGCTGGCCTGCACCTCCAGTGGCGGCGAAATCGCTGCAACCGACGCGCCCACCAATGCACGCGCGCTGGCCATGGCCTGCGGCGAATTGCTCGCGCAAGTGCTCAAATGGGCGCCCATCAAGCGCCTGGGCGTCGCCGGCGGCGATACATCGAGCCATGCGGTCCAGGCGCTTGACGCATGGGGCCTGTCCTATCAGGCGCAATTGGCGCCCGGTGTGGCGCTGTGCCGCCTTCACAGCGATGATCCGGCGCTCGACGGGCTGGAGATCATGCTCAAGGGCGGGCAGATGGGCAGTGAAACGCTGTTCGAGCAACTGCTTTCGGGCAATTGCTGAAACGCTGCTGCACAAAACCGCTGGGACAACGAAAAAAGGCACTGTGCAGAGCACAGTGCCTTTTTCGTAATCAGCCGAATCGACATCAATGTCAATTCACAGACTATGGCGGAGTGGACGGGACTCGAACCCGCGACCCCCGGCGTGACAGGCCGGTATTCTAACCAACTGAACTACCACTCCTGGTAGATAAGCTTTTTGCCTGTATTCGATACAGGCCAAGCGCTATGACTTGGCGACCCTACGGGGATTCGAACCCCGGTACTCACCGTGAAAGGGTGATGTCCTAGGCCTCTAGACGATAGGGTCAAAACCTGGGAACTTGCGTTCTCTCATCTGCGGGGAAAGCCATCAAAACGATGAACTGGCGCTTCCCCAACGGCACCGTATACCTTACAAAAAAAGGCACTGCGCAAAACACAGTGCCTTTTTGCAATCGACTCAATCAACGCAAGCGTCAATTCACAAACTATGGCGGAGTGGACGGGACTCGAACCCGCGACCCCCGGCGTGACAGGCCGGTATTCTAACCAACTGAACTACCACTCCTGGTAGATAGCTTTCTGCCTGTACTTGATACAGGCCAAGCGCTATAACTTGGCGACCCTACGGGGATTCGAACCCCGGTACTCACCGTGAAAGGGTGATGTCCTAGGCCTCTAGACGATAGGGTCGTAACCTAAGAACTTGCGTTCTAACTTCTTGGTGGAGGTAAACGGGATCGAACCGATGACCTCTTGCATGCCATGCAAGCGCTCTCCCAGCTGAGCTATACCCCCAATTGGAGCCATGCAGAATGCACACTTCCATTAACTGTGGCGGAGTGGACGGGACTCGAACCCGCGACCCCCGGCGTGACAGGCCGGTATTCTAACCAACTGAACTACCACTCCTGGCAGAAAGCTTTGTGGTGCAGCAAATGAATTTGCCATACCCAAGTGCTTCAAACTTGGCGACCCTACGGGGATTCGAACCCCGGTACTCACCGTGAAAGGGTGATGTCCTAGGCCTCTAGACGATAGGGTCGTAACCTAAGAACTTGCGT